>NZ_JBJDRG010000002.1:0-913124 GCF_044987325.1 Rhizobium sp. ZW T2_16
AGATTTGTATAAGAGACGGGGGGGGAGGGTGGGGAGGGGACTTTGCGGCTCACTCCGCCGCCGGCCGGAACTGTGCATGCTCGGTGGACTCTCCCATCGCGGTCGTCGACGACAGCCCGCCGGTGATCGCCATCGACACGGCATCGAAATAACCGGTGCCGACTTCGCGCTGGTGTTTGGTCGCCGTATATCCGTTGATCTCGGAAGCGAATTCCGCCTCCTGCAGCTCTGAATAGGCGGCCATCTGCCGGTCCTTGTAACCGCGAGAAAGTTCGAACATGCCGAAATTCAGCTGGTGGAACCCGGCGAGCGTGATGAACTGGAACTTATAGCCCATCGCCCCCAGTTCCCGCTGGAATTTCGCGATCGTCGCGTCGTCGAGGTTCTTTTTCCAGTTGAACGACGGTGAGCAATTGTAAGCCAGCATCTTGCCCGGATGTTCCCGGTGCACGCCCTCGGCAAACTTGCGCGCCTGCTCCAGATCCGGTTTCGACGTCTCGCACCAGATCAGGTCGCAATGCGGAGCGTAAGCGACGGCACGGGCAATGCAGGGCTCAAGCCCGTTCTTCACTCGATAGAACCCTTCCGCCGTCCTCCCGGCATCGTAATCGACAAAGGGCCGGTCGCGCTCGTCGATATCCGAGGTCAGAAGCTTTGCAGCTTCCGCATCCGTGCGGGCAATCACCAGCGTCGGTACGCCCATGACGTCGGCGGCAAGCCGCGCCGCAGTCAGGTTGCGGATGTGCGCCGCAGTCGGGATCAGCACCTTGCCGCCCAGATGGCCGCATTTCTTTTCGGACGCCAGCTGGTCCTCGAAATGAACGCCCGCGGCGCCAGCCTCGATAAACGCCTTCATGATCTCGAAAGCGTTGAGCGGTCCGCCGAACCCGGCTTCTGCATCGGCAACGATCGGCGCAAACCACGTCTCGACCGAAAGCCCCTTGCCCTCGGACGTCTCGATCTGGTCGGCGCGTTGCAGGGTGCGGTTGATCCGCCGCGCCAGTTCCGGTGCCGCATTGGCCGGATAAAGCGACTGGTCCGGATACATCGAGGATGCGGTATTGCTGTCCGCCGCCACCTGCCAGCCGGAGAGATAGATGGCCTTTAAGCCCGCGCGCACCTGCTGCATCGCCTGATTGCCAGTCATGGCGCCGAGCGCATTGACGAAATCCTCAGCTTTCAAAAGCTCCCACAGCCGGTT
Source organism: Rhizobium sp. ZW T2_16 (assembly GCF_044987325.1). Lineage (NCBI taxonomy): Bacteria > Pseudomonadati > Pseudomonadota > Alphaproteobacteria > Hyphomicrobiales > Rhizobiaceae > Rhizobium > Rhizobium sp. ZW T2_16. Next base: position 1,202 of record NZ_JBJDRG010000002.1, read on the forward strand.
CGCACCTTTTTCCGCCAGCGAATAACGGATCTCGATCGAGCCGCGCAGCCGCTGCACGTCCTCAGCCGAATAGGGGCGGGTGATCCCGTCGAACCGGCCGTCAGGCGCATTGGCAACGAGCTTGTAAAAATCTGTCATCTGTCTCTCTCCCACTGGTTTTGAACTTTGGATCAGGCCCGAAAGCTCATGTGAAATATTTACAGAATGACGAATGTTAATTCTATAAGTGCATGATATAAAAGAAGTTACGATGTCACGACTTACACAGAAGCGAGTTGAGTTTTGTAAATATTGTAAAATCGAAGCCGCGTAAAACTTTGACAGGAGGAGGTCTATAGTGGAGCGGAAGGTATTTGCGGGAGGCCGCGTCAGGCGGGTCCGGCTCGGGCTTGGTTTGACCCAGACCGCCATGGCAGGCGCGCTGGAAATCTCTCCCTCCTATCTCAACCTGATCGAGCGCAACCAGCGGCCGCTGACGGTGCAGCTTCTGTTGAAGCTCGCCTCCACCTACAAGGTGGATCTCGATGCGCTCCAGGGGGAGGGCGGCGGGCTTGCCCCCCAGCTGCGCGAAGTTTTTGCAGATCCGCTCCTGGCCGGTGAAATCCCCGGCGATCAGGAAATTGTCGAAGTCGCGGAAGCGGCGCCCAATGCGGCACTCGCCACGGTAAAACTCTATCGCGCCTATCGCGAACAGGCGGGCCGGCTTTCCGATCTCGCGGTCCTGCTGGCAAGCGAAGGCCGCGAGATGGCAACCAGCAGCAGCCGAATGCCGATGGATGAGGTGCGCCAGTCGCTGGAACGTCGCCCGAACTTTTTTCCCCGCCTGGAGGATGCGGCAGAGGCTCTGGCAAAGACCTTCTCCGCCGGAGACGACCTACCCTCCGCCCTACGCACATGGCTGAAGAACGAGCGTGGCATAACCGTCCGCACGCTTCCCTCTCACGTTATGCCGAGCTTGCGTCGCCGTTACGATCGCCACAGCATGCGGCTCTTCCTCTCGGAGCGCCTCTCGCCCTTCGATCGCAACCGGGAACTGGCGACTGAAGTCGCACTGCTGGCAATGGCGACGGAAATCGATGCGGAGCTGGACGGCCTGTCCCTGCAGACGGCAGAAGCCCGGCGTATCGCCCGCTTCGAGCTTGCCCGTTATGCGGCCCATGCGCTGCTCATGCCCTACGCGGCGTTTCTGGCGGCCGCACAGCGCGCCCGTTACGATATCGATATCCTGCGCGCCCGCTTCGATGTCTCCTTCGAACAGGCTGCAAACCGCCTGACCTCCCTCTGTCGGCCGGACGCTGCCGGTATTCCTTTCTTCCTCATGGAGATGGATCACGCTGGCAATGTCGTGCGTCGCGCGGGCGCCCAAGGCTTTCCGCAATCCCGCTTCGGTGGCCGTTGTCCCAAGCTCGGCATCCATTCCGCCTTTGCCGAGCCCGGCCGCATCCTCGTCGATCGCGTGGAGATGCCGGAAGAGGACGCCTTTCTCACCGTGTCGAGAACGCTGGAAGGTCCGCAGGCGGATTTCGGCGAGCGGATCCGACGTACGGCGATCCTCATCGGTTGCGATATCGGCTTTGCAGCCGATGTGGCCTATGCCGCGGCGCTGCCGGCCACCGGCTTTGCCGTCGAATCCGGCCCCGCCTGCCGCATCTGCGAGCGCAAGGCCTGTCTGTCGCGTGCCGAGCCGCCGATCACACGCCCGCTCGGGCTTGACGAAATGGTGACCGGCCTCAGCGCCTTCGACTTTCAGTAGCCCCTTGGGTAATTTGCACGACAAGCCTTGGGGGCAAGTCATTCCGCAGTGCACATTCCCACTTGTAGGTCGTAAAAATCCTTTCTACTCTCACGTTCAAATACAGAGGGAATTCCTGCGTGGGGGCACCCGCGGAGAAAAAAGAAACAGGAGAAATCATGAGAACCCACCTGCTTGGAATGGCGGCAGCACTTGCTGTTACCGCCCTTGGCTCCTCCGCTTTTGCGCAGGAAAAGGTCGTCCACGTCTATAACTGGTCGGACTATATCGATGAGTCCATTCTCGAGGATTTCACCAAGGAAACCGGCATCAAGGTCGTTTACGACGTTTTTGACAGCAATGATCTCGTGGAAACCAAGCTGCTTGCCGGCGGCTCGGGTTATGACGTCGTTGTCCCGACCGGTCCGTTCCTTGCCCGCCAGATCACGGCCGGAGTGTTCCAGAAGCTCGACAAGTCGAAGCTGCCGAACCTCACCAACATGTGGCCGCTCGTGTCCGAGCGTCTGGCAAAATATGATCCTGGCAACGAATATGCCGTCAACTACATGTGGGGCACCACCGGCATCGGCTATAATGTCGACAAGGTGAAGGCAGCGCTCGGCGATGTGCCGATCGACAGCTGGGACGTCCTGTTCAAGCCGGAAAACGCAGAAAAGCTGAAGTCCTGCGGCATCAACATTCTCGATGCCTCCGACGAAACGTTCGCCATCGCCATGAACTATGTCGGCAAGAACCCGGACAGCAAGGAAACTGCCGATCTGGAAGCCGGCGGCGAGGTCTTCAAGAAGATCCGTCCTTTCGTGAAGACGTTCAACGCCTCGGCCTATATAGATGAGCTCGCTAACGGCGACAGCTGCATCACCATCGGTTGGTCGGGCGACGTGCTGCAGGCGAAGTCGCGCGCCGAAGAAGCTGGCAACGGCGTCAAGGTCGAGTTCGTCATCCCCAAGGAAGGCACCTATATGTGGTTCGACAACCTCGCGATCCCGGCGGATGCGAAGAATGTCGAAGAGGCGCACGCCTTCATCAACTACCTGATGAAGCCGGAAGTCATCGCCAAGGCCTCCAACTATGTCCAGTATGCCAACGGCAACCTTGCCTCGCAGAAGTTCGTCGATAAGGAAGTGCTGGAAAATCCGTCGGTCTATCCGCCGGAAGATGTGGTGGCAAAGCTCTTCACCATCTCGCCTTACGGACCCAAGGAACAGCGCGTGCTGAATCGGGTCTGGACGCAGATCAAGACCGGCAGCTGATAGCTGACAATCCAAGGGCGGGCTTTTACCCGCCCTTTCAGTTTCCAAGGATCGCAAGCGGGGCAAGGCATGGCGAAAACTCTCGGACCGGTAAAACGCAAATTCTCTCCCTGGACCGATCCGAATGCGGTCCCCTTCATCCGCTTCGAGAATATCACCAAACGCTTCGGCGATTTTGTTGCCGTCGACAACCTCACGCTTGATATCTACGAGAAGGAATTCTTCTCGCTGCTTGGCCCTTCCGGCTGCGGAAAGACGACGCTGATGCGCATGCTCGCCGGCTTCGAGGAGCCGACGGAAGGCCGCATTCTTCTGCAGGGGCAGGACATTCGTGGCGTCCCGCCCTATCGCCGCCCGACGAATATGATGTTCCAGTCCTATGCGCTTTTTCCGCATATGACGGTGGAGAAGAACATCGCCTTCGGTCTCGAACAGGACAATATGCCGAAGGGCGAGATTACCGCCCGCGTTCAGGAAATGCTCAAGCTCGTCAAGCTCGAACAGTTCGCCAAACGCAAGCCGAACCAGCTTTCCGGCGGTCAGCGCCAGCGCGTTGCTCTCGCCCGTTCGCTCGCCAAGCGTCCCAAGGTGCTGCTGCTCGACGAGCCGCTCGGCGCGCTCGACAAGAAGCTGCGCGAGGAAACCCAGTTCGAGCTGATGGACCTGCAGCACACGCTCGGCATGACCTTCCTTATCGTCACCCACGACCAGGAAGAAGCGATGACCGTGTCCGACCGGATCGCAGTCATGGACAAGGGCATCATCATGCAGGTGGCGACCCCGGCTGAAATCTACGAGGCGCCGAACAGCCGCTACGTCGCGGATTTCATCGGCGACATCAACATCATCGAAGGCAAGATTGCCGACACCGCAAGCGCGCTCGGCGCACCGGGCACGGTAAGGATCGAAAGCGAAGGCCTGTCGATCGCCGTCGATCAGGAATGCCAGGCTGTTAAAGGCGATCATGTCGCCTTCGCTGTTCGTCCGGAAAAGGTGCGAATCTCGCTGGATGCTCCGGCCGATAGTTCCACCAATGCGTTTTATGGCGAGGTCTGGGATATCGGCTATCTCGGCGATTTCTCGCTCTTCATCGTCCGCTCCGAGGATGGCCGTTTCCTGCGTGCGGCCCAGGCCAATGTTTCGCGTCTCGTCGATCGGCCGATCACCTTTGGCGATATGGTCTGGCTCACCTGGTCGCGCGATGCCGGCCTCGTCCTGACGCGATAGGGAAGGGGAGCGAACATGGCCAATGTCGCGGAAACCAATCCTGTCAGCAATGCCGCGACCAGTACCGGAGGTCCGTCCTGGACGCGCTGGCTGGTCGTCGTCGTGCCCTATATCTGGCTCATCCTGTTCTTCGTCGCGCCGTTCCTTATCATCTTCAAGATCTCGCTGTCGGATACGGCCATCGCCATGCCGCCCTATCTGCCGACCTTCGATGGTTTCGGCAATCTTGGCGAATTCTTTTCCGAGCTGGATTTCGAGAACTATATCTTCCTGACCGAAGACCCGCTCTACATCTGGTCCTATCTGTCGTCGCTCAGGATCGCGGCGATCTCGACGCTGCTGCTGTTGCTGATCGGCTATCCGATGGCGCTCGCCATGGCCCGCGCCCCGACCTCGATCCGCCCGACGCTGGTCATGCTGGTGATCCTGCCCTTCTGGACCTCGTTTCTCATCCGCGTCTACGCTTGGATCGGCATCCTCAAGCCGGATGGCCTGCTGACGCTTCTCCTCCAGACGATCGGACTGATGGGACCGGACCAGCAGGTGCAGATCTTCCGCACCGATTATGCCGTCTTCATCGGCATCGTCTATTCCTATCTGCCCTTCATGGTCCTGCCGCTCTATTCGGCGTTGGAAAAGATGGATCATTCGTTGCTGGAAGCCGCAAGCGATCTCGGCTGCCCGCCCTGGAAAGCTTTCTGGAAGATCACTTTCCCGCTCTCCATACCGGGCGTCATTGCCGGCGCGATGATCTGCTTCATCCCGATCACCGGCGAATTCGTCATCCCGGATCTTTTGGGCGGTGCCGATACGCTGATGATCGGCAAGACGCTCTGGACCGAATTCTTTGGCAATCGTGACTGGCCGCTCGCCTCTGCCGTCGCCGTCGTCCTGCTGATCATGCTGGTCGTGCCGATCATGATCTTCCAGAACCAGCAGAAGAAGGTGGTGTGATGAGATCTCCCCGTTTCGACGCCACCGTTCTCACCCTCGGTTTCGCCTTTCTCTACATCCCGATCATCATCCTGATCGTCTACTCGTTCAACGCTTCAAGGCTGGTCACGGTCTGGGGTGGCTTCTCGCTGAACTGGTACTCCGCGATGTGGTCGAACCAGGGCTTGATGGATGCAGCCTGGGTCACGGCTCGCGTCGGCGTCCTGAGTGCCACGCTCGGCACAATCCTTGGCACTCTGGCGGCATTGGCGCTCACCCGCTTTGCCCGCTTCCCCGGCCGCATGGCCTTTTCCGGCATGATCTACGCCCCGCTGGTCATGCCCGAAGTCATCACTGGCCTGTCGCTGCTCCTGCTCTTCGTCGCAATGGGTGTCGATCGCGGCTTCTGGACGGTCACGATCGCGCATACGACCTTCACCATGTGTTATGTGGCGATCGTCGTGCAGTCGAGGCTCCTGACCTTCGACCGCAGTCTGGAGGAGGCAGCGCTCGATCTCGGCTGCCCGCCGGTCAAAACCTTCTTCAGGATCACCCTGCCGCTGATCCTGCCCGCAGTCATCGCTGGCTGGATGCTCGCCTTCACCTTGTCGCTCGATGACCTCGTCATCGCGAGCTTCAACACTGGTCCGGGCGCAACAACACTGCCGATCAAGATCTATTCGCAGGTCCGCCTCGGTGTGACGCCGGAAATCAACGCCATCTGCACCATCCTCATTGGTCTTGTAACGATCGGCGTCATCGCCGCATCCCTCACCACCAAGCGCGCCGAGTTGAGGCGCGTCCGCGACGAGCATCTGGCGATCCGCGGCGCGGAAAGCTGATAGGCGGAACCGGGTTTTATTCGCCGGGCTTGGCGGCCGGCACGTTCATCGGCCAGAGGATCGGCGTCGGCCACGCTCCGCCGATGAAGAAGTTTAGCGGCGGGTTTGCATCCTTCGGTGTGATCGTGGCCGAGAGCGCGAGGCTGCTGTTTGCAAGCGGCACGGCCCCGGTCAGCGCAATCGTTTCGTTGCGCCCGGCAATCTCGGTGTCCTGAAGGTCGGCAATTCCGTTGCGGATAGTGGCCGTCGCCTTCATGCTGTCGAATTCGATGGAGCCCGTTGCAGCGTCGCTAAGCGAGAAATAGGGTTTTCGGATTGCTAGCTGGCGAATAGCCGACAGGTCCATGCCGGTCAGATTGCCGGAGCCTGTCTGGAAGCTGACCGTCCCGGTCGCTGCGTTCCAGGCGTCGCGCGTGATCGGGCGTGGCACATCCAGCGAAATGTCGAGCGATCCCTGTGCTGCAGGCAGCGGGCCTTTGAGCTGCAGCTGTTGTGCGATCGTCGCGAAATCGACGCCCCGGACGGCCGCGCGGAAGGCGACGCTTTGTTCCTCGCCCCGGGCGCTGGAATTCGCATTAAGGGTGGTGATCCGCCCCGTCATGCGACCCGGTTTTAGATCGCTATCGAGAATATCGAGGCGGAACTGCTGAGTCACATTCATCAGCCCAAGCGCAACATCATAAAGCTGGAGACCGCCCAGCGAGGCGATTTGTGAAGAAAGCCTCATATCGAGGTCCATATTCGTCACAAGCGACGGCAGCGCTTGCACATCCTTGCTGATCGTCGGCTCCAGAGCGATAAGCAGGCGACGCAGGTCCATATGATCGAAGGCAAGCGTGCCCGAAAGCTTCGGCGGCGAGGAGGCGGGGATGTCGAGCTCCAACAAACCGGTCGCATTCTCCTCGTTCAGCCCGAGCGAAAGCTCCTCGAACCTCATTTCCTGGCGGTCTGCAATCAACCGGGCCGAAACCGATGCCGATTGCAGTCCATCCACCAGGCGTGGATCGATCTCGAACCAGCGTAGCGCAGCAGGCATGTCCGATGCCCGAAGCTCGGCATTGCCGGAGAAATAACCTCGCGGCGTCAGGCTTGCGACGCCGTCGAACTTTGCAAACCCGATGTCGGCACTGGCCGTTCCCTCGAAATCTCCGCTTCTACCATCGAGAAGCAGCAGCGGCTGTGTGCTGCGAATATCGAGGCCGATCCTTTTGCCGCGGACAACGGCATCCCCGCGGATGATGGCGGTATCGGAAAGACGAGGCCAATCCATCATGCCGTTGATGGCATCGAAGCGGACGACACTTCCATCTGTTTCGCGGATGATATCGAGAATGCCGTTGCGAAACTGTACCTCGCCAATCGGTGCATCCAGCGCCTGATCGAGCCTCTGCCGGTCGCCATTGGCCGAAACTTTCGCCATGGCATCGACCAGCTGTCCGCCATTGGCCCAATGAAGCCGCTCGTCCTTGTCGCGGCTCATGAAAAGGTGTGGTTCGTTAAGGCGGAAATCCTCAAAGACCGGCTGGCCAAGCAAGGCTTCCATCAAGTCGAACGAGGCGGACAGTTCCTTGATCGTTGCCAGTATCTGCCGTCCGCCATGTTCATCGTTATGAATGGTGATGTCGGTAAGCGTGACTTCCGGATGCGGCCAGAACCGAATTGTGGAGATGCCGCCGATTGTGGCGTTATTCCCGGTCCACCGTTCTACCGACTGTTCGATGCTTTCCCGCACCAGACTGGTGGAAATCAGGAAAGGCGTGACGATCCTGAAAATCGCGCCCACCGCAAGGATCATCGCAAGCGCAATCAGCACCGTTCGACCAACTGGCCGGCGTGCATGCCTGCGGAATGTCTGGGCGGCTTTCGTGAACATGCAAGGCGCATATAGGAAATGGCTGCAGGGCGCAATTCGGGCATCGAAACGACAACGTCATGTACTTCATTGTCGCATGCGACATGTTATACATTTCCTGTCGCCCCGGCATGGAGGTGCCCGCGGCAAGAGGAGGCCGGCAGATGCCGGAAAGGGAGGACTATGCTCGAACAGGAAAAGCCGCTCTGGATCATGCCCGAAGAGAAGCGGCATGAAACACCCCTTTATCGGTTCATCCGCTGGTGCGAGGCGCGCCATGCCACCAAATTTGCCGATTATGACGCCTTTCATTCATGGTCGATCGATGAAAGCGAACATTTCTGGTCGGCGATCTGGGATTTCTGCGGCGTCAGGGGAGAGCGTGGCGAAATCGTGCTGGCAAACGGGGAAGATATGCTGGCCGCACGTTTTTTTCCCGAAGCTTCGCTCAACTTTGCGGAAAACCTGCTTGCCCATGCCGGTGAGGGATCCGAGGAAGCACTGATTTTTCGCGGAGAAGACAAGGCCCGTTACAGCTGGTCGTGGGACAGGCTGCGCTCGGAAGTCTCGAAGCTCCAGCAGACCTTTCGCGCCATGGGTATCGGCAAAGGGGATCGCGTTGCGGCAATGATGCCGAACATGCCCGAAACCATCGCCTGCATGTTGGCCACTGCCTCGCTTGGCGCCATCTGGTCGTCCTGTTCCCCCGATTTCGGTGAGCAGGGCGTGCTCGACCGCTTCGGCCAGATCGAGCCCAGGCTTTTCATCACCTGTGACGGTTACTGGTATAACGGCAAACAGCAGGATGTTTCCGCCAAGCTGAAGGTGGTGACCGCCCGCCTTGGCGTGCCGGTCATCGTCGTGCCCTATCTTGGCAAGGCGGCAACGCTGGCCGCCGACTTGACGGACTCACGCACTTACCCCGATGTAATCGCCGCCTATCAGGAAAAGCCGCTCGAATTTGTCCAGCTGCCGTTTTCCCATCCGCTCTACATCCTGTTTTCCTCTGGCACGACCGGCATCCCGAAATGTATCGTCCATTCTGCCGGCGGCACCTTGCTGCAGCATCTGAAGGAGCATCGGCTCCACTGCGGCATAGAGCCGGGAGAAAGGCTCTTCTATTTCACCACCTGCGGCTGGATGATGTGGAACTGGCTGGCTTCGGGCCTCGCGGTTGGCGCGACGCTGTGCCTCTATGACGGCTCGCCCTTTGCTCCCGATGGCAACGTGCTCTTCGATTTTGCTCAGGATGAAAAGTTTGCCGTCTTCGGCACGGCGGCAAAATATATCGATTCATTGCGCAAGTCCGGCATCGTGCCGAAGGAAAGTCATGATCTGTCATCGCTGCGCCTGATGACCTCAACCGGTTCGCCGCTGTCTCCTGAAGGATTTTCCTTTGTTTATGAAGGCATCAAGCAGGATATGCATCTTGCATCGATCTCCGGCGGCACCGACATCGTCTCGTGTTTCGTGCTGGGCAATCCGTTAAAACCCGTCTGGAAGGGCGAGATTCAGGGGCCGGGACTGGGGCTTGCCGTCGATATATGGAACGACGACGGCGAGCCGGTACGCGGCGAGAAGGGCGAACTGGTTTGCACCAAAGCCTTCCCCTCAATGCCGGTCGGGTTCTGGAACGACCCGGACAAGTCGAGATACAGGGCCGCTTATTTCGAGCGTTTCGACAATGTCTGGTGCCACGGCGATTTCGCCGAATGGACAGCGCATGGCGGGCTGATCATTCATGGTCGCTCGGATGCGACGCTCAATCCTGGCGGCGTGCGCATCGGCACGGCCGAAATCTACAATCAGGTCGAGCAGATGGAGGAAGTGTCAGAAGCCATCTGTATCGGCCAGGATTGGCACAATGATGTGCGCGTCGTGTTGTTCGTCCGGCTCGCCAATGGGTTGTCGCTCGATGAGGATCTTGCCAAGGCAATACGTACCCGTATCCGCAATGGCACGACGCCCCGCCATGTCCCCGCCAAGGTCATACAGGTATCGGATATTCCGCGAACCAAATCCGGCAAGATCGTCGAACTTGCAGTGCGCGATGTCGTTCACGGCAGGCCCGTCAAAAACAAGGAAGCACTCGCCAATCCCGACGCGTTGAAACAGTATGAAAACCTTGCAGAACTTGGCACGTGATCTTGCTGCAATGCAGCAATACATCGCGATGATCCGGATCGGGACAGGTTTAAGCTCTTGTTGAGTGACGTTCCTCAATTCTGGGGCAAAATGTCCGGTTAAGGGCTATAAAGCTGACACACGATGAGATTTTGAGGCGGGACGTCTTTTACTTCTATCGTTGTTCAACAGCACAATGACTTGAGGGCAGCCGAGGCTGCCCCTTTTTTATAGCGGTATACACGCATTGCGTGAATAGGTGATTCTGTATCGCGTTTTTGGCGTGTCGTTAGCTCGCCAGAACCCGCTGCGACGGGAAGGTGATCTCCACCAGCGTTCCCTCGTTCGGCACCGAGGTAATGGCGAAATTCGCCCGGTTCGCATCCACCATCGCTTTTGTCAGTGGCAGCCCAAGGCCCGTGCCGTCACCCCGTTTGCGGGATGCTCCCGCCACCTGCCGGAATGGCTTCATCGCCAATTCCAGCTCGGCGCGGTTCATGCCGATACCGGTATCGCGAATTCTCAGCACGACGCTGCCATTCGTCTCATAGGCGGTGGAGACGACGATCTGACCGCCCGATGGCGTAAACCGGATGGCGTTGGACAGGATGTTGAGCACGATCTGCTTGATCGAGCGCAGATCGGCCACCACCTGCGGCACGGCTTGCGACAGTGCCGTGCGTATGATCACCCGCTGGCCGTTTGCCTGCGGCTGCACAAGCGAGACCGCTTCCGACACCGTTTCGTCCAGGCCGACAGCGACGAAATCGAGATCAAGCTCTCCCGCCTCGATCTTGGAAATATCGAGCAGGTCGTTGACGATATCGAGCACATGCCGGCCCGAGCGGCCGATATCGTTCGAATATTCGATATAGCGGGGGTGGCCGACAGGCCCGAGCCGTTCCGATGCCATCATGTCGGCAAAGCCGATAATGGCATTCAGTGGCGTGCGAATCTCGTGGCTCACATGTGCAAGGAACTCGCTCTTGTGCGCATTGGCCGTTTCCGCGGCGCGTTTTGCGGTGCGCAGCTCGTCTTCGGTCCGTTTCCACTGGGTGATGTCGCGGATGACGGCGCAATAGCCGTTGGATGACGTCAATCGGCCGATCGTCATGAAAAGGGGAAGGAACCCGCCGGATGCCTCGCGGCCGATCACTTCACGACCGTCGTTCAGCACGCTCGCCACGCCATGGCCGGAAATCCCGGAGAGATAGTCGAGGATTGCCCGCTGGCTTTCATGCGCAAAAAGCGTGACGAACGGCTTGCCGTTGATCTCTTCGCCATCGAAGTTGAACAGCGCGCTTGCCGCTCGGTTCATCGATCGGACTTCCCTGTCGGATCCGATGATGACGACGCCGTCGGTGGCGGTCTCCAGAATGGCCCGCAGCTCCTCCACCTCGACCTGCAGTTTCGCCAATTGGTCGGCGGTGCGGATCGGGCGCAGCGGCAACACTTCCGCCGTGGTGTTTTCTGGCGGCTCCGCTTCGGCGGCAACCGGCATCAGCGCCAGCATCAATGCCGATGTCTCATTGAAGCGGATCGACTGAAGCCTTGCCGTCACGGGAACGATCACGTCGTCGGCGCGCACCACCACCATGCCGCCGGCATGCGTGGTCTTGTCTTCCAGTTCCTGCCGCTGCAACAACGCATCAAGTCCGCCGACATCACCAAGCGCCTCTAGTGAAGGATAGCCGGTCAGTTTCAGGAATTCGCCGTTGGCGTGGATCAGTCGATCACCGGCATGCACTAGAAGTGCTACCGGCATCTGGTCGATGATATCCTCCGAAAGGCCGGTGCGATCGCGGCCGGGCAGCATGGCGGCGAGAGCTGCGGCATCCACCGCTTCCTCGTGCTCGATCTCATTCTCGGGGCGGTCCTCGGTTGCTTCCGTCGGCTCGTTGTCGAACAACGTGACGACGATGTTATCGGAAGTCTCCGACCCGTCGGTCACCTCAAGCGTCTCATCCTCGTGAAATGCCTGGGCATCTTCCGGCAGTTCTTCGTCAACCTGTTGCGTTTCGTCGTCGTCGGTCGGCAGGGACTGCTCAACCTCGCCATTCGCCTCGGAAACGAGGTCTTCGTTCGTGCTGGTGACGTCCTTGCTGAAAGCCGCAACATCCTCCGGCAGATCGGATGCGGTGGTGTCTGCAGTAATAACCTTATCACCGAGGGCTTCGTCGCTTTCGGTCTCCAGATCCTCGGCTGGTTTCACGAAATCATCCAGACGTCGGGCAATTTCCTGAAAGTTTGCCTGCTCGCCGGGACTCAGCCGTGAGCGTCGCTCCTCAAGCTGGATCACCTTGTCCCATTGCCGTCTGCCCGGCGTTTCGGTCAGCGTCAGGGCTGGGGGCTCGCCTTCCGGCCAGTCAACGGTCTTGGCCGGGTCTTCAGCTGTGTCCGCATCAACGGTATCCACATCCGGTTCGTTGTCCGTTTCACCCGGCATCGGCATGTCGTCATCGGCGAAAGAGCTCGCTTCGACATCTGCCTCTTCATTCGATGTGTCGCCAATCTCATCGAACGCTGCCGTTTCCGCGTTCTCGTCGCTTGCCGCAGGGACAGTATCGGCATTCTGGTTTTCGGCCGGTTGCTCGAGAACCTCTTCCAATTGCTCGGAAGCTTGCAATTCATTCTGTTCTGCTTCGAGCGGCTTGGTTGCTAGGTCTGCCTCTGCTCCCCCCAATGAAAGGCCAGCGGCGTGCGGGTCTTCGGCTGCGTCGCCCATCCGAACGATGCCGAAGCCGCGGAACCCGTCAAATTCGCGTGCTCTCGTGTAAGTCGGGAGCGCTGCCAGATCGACCGGCACCACGAGCGAGGTTCCCTCTACCGGCCACCAGATCGTCTTGCCTGACCATGTGTCCCGACGGCCAAGCAATTCGCCGATCTTGCCGTCCGGATCGAGATTGAAGAGTGCGGCGAGATCGGAAAATGCCATGCCCGAAATATCGGCTGCATGCGGCCCGACAGCCTGGGCGAATTCCTTCGACACTTCGCTGAACCGGCCGGCGGCATCGATTTTCCAGACGAAGCGCACCGTTCCGAGCGGACGTGATGCCGGCTCTGCCTGTTGCATATGCGGCAACGGTTCGACGTGGTCTTCGGCGATGTTTATGCCTTCATCCCCCGGCGCCTCTGCCTCAGACGTGGTGGCTGGCACGGTTTCGTCATCATGCTCTTCGTGCGATCCGAACGTCGCGACCTCGTCGTCATCGGTTTCAATGTCGACAGCCACGTCCGCGTCGCCCGACAGGTCTGCCGGAATGCGATTTTCTCCGCTCACGATCTCTTCGGCAGAAATGTCCTGCGCAACGGTTTCGGCATCCCGCTCAGCAGCTGTGGTGCCGTCGAACGTCTTCGCATCCGGTTCGCCGCTCTCGGTGAAAACCTCGTTTGCTTCATCAGCAGGGGCCAGATCTTCAGTCTTCACATCCCCGCTCTCGATGTCTTCAATGCGGGAAACCGGCGAAGGCGTGTCCGAAGCCTCTTCCACCGTGACCTTTTCTGCAGCGGTCTCGGCGAAGGCATCAGCTTCGGTTTCTGTCTCGTGTCCACCCGTCTCCACGTAGGCCGCATCGCTCTCATCGGCCGCGCCCGTCGTATCGTCGAGTGAGATTTCTTCCTCCGTTTCGGGATTGTCCTCGATCGCGGCGACGGCGCTCAGCGCATCTTCGTAGTCAGGCAAGGCGACGCTATCAGCGGCGATTTCTTCCGCGGCATGCGTGGCATTCACCGCCGCAGCCTGCATTTTTGCGGCTCCCACGACGAACAGAAGATTAAGTGCAGGCTCTTCCGACACCTGGCCGATCGCAGCAGGCAGATATCCGCTGGCGGTCGCGATCGGGCGCTTGATCAGTCGGTGACGGTCATTGCCGACCATCGAGACAAGCATGCGCGTCGTCTGGATGGAAAGGGTGAGCGCTGCAAACTGGCCGGATGCAGCCAGAATGTTACCATCGCCATCGAGCACGGCCATATGCGTGTCGGGATCGTCAAAGCCTTCGATCAGGCGGGCAGCACATTCCTTGAGCGGCAGGTTTTGGCTGTCCACCGGCACGGAAAGAAGGATGCACGGCTTGTCCTGAACCCGGATCATTTCGCAGCGCGCCTGCACAGCCACGCGCAGAAACCCGGAAGCGATGCGAACGGTAAACGTGCGCCTGTCGCCCACCGACTGCAGCGAGCGTGCGACAGGCTCCACCTGGCGAAACATCAGTTCGCCGCGGTCGAGCCCCTGGTCGAGAAAATCATAGATTGAGCCGAAGCCAAAAAGTGCGGCACCCCGGCCATTTGCCCATGAGACCGATCTGAGATCCGCCGAGAACAGAACGACGGCCATACCCGCGGCAAATGCCTCTCGCACACGCTCGTGTACGGCGACATCGATGAATGGGTATTGCACGTCCGACATGGGCAAGCCTGTGAAATTACGTGTCGGCCTATAAGGCCATGGAATTAACCTCTTGTTAATATCCCTCCCCTTCGACAGGGTCCACATGGGAGAACAGGAACGCGTAAACAGGGTTAACGTCGGTCGGTTGTGCTGCACTGCAAATATTGCAATGCACAATAGCATCGGCTATATTTACGGCAGAACAGGTTCGGCGATGCCTGTTTTTTCGCCGGACCGGATCTTTTTGGAGGAAAAGATTGTGGCTTATTCTGACGATATCTTCTCGTTCTCTGCATTCGATCCGGCAAAGCTGACGCAAAGCTGGCACGAGTTTGCAGAGCAAAGCACGACCCATTCCCATGACGCCTACGGTAAGATGAAAACGGCGGCGGCGGAAGCCTCCCGCACGGTTGAATCCACAATCCATTCTGCCCAGGCCGGCTCTATGGAATTCGGCTTGAAGGCAATCGACGCACTTCGCACCAATACCGAAATGTCGCTCTCCCATATGGAGCAGTTGATCGGGGCCAAGTCCTTTTCCGAAATGATGGAATTGCAGACTGCTTTCGTCCGCAAGCAGGCGGAGTTTACCGTCGAGCAGGTGAAGGTGATGCAGGACGCCGCGCAAAAGGTTGCAGGCGAAGTCTCAAGGCCCGGCCGGCAAGCCGCCGAAAAAGCCATGGACGCCTTCAAGCCGTCCTGATCGCCAGGTTCTTCGGCAACCTTGTCCACATCCTCGCGGCGGACTTGATCACAAGGATCGAATTTGTCAGATTGAAAGGACTTGCAATCTTCATTCGATGGCCGTATGTGACCGGTCAACATCGCTTCGGCGGTTTATGCGGTTGTAGCTCAGTTGGTTAGAGCGCAGGTTTGTGGCACCTGAGGTCGGTGGTTCGACCCCACTCAACCGTACCATTCCCCTCTCTCAGTAAGTCTATAAGTCACTAGGACTTACGGGGAGAGGGGAATTATCCTTCCCCGATATCCCGGTCCATTTGTGCACGCGCGTAATGCGTTGGCGGCATGCCGACAAATCGGGTGAACGCGATGCTGAAGGCGCTGGCGGAGCCGTAGCCGACACGATCGGCGATCTCCTTGATGCCTTCATCGCCACGTCTGAGCAGTTTTTTCGCGATCGCCATCCTCCAGGAGAGCAGGTATTCGATCGGCGCGACGCCCATCGCCTTGCGAAAGCGTTCGAAAAAGACCGATCGGGATAGAGCCGCTTCGCCGGCCAGTTTCTCAACCGTCCAGTCATGCTTCGGGTCTGCATGTATCTTGCGAAGCGCCGCCGCCAGCCGCTCGTCGGAAAGCCCGCGAAGCAGGCCGGGAGAGGCGCTGCCGCCGGACGCCGACCGAAGCGCCTCGATCAGCAGCACTTCGAGAAGCCGCGTCAGCACCATGTCGCGCGCCGGCTTTTCTTCCTTCGCTTCGTTCCGGATCAGTTGAACGATGGTGGCGAACTGCCTTTCCCCGCGCACATGCACCAGTCGCGGCAGCAGCGATACAAGAAGGCTGGCATCCGGGGATCCGAACGCAAGTCCGCCGACAAGCATGCGCATATTGGCCGGTCCGTCCGGATCGCCGTGCCGGGTCTCCTCATCGCGCCTGGTAACGGCGAAATGCGCGGCATTTTCCGGATCGACCGGCTCGATACTCGACATGGTAAAGTCGCAGGCGGCGGGGATCAGAATGAAGTCGCCGGCCCGCAGTTCTATCGGTTCCTCTCCGGGAGCCGACAGCCGTGCTGCACCTTCGAGAAGGACGCAGAAAAGCGGCCGGGCCGTCGCCGGAGCATCGACGCGCCATGGGCCGGAGCCGCTCGCCATCTTCGAAAACGGCAGGCTTGGCTGAAGCAGGGCCACCACATCTGCGAACGGATCGGTCAATTCAGGACTTTCAAAAATGAATTGAGGACGATCGATTGTAGTACGTCCTGGCTTCAATATCTACTTTCATGACCAGACAACATGAAAGGAACAACCATGAAGACTGTTCTCATCACCGGCTGCTCGTCTGGTTTCGGCCTCGATATCGCAAAACTGTTTCTCGATCGCGACTGGAAGGTGATCGCGACTATGCGCACGCCGCGTGAGGACCTGCTGCCGATATCCGAAAACCTGCGCATACTCCCCCTCGAAGTCAGAAGCGATGAAAGCGTCGCAAGGGCTATCGAAGCGGCCGGCCCGATCGACGTCCTTGTCAACAATGCCGGCATCGGCTGGCTGAACGCGCTCGAAGGCACGCCGGTCGATGTCATCCGCGATATCTTCGAGACCAACACGATCGGCACGATGCGCATGGCGCAGGCCGTGCTTCCGCAGTTCCGCGAAAGGAGGGCGGGGCTGATCGTCAATGTCACGTCGGCGGTCACCATGAAGCCGCTGCCGCTTCTGTCGGTCTATACGGCGAGCAAGGCCGCGGTGAATGCGTTTACGGAATCGCTTGCACTCGAACTCGAACCATTCGGCATTGATGTGAAGATCGTGCTTCCGGGCGCGGCACCAGCCACCAGTTTCGGCAAGACCGCGATCTCCCGTATGGAAGGGCATGGTGGTTTCCCCGAAGCCTATGCGGGATATGCAAATGAGGTGTTTGGCGAGATGAGGCAGAGAACCGAGGTCACGCTGCCGATGGATGTCGCACAAGCCGTCTGGCGTGCAGTGACCGATCCGTCATCCCCGAAGCGGCTGCCGGCTGGCACCGATGCGGTGGCGCTCGCCAATTCGCAGGCCTGACGCAACAAAAATCCGCCGGGTCGCTTTCGATCCGGCGGATATGTTCGAAGACGACGGTCACTCTTAGCCGAAGGCCGATGCCAGCCGCTGGCCCAGCGCACGTGCCGGCGATGGCTCCCTCCTGTCCCGCAGGTCAGCATTGTTGATGGCCCGAACTGATGCTTCCGCATCAAGCTTGAACTGGGCAAGCAGGGCGGTCAGCTCGGCAGCCTGCGAAGCAAGGCTGTAGGTCGCGGCGGTTGTCTCTTCCACCATCGATGCATTTTTCTGCGTACCCTGGTCCATCTGGTTGACCGCGGAGTTGATCTCCGAAAGCCCGGTAGACTGCTCGCGTGTGGACGATACGATGGCCGAGACGCTCCGGTTGATTTCCTGCACTTCCGATACGATCGTGTGCAGCGCCGTGCCGGTTTCTCCGACCAGCGCCACCCCGTCGCGCACCTGCGCGCTCGACTTGGTGATCAGGTTCTTGATCTCCTTGGCGGCATTCGCCGAACGTTGAGCCAGTTCGCGCACCTCCTGTGCGACGACGGCAAACCCCTTGCCTGCGTCGCCCGCCCGCGCGGCCTCTACGCCGGCGTTCAGCGCCAGCAGGTTGGTCTGGAAGGCGATATCGTCGATCACGCCGATAATGTTGCCGATTTCGGATGACGATTTCTCGATCTCCTGCATCGCCAAAACGGCCTTGCGAACGATCTCTCCGGAGCGTTCGGCACCATCATGGGCCTTTTTCACCAGTTCGCCGGCCGTGCTTGCCTGCGCGGCGGAATCCTTGACGGCGGTAGTCACCTGTTCCAGTGCTGCGGCGGTCTCTTCCACTGATGCAGCCTGCTGTTCCGTGCGCTTTGACAGGTCTTCCGTTGCCGCACGAATTTCGCTCGCGCCGGCATCGATCATCTTGGCGTTGTCGCCAACCGACCGCAGTGCTGCCTGAAGTCTGGTGATGGACTCGTTGAAGTTCAGCCGAACCTTGTCCAGTTCACCGGCAAACGGGGTAGCCAGACGGTAGGTCACATCGCCTTCGGCAAGATGGTTCAGGCCGCGGGCGATATCATCCACCGCGAACTTCACCTCCGCTGCTTGCCTTGCACTTTGCTCCTCGCGCGCCTGTCGTTCCTGTTCTGTAAGCCGGCCATTGGCTTCCGCTTCGCGTTCCAGCCGCTCGCGCTCGATGGCGTTGTCGCGGAATACCGAAACAGCGGCTGCCATGTCGCCGATCTCGTCCTTGCGATCCCGATGCGGGATCTGATGCTCTGTATTGCCGGCCGCGA
Organism: Rhizobium sp. ZW T2_16; assembly: GCF_044987325.1. Taxonomy (NCBI): domain Bacteria; kingdom Pseudomonadati; phylum Pseudomonadota; class Alphaproteobacteria; order Hyphomicrobiales; family Rhizobiaceae; genus Rhizobium; species Rhizobium sp. ZW T2_16. The sequence goes on from NZ_JBJDRG010000002.1 coordinate 19,588, forward strand.
GTGCGTTCATCGACAGGGTGATGCTGGCGATCGGCCGCGCGATCCAGCGGAAGCCGAGCAGGGCGGCAATCCCGCCGACCACGCCGACGATGACCACCAGGATAACCGTTGTCACCAGCGACGAACTCGCTGTTGCCTTTGCCTCACTGACTGCCGCTTCTCCGGTTGCCTTGTTCAGGCTGACCATTTCGGCAAATAGCTTGACGGCTTCTCCACCCATGACCGTCATCTGTTGCACATGTTTCTTGGCCGCAGCCATGTCGCCTTCACCCAGCAGGGTAACAAGACGCCCGCCTGCCGCTTCATAGGTGTCGATTGCGGCTTCCGTGGCCTGATATTTGGCACGCATAGTGTCTGTCGTCAGACTGGCGCCATAGGCTTCGAATGCTTTGTTGCGTGCGGCATATGCCGCCTTCAGCACGGCAAGCGCGCTGGCGCGTTCCTCCTGCGTCGAAGTGCTGAGCAGCAGTGCGACGTTGCGGCGGACATCGCCGAAAAGACGTTCCATTTCGCCCATCTGGGTTGCCCGCGAAACCCGTTCGCCGACGGTGTCGACCTGGGCCTGGAGAGAATTGACCGCGAGAATGGAAAAGGCGCCCTGGACAATTCCGAGCGTGACGACGAGGCCGAATAACAATGGTAAAAGTGTTTTAATCTGAATTTTTGCAAACATAACCGGGTCCTTGGATGTGCCGTGCATTCTTGTGTTGTGCGCGTGCCCGTTGAGATTTGTGACAGTTTTGCTAACAAAGGGCTTACAGCGGGCTGTGCACCGCTGCGGCTTGTTGCCTCAAATCTGACAAAGTATCATAAAAATTGATTTAACATTTTCTTGTCCATTCCTGCCGTCGATTGGCATGCGGCAGGCACAAAAAATGGGCCGCTTAGTCGGCGGCCCAGTCTGGTATTGCCATATCGGTGGGATATCATCCCACCGGTTCGCCTATGATCAGGCGGTAAGACCCGTCCATTTCCAGTCGCGGATTTCCGGCATGTCTTCACCGTATTCCTGCACATGGGCCGTATGCAGTGCGAGCTTGCCCTTGAGCATTTCGATCACATGCGGAACCTTTTCCTTCAGCTCCGGCACCCGTTCGATGGCTTCGAGCGCCAGGTGATAGCGGTCGAGCTGGTTCAGCACCGTCATGTCGAAAGGCGTCGTGGTCGTGCCTTCCTCGACAAAGCCGCGAACGTGCATGTTGCGGTGGTTGTTGCGCTTATAGGTCAGCCGGTGGATGAGATACGGGTAACCGTGATAGGCGAAGATGACAGGCCGTTCGGTGGTGAACAGCTTGTCGAACTCCTCGTCCGTCAGGCCATGCGAATGCTCTTCCTTCGCCTGCAGCGTCATCAGGTCGACGACGTTGACGACGCGGATCTTCAGTTCGGGGATCGCCTCGCGCAGGATCATCACGGCGGCGAGAGTTTCCATTGTCGGCACGTCGCCGGCGCAGGCCATCACCACATCCGGCGCAATCGCATCATCCTCGTTGCTGGCCCAATCCCAGACCCCGATGCCTGCCTCGCAATGCCTTGTCGCATCCTCGATCGAAAGCCATTGCGGCTCCGGCTGCTTGCCGGCCACAATGACGTTGATGCGGTCCCAGGTATTCAGGCAATGGTCAGCCACCCACAGAAGCGTATTGGCATCCGGCGGCAGGTAGATGCGCACCACGTCCGCCTTCTTGTTGGCAACGTGATCGAGGAAGCCCGGATCCTGATGCGAAAAGCCGTTATGGTCCTGCCGCCACACATGCGAGGTGAGCAGGTAGTTGAGCGAGCTGATCGGCTTTCTCCACTCGAGATGACGCGTCACCTTCAGCCACTTGGCATGCTGATTGAACATCGAGTCAATGATGTGGATGAAGGCTTCGTAGCAGGAGAAGAAGCCGTGACGGCCGGTGAGCAGATAACCTTCCAGCCAGCCCTGGCACAGGTGCTCGGAAAGCACTTCCATCACCCGTCCGTCTGGCGCGAGATGCACGTCATAGGGCTCGATCTTTTCCATCCACACCCGGTCGGTTGCTTCGAAGACCGGGCCAAGCCGATTGGAATCCGTCTCATCCGGCCCGAAGACCCGGAAATTCTTCTCCGTGTCGTTAAGCTTCATCACGTCGCGCAGATATTTGCCCAGCACTTCCGTCGTCTGGACGATCTTTTCGCCCGGTACCGTCACATCAACAGCGTAGTCGGAAATCGGCGGGCATTTCAGCTCCTTGCGCAGGATGCCGCCATTGGTATGCGGGTTTGCCCCCATACGGCGGTTGCCGGTTGGCGCAAGGGCTTTCAGTTCCGCTTTCAGGCTTCCGTCCGCATTGAACAGGTCTTCCGGATTGTAGCTCCGCATCCAGTCTTCCAGAACCTTGCGGTGGCTGTCGTTTTCGCGGCATGTGGCAACCGGAACCTGGTGCGCGCGCCAGAAATCCTCGACCTTCTTGCCGTCGACTTCCTTCGGTCCCGTCCATCCCTTGGGGCTGCGCAGGATGATCATCGGCCAACGCGGTGCCTGGGTGGAGAGTGTGCCCGAGCGCGCCTCTTCCTGGATCGCGCGGATCATGTCGGTCGCCAGATCCATCGCATCCGCCATCAGCCGGTGCATCGCCTCCGGCTCGTTACCTTCGACGAAGATCGGCGCATAGCCATGGCCTTCGAACAGCTTTCTCAGGTCGTCATGCGGAATGCGCGAAAGCACGGTCGGGTTGGCGATCTTGTAGCCGTTGAGATGCAGGATCGGCAGAACCGCGCCGTCGCGGGCTGGGTTGAGGAATTTGTTGGACTGCCAGCTTGCCGCCAGCGGCCCGGTTTCGGCCTCGCCGTCACCCACCACGCAGGCGACGATCAGGTCCGGGTTGTCGAAGGCTGCACCATAGGCATGCACCAGCGCATAACCCAGTTCGCCGCCTTCATGAATGGAGCCGGGCGTTTCAGGTGCGACATGGCTCGGCACGCCACCGGGGAAGGAGAACTGCCGGAACAGCTTGCGCATGCCTTCTTCGTTTTCAGCAATCTCCGGATAGACTTCGCTGTAGATGCCTTCCATCCAGGTATTGGCGACCATGCCCGGCCCGCCATGTCCCGGTCCGCATATATAGATGACGTCGAGATCGCGGCTTTTGATCACCCGGTTGAGATGCGTGTAGATGAAGTTGAGGCCGGGGGTCGTGCCCCAGTGGCCGAGGAGTCGCGGTTTGATATGCAGCGGCTGAAGCGGCTCACGCAGGAGCGGGTTTTCCAGAAGATAGATTTGACCGACCGAAAGATAATTGGCCGCTCGCCAGTACCGGTCCATCAATTCCACTTCCGCCTGCGACAGTTGCGTGCGCGGACGGGTGGGGTCGAAATATTCGGCCTGCGAAAATGCGGCGTCCTTTTGGACCAAATGTTGCTGCATTGAAAACTCCTCTCTTTTTCCTCACCTCTGATGCTAATCGATTTAGATGATCTGTTTCATGACATGGATCATGGACTGGCGGATTGTCCGCCTCTCAAGAGGCATCGCGCTTCCAGCAATGTGGATGCTTTTTGTGACAATCAATCAACTCTTGCGCGATGGACGTCAGGATAGGGCAGGGGCTGACGATTGCCAGCTTTCAGCGCGACATTTCTGGCTTCGGTCTCCCGTTGCCGCCAGTCGGGCCTGACCATTCGCCGCGCACAAACTCCGTGCGTTATGCCGTCGCAGGTTTTGATGCGACTCAACGCGCGCCTGTCATGTCCGGGTGATGTTGAAAGGCCAGACTTGTTTCCTGGCCGGATTGTCGTCATCGGAGGAGACGAAACATGCATGACACGAATAGCATCGCCGCCATCGATGCGGATGAACGCACGATCGAGCTTGGTGCGCTTTTCTCCGAGGTTCGGGCATTGCGTGACCGGGTCGCTGACGAAGGGCGATCATTGTTGGAAAGCCTTATCACCGGGGGTGTCGAAGCGGATCGCCTTGAAAACCTTTGCCATTATCTCTGCCTGCGCAGGCACGACATTCGGCCGCTGCAGCGCAGGCTGATGTGTTACGGCCTCTCCTCACTCGGCCGGCTGGAAAGCCGGGTTCTGCCGACGCTGGATGCCGTGCTCTCAGCCCTGTCTGCCATGCAGGGAATGACCTCTCCCTATGTCCTGCCGTCAGAAGCGCAGTTTTTTGCCGGCGAGGCGGAGCTCAGCGCGATGACGCAGTGGTTGCTGGGCAGCGGACGCCCGCATCGCCGCGGCCGCATCATGGTCACGCTGTCGGGAGAGGCGGCGACCGATCCCGACTTCATCCTCGATCTCGCCCGGCGCGGCATGGATGTCGCTCGCATCAACTGCGCTCATGATGGTCCCGACAGATGGGAGGCAATGGCGCGGCATGTGCGTGCCGCCGGCGAAAAGATCGAACGCCGGATCACCGTGCTGATGGATATCGCCGGGCCCAAGATCAGGACGGAAGCCGTTGTGGCCGACAAGGGCGCCAAACTCACGACAGGCGATCTTTTCCGCCTTGTCGCTTCACGCGAACCTTATCAGACGGAAGACGTGCGTTTCTGCTCGGCGGTTTCACTGCCGGAGATCGTCGAACGGGTCGAGCCGGGGCATAAGCTACGTTATAATGACGGCAAGCTGGAAGCCGTCGTCGAAAGCGTCTCCGAAGGCGAAACGCTTCTGAGGGTGACCCACGTGAAGGCCGGTGGCGTCAAGCTGAAACCGGAAAAAGGATTGAACCTGCCGGATACGGCACTCGGCCTGTCGCCCCTGACCGCCAAGGATGAAGGTGATCTTGCTGCCGTCATCGGCAATGCCGACATGCTCGGTTATTCCTTCGTCAGCCGGCCGGAGGATCTGGATCTGTTGGAGAAGGCGCTCGGCGCCCATCCGCCGCGTGTCGAAAAGCTTGGCCTCGTTGCCAAGATCGAGCAGCCGGAAGCGGTCCGCAACCTGCCGGCCTTGATTGCCCGTGCCCACACACTCGGTCGCCCCTTCGGCGTCATGATCGCCCGCGGCGATCTTGCAGCCGAGATCGGTTTCGAGCGGGTTGCCGAAATGCAGGAAGAAATCCTCTGGCTCTGCGAAGCGGCATCCGTACCCACCGTCTGGGCGACACAGGTTCTGGAGGATTTGGTCAAGGACGGCTTGCCATCGCGTGGAGAGATGACCGATGCCGCCATGGCTGCCCGTGCCGAATGCGTCATGCTGAACAAGGGACCGGCGGTTGCCGAAGCCGTCACGCTGCTTGACACGCTTCTTGCCCGCATGGACGAGCATATTTTCAAGAAGACGCCTACGCTTCGTGCACTGAAATCCTGGTAGCTCAAATAGGAAGACCCGGCCCATGAATGTTGGGCCGGGTCCTTCGTGGGACGACGCGGCCTCCGTCGCGTCGTCCCAGCCCACCGTTCAGGCGGAGATGGCGAATCCGGCACCGTCCGGCTCTTGATCGAACCGTCCTTTGGCTGCGCCCGGATATCGTTGATATCGTCGCGCAGGGTTCACGGATTTCAGACTTCACCTCAACCCTCGGCGGCAAACTGGATATATGCTTTCCGGGAGACCAAATTCCGGGAGTGGAAATCCTTGCAGTCCGAGTTGGCTTTGAGCCTATACAGGCTGCGGTTGATTTCATTGACCCAACGCAATGCCCCTGAAAATGCCCCGGAAATGCCTTCGAATGGATATCCGATTCAGGCGTCGTGGATGGGCTTGTGCTCGGCGATGTCGGCGGCGTGGCGGAACATGCGCACCAGCCTTGTCCGCTCTTCCCCATGCCGCATCAGTGCGTGGTCGAAGCGCCGGATCTGGCCCGGATTCGGCCGCCAGCGCCCGTCGCGGGCCTTGTCGTTGCTGCTTGCAGGCTTGAACGACATGCGCGGGCCGATATTCTCCTGAAACTGCGCCAGCGTCATGCCGGCCTTCACCAGTAGAGCCCGCACACCAGAGCGGCTTTCTGTGGCGATCACCACACGGAAGGCGTTGATGAGGCTGCCCTTGGATACCGGCAGCTCGCGTGTGTCGAACAGATCGCTGCCGGTTTCATGCTCCCGCAGATAAACCAGATAGATGTCGACCAGCCGGTGCGCCGTCTGCAGCAATTGCGCGTCGGTTCCACCATCGATCCCATAGACGTGATCGTCGCCATGCGCCGGTTTTGTGAAAGCTGAATAAGGCATGATCCTGTCCTCGTTTGCCTTATAAACGCGCAGGGCTTGCTTTGGTTCTGCCGGAATTTTGACCACCTAAGATACGGAGGCGCCACCGTTTTTTCACATTCGATGTTGTGCAGCGCACAATTGCCTATTGCACAAAGCGGATTATGGCCTATGTTTGTCCTGCGGCCGCGTGTCGCACCATGGGTCATTTGACCCCCTTCACCCGTCGCAAACGCCGGGTTTTTTCAAGAAGGATGAAACCATGACAGTCTCAATTAGCAACATCAAGGCATCTCAGAGCGGCGCTGTTCTTTCGGGTCAAGTGGCAAGAGCCGTTGCCGAAGCGCGTATTGCCGCCGGCTACAGTATTGATGACCTTTCTTTGACCACCGGCCTCGTGCACGAGGAAATTCTTGGCGTCGAGGAAGGCCTGAATGCCGATCCGGCCAAGCTGAAACGTATTGCCGTTGCGCTGAAATTACCCCCGTCAGCGCTTCTCGTCGCCTGATTTTAAGGTGTACCAAAAGCCCGGCTCCAGCCGGGCTTTTTCGTCTTTGCCGTCAACCGGCGACGAAGATATGGCTTTCCGCCGCCACCAGTTCGCGGATGTATTCGACAACGATCCGAAGCCGCGCAAGGTCGCGGGATGTTTCGTGATAGGTCGTCCAGTAGGATCGCTTGAGCGAGACTTGCGGCAAGAGCCTGATGAGCTCGGGATGTTGCCGCGCCACATAATCATGCAGGATGCCGATGCCGGCACCCGCTTTGACCGCCTCGGTCTGGCCCATCGCGCTCGAGATCTCGAAACCCGCATCCCAGTCGCGCATGATCTCGCCGGTGAAATTCAGCGAGGGTGAGAAGATCAGGTCTTCCACATAGCCCACCCGCGCATGCCGTCTCAGCTCTTCGGCGGTTTTTGGTTCTCCGGCGGTATCGAGATAGGCCCGTGATGCATAAAGCCCGAGCGTGTAATCGGTGAGTCTGGAGGAAACGAGCCGGCCCTGTTCCGGCTGCTCGATGGTGATCGCAATATCCGCCTCGCGTTGCGACAGCGAAAAATGCCGCGGCACCGGCACCAGCTGGATCTTCAGTTCCGGATGCCGGCGGGTAAGACGGCTCATCCGCGATGCGAGAAAGGAGACGCCGAAACCGTCCGGCGCGCCGATCCGCACCGTTCCGGCAATCACCGTGTCGGTGCTGGCCGTTCTTGCCTGCGCCGAAAGCATTTCGGTTTCCATCTTTTCGGCCGCAGCCAGCAGCACTTCGCCTTCCGCCGTCAGCGTGCAACCGTTGGTTCTCCGCACCAGAAGCCGCGTCTGCAGCGCATCCTCCAGCGCCGTCATCCGCCGCCCGAGCGTAGCATGGTTGATACCGAGCCGCCGTGAGGCGGAGAGCAACTGGCCGGTGCGAGCCACCGCCAGAAACATCCTGACATCATCCCAGTCCACGGGCGCTACCCTCTAATGTCGAAATTTGCACAACAGTTGCGTAAACTATCGCGTTGAATTGCGCAAATTCGAGTGACATTCTGGCTGTCACAGAAACCAGGAGGAAACCATGCAGGAAATCGGTCATTTCATCGGCGGCAAGCATGTCGCCGGAACCAGCGGTCGCACCGCCGACGTCTTTAATCCGGCAACCGGCGAAGTACAGGCCAAGGTCGCGCTCGCAAGCGTTTCCGAAATTCGCGCGGCAGTCGAAAACGCCAAGGCCGCTCAGCCGGCATGGGCTGCCACCAATCCCCAGCGCCGCGCCCGCGTCTTCATGAAGTTTGTCGATCTGCTCAACCAGAACATGGATGAGCTTGCCGTCATGCTGTCGAAGGAGCATGGCAAGACGGTCGAGGATTCGAAGGGCGATATCGTCCGCGGCCTGGAAGTCTGCGAATTCGTTATCGGCATTCCGCATCTTTCCAAGGGCGAGTTCACCGAGGGTGCAGGCCCGCAGATCGACATGTATTCGATCCGCCAGCCGGTCGGCATCGGTGCTGGCATTACCCCGTTCAATTTCCCCGGCATGATCCCCATGTGGATGTTCGCCCCGGCGATTGCCTGCGGCAACGCTTTTATCCTGAAGCCTTCCGAGCGTGATCCGTCCCTGCCGATCCGGCTTGCCGAACTGATGATCGAGGCAGGTCTCCCGGCTGGCATCCTCAACGTCATCAACGGCGACAAGGCCGCCGTTGATGCGATCCTGACGGATCCGGATATAGGCGCCGTCTCGTTTGTCGGCTCCACCCCGATCGCCCGTTATGTCTACGGAACGGCAGCTCAGAACGGCAAGCGCGCCCAGTGCTTCGGCGGCGCCAAGAACCACATGATCATCATGCCGGATGCCGATCTCGATCAGGCCGTGAACGCGCTTATGGGCGCGGGCTACGGTTCCGCTGGCGAGCGCTGTATGGCCGTCTCGGTCGCCGTGCCGGTCGGCGAGGAAACCGCCAACCGACTGGTCGATAAGTTGATCCCCAAGATCGAGAGCCTGCGCATCGGCCCCTATACCGATGACAAGGCCGACATGGGCCCGGTGGTCACCAAGGCGGCGCAGGAGCGCATCAACGGCCTGATCGACAAGGGTGTCGAAGAGGGTGCCAAGCTTCTCGTCGATGGCCGCGGCTTCAAGCTGCAGGGATATGAAGACGGTTATTTCGTCGGCGGTTCGCTGTTCGACAACGTCACGCCGGACATGGAAATCTATAAGCAGGAAATCTTCGGCCCGGTCCTCTCCGTCGTTCGCGCGACGAATTACGAAGACGCCCTGTCGCTGCCGATGAAACATGAATACGGCAACGGTGTAGCGATCTACACCCGTGACGGCGATGCCGCCCGCGATTTCGCATCCCGCATCAACATCGGAATGATCGGCATCAACGTGCCGATCCCGGTTCCGCTCGCATACCATTCCTTCGGCGGCTGGAAGGCGTCGTCCTTCGGCGACCTCAACCAGCATGGCACGGATTCGATCAAGTTCTGGACCAAGACCAAGACGATCACCGCCCGTTGGCCCTCCGGTATCAAGGACGGCGCGGAATTCGTCATGCCGGTCATGAAATAATCTGGACACTATCGATGGCGGGTATGATCGTATCCGCCATCCAGCTTTCGCTTAATCAACTATCCCTCACGAAAGGTTGACGTGGTCGCCAGTTGCCCTAATTTGACGCGGGTAGGAGTGGGAGTTGTATCATGGTCTACGAATGGGACGAAAAGCGTGCCCGTCGCGCGTATTTGGCGCGTGTTGGCCTGAGCATCCTGGCAATCACGATAACTCTGGGCGTTTCCGCAGCGATTGCTATCGCGATGTCTATCGGTTGAGCCATCTTCGCGGCATATTTCAATCATGTCAGACAAGGCCTGCTAATGACTTGGCGCTAAAGGCATGCGGTGAAACAGGCGCGCGAAGCGTGCGAGTGGTTCGCTGGCGCAGCGCGTTTTTCCTGGTAGATGGTCTCAGCAGGCCTGCAGTTTTCTCGCGAGAAACTTCCGGCGGTCGATCACGGCTGGTGCTGAACCTATTTGTCACAGCCTTGGTATGAATGTCATTTATCAAGGATCGTCCACTGGCGCGGGTGTAAGCAGATGGTAATCACCACCAGGAAAACCGCACCTAGTGGCTGCTTTATGTTGATTGTTTAATTCAGGATTTGCTTTTTTGTGTGTTCGGTGAATTAGTGCACTTGAAAACATGATCCCGATTTTCCTATTTTGGAATTGTTCAAAACTAGGGAAGCGTCTATATAGAGTTCTCTCGAGTCTTCGGAGACCATCATGCGCCTGACCAAACAGACCAATTATGCCGTAAGAATGCTGATGTATTGTGCAGCCAATCACGGCCATCTCAGCCGCATTCCGGAAATTGCCAGGGCATATGGCGTATCCGAACTGTTTCTGTTCAAGATCCTTCAGCCGCTCAACAAGGCTGGTCTGGTGGAGACCGTGCGTGGCCGCAACGGTGGTGTGAAGCTCGGCCGTGCTGCCGATAAGATCACCCTTTTTGATGTCGTGCGCGTCACGGAAGATAGTTTCGCAATGGCGGAATGTTTCGAGGACGATGGTGCGATCGAATGTCCTCTGGTCGATAGCTGCGGTCTCAACTCCGCGCTTCGCAAGGCGCTCAACGCCTTCTTCGACGTTCTGGCCGAATACACGATCGACGATCTGGTCAAGGCGCGTCCGCAGATCAACTTCCTCCTCGGCCTCGATGCGGTCGATATGAAGAAGGTTGTCGCTCCGGCGGCCTGATCTCACCAAAGCTTTTTCGACGAAAAACGCCGGTCGCTCCGGCGTTTTTTGTTTCTGCTGACCGCACTTGGTTGACCTTCCTGCCGCAGTGGCTAGAACGAATTATGTCTTGCCATGCCGGCAGCCTGCCGTGTCGGTAGCCTGTTGCGCCGACAGGTATCAGGTCCGGTCTGCATGAATTTTCCTGAACTGCGCCAATTTTTTGTAACGTTGCTGATCGGAACTGCCGGCGCACTTATAGCCATGGCCATAGGCTTTCCGGCGCCCTATCTCATCGGACCGGCGCTTGCAGTCACCTTTGCTGGTCTAGCCGGACTTCGTCTGGGTGTCCCGCTTCTCGTCCGCAACGCCTGCTTCGTCATCATCGGCATATCGATGGGCTCGACAGTTACGCCGGAGATTTTTGTTGCGGCACGTACCTGGCCGCTCAGCTTCGTCATGGTCTTCGTGGCGATTGTCATCCTGCTTTTTTCCGCAGCCTGGGTGCTTCAGCGGCTGTTTCGTTACGATCGCACGACAGCGCTTCTTGCCGCATCGCCCGGCCATCTGGGTTATGTTCTGAGCCTCGCTGCAGAAATGCGCTGTGATCTTCGCGCTGTCAGCATTTCCCAGAGCGTGCGCGTGCTTGCGCTGACGATCAGTGTCCCGCTGATCGTTGAATTCTTTGATTTGGCCGACACCGACGTGATCGTTCTGCCCGACGCGATGAGCATGCCGATCCTCGTTGTGATGCTGATCGTTTCAGCCGGTTTCGGCCTGCTTTTCCAGCGTTGGAAGTTTCCCGCGGCCCTTTTGCTTGGCGGCGTTTTTGTCTCCATCTCCACCCATATCACCGGTTCCGTCTCCGGCACCGTCCCCAACTGGCTGCTGATCCCGATCTATGTTCTGCTCGGCTCGCTGATCGGTTCGCGCTTTTCCGGCCTGTCCTTCGCCGATCTGCGCCTCGCCATCGTTTCGGGTTTGGTCGTCACGGTCGTCGTCATGGCGCTTGCGGGGGGCATTGCCGTTATCGTCTCCTATTTCGCCAATGTGCCGCTGGATGCGGCGCTGATCGCGTTTTCTCCCGGTGGACTGGAAACCATGGCCGCCATGGCCGTCATGCTTCATGCCGACCCCACCTATGTCGGCGCTCATCATGTGCTAAGGCTGATGTTCCTGTCCGTGCTGATGCCGCTCGTCATCGGCAGGGATGCAAGATTGAAATAGAATTCGTCGCGTCAGATGCGCAAACACAAGCAGTGAGGAGAAGGAATGTCGAAGGCGATCATCGTCATGGGGGTTAGCGGCGCCGGTAAGACGTCGATTGCCGATCTTCTGGCAAGCCGTCTCGGCTGCAAGTTCGTCGAAGGAGATCGGCTGCATCCGGAGGCGAACGTCAAGAAGATGGCGGAAGGGACGCCGTTGACGGACGAAGATCGCTGGCCGTGGCTGGATATCATCGGCAACGAACTGAAGGTGGCCCGCTCTGCGGGCGAAGATATTGTCGTGACATGCTCGTCTTTGAAGAAGATCTATCGCGAAAGACTTCGATCCGCTGGCGGTGATCCGCTCTACTTCGTGTTCCTCAAGGGCTCGCCCGAGCTTTTGGCCTCCCGCATGGGCGCTCGCAAGGGTCACTTCATGCCGACCTCCTTGCTGCAGAGTCAGCTTGCAACGCTTGAAAGCCCGGAAGGTGAGCTTAATGTGGTGACCGTCGATATCGACGCTTCGGTTCCGCAAATCGTAGAGGATGCAATCGGCAGGCTGGAAAAACTCTGGCGGGAAAATAGTTGAACGATATCTCGCCCGGATCGACAATTCTTAGTGAATTAAACTTTTATTTACATTTTTTGTCCGGCTTGGTGATCTGAAACTGGTCTTTCTACGTATAACACTCAATTAGCGTTATCGGTTTCGCCGGTAGCGTTCGGTCAATGAGTGTTGGGTGGAAAAGGGATCGCATGCAGGAGTCGAGCCATGGCGCGGGACGTGCCGCGCTTCGCCGGGTGCCGAAACAGGAAAGAAGTCGTGAACGTATCGGCGAGATCCTGAAAGTCGCGAAGGAACTGATCGGTCAGAAGGGTATTGATGCCGTCACCATGAAGGAGATCGCAGCGCTTTCCGGCGGTCCCATCGCTTCGGTCTACCAATATTTTCCTAACAAGTCGGCCATCATCGCCATGCTCTATGAGCTCTACGTCGAAGAGGTTCGCGAGCTGATTGCTGGCCACGTCTCCCACATCGAAACTGCGGATGACGCCCTGAAGGCAACCGACGATCTGTTCGACATGTATTACGAGCGCATGCGCCAGGAACCGTCTACTCAGGACCTTCTGAACGCGATCCAGGCAGACAAGACACTGGCCGATCTCGATATCGCCGAGACGCGGGCTCAGGCAGAGGGTTTCTATCAGCTCACCCGGCATTTCGTTGCCGAACCGCTGCGTGAAAGCTATGCGCAGACCCTGTTCGTCATGTTCCACATGGCCGGCGCCACCTTGCGCCTCGCACTGATGGTTCCGGCGGAAGCGGCGCAGATTTCGGCACAGTTCAAGTCGATCGTGCGAACCCACGCGACCTACTTCCTCAAGGGACATTTCCCGCAAGCAGCTGTGTGATGACTGGGCGTTCTCAGACGCCCAGTTTATCCCTTATCCCGTAATACCATGCACCGAGTGCCGTCAGCGGCACGCGGAACATCCGTCCGCCGGGGAAGGGCAGGTTGGGCAGCGATGCCCAGACATCGAAACGCTCCGCATGGCCGGCAGCGGCCTCACCGAGTATCTTTCCTAGAAGATGCGTCGTCGTTACCCCATGGCCGCTGTCGCCATGGGAGAAATAGACCTTGTCCGACAGTTTCCCCATATGCGGAATACGCGTCAGCGTCAGCGCGAAATTGCCGCTCCAGGCATAATCGATCTTCGTGTCCTTCAACTGCGGAAACGTCTTGAGCATATTCGGACGGATCACGCCGGTCAGGTTTTTCGGATCGTTTCCGCCGTAACCGATGCCGCCGCCATAAAGCAGCCTGTTGTCTGCGGTGCGGCGATAATAGTCGAGAATATAATTGGCATCCTCGACGCAGTAATTGGCCGGCAGCAGATCCTCGATCAGTGAGGACTCGAGCGGTTCCGTCACCATCACCTGGCTCGATACCGGCATCATCCGTCCATGCACCTGCGGAAACAGCGGTGCCAGATAGGCATTGCCGCAGATCAGCACATAAGATGCCGTCACCGAGCCGCCGCCCGTGCTGACGACCGGACGCTTCCTGTCAGTATCGACCGCGATCACCCGCGAGCCTTCAAAAATCTTCGCACCCAGATTTTCCGCCGCGCGCGCCTCGCCAAGCACGAGGTTGAGCGGATGGATATGCCCGCCGAGCTTGTCGATCATCCCGCCCGCATAGCGGTCGGTCCTTACATATTTGGCCACGTCGGCCTTGGACACCATTTCCAGCCCTGTATGGCCGTAACGTTCCCAGTCGGTCTTGTGATGCTCCATCTCGCGGATCTGCTTGTCGGTGAAGGCCGCAAAGAAACCGCCATGCTCAAGCTCGCAATCGATCGCATATTTGACCACCCGCTCGCGGATGATATTGCCGCCTTCGAGCGACATCTTGCCAAGCTCGATCGCCTTGTCTTTCCCATAGCGTCCGGCGATCGTCTCGAGATCGCGGCTGTAACCGTTGACGATCTGCCCGCCATTGCGCCCGGATGCGCCGAAACCGATACGCTCCGCTTCCAGCACCACGACCGAAAAGCCGCGCTCCGAAAGCTCCAGCGCCGCCGATATGCCGGTGAACCCGGCACCGATGATGCACACGTCAGTCTCGATATCGCCGGCAAGGGCAGGGTGCACGCGCTTGTCATTGGCGCTTGCCGCATACCACGAGCCGGTATGGCCGGGATTGGTGGCGCTGTCTCGAAACGTCATCTCATACCGTCCTTATATAGGCGTCATATTCCACGTCGGTGACGCGCAGCGAAAACTCGGCCAGTTCCTGCGCCTTGCAGGCACTATAGAGCGACCGGTATTTCGGGCCGAGTGTGGCATAGGCGAAAGTGGATCGGGCAAACTGCCGCAGCGCATAGTCCCAGTTGGTCGGCAGCGGATCATGGTTGATCGCGTGCTCGTCGCCGGTAATCGCCCCGCCCGGATTACGCTTCTCCTTGATGCCGGAAAGTGCGGCATTGAGGATCATCGCCAGCGCCAGATAGGGGTTCACATCTGCACCCGCCACCCGATGCTCGATCCGCGTCGCAGGCTTCGATGCGGTGATCACCCGCACCGCCGCCGACCGGTTGTCGAACCCCCAGGATGCATAGGTCGGCGCATGTTCCGATGGCCTCAAGCGCCGGTAGGAATTGGCATGTGGCGCAAACACCGCCATGCTCTCCCCCATATTCTCCAGCAACCCGCCGACCGAATGAAACAGCATTTCCGAAGGCCCGTCCTCGCCGGCATAGACATTGCGCCCGCTCTCGTCGATCAGCGAGAAATGCACATGCATGCCGCTGCCTGCCTGCATGCCATAGGGTTTCGCCATGAAGGTCGCATCGAGATCATTCGCCCGTGCCACGCCCTTGACGATCCGCTTCAGAAGCACCGCATAATCTGCGGCTCTCAGCGCATCCGGCACATGGTTGAGATTGATCTCGTACTGGCCCGGTCCGTTTTCACGCACCACCATGTCGGCCGGTATGCCTTGCGCCCTTGCGGCACTGGCAATGCCATGGAACACATCCTCGAAATCCTGCAGTTCGGAGATCGAAAGCACCTGCGTCTGGCCCGTATGCCAGCGCCCCTCGCGCGAGTTCGGCGGTCGCACAGGATCGAGCGCCGAACGCAGCGGGTCGATCAGGTAGAACTCGAGCTCCGTCGCCACTACCGGCGTCAGCCCGATCTTCGCAAACCCTTTGAGCACATTGGCCAGCACCTGCCGCGGATCGCCGTAGAAACCGGAACCGTCCGGATCGCGCATGCCGAGCAGCACCTGTGCCGTCGGCCGGTTCAGCCAGTTGATCCGCGACAGCGTACCGGGAATGGGAAAACATAACCCGTCCGGATCGCCGGTTCCCTGCGCTAGTCCGGCGGCATTCACGTCGCGGCCCCAGACATCCAGTGCATAGACCGAGCGCGGCATCGCCATGCCTTTGTCCAGCACGTCCAGCGCCCGTTCGCGCGGTATCCACTTTCCGCGCGGAACACCATTCGCATCGATCACGAAGGCCTCTAGAACCTCGATATCGGGATTGGCATCGAAAAAGCTTTTGGCATTGGCAACATCATTCATGAAACACCAGAAAATCCAATCGAACCCGAGGCGAAAAACGCCCGTTCACGCCGCTAATGAGGCGCGCTAACGGTCGAGAAATCTGGCGTCGTAGATGAGATAACGTGCCATTGTCATGTCGGCCCGGCGGATCAGGGGCGATCATCCGGGCATCGTTCCCTTTGATTGTTCCTTAAAGCCTAACCCGCCTTTTTGCCAAAAGCCAGCCCGGCCGCTGTGATCGCTATTGAGGCCCGCAACCATCAGGCCCGCAACCATCAGGTCCGGAGGCATCAGGCCCGGAGGCATCAAGCATTGAACCGCTCTGGCCGATAGGCCGAAATATCGATCAGCGTCTTTTCGCCCAAAATTGCCTCGGCAATCACCTGACCCGTCACCGGTCCGAGCGTCAGCCCGTGATGTGCATGGCCGAAAGCGAACCACAGGCCCTCATGCCGGGGCGCTCTTCCGATCACCGGCATCATGTCCGGTGTGCAGGGGCGGGCACCCATCCACGGCTCCTTGTCCAGCCTCTCGCCGAGCGGCAAGATGCTGCGCGCCACCGCTTCCGCGCGGGCCAACTGCACCGGCGTTTTCGGGGCATCCCGGCGAGCGAATTCCGCCCCGGTCGTCAGCCGTATCCCCTGGTTCATCGGCGCCAGAAGATAACCGCGCTCCGCATCCAGCAGCCAGCCGTTGAGCACCGCATTGCCCTTGGGCGCATAATGCATGTGATAGCCGCGCTTCACCCCGACGAGGAAATTGTAGCCGAGCGGCTTCGTCACCACGTCAGACCACGGCCCGAGCGCCACGACCACGTCCTTGGCTTCCACCGTGCCTTCCCCCGCCACGATCCGCCATCCGCTCGTGGTTTTCGAAAGGCTGCGTGCATCGCCCTTCAGCACCTTGCCGCCAAGCTTTTCGAATAGCCGCACATAGGCCTGGCTCAGCGCCAGAGGGTCCTTCACCGACCACGGATCTTCCCAGCGCAATGCACCGGCGAAATCCCGGGAGAGATGTGGCTCTTTCGCCGCCAGATCGTTGGGCGAAAGCGCCTCGAACGCCACGCCGTATTCCTGTGCCAGCCTTTCGGCCTCGCGAAGCTCGCCATCCCGTTTGGCAGGCGTGCGAAAAAGCTCCGTCCAGCCATCCTTGGCGATCAGCGCCTGCGCCCCCGCTTCCTCGATCAGCTCGTTATGGGTGGAGATCGAATGCTCGATCAACGGCGCATAGGCGCGTGCGATCAGCTGGTGACGGGAAAGGTTCGAGTGCCACCAGTATTTCGCCAGGAAGGACGAGACGGAAGGGAGCGCCCGCCAGTGAAAATGCGAGTCGATCCGGTTGTTCATGGCATTGCGCAATATCTGGCCGAACTGCTGCGGAAAGCCGTAAGGGACGACGCCTTCGCGCTGGATCAGCCCGGCATTGCCATAGGACGTCTCGCGCCCCGGCTCGCCGCGGTCGACAAGAACCACAGCCTTGCCGCGACGGGCAAGCTGCAAGGCCGTCGAAATGCCGACGATGCCGCCTCCAAGTACGATGACATCTGCAGCCGCCATGATCTTTCGTCTCCACACTCAACCATCACCGGAACATGCCGCCCCGGTGATCGCCGCGCAAACGAAAAATGTCGAAATGGCGGTGGTTTAACCCTTCAGCGCTTCGGCGGAAATCCAGAAGACGGCATCCTGAGATTCAGCCGTTTCCAGCCAGAGGAATTCCAGATGCGGATATTCCTCCTCGAGAATTTCCCGGCCCGAGCCGATCTCGCAGATCATCCCGCCTTCCGGGTTGAGATAGTCGCCGGCCTGCTCAAGTATCTGGCGCACCAGATCGAGCCCGTCCTCGCCGCCGTCATGCGCCATCGCCGGCTCCGCCTGATGTTCGGCCGGAAAGCCGGCCATCGAGGCATGGTCCACATAGGGCGGGTTGGTGATGATCAGGTCATAGGTCTTGCCCTTGAGCGGCGCAAACAGATCGCCCTGATGGAGCGACACCTGTTCACCGACTTCATGCTCGGCGACATTGATCTTCGCCACTTCCAGCGCATCGGCCGAAAGATCGACCGCATCGATCGCCGCATTGGGGAAGAATTTTGCCGCCAGCACCGCAAGGCAGCCCGAACCGGTGCAGATATCGACGGCAGTTTCCACGGCAAAGGGATCAGGCAGATAGGTCGAACCCTGTTCGCCCAGATATTCGGAAAACAGGATCTCGCCGATATGCGAACGCGGCACGATCACCCGCTCGTCGACATGGAAGCGCACGCCCTGGATATAGGAATGGCCGGTAATATAGGACGAAGGCTTGCGCGTCGTCACACGCGTCTCGATCCGCTCGGAAAGCAGCTTGCGTTCGGATGGGAGAAGCCGCGCATCGAGAAACGGATCGAGCGCATCGATCGGCAGGTTGAGTGAATCGAGCAGCAGAAACGCCGCATCGTCCCCGGCCGTCGTCGTGCCGTGGCCGTAACCCAGCTCGGCCGCATTGAAACGGGAAATCGCATAACGCCAGTAATCGCGCAGCGTCACGAGGTCTGTCGTAATGTTATCCTGGCTCACCGGCGTCTCTCTTCGTCACAACTGGGTTTTGGCAATTGGGTTTTGATCACATCCGGACCATATAGGACTGGACGAAGCCGGGCATAGAATGGCAAGGGCGGATGGGTCAACAGGGAAGGCTGGACAAGACCCGTCCTGACCGTCCCGCAAGGCAAATGGTTCAAGCTGGCCGCTCAACCGAGGCCAAAAGTAAGGCAGGCGGGTACCACTCGTAATCTCCCCACTTGTGGCGGGCTCGAAGAGCGGGCAGAGACAGGTGGCTCTGCCCCGGCAGCCGACAGGCCAGAGGGGGCGGAAACTCAGAGTCGAGCGAAGACGTGATCGCCTGCGCAGGAAACCGCATGAAATGAACGAAAAGCCCCGACGCTCCAAACCAACACAGAACCGCCGGCCGCCGGCG
Organism: Rhizobium sp. ZW T2_16; assembly: GCF_044987325.1. Taxonomy (NCBI): domain Bacteria; kingdom Pseudomonadati; phylum Pseudomonadota; class Alphaproteobacteria; order Hyphomicrobiales; family Rhizobiaceae; genus Rhizobium; species Rhizobium sp. ZW T2_16. Next base: position 38,163 of record NZ_JBJDRG010000002.1, read on the forward strand.
GCCCCCGTCCGCAAACCCGCCGCGCCATCCTCCGGCAAACGCGTCACGCTCCCGCGTGCCTTGTCGAAACTCGGCTTCTGCTCACGCACGCAAGCCGAGGATCTCATCCGCGCCGGCCAGGTCAGCGTCAACGGCCGCACCGTCACCGATACCGAAGCCTGGATCGACCTCGACACCGCAAAGCTCGCCGTCGATGGAAGAGAGGTCGCGGCCGAAGCCCCGGTCTATCTGATGCTCAACAAACCCCGCGGCCTAGTCACCACCCGCCATGACCCCGAAGGCCGCCCGACCGTCTTCGATTGCCTGAAAGGCCACGACCACACGCATCTCTCCCCTGTCGGTCGGCTCGACAAGGCGAGCGAGGGCCTTCTCCTCTTCACCAATGACACGCAATTCGCCAATGCGTTGCTCGATCCCGAAACCCATGTGCCGAAAACCTATCACGTCCAGATCGACACGCTCGTCGACGACGAGATGCTCAAGGTGATGACGAAAGGCATTGAAAAGGACGGCGAAACCTTAAAAGCCCGCCGCGCGATAAAACTACGCGAAGGCGAAAAGAATTCCTGGCTGGAGATCGAACTGGACGAAGGCAAGAACCGCCACATCCGCCGCATGCTCGAAGTGCTAGACATTGGCACGCTGCGCCTCATCCGAGTGGCGATCGGTGATCTTGTACTGGGCGATCTGGATAAGGGGGCAGTGCGTGCGCTGAGCGAGGCGGAGCTTGATGGGCTGAGGGTCCAGTCCGCCGCTGCGCCGAAGCGTTAAGCCAGCTTCTGTGCAGCGATTCGACATAGGCTATCAAGTCTGCGGATATGATTAGCAATCATGACACCCAATCAAAACGCCAACAAAAACATAATCTTCTAGAGAAAATTGGCTGGGGAACCTGGATTCGAACCAAGATTAACGGAGTCAGAGTCCGTCGTTCTACCGTTGAACTATTCCCCAGCAGGAAGCGGCGCTTGGCCGGTTCGTCGGTGTGCGGCGCTTATAGCCAAACCTTCGCGACTTGCAAATAGTTTTTTCCGAAAAATTTGCAGCATCTTGCATCAGCCACTTTTGGTCGCCGTTCGGAAAAAGACATTGGCGAATTGCGCTTGCGCTGTTATCCTTGCCGCAACGAAGCAATCAGACGCAGCAGCACGCCTTTTGGAGGCGGTGCGCCGCGAAATGGATAGAACGACCAATGGACCCCGATAGCGGCCGTATGCCGCCAGATGGCGGGGCGTCGGCCGGAGAGCGTGGGGCGCAAAAGCGGCCCCGTCGCAGGAAAGGGAAGCGCGGCGGCAAAAACCGCAATGCGAACACTTCCCAACACGCGTCATCGGCCGTTCAGGCTGACCCGGCCGCGCGCCCAGAAAAAAAGCAGGACTCGTCAAGACAGGACGTGGCTAAACGCGATGCCGGGAAATCGGATGTCGCGAAGCAGGATCAGCCTGCGCGCAAACGCAAGCGCAGGCGCTCCAGATCTCATTCCGGTGCATCGTCCGATCACATTCCACAGGCTGCAGCCGGTGCTTCAGGGCATTCCGGTGGCAAGCCGCATGTCGATGCCCGAGGCGGATCATCCCATTCGGCAGGCGCATCGAATGCCGGCGCAAGCGCGCAGCAGCCTCATCATGCGGGTGGCGAAGGCGCATCGCGGAATGAAGGCAAAAATCACGGCGGCCAGTCTCATGGTGGCCAGTCTCACAGCGGTCAGTCTCATGGCGGCAGAGGGCGGGACCGGCGCAAGAAGAACCGGGCCGGTCGCGGCCTTCAGGGGCGCCCCCTCACACAGGCAAAAGGCGCTCTGAACGGTGTTTCGCAGCCTGCGTTGACACGGGCGATGTCTTCTTCCGAGCAGGGCAGCAGCATCACCCCGGCCCTGCAGTCGGTCGACGCGCCGCTTCCCTTCCACGACGATCTTTATGCCGCGCTCGATCTCGGCACCAACAATTGCCGCCTGCTGATCGCCCAGCCGACGCGTCCGGGCCATTTTCGCGTCGTCGATGCGTTCTCGCGCATCGTGCGTCTGGGGGAGGGGCTTGCAGCCACCGGCCGGCTGTCGAACGACGCGATGGACCGTGCCGTCGAGGCTTTGCGCATCTGTGCCTTGAAGCTCGCCGCCAAGCCGATCCGCAAGATGCGGTTGATCGCAACCGAAGCCTGCCGCGCCGCCGCAAACGGCGAGGAATTTCTGGCGCGGGTGACTGCCGAAACCGGTCTTGAGCTGGAAATCATCGATCGCGAGACAGAGGCGCGTCTTGCCGTTTCCGGCTGCTCCTCGCTTGTGGGGCGTGAGGCGCGTTCTATCGTGCTGTTCGATATCGGCGGTGGCTCGTCGGAAATTGCCGTCATCCGCATCGCCGACAATCGCTCATCGCGGCTTGCCAACCATATCACGCACTGGACGTCGCTGCCCGTCGGCGTCGTCACTCTGTCGGAGCGTTATGGTGGTCGCGATGTGACGCCGGATGTCTTCGAGGCGATGATCTGTGAGGTTCAGGGCATGCTGGCAAAATTCGATTGCCCGCCGCCTGAAGCCGGTGGCAACGGCAGCGACTACGATTTCCATCTGATCGGCACATCGGGCACGGTCACGACGCTTGCCGGCGTCCATCTCGATTTGCCGCGTTATGACCGTCGCAGGGTCGATGGCCTGTGGCTGTCGGATGCGGAAGTTTCCGCCATGCAGGCAAAGCTGCTTTCCTGGGATTTCGCCGGGCGTGCCGCCAATCCGTGCATTGGCCCTGATCGTGCTGATCTGGTGCTTGCTGGCTGCGCCATTCTGGAGGCGATCCGCCGCCGTTGGCCAAGTCCCAGAATGCGGGTTGCCGATCGCGGGCTGCGCGAAGGGCTTTTGACCGATATGATGGCCGATGATGGCGTCTGGCGGCGCATTCGCTCGAGAAGATCGGGCTCGACAGGTTCCGGAGAGGTTTTGAGACGGCGATGACGAAGACACCGGTCGGAATAAACAGAACAGGGCGAAAGCTCGGCCAGAAGGTCAAGAAGGGCAAGCTGAAGGCGTCTTCGCGCCGCTGGCTGGAGCGCCATATCAACGATCCTTACGTGCAGCGGGCAAAGCTCGAGGGTTATCGCGCCCGCGCCGCCTTCAAGCTGCTTGAGATCGATGAAAAACACCAGATCTTGAAGGGCGCCCGCCGCATCATCGATTTGGGCGCAGCACCTGGCAGCTGGTCGCAGATCGCCGCCAAGGTGACGAACTCGACGGACGAGGATCCGCGCGTGGCCGCCATCGACTTTCTGGAGGTCGATCCCTTGCCGGGCGTAAAAATCCTGCAGCTCGATTTTCTCGATGACAGCGCGCCTGCACTTTTGAAGGAAGCGATCGGCGGCGTGCCGAACCTCGTGCTTTCCGATATGGCGGCGCCGACGACCGGCCATCACCGGACAGACCATCTGCGCACCATGCATTTGTGCGAGGTCGCGGCGCATTTCGCCATCGAGGTTCTGGCCGAAGGCGGTCACTTCCTGGCAAAGACCTTCCAGGGCGGCACGGAAAAGGATCTGCTTGATCTCCTAAAGAAGAACTTCAAGCAGGTCATCCATGTGAAGCCCGCGTCGTCGCGTCAGGAATCGGTCGAGATGTTCCTGCTCGCCAAGCACTTCAAGGGTCGCAGGGCAGAGGATGCTGACGCCGAAGTCGTTTCCGAGACGTCTGACGACTGATCCTTATTCTCCCGCTTCCGGCTGCACGTCAGCCGGTCGCCGGCCCCGGTGGCCGGAAACATCGGCCCCTGTCAGCGGATCGAGCTTGATGAGCGGAATGATCGAAAACAGCGAGACGGCGGCCACGATGAAGAAGGCAAGGTGAAAATCTGAAAGCTGCAGATGGCTGCCTGAAAACATCGACGACATTTCCAGGATGAAGGCGGCAAAGGCGACGCCAAGCGCAAGGCTGACCTGCTGCAGCGCGGATGCCATGGAGGTCGCCTGGCTCGCCAGTTCGTCGGAAATCTCCGAATAACCGAGTGCGTTGACGCCGGTAAAGAACAGCGAGCGGAACAGGCCTGCCGCCAGAAGCGCACCGATGATCCAGATATGCGGCGTCTCGGGCGTGAAGAACCCGTTCACCGCCGTCATGGCTGCGCCGAGAACGCCGGCGACCATAAGCGCCGTGCGGAAGCCGGTGACGGCAAATACCCGCCGCGCCATGAACTTCACGGTCAGCGCACCGATCGCACCTGAAAAAGTGATAAGACCGGATTGGAACGGATTGAGCCCGAAACCGAGCTGCAACATCAGCGGCATCAGAAAGGGGATGGCACCGGTGGCAATCCGAAACAGCGTGCCACCCGTTGTCGATGCCCTGAATGCCCGGTCGTTGAAGATCTGCAGGTTCAGGATCGGGTGAGGGTGCAGCCTTGCGTGACGCACATAAAGAAAGCACGCGGCAAAGCCTGCAAGCGTTGCGCTGATTCCGACTGCGGGCGGCAGGGCCGGCAGGCCGATTACCGAAAGCCCGAAGACGACGCCGGAGGCCGCGACGGATGTCAGCAGGAAGCCAGTCCAGTCCATCCTGGCAGTTCCCATCGGCGGCACTTCGGGCAGGTATCTGCCGGTGAGGTAAAGGCCGATCACCCCGATCGGCACATTGATGATGAAGATCCAGTGCCAGGAAAAATAGGTCGTAATGAAGCCACCGATCGGCGGCCCCGTCAGCGGTCCGACAAGCGCCGGTATGGTCAAAAGCGCCATGGCGGAAACGAGATCGCTGCGCTTGGTGGTGCGCAGCAGAACCAGGCGCCCGACCGGCGTCATCATTGCCCCGCCCATGCCCTGCAGAAAACGTGACATGACGAACTGGACGACAGAATCGGAGATCGCGCAGAGGATCGATCCGATGATGAAAACGCAGATCGCCAGCCGGAACACCTTCTTCGCGCCGAACCGGTCCGACATCCATCCGCTGATCGGGATGAACATCGCAAGCGCCACCATATAAGAGGTTAGCGCCAGCTTGAGTGTGATCGGGCTGACGCCGAGATCATTGGCGATTGTCGGAAGCGCGGTGGCGATCACAGTCGAATCCATGTTCTCCATGAACAGGGCGACAGCGAGGATGAGTGGAATGATACGATTCATGGAGACGGATGCCGTTATCTGACAGGCCCGAGGGACAAGAGGCCTGTAAACCTCCAAAGCCGTTCTGCCAATGGACGTTCCGCGCCTTTTGTTCATCTCATTGGTCGGGCGAGGTGTCACGTCTGCGTGAAAACGCGATTTTGACCCCTGATCATCGTCAACTTTTCGCTCGGGCGCGCTAACTTCGCGTCGACATCATTCGTCATGAGGGAACGGGATATGGCTGGAAACGGTATCGGAAGAAGAACTTTGCTGGGCACTGCGGGCTTCACGGTCCTCGCTGCACCGGCAATCATCGGCAACCGGGCGGCCTTCGCCCAGGACAGCAGCAAAGCGAGCAGCAATTTGGCAATCGATCGTGTTACCCCGCCCGATCTTCATAAGTTCAAGGTAGGCAGTTTCGAGGTTCTCGTCGTCAAGGATGGCGCTCGTCCGTCTGGCGTGCCGAACGAAACCTTCGGCACCAACCAGTCCGCTGAAACCGTCGGCGCGCTTCTGTCTGACAATTTTTTGCCGACAGACCAGTTCGTCAACGGCTTCTCGCCGACCCTGATCGACACCGGTTCTGACGTTATCCTGTTCGATACCGGTTTCGGCCAGTCCGGTCATGCACAGGGCGCAGGCCGCCTGATAGAAGGTATGGCCGCTGCCGGTTACATGCCGGCCGACGTCACCATCGTCGTCCTGACCCATCTACACGGCGACCATATCGGCGGCCTGATGGAAAATGGAAAACCTGCCTTCGAGAATGCCCGTTATGTCGTCGGCCAGAAGGAATACGATTTCTGGAGCGATACTGCGCGTGTCGGCACACCTGCCGAAGGTGGCCACAAGGGCGTGCTTGCCAACGTCAAGCCGCTTGCCGAAAAGATCACCTTCATCGGTGATGGCGCCGATGTCGTCTCCGGCATCACCAGCATGGCAGCTTTCGGCCACTCGCCGGGCCACATGATCTTCAACGTCGAATCCGCCGGCAAGCGCCTGATCCTGACGGCCGACACGGCAAACCACTTCGTGCTGTCGCTGCAGCGCCCGGATTGGGAAGTGAAGTTCGACATGGACAAGGCCGCCGCCGCCGCAACCCGGAAGAAGGTGTTCGACATGGTCGCCACCGACAAGGTCGCCTTCCTCGGCTATCACATGCCGTTCCCGGCGGTCGGTTATGCCGAAAAGCAGGAGACGGGTTACCGCTTCGTGCCGAAGAGCTATCAGTTCGATATCTGATCGTTTTCTGCGTACAGCATATGAGCTATGCAAACCCGGGTGGGCTGCCTCCCGGGTTTTTTCTATTCCCTTGTTGTCATGAACGTGTTACCAGCCCTCGCCAACTTCCATGTATTTCATGCAGAAGCAACCGGATGAAGGATTTCCTTTTCCCGGAGGATTCTGCCTATCCAACTGAAGGAACTGGCAATGGCACGCATCGTAATCTCGGCAACCGGCGCGGAAGCGCTAACATTCGACGACGTGCTTCTCCAGCCGGGGCACTCGGAAATCATGCCGGGTCAGACCAATATTTCCACCCGCATCGCCAAGGATATCGACCTTTCGTTGCCGATCCTGTCCTCGGCCATGGACACGGTCACCGAAAGCCGTCTGGCGATCGCCATGGCGCAGTCGGGCGGCATGGGCGTCATCCACCGCAACCTGACCCCGATCGAACAAGCTGAAGAAGTCCGCCAGGTCAAGAAGTTCGAAAGCGGCATGGTCGTCAACCCGGTCACGATCGGCCCGGATGCAACGCTGGCCGAAGCCCTGTCGTTGATGAAGGCTCACGGCATTTCCGGCATTCCGGTCGTCGAAAACGGCGGTCGCCCGGGCCGTCTGGTCGGTATCCTCACCAACCGCGACGTCCGTTTCGCTTCTGATCCGAACCAGAAGATCTTCGAACTGATGACCCGCGACAACCTGATCACGGTCAAGGACGGTGTCGAGCAGGCCGAGGCCAAGCGCCTTCTCCATTCCCACCGCATCGAAAAGCTGCTGGTCGTCGACAATGAAGGCCGCTGCATCGGTCTCATCACCGTCAAGGACATCGAGAAGTCGCAGCTCAACCCGAACGCCGCTAAGGACGCCCAGGGCCGTCTGCGTGCCGCCGCCGCCATCTCCACCGGTGACGATGGCGTCGAGCGCGCCGAGCGCCTGATCGATGCCGGCGTCGATGTCATCGTCGTCGATACCGCCCACGGTCATTCCCAGAAGGTTCTGGATGCCGTTGCCCACGTCAAGAAGATGTCGAACGCCATTCGCATCATCGCCGGCAATGTCGCTACCGCCGAAGGCACCAAGGCACTGATCGATGCCGGCGCAGACTGCATCAAGGTCGGTATCGGCCCGGGCTCGATCTGCACCACCCGCGTTGTCGCAGGCGTCGGCGTTCCGCAGCTCGCAGCCGTCATGGCGGCAGTCGAGGAAGGCAACAAGCACGGTATCCCGGTCATCGCCGATGGTGGCCTGAAGTTCTCGGGCGACGTCGCCAAGGCGATCGCCGCCGGCGCCTCCGCCGTCATGGTCGGCTCGCTTCTGGCCGGTACCGATGAAAGCCCGGGCGAAGTTTACCTCTACCAGGGCCGTTCCTTCAAAGCCTATCGCGGCATGGGCTCCGTCGGCGCCATGGCGCGCGGCTCGGCAGACCGTTACTTCCAGGCGGAAGTGCGCGACACGCTGAAGCTCGTTCCGGAAGGCATCGAAGGTCAGGTTCCGTACAAGGGCCCGGTCTCGGCCGTGCTGCACCAGCTCGCCGGTGGCCTCAAGGCTGCCATGGGTTATGTCGGCGGCAAGGACATCAAGGACTTCCAGGAAAAGGCGACCTTCGTGCGCATTTCGGGCGCTGGTCTTCGCGAAAGCCATCCGCATGGCGTGACCATCACCCGCGAAAGCCCGAACTATCCGGGCGTCAGCTCGTAAAGAGTTGAAGCATCTCCACCGATTTCAGGCGGGCCGGGCATTTTGCCCGGCCCGTTTTCGTGCCAGAAGGTCGGGAAGATTGTAGGAGTATTGCCGATGATGACCGACACGACCGCCATGTTCTGGCCAATGATTGCCCACGCTTTTCTGGTCTTCATCCTCTATTATCTGCTGTCGATGCGCCGCGGCGCAGCCATCCGCGACGGCGGTTACGATGCGCGGCAGTTCAAGGAGAACTTGTCAGAGCCGACTGAGAGCCTGCTGGTCCATAACAACCTGAAGAACCAGTTCGAGCTGCCGATGCTTTTTCACGCCGGCGTGCTGGCGATCTTCATCTGCAATGCCGACAACATCATCACCATTGTACTCGCCTGGATCTTCGTCATCTCGCGTTACGCGCATTCCTATGTCCACATCACCAGCAACCGGCTGCTTCTGCGCCGCCCGCTGTTCATGCTCGGCTTCATGGTGACAGTGTTGATGTGGGGCTGGCTGGCGATTTGGCTCGCCACGTCCTGAGGCGGGTCCGCTCTCACGCACCAATCTTTTTAACGCACCAATTTCTTCACGCATAAGTGTAGCGCGGCCCTTCCGCGCTTCATCGCCTTGTCGGAGGGCCGCCCTAACTTTGCACGAAGCGTAGCGAGAGGAGCAGGCATCATGGACAAGGAGCCAAAAGTCACCCAGGCGATGATCAACGCCTATGACGAATATACCCATCTCCATCTCGACCGACGCAAGTTCATGGAACGGCTGACCGCACTCGCAGGGTCCGGCGCCGCAGCGGCCGCCATCGCCCCCATGCTCGCCGCCAATGGCGCCCGCGCCGCCATGGTCGAGGCAAGCGACGACCGGCTGACGACCGAAAACGTCACTTTTCCCGGTTCGACCGGCGACATGAAAGCCTATTGGGCCCGTCCCAAATCCGCGACCGGCCCGCTCGGCTCCATCATCGTCATCCACGAAAACCGCGGCCTCAACGACCATATCCGCGATGTCGCCCGCCGCGCGGCGCTGGAGGGCTTCAACGCGCTTGCGGTGGATTTCCTCTCTCCTCTCGGCGGAACGCCCACGGATGAGGACAAGGCGCGCGAGATGTTTTCCACCCTTGCGCCGGCACAGACTGCCGCTGATGGCGAAGCGGCGCGTGCCTGGCTTTCGAAACATGAAGGCGCCAACGGAAAAGTCGGTGCTGTTGGCTTCTGCTGGGGTGGTGGCCTCGTCAACCGCATGGCGGTCAACTCGCCGGAGCTTAATGCCGGCGTCGCCTACTATGGACAACAGGCACCGGCGGCGGATGTGCCAAAAATCAAGGCGCCGCTGATGTTGCATTACGGCGGCCTCGACGAGCGCATCAATGCCGGCATCCCCGCCTATCGCGAGGCGCTGGAAAAGAACGGCAAGACCTTCGAGCTCTTCGTCTACGAGGGCGTCAACCACGCCTTCAACAACGACACCTCGGCCGCCCGTTATGACAAGGCAGCCGCAGATCTCGCCTGGAGCCGAACGACCGACTTTTTCAGGAAGTATCTTAGCTGACACCAATCTTGCCACACACAAGTGTAGCAGCCTTGCGACAGAAGCGGCGGCGGCAAACCCGCCGACGTTGACATGTGTCAGTTCGGCTTCTTTTCTCTCCACGGTTGCGGCGAGCAAGCGCTCAGCCGAATGTCATCGCTTGTGAGGAGGATGAAATGGCATCAACAATGAAGGCCGCCGTCGTACGGGCATTCGGAAAGCCGCTCGTCATCGAGGAAGTGGCGATCCCCGATCCAGGCCCGGGTCAGGTCCTGATAAAATACGAAGCAACAGGTGTCTGCCACACCGATCTTCATGCCGCCAATGGCGATTGGCCGGTCAAGCCCAATCCCCCCTTCATTCCCGGCCATGAGGGTGTCGGCTATGTCGCAAAGCTCGGCGCCGGCGTCTCCCGTATCAAGGAAGGCGATCGCGTCGGCGTGCCGTGGCTGCACACCGCCTGCGGCGCGTGCTCGCCTTGCCGCACCGGCTGGGAAACGCTCTGCGGCAGCCAGCAGAATACCGGTTATTCCGTCAACGGCACGTTTGCGCAATATGGTCTGGCCGATCCGGATTTCTGCGGCCGCCTGCCGGATAATCTCGAATTCGGCGCAGCCGCTCCCGTGCTCTGCGCCGGCGTCACCGTCTACAAGGGCCTGAAGGAAACTGAGGTCCGGCCCGGCGAATGGGTGGTCATCTCCGGCGTTGGCGGCCTCGGCCATATGGCTGTTCAGTATGCCAAGGCCATGGGCATGCATGTTGTGGCCGCCGATATTTTTGATGAAAAGCTGGATCTGGCGAAAAAGCTTGGCGCAGACATCACAGTCAATGGCCGCGATGCCGATGCCATCGAGCAGGTGCAGAAGGCGACCGGCGGCGTGCATGGCGCGCTGGTTACCGCCGTTTCGCCCAAGGCGATGGAGCAGGCATACGGCTTCCTGCGCTCCAGGGGCACGATGGCGTTGGTCGGCCTGCCACCCGGTTATATCTCGCTGCCGGTCTTCGATACGGTTCTGAAGCGTATCACCGTGCGTGGCTCCATTGTCGGCACCCGTCAGGATCTTGAGGAGTCGCTGGTCTTTGCTGGGGAAGGCAAGGTTGCCGCGACTTTCTCTTGGGACAAGCTGGAAAACATAAACGCCATTTTCCACCGCATGGAAGAGGGCAAGATCGACGGCCGTGTCGTCCTGGACCTCGCGGCCTGATCCAAGATCGGGTGAGGGGCGCTCAGCGCCCCTCATTTCTGCTTCGGGGCTGTCTCGATAATCGCTGCCGCCAAGGCAGACATGTCCTCTGAACGCCCGCTGGATTTTCGCCATATCAATCCGATCTCGCGAGATGGTGCGGGATCGGCAAACGGCACGATTATCAGGTTGTTTCGGGCGGTTTCCGAGGCAAGCGCCATTTCGGGGATCAACGTCATTCCCATGTCATGGGATACCATCTGCAGCAGCGTCGCCATTGAGGTTGCGCCAAAATTGACGAGGCTTCTTTTCCCGGCCGCGCTGCAGACGGCAAGCGCCTGATCGCGCAGGCAGTGCCCTTCTTCGAGCAGCAGCAGCCGGTCGGCATCCACCTGGTTTTCCGTCATCGGCGAGGTCAGCACCTCACGGTCATTCTTCGCCATCGCCATGAAGAACCGGTCGGCGAACAAGGGCCTGACCTCAAGCGTCTCTGCTTCTACCGGCAGCGCCGCGATCACCGCATCCAGCCGCCCGTCGAGAAGTTCGGCAACCAGCCGGTCGGTCACTGTTTCCTTCAGCTCAATCTCGATTTCCGGATAGGCTTGACGCAGATACGGGATCAGTTTCGGCACAAGATAGGGCGCGACCGTCGGAATGATGCCGATGCGGATCGGCCCGGCCAGGACACCGCTCTTGCGCCTCGCCGTCTGTTCCAGTTCGTCAACCGCGCCAAGAATGACGCGGATGCGCGACAATACCGCCTCGCCCTTGGCGGTCAGAAGCACGCCGGCGCGATTGCGCTCCACCAGCTGCGCGCCCAGATGATCTTCCATTTCCATGATCTGGGTCGAAAGCGCCGGCTGGCTGACATGCACCATCGCCGCCGCCTTGCCGAAATGCCGCGTGGCAGCCAGCGCCTCGAAATACCGCATCTGGCGAAGTGTAAGCATGATAGGAAATTCCGATCGAACGGCGACGATGCCGCACCTCAAGATTATGAGATGAGGGTATCTTCTTCAACTGTTTGCAGCCGCGTTGGAAAATGAAACGCTGACGGAGATCTCACCACCCCGTCATCACCTGGCCCGACCTCGCTCGCGCCTGCCGGGCGAAGCTCTTCACCTCGCCGTCGAGATCGTCGGGTATCGCGGCCGGTGAAATGTTGTCGAGGCAGGCGGTGATGTGATCGGTGATCGCGTTCATCAGCGACGGCGAAAGCCCCGGCCGTTTCATCAGGCCGATCTGCACTGGCGGCAGCGGCGGAAAGCCGTCTGCGGCTGTCAGAACCTTCATGCCCGGCCGAAGTGCCGATTCCGGCAGAACCGAAACGGCCATGCCGGCAAGGATCGCAGCCGCAATGACGGTCGAAGACCAGCTGGTGAACAGAACCTGATATTCGCGCCCATCCGCGTCCAGTGCCGAACAGGCAAGCTGCCGCCACAGACAGTCACGGCGTCCGACCGCAAGCGGCACAGGCGCATCATCCTTCAGCGGATGGTTGGCGGATGCAACCCAGCACAGCGGTTCCGTCCGCACCACATCCGAGATCCGCTGCCGCGGGTTATGGGTCACGAGTGCGATATCGAGTTCGCCCCGCGCCATCTTTTCGCCGAGGCTGACCGATGGTTCGCAGACGATATAGAGTTCCACATTCGGATGGGTCTTGGCGAACCGGCCGATGATTTCCGGCATGTAGCGGTCGGCATAATCGTCGGGAGTGCCGATCCGGATCGTGCCCTCCAGCCGGTTGTCATCGAAGGCCGCAATCGCCTCGTTGTTCAGCCGGATGATGCGCCGGGCATAGTTCATCAGCTTCTCGCCCTCGGCCGTCAGGCGGTTGCCCCGCCCGTCCTTGGCAAACAGCTGCTTGCCGATCCGTTCTTCAAGCCTGCGCATCTGCATCGAAACGGCAGATTGCGTCTTGAACACTCGGTCCGCAGCCTTGGTGAAGCTGCCCGTGTCGATGATGGCGATGAAAGTATGCAACTGGTCGATATCGAGAGGAGCGGACATGGGCGTCATCCATCAGTGAAGTTGATAATCATCATTAGAAACATTCGTTGGACTGATCAATACGATTAACCGATAACACCTGCAATTCTCGAACAGAGGCGCTGTTGCAAACGGCGCAAATGTCTCACCGGCAATCCGTCCGCATCAGCCGTCGGAAAGCCTTTGACCGTGCCCGATGAAAGGATACCCCGATGAGCACGACCGAATGCGGAACTGATTTGAAGCTCGTAAAGGCTGCGGCCCCGGTTCGCGCCGGTTTGGTCCAGACGGCCGTGTTCGTGCGCATCAAATCCGCATGGCGCGCCATCCGTAATCGCATTGCGGCGCATCCGCTTTCTGAATTGGATGATCATATGCTCGACGATATCGGACTTAGCCGCCGTGATGTCGTGATCGCACTTGATCGTTCCGGCGCGCTGGATGATCCGTCTCTGCTTCTGGCAAAGGCTGCTCGTACGCGCGCCCGCACGCGGTTTGCCCGGCCGCCAGCTCGCTGACCGCGTGCATCAATTCGAAAATGTAACGATTTTCCCCGCAGGGTAAGCCAATGACCCTGCCTCTTGCCCGGCCGGACACCCGCGCCGGGCCTTTTTTGTTTTGTGTGGAGCGAAGAAAAGCCCGCCGAAGCGGGCTTTCAGATCAATACTGGTATTCGTCGAACACCGGCTCGACCGAGCCATTCCAGCGGCCGTTGAAAAGTGCAAGCAGATCGTCGGCGAGCGTTGCCTTCTTCGCCAGCACTTCTTCGAGCGGTTGCAGGAAGACGCTTTCGTCCTGGCCGTCGCCATTGAGCTTCGCCCGCGCCTTGAGGCCGGCCGTCGAAATCCGCGCTGCATCGCGCGCCACGTCCAGAACCGGACGGCCCTTGATCGTCGCTGCAAGCCCCTGTGCCGGGACGGCATCGCGCATCGCGACAACATCCTCGAACGTCCAGTCTGCCGTCAGCGCCTCGGCTTCGGCAAGCGCCGCATCGTCGTAAAGCAAACCGACCCAGAAGGCCGGAAGCGCGCAGATCCGGCGCCACGGGCCGCCGTCTGCGCCGCGCATTTCAAGAAAACGCTTCAGTCGAACGTCGGGGAAGAGCGTCGAGAGATGGTTCGTCCAGTCACCCATGTTCGGCTGCCAGTCGGCCACTTCGCCCTTCAGCGCGCCGGCCATGAACTGGCGGAAGGTCACATGAGTGCAGTCGTGATATTTGCCGTCGCGAACGATAAAATACATCGGCACGTCGAGCGCCCATTCGACATAGTGGTCGAACCGGAAATCCGCATCGAAGACGAAGGGCAGGGTGCCGGAACGCCGGTTGTCGGTATCGCGCCAGATATCGCCGCGCCAGGAGAGGAGACCGTTAGGCTTGCCTTCGGTAAACGGCGAGGAAGCAAACAGCGCGGTCGCGATCGACTGCAGCTTCATCGACACCCGCATCTTGGCGGCCATGTCGGCTTCCGAGGAGAAATCGAGGTTAACCTGGATCGTGCAGGTGCGGTACATCATGTCGAGACCCTTGGCGCCGACCTTCGGCATGTAACGGGTCATGATGTCGTAGCGGGATTTTGGCATGCGCGGCGTTTCAGCCAGAGACCATGTCGGGCTGCCGCCCAGCCCAAGGAAGCGAATGCCCATCGGCTCTGCGATCTCTTTCACCAGCGCCAGATGCTTGTTGGATTCCTTGCAGGTCTCGTGGATCGTCTCCAGCGGCGCTCCGGACAATTCGAACTGGCCGCCAGGCTCGATCGAGATCGCGCCCATGCCGGACTGTTCTCCAAGCCCGATGATGTTCTCGCCGTCCATGATCGGCTCCCAGCCGAGCCTTTCCTGCATGCCCTTCAAAAGCGCGGAAATGCTGGCATCGCCGAAATAGGGAACGGGAGCGTTGTCCTTGGCGAAAAACACGAATTTCTCGTGTTCGGTGCCGATGCGGAATTTTTCCTTGGGGCGCGAGCCCTGCGCCAGATAGGCGGAAAGCTCAGATACCGAGGAAAGTGGTGTCTGGTCGGTCGTGTCACGCGCCATGAAAATACCTTGGTCGGAAGGCCTGGAATGATAAGCCAGACTGATAATCGTCCGGCTGATTGAACCGAATTCATCTGCGGTGCAAGCGAATTTGTTTCAAGATCAGTTCAGAAAAACAGTGCGATCTGTTGCGCTTTGGCAAGTCTGCAATGGTCCTCCATTACTTCCAATCACCGATCGCCGCCTGAATGACCGCCAGTGCCGCAACCGCCGCCGTATCGGCCCGCAGGATCCGCGGCCCGAGCGGTATCGCCGTCACGTAGGGCAGCGAGCGCAAGAGGCTGCGTTCCTCCTCCGAAAACCCGCCCTCCGGACCGACAAGCAGGGCAACCTTTTTCTCGGTGATCTTTGCCAGGATCGGCAACGGGTTCTGGCCCTCGTCGCCTTCGTCACAGAAGATGATCCGCCGGTCTTCAGACCAGCGCTCCAGTATCTCGGCAAGCTTGCGCGGTTCGCAAACCTCCGGGATCGACAGCACGCCGCATTGTTCGGCAGCTTCCGTCACATTCGCTTTCAGCCGGTCGAGATTGGTGATCTTACCCTGTACATGCTGGGTCATCACCGGCTGCATCGTGCCGGCCCCCATCTCCACGGCCTTCTGCACCAGATAATCCAGCCGGCCGACTTTTAGCGGCGCAAACAGATAATGCAGGTCGGAGGTTTCCGGTTGCGGCCTTGTCTGCTCGATCGGCTGAAGCACGATCTTCTTGCGGCTGGGAAAGGTGATCTCGGCCAGCCATTCGCCGTCGCGTCCGTTGAATACCAGAACCTTCGCACCGGCTTCCAGCCTCAGCACGTTGGCGAGATAATTGAACTGCTCGCTCGATACCTCATGCCGGGTGTCGGTAGACAGGGGAGAAACGACGAAAAGCCGCTGAAGGCGAAAATTGGCGCGCATGATCTTCTCTTACAAAAACAGCGCAAACATAACCGTAGCAATGATCGCCGCAAGGCCTGCCGCGGCCGGAAGCGTGATAATCCAGGCGGCGAGAATGCTCAGGATATGCGAACGGCGCACCAGGTAGCGCCGTTTCATCTCGTCGTCATTGTGCTCGCGTTCCTCGGCCTCGGGGTGGATGTCCCTGCCGGAACGGACCCGCATATATTCGTAGCGCCGCTTCGAATTGCGTGTGTACCATTCGCGGAAAAGCCCGACGCCGAACACCGCGCCGACGGCAATATGGGTGGAGGAGACCGGCATGCCGATCCACGACGCGACGAGCACGGTCAGTCCCGTTGACAGCGATACGCAATAGGCCCGCATCGGGTTGAGCTTTGTGATCTCGGCACCCACAAGCCGCACCAGTTTTGGTCCGTAAAGCAAAAGCCCGAGCGAAATGCCCAGGCCGCCGATCACCAGTTCCCACAGCGGTACGCCGGGCATGCGGTGCACGCTGCCGGTGGCCACGTCCTGAACCGCTCCGACGATCGCCGCCAATGGCCCGATCGCGTTCGACACGTCATTCGCTCCATGCGCAAATGACATCAGCGCCGCCGACAGGATCAGCGGAATGCGAAAAAGCTTTCTCAGCGACTGGTTACGGTTTTCCAGCCCCTCCGCCTGCCGGGCAATCACCGGGATCAGTACCCGCCAGGCGATAAGGCCGGTCACGACGGCCACCAGGCTTGCCAGATAAGGCGAGGGCGCACGTAGCTGATTGCCGCCGACAAGCGTCAGATAGCCCGCAAATACACCGGTCATGATACCGATCAGCACCGGCACCCATGTCTTGGCTGACGTGATCTTGTCTTCGCGGTAGATGATCGTTTCCTTGACCAGCAAAAGGAACGCCGCCGCGATCACCGCTCCGAGCACCGGTGAGACGACCCAGCTTGCGGTAATGCCCGCGACCAGCCCCCAGTTGATCGCGCCGAAGCCGGCGGCGGCAATGCCGGCACCCATCACCGCACCGACGATGGAGTGGGTGGTCGAGATCGGCGCGCTCGCCCAGGTCGCGATGTTGATCAGTACGGCAGCGGCAAGAAGCGCCGCCATCATCGCCCAGATCAGCACGTTAGGGCTGGAAATCAACGCCCCGTTGGTGATGCCACTGGCAATCGTGGTGGCGACATTGCCGCCGGCCAGCACGGCCCCCGCCACCTCGAAGACGGCAGCCAGGGCAAGTCCGAAGCCCATCGTCATGGCGCGCGCACCGACCGCGGCACCGATATTGTTGGTCACGTCGTTTGCGCCGATATTCATCGCCATATAGCCGGCCAGCGCCGCAGCGGCGATGACGATGACGGAGCCGGATGTGCCGGTCACATAGGTCGAGGCGAAAATCGCGGCCAGAATGATGAAGAGCAGCGCCACGCCCGGACCGGCAAGCCCGCGCGCCGTATGCCGCGCGGCGTCTTCCACCGAGGAGAGTTTTTCCAGATCCTTGTCGAGCGTCGGCTTTGCCAGACGCGGCTTCTGTTGGGCCATGCTTCGTTTTATCGGTAAGGAGCAGCGCTTGGATATCTTGCTCCGGTTTATCCCGAAGCTTTTTTAGCGCTCGCTTTTGAAGAGATTATGATGTTGGGCCGCAGGGCCTGCTCAGCCCGTGGCTTTCATGGCGAGAGTGCCAACCGCGGCGACATCCTGAACCGGTTTGCGCATCCTTTCGGCAAACTGCAGCATCAGGATTTTCAGTTCCGGCTCGTTCACCCGGTTGGAGGCTTCTTCGGGAGAAACCCACTCGATCTGCCGCACGCCCTTTTCCTTGAAGTCCTTGCAGCTGCCTTCGACCTTGAGCAGATGAACCTGCACGCGCACCGGCACCTTGATGCCGTTACCGAGACCCTTGCGGTAATGGTAAAAGCCGAAAGGCTTTTTCTCGGCCTTGCCTTTGACGCCGACCTCTTCCCTGGCTTCCTGCTCGGCGACCTGATGCGCTTGTCTGTTTTCCATCGGCCAACCCTTGGGGATCACCCACCGGCCGGTATCGCGACTGGTGGCAACCAGAACCTCGAATTCGCCGCGCTTTGTGGCGCGATAGCAGATCGCAGCATATTGCTGGCGCGGGGGGCGCTGCACCATGAGACGAAGATTGCTGGCGATACGGTTCATCAGGCCCAATTTAGAAAACACCTCCGAGAGTTTCATTTTACTAATATAATGATTGCGCCAGGATTAACGAGGTGTCGGGATCGAATTTGATCGTGAATCACCCGTTAAAAACCCTTACTCAGCTAAATATAAGGGGGTCGATAAACTGAGACGTCAACAGCTTATTGCACACCTGTTCAACTTTCCTCGAAATGTTGCCGAAATGCGCATGGCGAACGCATCGAGGCGACATTCGTCAAGAATAAGTTGAAGCATCCCGGCGTCATGAAATAGGTTGCGATTGAGACATGCGAGGGAGGAATGCATGCCGCAGCCAATCCAGTTTTTGCCGCCGAGGCAGGATGTCCTGTCTCGCAGGGCAACCATCATCGATGATCTGCGCGGCCTTCTGCCGGCCGATTGCGTCATCCATGAGGCGCGCGAACTGGTTCCCTTCGAAACAGACGCCTTCATCAGCTATCGCCGCATGCCGCTCGCCGTCGTTCTGCCGCGTACCACCTCGCAGGTGGCGGCGGTGATGAAATACTGTCATCGCTACGGTATCCCCGTCGTGCCGCGCGGCGCCGGCACCTCACTTTCGGGCGGTGCCATCCCGCAGGAGGATGCGATCGTGCTCGGCCTGTCGCGCATGTCCCGCATCATCGAGATCGACTATGCCAACCGCACCGCGACGGTGCAGGCCGGCGTCACCAACCTGAATATTTCCGAAGCCGTGGCGGTGGACGGTTTCTTTTACGCACCCGATCCCAGCTCCCAGCTTGCCTGCACCATCGGCGGCAATATCGGCATGAATTCCGGCGGCGCGCACTGTCTGAAATACGGTGTCACCACCAACAATCTTCTCGGCGTGAAACTGGTCCTGGTCGATGGCCAGGTGATCGAGTTGGGCGGCAAGCATCTGGATGCGGCAGGCTATGATCTCTTGGGCCTCGTCTGCGGCTCGGAAGGCCAGCTCGGCATCGTCACCGAGGCGACGGTTCGCCTGATCGCCAAGCCGGAAGGCGCCCGCCCGGTCCTGTTCGGGTTCTCGACATCCGAGGAAGCCGGCGCCTGCGTGGCCGATATTATCGCCGCCGGCATCATACCGGTCGCCATCGAATTCATGGACAAGCCGGCGATCGAGATCTGCGAGGCTTTTGCCAAGGCTGGTTACCCGCTCGATGTCGGCGCACTCCTGATCGTCGAGGTCGAAGGCTCGGAAGCGGAAATGGATGCCACGCTGGAAAACATCGTCGAGATCGCCCGTCGCCATCAGGTCATGACCGTGCGCGAATGCCAGTCGGCAACCGAGGCCGCGCTGATCTGGAAAGGCCGCAAATCCGCCTTCGGCGCCACCGGCCGCATCGCCGACTACATCTGCATGGATGGCACGGTGCCGCTCGGCAAGCTCTCTTATGTGCTGAAAAAGACGTCGGAAATCGTCGATCGCTTCGGCCTTCGCGTCGCCAATGTGTTCCACGCCGGCGACGGCAACATGCACCCGCTGATCTTGTTCAACGCCAATGACCCGGAAGAGGCGATGAAGGCGGAAGAGGCGGGCAACGAGATCCTCAAACTCTGCGTCGATGCCGGCGGCTGCCTCACCGGCGAACACGGCGTCGGCATCGAAAAACGCGACCTGATGCGGCATCAATATACGCCGGCCGAGCTTGCGCAGCAGATGGCGGTGCGCGCCGCGTTTGACGAGGACTGGATCCTCAATCCGTCAAAGGTGTTTCCGCTGGAAGGGAGGGGATGAAGCCTATGCTTTCCAGTTCCGTCTCGTTCCCCCATCACCCCCCTCTGCCCTGCCGGGCATCTCCCCCACAAGGGGGGAGATCACGAGAGGCATGCTCCTCGTTCCTCTCTCTACCCGTCTTATCGTCTCGATACATATCCAACATTGATTGGGGCAAAGGGGTGCGCCTGGCTGATCTCCCTCCTTGTGGGGGGCTCGGAGAGCGGGGCGAGACACGTGGCTCGACCCAGGAAAGCCGGCAGGGCAGAGGGGGGCATTCACACTCTCGACACCAGCGGGGAGCATCCCCCGCATGCTGATCCCCAACACCGAAGCCGATGCCGCCTACATCATTCGCAATGCGGCAGCCGAGAGAAAGCCACTGGAGATCTGCGGCAACAACACCCGTGGTTTTGCCAGGGCGAACCAGCCAGCCGAACAGATCAGCTCCCGAGGTCTCACCGGCATCGTCGATTACGACCCCGCCGAAATGGTGATGACGGTCAGGTCCGGCACGCCGGTTTCCGAGGTCGAGGCAGCCCTTGCTGCCAACCGCCAGATGATGGCTTTCGAGCCTATGGATCATCGCGGCATTCTCGGCACCCATGGAGCTCATTCTCGCGAGCCGACCATCGGCGGCGTTTTTGCAGCCAACGTTTCCGGCCCCCGCCGTCTCACCGCAGGGGCTGCGCGCGACAGCCTTCTCGGTCTCCGCTTCGTCAACGGCCGCGGTGAGATCATCCGCGCCGGCGGCAGGGTGATGAAGAATGTCACCGGGCTCGACCTCACGAAGTTGCTGGCCGGCTCGCAGGGCACGCTCGGTTTCCTCACCGAAGTCACTTTTCGCGTGCTGCCGGTTCCGCCAGCGGTGGAAACCGTCGTCATCTCCGGCCTTGACGACGAGATGGCGGCAAAAGCGATGGCTGCGGCCATGGCCTTGCCGGTGGAAATCTCCGGTGCCGCACACCTGCCGGCAAGCGTCCGTTCTCGCTTCATCGGCAATCACCTGCCGGAAGGTGAGGCGACCGTGCTGCGGCTCGAAGGGCTTGGGCCTTCTGTAGAGGTCCGGGCGCAAAAACTTGCCGCCGTCATGGAAGCCTTCGGACCGGTTGCGACGCTCGGTATGGAACGGAGCCTCACGCTCTGGCGCGAGATCCGCAACGTTGTCCCTTATGCCGATGGCACGGAAAAACCGCTCTGGCGGGTCTCGGTCGCCCCGAGCGCCGGTTATCATCTGGTCTCGGCGCTGCGTCTGGAGGCCGGCATCGATGCCTTTTACGACTGGCAGGGAGGACTGGTCTGGATGCGAATGGAGGCCGATCCCGAAGCTGAGCTTCTCCGCCGCTATATCCGCGCGTTGGGCGGCGGCCACGCAACCCTGATCCGGGCCACGGAAGCAGCACGCGCCGATATCCCGACCTTCGAACCGCTGCCGGATGCTGTTGCGGCGTTGTCTGCGCGGGTGAAGGAAAAGCTCGATCCGGCGGGGATTTTTAGCGTGGGGAAGATGGGGTGATGAGAATGAACTTTAGCAGATGGCATTTTGCTCGTGGCGTGCCCCTCACCCTAACCCTCTCCCCGCCTGCGGGGAGAGGGGACGTGCCCCGCTCGACCTCAGTGGCTGAGCGAGCGGTCGCGGCATATCCCTTCTCCCCGTTTCAACGGAGAGAAGGTGGCGGCAGCCGGATGAGGGGCGATTGCGCGTTCAGAATTGGCGGAGTTGGCATCCTAAAAAACATGCGCGAAGGTCGCGCCGCTTGTGATCTCCCCCCGTGTGGGGGAGATGCCCGGCAGGGCAGAGGGGGGCTGGCGACCTCGACGATCCGAGGAACCTTCTGATGCAAACCTCCTTCACCCCCGAACAGCTCGAAGACCCGCACGTCGCCGAATCCGAAAAAATTCTTCGTCGCTGCGTCCATTGCGGTTTCTGCACCGCCACCTGTCCGACCTATGTGACTTTGGGCAACGAACTCGACAGCCCGCGCGGCCGCATCTACCTGATCAAGGACATGCTGGAAAACGGTCGCGATGCAGATGAGGAAGTCGTCACCCATATCGACCGGTGCCTCTCCTGTCTCTCCTGCGTTTCCACCTGTCCTTCCGGCGTCGACTACATGCATCTGGTCGATCATGCCCGCGTCCATATCGAAAACACCTACAGGCGCCCGCTGATCGACCGGTTGATCCGCAGCCTGCTTGCCGCCGTTCTGCCATATCCGTCACGCTTCCGCACGGCGCTGACGCTGGCAAGATTCGGCCGCCCTTTCGCGCCGTTGTTGAAGCAGGTCAAGGCGCTGAAGCCGCTCGCCGCCATGCTCGATCTCGCGCCGCAATCTGCACCGGTGCGGCAGGAAACGGTCATGCACGGCGCCCAGCCCATTCGCGGCATAAGGCGGGGGCGGGTGGCTATCCTCTCGGGCTGCGCGCAATCCGTGCTCGATCCGGGCATCAATTCAGCAACAATCCGGCTTCTCGCCCGCTTTGGTATCGAGGTCATTTTGCCTGAAGGCGAGGGGTGTTGCGGCGCGCTTGTTCATCACATGGGGCGTGAGGAAGAGGCGCTCGATTTTGCCCGCCACAACGTCGATGTCTGGACACGCGAGATCGACAACAAGGGCCTCGATGCGATCATCATCACCGCATCCGGTTGCGGCACGACCATCAAGGATTACGGCCACATGCTGCGGCTCGATCCGGCCTATGCCGAAAAGGCGGCAAGGGTATCGGCGCTGGCCAGCGACATAACCGAATATCTCTCAACGCTCGATCTGCCTCGACAGGAACAGAGACGTATCAACGTCACCTATCATTCCGCCTGTTCCATGCAGCACGGCCAGAAAATCACTATGGCACCGAAACTGCTGCTGAAAAATGCCGGCTTCACCGTGCGCGATCCGGCGGAAGGGCATCTCTGTTGCGGCTCCGCCGGCACTTACAACATCCTGCAGCCGGATATTTCTGCCGAGTTGAAAGCCCGCAAGGTTCGCAATATCGAGGCGACGAAACCGGATGTCATCGCCACCGGCAATATCGGCTGCATGACCCAGATCGGCTCAGGCACGGCCATTCCGATCGTCCACACAGTGGAATTGCTGGATTGGGCTTATGGTGGCGAGAAGCCGGGGAAACTGTCGGCTTTAAAGGAAAAGGCCACCGTTTAGGTGGCCTTCCCAGGTCAATTCCGGAGAATTCTGTTATCCGCCGAAAATCGTGCGGAAAATGTCGATGCCACGATCCTTGAAGGCAACGTCGCCGGGCTTTGATCCGGGTCCGATCACGACGACCTTGGAGCCGACCGGAGCGCGGGCATAAAGATGCTCGACATCCTTGTTCATCATGCGGATGCAGCCGGAAGACAGGTTGAGGCCGATGGACCAGGGCTGGTTGGTGCCGTGGATGCGGAAGATCGTGTCTCGGCCCCCTTTGTAGAGATACATGGCGCGGGCGCCCAGCGGATTGTCCGGACCGCCGGGCTGAACCGCCGGCAGCTTGATGCCGCGGCGGGCTTCGCGGGCGCGCATTTCCGCCGGCGGGGTCCAGGTCGGCCATTCGGCCTTGCGTCCGATCGAGACTTCGCCAGACCAGCCGAAACCTTCGCGGCCGACACCGATGCCGTAACGCGTCGCGCGGTTTTTGCCTTCGACGTAATAGAGGAACTTGTTGTTGGTATCGACGATGATCGTACCCGGTGCTTCATTGGTGGTGAAGCGAACGCTGCGGCGCTGGAATTTCGCCGGCACTTCCTTGTTGCGAACCTTTGGCGCGACATCGCTGGCGGTCGTTTGAGATTGAGCGCTGGCGGTCTCGACCGGTGCCATGGTGGCGATGGCCGCAAATATCATGCCGGCTACGGCCAGCAGCAATTTAGGCGATTTCATCCTTACCCCTCATACAGATCTGATCTTCAAGCCGAGGCAAAATGTCCCGGCTTGGCCTGTAGGGCAAGTCAAAGAGGCGAGAATATGGGCAGCCTGTGGATAATAAAACGGCCGGATCGTGTCGATCCGGCCACATGAATACATGTCGAAGGGGCGGAAAACCTAGATCACGATCACCCTGGTTCCGATCTCTACCAGTCCGTAAAGATCGGTTACATCCTCGTTGCGCATGCGGATGCAACCGGACGAGACGGCGCTGCCGATCGTCCAGGGCGCGTTGGTGCCATGGATGCGGTAGAGCGTCGAGCCGAGATACATGGCGCGCGCACCGAGCGGGTTTTCCGGTCCGCCATCCATGCGCGCAGGCAGGTAGTGGCCCTTGGCGGCCTCGCGGGCGATCATCTCCTGCGGCGGCACCCAGCTCGGCCATTCCGCCTTGCGGGTCACCTTGTGTTCACCAGCCCATTCGAAGCCCGGTTTGCCGACACCAACGCCGTAACGTTTGGCCTGACCGTTTTCCATCACGAGATAGAGGAAACGGTTATTGGTATCGATGACGATCGTGCCCGGCCTTTCCTTCGTGTCATAGGCCACCATCTGCGGCAGGAACTGCGGCTCGATCTGGCTGCGGACAGCCCGGTTGGGACGCACGGCTGCCTGCTGCACCTGGCTGTTGTCGCCGAAGATGCCGCGGCGCACGACCGGCGTGCGGGCCGGTTGCTGCACGTCCGCCTGCCGCGCGACACCGGGCCGGTTCGGCGCCGCCGGGTAATAATTGCGCTGGCCGGTCACCACGGCCTGCGGCTTCATCGATCGCTGCGGCTGAACCTGTCTCTGGCGGGCCTGCGGCTGCGCACCGAGTTGCATCAGCCATGGAGCAGCAAGATCGGGACTGACCACGATCGGCGGGCGTTCGCGATAACGATCATCCGCCATTGCGGAACTGGAAAACAGGGCAGCAAGGCCCAGCGCGAGAAGAAGTTTCGCCTTCATGTCGGATCCACTCGTTACAATCACCGAAAGGCGGCCGCGCATCGACCTGAAAATCGAAATCGATTTTCGGAAAGTACGATGCGCCACTTAAATTGCCCGCCATTTGAGGCAGATGGTGAACGCAAGCTCAAAGCGAATGGTAAACGGGTGGCGCGTTTCATGCGTCAAATCCGATATAGCTTCCGGCAAGGTTACCCGCCGGTTTCGAGACATGGTTGCCTGAAACTGAAACCGGCGATACTGCCGTTAACGATTGGAATTGCGTAGAAAGAATTAGAGCGGATAGTATGGTCTGGGAGAAGGAAATGGCGGGCATCATAACCGGCGAGGATGGCAGGGGACGCTGCTTCTGGCATGGCGGGCTGGAGGATTACCGCCGTTACCACGACGAGGAATGGGGCCGCCCGGTCACCGACGATATCCGTCTGTTCGAAAAGATCTGCCTCGAAGGGTTTCAGTCCGGCCTTTCCTGGCTGACGATCCTGCGCAAGCGCGAGAATTTTCGCGCGGGCTTTGCCGGCTTCGACTTTCACAAGGTGGCGGAATTCGGTGAGGCCGACATCGAGCGGCTGGTGGCGGATGCCGGTATCATCCGCCATCGCGGCAAGATCGTCTCTACCATCAACAATGCTCGCCGCGCCATCGAACTGCAGCAGGAATTCGGCTCGCTCGCCAAATTCTTCTGGAGTTTTGAACCCGGTGCCGACCAGCGCCCGGCTACGCGCGATCTCGAAACGCTGCGCGCCAATCCGACCACGCCGGTTTCCGTGGCGCTTTCGAAGAACCTCAAGAAACGCGGCTGGAGCTTTGTCGGCCCGACGACGATCTATGCCTTCATGCAGGCCATGGGCATGGTCAACGACCATATCGACGGCTGCTTCTGCCAGAGCGAGGTGGACGAGATGCGGCTGAGGTTCAAACGACCCTAATCCGAGGCCGAGGTGATGCCGTTCAGCACGCCGTGCAGCTCGCCCAGATGGTCGATCTGGCGAAAGCGCGGAGCATCGGTCGGCGCGTCGACGTGTTCAAGAACCCAGGTCAGTGCGTGGGGAACGAAGACGCCGTAAGCGCCGGCGGCAATTGCCGGCACGATGTCGGATTTCAATGAATTGCCGACCATCATCGCCCGTTCTGGCCCTTCTGCAACCTTGTGAAAGATGCGGCGATAGGTGGTGGCGTTCTTGTCCGAGACAATCTCAACGGCATCGAAGTAGTCGCCAAGGCCTGATTGCGCCAGCTTGCGCTCCTGGTCGAACAGGTCGCCCTTGGTGATCAGCACCAGCAGATAATGGCCGTTCAGCGCTTCAAGCGTCTCTTCCACATGCGGCATGCATTCCACCGGATGGCGCAAAAGGTCACGACCAATCTCGAGGATCTTGGTGATCGTTTTTGTCGGAACCTTGCCCTCGGTGATCTCGACGGCGGTCTCGATCATCGAAAGGGTGAAACCCTTGATACCGAAACCGTAATATTCGAGGTTTCGCTTTTCGGCTTCGAGCAGCTTGGCCGAAATATCCGGCCCCTCGGCAAAATCGCCGAGCAGCGTCTGAAAATGCTCTTCCGTCAGCCGGTAATATTGTTCGTTCTGCCAGAGCGTATC
Source organism: Rhizobium sp. ZW T2_16 (assembly GCF_044987325.1). Taxonomy (NCBI): domain Bacteria; kingdom Pseudomonadati; phylum Pseudomonadota; class Alphaproteobacteria; order Hyphomicrobiales; family Rhizobiaceae; genus Rhizobium; species Rhizobium sp. ZW T2_16. The sequence goes on from NZ_JBJDRG010000002.1 coordinate 64,135, forward strand.
GTCGGCATCAAAGCCGATAGCGGTAATCGGGCGCATGTCCACTGCCTCCGGCCCTATCATATGGAGGAAGATCGACGCCGGGCAAGCGGCAAGCTTGCCCGGCGCCATCTCATTCAGCTCTTATTTTCCGTGCTGTTTCAGCCAGGCCTGCATGTCGGCGATCTCGGCCTCCTGCGCCTTGATCACTGCTTCCGCCAGCTTGCGCTGGGTCGGGTCCTTTCCGTATTCGAGTTCGATCTTGGCCATGTCGATCGCGCCCTGATGATGGGCGATCATTCCGCGGGCGAAATCGACATCCGCATCGCCGGAAAACTCGATCGCCATGCCCTGATGCATTTTTGCATTGGCGGCCTTGAAGGCTTTTGTCGAGGCGCTGTCTTCGGCCGACGCAGCATTCATCGTCATGCCAGCATGGCCTTTCATGTCGTGGCCCTTCATTTCCTGCGCAAATGCGCCGGAGAAGGACGTGTTGGCAAAGGCGAGCGTTATCGCAGCCGCGGCAATGATCGTGGTCTTGGACATGAGGTATCCTTCCGTGTCCTGAAATTCGTTATCGATGATATGACGAAAACGATCAGGCTCGGGGAGGAGGCGTCAGCGGCGCAGGGCCTGAAACGATCAGCGAAAGGCCGGTTTCCGGTGCGGGGTAACGGTGGATGAAACGGCCGCTATCGGCGAAGGTGATGTGCGGCGGCATCACCAGGCAGGCGGAGCAGAAAGGTGCGACGCAAATCTTCTTGCCGTCTTCGCTCTTGTGCGGGCAAGGCTGCTGTATCTCGCCATGCATGGGATCGGATTGCGCGATATCGCCATGCCCCGAATGGACCGGCATGGCGTGCTGCGACGTTGCTGGACCGGCGTTTATTGCTGCGCCAGCCATTGCCGCACCCGCCATAGGCATGACAGCCATAGCCGGCATCGCTCCGTAAAGGAGCCAGGCGGCAAACATCATGATGGTGGCGAGCTGTCTCATTGCAATGATTCTAAGCTTTGGGCGTTGGAAATCAAGCGAGGCCGGCATCACGTCACGCTGATCGGATGCGGTGACGGTTCAGACCGCGATCACCCGATGGATGGCCTGCCGGTCGCGGCCAATCTCGCCGAACGGCGCCACCGGCCAGTTCCACCGCCGTTTCGCCTCAGGCGCCGCAACGCCGCAGAGAAGGTCGTCCTCTTCAAGGATAGCCCCGTCGCGGTCGGTCACCTCATAGCTGATGTCCGTCAGCAGCGCCGTCTTGCAGGGCAGTTGCCCAAGTCCGTCGAGATGGGCGCGGATGAGTTGCGAGATGACTGCATCCGGATTTTCATGGCCGGATCGCTCCAGCAGCCGGCGACAGCCGACGCCGATCTGCGAGACGATATTGGCCGAGACGACGAGATCGAGATAGGGTACCTGCCGCAGAAACGCCAGCGGCTCCGGTGTCTTTCCAGACAGCGCATCCTCAAGCCCGGAAAGATCGCGCGAGATCAACCGGACATTGGTCAGCCGCTTTGCCCTGATCCATGTGCGGACGCTGGCGAGATGCACGAGATCGACCAGCACGACGGTATCGAAGCGTTTCGACAGTTCGACTATCGGCACATCGCGCAGCAGGCCGGAGCCGAGCACGACGGCGGTGCGCCGCTGTTTCATCGGCGCGATCGTCTCGCGGATAAAGGCATGGCAATTCTCTTCATGCGCCGCCCAGTCCTTCGTGCAACGCGCCGCCCGGCCCCAGAGGCCGAGAGAAGAGCGGATGAAGGGACGGAATTTTCGCGGCGTGACCAGAGCGGTCGCGGTATATTGGATGGCTTCGAGGATCATATGAATACAGGCAAAGACTAACGGTAGGCTTGGCGGCGGTGATCAACTTCCATCACCAGAACCACCAGTCGTTGATCCTGTATGTCGCAGATGATGCGATAGTCACCGACCTTGTAGCGCCAGAGATGTTTGAAACGAGGCCCCTGAAGGGCCTTGCCGAGTTGGCGGGGATTGTCGAGCGGCTTCACCCGGGTGTGCAGAAAATCTCGTATGCGAGCCGACTCTATATGGCCCATTTTCTTGAGCTGTTTGATCGCAGTCGCCTGAAAGTCAATCTTCCACGCCAACCTCGCGCTCCATCTCTTCCCAGGTGTAGGTGCGCTCGCCGTTTTTTAAGCGCTCCATCGCCGCCTCGGCGAGTGCGATGTCGTGCAAATCCTCCAGATGCTGCTCGATCACCTCGCGCATATAGGCATCCGGCGCGGAACCGGCTTCGGCCGCATATTCCTCTACGAGCTTCATCATCTCATCCGGCATTTCGATGGTGACACGCTTGTTCATGGTGATTAATCCTTCAGGTCGCCTGTATATACCATTGCGCTGCACTCTTCGCCAGCCGCCGCCCTTGCCGGGTGAGGCCTCATCCTCTAAGAAACCGCTCGTATTTTCGGCCTTTTCCGAAGGCCACAAAGCAATGGATATCGATCATGAGCGACAAGCAAAAGAAGCCCCAGAAACTCAAGGCCCGCCTGCCGCGCGGTTTTGTCGACCGCTCGGCTGCCGATATCCATGCGACCAACGAGATGACGGCGAAAATCCGCGAGGTCTATGAGCGCTACGGTTTCGATCCGGTCGAGACGCCGCTGTTCGAATATACCGATGCGCTGGGCAAGTTCCTGCCTGACTCTGACCGCCCCAACGAAGGCGTGTTTTCGCTGCAGGACGATGACGAGCAGTGGATGAGCCTGCGTTACGACCTGACGGCGCCGCTGGCCCGTCACGTGGCGGAGAATTTCAACGAGATCCAGCTGCCGTTCCGCACCTATCGCGCCGGTTATGTGTTCCGCAACGAAAAGCCCGGTCCGGGCCGTTTCCGCCAGTTCATGCAGTTCGATGCCGATACGGTCGGCGCGCCGGGCGTTCAGGCCGATGCCGAAATGTGCATGATGATGGCCGACACGATGGAAGCGCTCGGCATCAAGCGCGGCGACTATGTGATCCGCGTCAACAACCGCAAGGTTCTCGATGGCGTCATGGAAGCCATCGGTCTCGGCGGTGACGACAAGGCCGGCCAGCGCCTGAACGTGCTGCGCGCCATCGACAAGCTCGACAAGTTCGGCCCGGAAGGTGTGAAGCTGCTTCTCGGCGAAGGCCGCAAGGACGAGAGCGGTGACTTCACCAAGGGTGCGGGCCTGAATGCCGACCAGATCGACAAGGTTCTCTTCTTCGTCGGCATCAAGGACTATGCGCAAAGCGCTGCCCAGCTTGCCGAGCTCGTTGCCGGTACTGCCAATGGCGGCGAAGGCGTCGATGAACTGAACACGATCGGCGCTCTGGCGACCGGTGCCGGTTACGGCCCGGACCGCATCAAGATCGATCCTTCCGTCGTCCGCGGCCTCGAATATTACACCGGTCCGGTCTTCGAAGCCGAACTGACCTTCGACGTCACCAACGAGAAGGGTGAAAAGGTCGTCTTCGGCTCGGTCGGCGGTGGCGGGCGTTATGATGGTCTCGTCTCGCGCTTCATGGGGCAGCCGGTTCCGGCAACGGGCTTCTCCATCGGCGTATCGCGGCTGATGACGGCGCTGAAGAACCTCGGCAAGCTGGGGCAGGACGAGGTCCTGGCTCCCGTCCTCGTCACCGTCATGGATGGCGATGTGGAAAGCATGGGCCGTTACCAGCGTTTCACGCAGGCTCTTCGCTCCGAAGGCATCCGCGCCGAAATGTATCAGGGCAACTGGAAGAAGTTTGGCAACCAGCTGAAATATGCCGACCGCAGAGGTTGCCCGATCGCCATCATTCAGGGCGGTGATGAGCGCGCGGAAGGCGTCGTACAGTTGAAGGACCTGATCGAGGGCAAGCGCCTGTCTGGTGAGATCGAGGACAACGCTTCGTGGCGCGAGGCGCGTGTGGCTCAGGAAACTGTGTCGGAAGCCGATCTTGTTGCCAAGGTGAAGGATATTCTCGCGGCTCAGGCCGAAGATCGCAGGCGGGCGAAGGATGTTTGATCGCGTTTCCTGTGTTTCGGGAGCTCTCCCATGCCTCTGATCAACATGCCCGAATTTTCAGGCACCCTGCTCGATGAATTCGCTGCCCGCGGTACCGCGCGGATCGACACACCGGTCATCCAGCCGGCAGCGCCGTTCCTCGACATGGCGGGCGAAGACCTGCGCCGGCGTATTTTCCTCACCGAAAGCGAGACGGGCGAGAGCCTCTGCCTTCGGCCGGAATTCACCATTCCCGTCTGCCTGCGCCATATCGCCAATGCCACCGGCACGCCGCGGCGGTACTGTTATCTCGGCGAAGTGTTCCGCCAGCGCCGCGAGGGTGACAACGAGTTCTATCAGGCCGGTATCGAGGATCTGGGCGAGACCGCGACGGCCAATGCCGATGCGCGCGCCGTCAACGATGCGATGCAGATCCTGCACAACCTCATTCCCGGCCGCCGCCTGACGGTAACGCTCGGTGACCAGGCGGTCTTCGAGGCGGTCGTTCGTGCGCTTGGCCTGCCCGGCGGCTGGCAGAAACGGCTGATCCAGTCCTTCGGCAACAATGCCCATCTGCGGCACCTGCTGATGACGCTGGCGAGCCCGCAGGCTGAAACGGGTCTGTCACCAGAGCTTGCCGCGCTTCTGAGCCAGGACGAGGCGGCGCTGATCGCCCATATCGACCGGACCATGGAAGAGACGGGGTACTCCACCAATGCCAGCCGTTCGCCGCGCGAAATCGCGGCCCGGCTGAAGGAAAAGCAATCGCTGGCCGAAACCAGGCTCGATGGCTCGGCGCTTCTTCTCCTGAGCGAATTCCTGTCGCTGGAAATGTCGCTTTCCGAGGCTCCCGCAGCACTGGCCGGTTTCGCCGATGCGGCGGGGCTTGCCATGGGGGCGGCACTCGTGACGTTTCAGGCACGCGCGGAGGCCATGGCCGATCTCGGTGTCGACCTGACCAAGGTGACCTACCGCGCCGCATTCGGCCGTCCGCTCGATTATTACACCGGGCTCGTCTTCGAAGTCAGCCGCGACAACGCGGTTCTGGCCGGTGGCGGGCGTTTTGACCGGCTGATGACGCTTCTCGGTGCGAACGAAGATATTCCGGCCGTGGGCTTCTCGCTCTGGCTCGACCGGATCGAACAGGCGAGGGCGCGCTGATGTCTATGATTACCATCGCTCTCCCCTCCAAGGGCCGCATGAAGGAAGATGCGTCCGCAATCTTCGAGCGCGCCGGCATGCCGATCGTTGCCGTTGGTAACGAGCGCTCCTATCGCGGCAAGGTCGACGGTCACGACGATATCGAGATCGCCTTCCTGTCTGCCTCCGAGATTGCCCGCGAAATCGGTGCCGGAACGGTCGATTTCGGCGTGACCGGTGAAGACCTGATCCGCGAAGGTTTGGCAGATGCCGACCGTAAGGTCGAAATTTCGGCCCGCCTCGGCTTCGGTCATGCGGATGTCGTCGTCGCCGTGCCGGAGATCTGGCTCGATGTCGACACGATGGCGGATCTCGGTGACGTTGCCGCCGACTTCCGCTCGCGCCATGGCCGCCGTCTGCAGATCGCCACCAAATACTGGCGGCTGACGCAGCAGCATTTTTCGGGAAGCCACGGCATCCAGCTCTATCGCATCGTCGAAAGCCTTGGCGCCACCGAAGGAGCGCCTGCCGCGGGACAGGCGGATATCATCGTCGACATCACCTCGACCGGCTCGACGCTGAAGGCCAATCACCTGAAGATCCTGTCCGATGGCGTGATCCTGAAGTCGGAAGCCTGCCTTGTTCGCGCCCGCAAGGCCGAGCACGAAGGCGACGACCGTATCGCGGCGATCGTCGAGGCAGTCCGCAAGGCCGTGTGATCAGGATGTCAGGCGCGGACGCCAACATTATCGGGCTTTATGAACGCCACGCGCTCGCCTTCGACAAGGTGCGCGGTCGCAACCTGTTCGAACGGCCGTGGCTCGATCATTTTACCGGGCTTATCCCGCAGCGCGGGCATGTGCTGGATCTCGGTTGCGGGGCGGCCGAGCCGATGGCTGCACATCTGATCAGCAGAGGTTTTCACGTCACCGGTGTCGATACGTCGAAGACGCTGATCGGGCTGGCGCGCGAGCGGTTTCCGGGCATGGCCTGGCATGAAGACGACATGCGGAAGTTCTACATACCGACCAAGTTTTCCGGCATCCTTGCGTGGCACAGCTTCTTTCACCTGAATGCCGATGACCAGCGGGCGATGTTTCCGCGCTTCGGCGCGCTTGCCGGTCCGGGTGCTGCGCTGATGTTTACCAGCGGTCATTTCGAAGGCGAGGCGATGGGCGAGTTCGGCGGCGAGCCGCTTTACCATGCCAGCCTGTCAAAGGCCGAATATGAGGCGCTGCTGCAGAAGAACGGCTTTAGGGTGGTCGCCCAGATCTCGCAGGATCCTGCCTGCGGCGGCGCGACCGTCTGGCTCGCCAAAAATATCCGCCGCTAGAACAGTCCTTTATTCAGACAATAAAAAACCCGCCGGATGTTGGTCCGGCGGGAATGTCTTGGCAGGGATTTGATAATTGTTAGGCGGCAATTGCGACGGAACCGCGGCGGGCGTCGATGGAATATGCGCCCGGGCCGAAGGTTGCGAGCAGGATGTATGCGCCGGCCAGTGTGAAATTCTTCATCAGCATGATGCCGTTAAGGGCGTTGATCCAGCCGAGAGCCGCATCAGGCCAGCCGGGAACGGCAACGGTACCCGAATGGAAGACGGCACCGGTGAAGATGCAGAAGAGTGCAAGCGCCCAGCCGACGATTTTGGTCTGGAAGCCGACGAGAACGGCAAGACCGGTGACGAATTCGAACAGGCCGGCGAGATAAGCCAGAGCCGTGGCAGCAGGCAGGCCGGCGCCGGTGATCATGCCGGCGGTGCCTGCCGGATCGGTCAGTTTGCCGAAGCCGGAATAGATGAAGATGAAGGACAAGAGGATACGGGCGATCAGGACGATGGTGTTTTGCGAGCTAGACATGGAAGTCTCCAGATATTCGCCAGCTCCGGTCTTTCGGGCCAGCGGTTGAATTCTCTGGAGCTGTATGTGCCACGTTTATCGGTGCCCCGAAAGGTGAACGAAGGTGGACAAATTGTTCGCTAAAAATGAACGACAACGACAAGGCTCGGCGCGGGATGTGAAACAGGGGAGAGGCCGCGCAAATGCGGAATCGGGATATAGGTTTGTATGGCGTTGCAATTGCGCGGCCTGGCATATTGGTTGATGTCCTGCCGGTTTCCCTCGATTTCTTCCTTTCATGAGGATGGGTCGGCTTGCGGACATGCCTTGCATGCCGCAGGCGTGACTGCGACAGGCTTATGCCAGCTTCCGCCTGCCCACGAACGTCTCGCGAAACACTCCGGTGGCGAAAGCGACATGATTATGTGACCGCCATTCGCTGCGGGGATGAAGGGGCGCGAAATTCACGCCATCATCCTGATTTTACTGGGATCAATGAGACAAAGCTTCCCCGTCCGATTGCCGCGCCATTGCATTTGCGGGACGAAAGACTACGTGGCGAGCACACAGCTTGATAGATTCGCTTTCCTGCTCCATCCTTGCGCCCTGTCTTCGCATTGCGATCATGGGAGGGAGTGAGGGATGACCTTCGAATATCTGGTGACGGCGTTCATAATATGCCTCTCGCCTGGCATCGGTGTCGTTTACACGCTGTCATCGACACTTGGCGGCGGATTGAAGGCGGGTTTCTGGGCTGCGATCGGCTGCACGATTGCGACGGTCATTCATCTGGTCGTCGCCATGGCCGGTCTTGCCGCTATTCTCCACACGAGCGCGGTTCTGTTCCAGGCGATCAAATTCGCTGGCGTCGCTTATCTGCTCTGGATGGCCTGGGCGGTTTTGAAAGGGCGAGGCGGGCTGTCGGTGCGCCCAACGGAACCGAAATCCCCGCTGCAGCTCATCCGTAGCGGCATTCTGCTGAATATACTGAACCCGAAACTGCCATTGTTCTTCGTCGCCTTCATCCCGCAATTCGTACCCGCTGGAAGCCCGGTTGGGCTGTTGATCGAACTTGGTCTCGGCTTCACCGCGATGACCTTCATCGTGTTTATCGGTTATGCCGTGATTGCCGCGACCGGGCGGCAATATCTGCTGCAGAGTGAAACCGCGATGAGCTGGATGCGCCGCGCCTTCGCCGCATCCTTTGCCGCACTTGGATTGAAGCTTGCGACCGAAGGAACGCGATAGCTTCAGAACTCCTGCCAATTATCCCCTGCAGCGCTGGGCGCGAGCCCCAGTCCTGCTGCCAGTTTTCCGGCCAGCGACCGTGCGGGCGAGGGGTGAACCTGACGGGCGGGCGCTGTCGGTGAGACGGCGCGCACAGCCGGGGCCGTTGCGATCGGAGCATCCGCACCGAGATCGAAGCGGGACACCAGCACACGCAGCCGCTCCGCTTCACCGGCAAGTGCCACGCTGGCGCTGTTTGCCTCTTCCACCATGGCGGCATTCTGCTGCGTGACCTGGTCCATCTGGTTGACCGCGACATTCACCTGCGACATGCCGACCGACTGTTCCTTCGATGATGTGGCAATCGCATCCAGCTGGCTATTGATCGCCGAGACATGATTGCGGATGCCGGCAAGCGCAATACCGGTGGCGCTGACCAGCGAAACGCCGCTTCTGACCTCATCGGCCGAGTTGCGGATCAGCTCCTTGATCTCCTTTGCCGCCTGGGCCGAGCGCTGGGCGAGTTCGCGCACTTCCTGGGCGACCACGGCAAATCCCTTGCCCGCTTCACCTGCGCGCGCGGCCTCCACACCCGCATTCAGCGCCAGAAGATTGGTCTGGAAGGCGATCTCGTCAATCACCCCGATAATGCTGGAAATCTGTTCCGACGACTGTTCGATCTTCTGCATCGCATTGACCGCCTTCGCGACCACCTCACCCGATTGCAGCGCCGATTGATTGGCTTCCACGGCCATTCCGCGCGCCTCTTCCGTGCGGTTAGAGGAATTGGCAACATTCGAGGTGATCTCGTCGAGTGCTGCTGCGGTTTCCTCCAGCGAGGCGGCTTGCTGTTCTGTTCTGCGGGAAAGATCGGCGGCGCTCTGTGAAAGTTCGCGCGAACCGCTGTCGATCGCGCCGGTGGCGTCTGAAACAGCCTGCATTGTGTCACGCAACTGCGCCACGGCGGAATTGAAATCCGATCGAAGGCCTTCGAAATCCGGGCTGAACGGCCGGTTAAGCGTGACTGCCAGATTACCGCTGGAAAGCTGCTTCAGCCCCTCTGCCAGCCCTTCCGTCGCCTGCGCCATGTTTGCTGCCCGCACCCGGTCGGCTTCAGCGTTGCGCTGGCGCTCCGCATCCTGGGCGCTGCGGTTGTCTTGCGCCTGCTGTTCCATTTCGCGGGCGCGCAGGCCGTTATCCTTGAATACCTGCACCGCACCAGCCATCTGGCCCACCTCGTCGCGGCGATCGACGCCGTCGATCGTCACCGAAAGATTGCCGTTGGCCAAGTTGACCATCGTTGCCTGCAACTGCTTGATCGGCCGCACCAGCCAGCTGCGAATGGCAAAGAACCCGACCGACAGCACGACGACAAGACCGAGAAGGACGCCGCCAAGCGTAGTCAATGCTGTGGTATTGGCAGCACTGCCGAGAGTTTCGGCCTTGCCCGATACGCCATTGATGATCGTATCGGTGATTTTCGTCGACGTTTCGGCAAATGCGGCGAACTGCGGCTGGCAGCCGGTCAGGAAAGCCTCCTGCGATGCCTGTATCTCGCCCTCTGTCTTTGCGACCTCGCCGAGCCTGATTGCCGGTGCGCAGGATTGCTGAAGGATCGAAAGGCCGGCAGCCTTCAGCGCATGCAGATCCCGGTTATCAGAAAGAATGCCGATCGCCGCGTCCATCCGCTCGGCAAATCCCGCCTGCGCATGCTGCAGTTCCGCGGTCGCGGCCGCATTGCCTTCCGGCGTGCGCGACATCAAAAGATCACCTATCGCCGCCCGAGCCATCTGGATCGACCGGTTGGCACGCGCCACCGAAAGTGATGCCGTACTCTCCTTGTGCAGAAGATCGCCATAGGACCCGTTGATCTCATAGATGCGTGAACTGCTGTAACCCGCAATGGCTATGGCGAAGATACCAAACAGCGCCATGATGGCCATGAACTTGCCGACGATCGAGATGTGCTTCATCGAAATGCCCCGTGTGCAGAGAGTGCGTCGAGGCCAGGGTAGCGGCAGGTCTTTATGATTAAGTATCGGCTAATGTAATATTTTATACCTGTCTAAAATTATACTCGCACAGGTGGTGCCGTCGAATTTCATTTGGACCTTGGTTGCAGCATGCTTCTGCCTCCGAGAAGCGAATGTATTCATAGGGGGCAGGCGGTCTCAGTAGTTCGCGACCATCGTCGGTTCGAAATCCGGGACGACATTGAGCATCGGCGCTGCGCGCGCAACGATCTGCTTTACCATCGGCGCTGCCGTATTGGTGGCAAAAGTACTCGTCGTGCCTTCGCCCGAAAGCGGCTCGTCGCAGAAGGACAAAACGACATATTGCGGGTGATCGATCGGGAAGGCCGCCAGATAGGCGTTGAAGCTCAGCGTGTGGGAATATTTGCCGTTGATGACCTTGTTTGCTGTTCCCGTCTTGCCGCCGACATGGAAGCCGGGAACGTCGGCGCTTTTGCCCGAGCCCTCTTCGCCGTTGAGCTTGAACAGGGTGCGGATCGTATCGCTCGTGCTCGGCTTGACGATCCTCACCGCGGTCTGTTCGGCAGCCTCTGCCGTGCGCGGCAGGAAGGTCGGCTCGATCAGCTCGCCGCCATTGACGAGGGCCGCGCCCGCAACTGCCGTCTGCAGTGGCGTGGTCGCCACGCCATGGCCGAAGGAGATGGTGATGGCGTTGATCTTCTTCCACACTTTCGGCTGGCTCGGCGTCTTCACTTCCGGCAGTTCGGTTTCCATCCGTGTCAAAAGCCCGAACCGGGTGAGATAGGCTTTCTGGTTATCCATGCCGACCCGGTCCATCATCTTCGCCGTGCCGATATTGGAGGAGTAGCGGAAGACCTCCGGTACTGTCAGCCAGCGGCGCGGCACGTCGCGGTCGTCATGAATGGTGAAGCGGCCGAAATGAAGCGGCGTCGTGGCGTCGAACGTATCGGAGAGTTTTGTCACGCCGGAATCGAGCGCCATCGCCATCGAAAAGGTCTTGAAGGTCGAGCCCATTTCGAACGTGCCGTTGGTCATCCGGTTCAGCCAGCCGTCTCCGCCATCGGCCTGCGGATCGTTCGGATCGAAATCGGGTGCGGAGGCAAGCGCCAGCACTTCGCCGGTGTGAATGTCGATGACGGCCGCACCGGCAGCCTTGCTCTTGTATTCGCTCATCGCGTGGCGAACCGCGTCATAGACGATATTCTGCACCCGGATATCGAGCGAAAGGCGGATCGGCTTCAACGCTTCTTCGGTGGTCAGCCCGACGCTCTTCAGGTCGGAAAGCCCCTGCATGTCGAGATACTTTTCCATGCCGGCGACGCCGCGATTGTCAATATCGACATAACCGAGCACATGCGCCGCGATGCGCCCATCCGGATAGAACCGCTTCACCTCCGGACGAAAGCCGATGGCGGGGATGCCGAGTTTCAACACTTCGCTCTGCTGCTTCGGCGTCAGCTGGCGGCGAACCCAGATGAATTTCTGGCGCTTGTCGGAAAGCTTGGCATAAAGCGACTTGCGATCGAGATCCGGAAAAAGGGCCGAGATTTTCTCCACCGTCTCATCGAGATCGACGATGCGGAAAGGTTCGGCAAACATCGAAACGGTGTGGATGTCTGTCGCCAGAAGCTCGCCATTGCGATCGGTAATGTCCGGACGCGCCGCGATATTGTTATTGGCGGGAATGGATGCGGTCGCCTCTGCCGGGCTGAAGCCGTATTCGGTCATCCGGGCAAACATCGCGCAATAGGCAAGGATGAAACAGGTCGACAGGATGACGAGGCGGGATCTCGCCTGCTTCGCACTGCCCGGCGCCTTCCGCTTTGCTTTGGCTGAGCGTTTTGCAGAGATCAGCGTTTTCACGCGACCGCTCTTGCGAAGGGAAAAGGCGATAACTGACATGAAGGTCTTCTGCTCTCAGGCGGAAGATCATCGACCACCGTGCCGACGATTGTCTAGGTTCGGATGGTTAACGACACGCTAATATCGCGCGCCGAACCGATCACGAAAACGCACATTCGGTGCCCGGGAGGGGCCACCGAATGCCTGGCCATCACAGGCTCAAGTCCAGACCGAGCTGACTGCTGAGGAAAAATGCGAAGACTGCCAAGGCCAACACCGCCAGCGCAAAAACTGCCGCTACCTTGCCGCCCGTGCGTACCAACGCCAGCGTCTCACCCTTTTCACCCTGATCATAATGCCACTTGATGGCGAAGAACATGGCCAAGCCCAAAGCGACAGCTTTGAAGATGACGAAGACGACAGGGACCCAATCCATGACAAAGGCTCTCATTTGCATAAGCTATGTGCCTTATGCTCCCATTTTGGGCAGATGCATATATCTCATTCTGCAACGCTGATATGTGACAGCAGGTGGTTGGGGAGCAGGGCTGTGTGCGTTGGGTTCGGGAATGGCTGCGTCGCACAATGGTGGTGAGTGTCACGCCACTGGATTGCTGGTTCGAAGCTGCTGGCGAGGTGTACGTCACACTGAAAGTGGAGCGTCAAAACATTCTAGGAATAGGATTCTTCGTAATCTTCAAATTCCCAAAACATAAACCGGGACAATATATTTGCTATGTCATTCCATGTTTCGCCTGACACCTCGGAGACAAGTTTTCCGACAGCTGCCTTAATCGCGCAACCATCGTGCTCGTTCATAAATAAAATGTGCCTTGAAAAGGCAGGGTGTTGGGCACGGTTCTTCTGGAACCATTTCGGAGAACAAACTTCAAAGCTGAAGATATCTCCGCCCTCTTTGCCCTGAATGGCAACTGTTACATCCATGCCAATACAAAAGTCTGATGGGTCATCGGGCCAGTAACTATCGAACTCTCCCCCTGCCATCGAGTAGGACTTAATCACAGCTTTCATGGCACCATATGGGTTGTATACCTATCATCTGAATGGGGCCGGTATACAGGCCATCTGCTGCTCCGGCGACCAGTTTTCAGGCCTGTCCTGAGCATAGACCCATTTCAAGCCGCTTTTTATCCATGTCTCGCGAAATGCCTGAGCACTCCGGATCGTCTCATCTTCATAACCGAATTCAACACCACAGCAGGGACATATTTCGTAGGTGGGGCAATTTCCGTCTTCTCCGTACTGGGGGTACGGTTGCCGCAATCCACAGACGCGGCAATGGCAAGTGGGATCATTATGCATTGAAATTGGAGCGCCCTGCCTTCCGAAATATTGGGTAGTTTCTCGACTATCAACCAATAGCCTTCGTGGGCGTGTGACAGCAACGGGCAGAAAGTCGCCGTCGTCTTTTATCCCATTCACAACGCAAAAAAGGGCGGCCTTGCGACCGCCCTTCTATTCCTGAACCGGATGGCTCAGATATGAAACCTTAACGGTCTCACATCATGTCCATGCCGCCCATGCCGCCCATGCCGCCAGGCATGCCGCCGCCAGCTGCTTCCTTCTTCGGAAGTTCGGCGATCATGGCTTCGGTGGTGATCAGCAGCGAAGCAACCGAAGCTGCGTTCTGCAGAGCCGTACGAACGACCTTGACCGGGTCGACGATGCCCATGGCGATCATGTCGCCATATTCAGACGTCTGGGCGTTGTAGCCGTAGTTGTCTTCGTTCTTTTCGAGGATCTTGCCGACCACGATCGAAGCTTCGTCACCAGCGTTTTCAGAGATCTGGCGAACCAGAGACTGCAGAGCGCGGCGAACGATGTTGACACCAGCTTCCTGGTCGTCGTTCGCACCCTTGACGGTGATCTTGGAAGCCGAACGGAGCAGTGCAACGCCGCCGCCCGGTACGATGCCTTCCTGAACGGCCGCGCGGGTTGCGTTCAGAGCGTCGTCGATGCGGTCCTTGCGTTCCTTGACTTCGATTTCGGTCGAGCCGCCAACGCGGATGACGGCAACGCCGCCAGCGAGCTTGGCAAGACGTTCCTGCAGCTTTTCGCGGTCGTAGTCCGAAGTGGTTTCTTCGATCTGCGCCTTGATCTGGGCTACGCGGCCTTCGATGTCAGCCTTCTGGCCGGCGCCGTCGACGATCGTCGTGTTTTCCTTGGAGATCGAAACCTTCTTGGAACGGCCGAGCATGTCGAGGGTGACGTTTTCGAGCTTGATGCCGAGGTCTTCGGAGATGACGGTGCCGCCCGTGAGGATGGCGATGTCTTCCAGCATGGCCTTGCGGCGATCGCCGAAGCCCGGAGCCTTGACGGCAGCGATCTTCAGGCCGCCACGCAGCTTGTTGACGACGAGCGTTGCAAGAGCTTCGCCTTCAACGTCTTCAGCGATGATGACGAGCGGCTTGCCGGTCTGAACGACGGCTTCGAGAACCGGCAGCATGGCCTGGAGGTTCGAGAGCTTCTTTTCGTGCAGCAGGATGTACGCGTCTTCGAGGTCCGCGATCATCTTTTCCGGGTTGGTCACGAAGTAAGGCGACAGGTAGCCGCGGTCGAACTGCATGCCTTCGACGACTTCGAGTTCGGTTTCAGCGGTCTTGGCTTCTTCGACGGTGATGACGCCTTCGTTGCCAACCTTCTGCATGGCTTCAGCAATGTCGTTACCGACCTGCGTGTCGCCGTTTGCGGAGATCGTGCCGACCTGGGCAACTTCAGCCGAGGTGGAGATCTTCTTTGCCTTGGCCTGCAGGTCCTTGACGACTTCGAGAACGGCCAGATCGATACCGCGCTTCAGGTCCATCGGGTTCATGCCGGCAGCAACTGCCTTGGCGCCTTCGCGAACGATCGCGCGGGCAAGAACGGTTGCGGTCGTGGTGCCGTCACCGGCGATGTCGTTGGTCTTCGAAGCAACTTCGCGGACCATCTGGGCGCCCATGTTTTCGAACTTGTCTTCAAGTTCGATTTCCTTGGCGACCGATACACCGTCCTTGGTGATGCGCGGAGCGCCGAAGGACTTGTCGATAACAACGTTACGACCCTTCGGGCCGAGGGTTACCTGCACTGCGTCAGCGAGGATGTCGACGCCGCGCAGCATCTTTTCGCGCGCAGAGCGGCCGAATTTTACTTCTTTAGCTGCCATTTTGAGAGCTCCTGAATAGAGGTTTCAGCGAATTACGAAAAAAGCGTTGCCGGCAATCAGCCGATAACGCCCATGATGTCGGATTCCTTCATGATCAGAAGGTCTTCGCCGTTAAGCTTGACTTCGGTGCCGGACCACTTGCCGAACAGAACGCGGTCGCCGACCTTGACGTCGAGAGCAACGAGTGCGCCCTTGTCGTCACGTGCGCCGGAGCCGACTGCGATGATTTCGCCTTCAGCCGGCTTTTCCTTGGCGGTGTCCGGAATGATGATGCCGCCCTTGGTCTTTTCTTCAGACTCGACGCGCTTTACGACAACGCGATCGTGCAGGGGGCGGAAAGTTGTGCTTGCCATTGTCTAATCCCTCGATCAAATGACATGGACAGGTCTCAGGAATAAGACCCGCGGATCTCGTTTAGCACTCCTCGGATGAGAGTGCTAACGGAGCCCGAGATAAGGGTGGCGATCGGGCGAGTCAAGAACGGGCTCGAAATTTTCGTTGCCGCTCTGCAACATCAAGCAAAACAGGATTAACAGCCAACGGCCATCACTCTCCTGCTCTGGCGAGACGGCTTCTGTCAGAAGAGTTTGACCTCAGCATGGCAGCTGCCGATGAAGCCAGCCAATGAAAATTGTCATATAGCTTTAACATGACATTTTTACTGAGGCGCATTCCTTTTGAGGATATTGGTTTTGGGGAGGGCATATGGCGGCGATTGACGATGTGGCAAAATCGGATAGCGCTCAGCCCACACTTGCCGAACTAACTTCCGTCTTCGCCCGCATCGGCTGTTTGAGCTTCGGTGGCCCGGCAGCGCAGATAGCCATGATGCACCGTGCAGTCGTGGAGGAAAAACGCTGGCTCTCGGAGGAGCGGTTCCTGCATGCCCTGAACTACTGCATGCTGCTGCCGGGACCGGAGGCGCAACAGCTCGCCACCTATATCGGCTGGCTGACCCATGGCACCCGCGGCGGCGTCATCTCAGGGCTGCTTTTCATTCTGCCCGGCCTCGTCGTCATCACCATCCTGTCGGCCGCCTACGCGCTCTGGCAGGAAACCACATGGCTGGCCGGTCTGTTCTTTGGGCTCAAGGCCGCAGTTCTTGCCATCGTCGTCGAGGCGGTCATTCGGCTCTCGAAGAAGACGCTGAAGAGCGGGTTTCTCTGTCTTGTGGCAGCCACGGCCTTCGTGGCGCTGTTTATTTTTTCTGTACCCTTTCCGGTCGTGGTTCTCGCTGCTGCCTCTGCCGGTTTCCTCAATGCCCGGCGAACCGGTGTCACCACGGCACCAACAGACCTCACCGATCTTCACGCACCACCATCACCGGGCAGGGCGATCATGAGCCTGATCGGCTGGATCATCGTCTGGCAATTGCCGCTTCTGATCCTTTGGGCCTTTTCCGCACCGGATGGCCTGACAAGTCTTTTCTCCTTCTTCTCAAAAATGGCGCTGGTCACCTTCGGCGGTGCTTATGCGGTTTTGGCCTATGTGGCGCAGGTCGGTGTCGAGCAATATGGCTGGCTGAAGCCGGGCGAAATGCTGGATGGGTTGGCGCTGGCCGAAACCACGCCGGGGCCGCTCGTTCTCGTTCTTTCCTTCGTTGGTTTCCTCACCGGTTTTCGCGAGGCTTCCGGGGTCGTCGGAGGCGTTCTCGGCGCTTTGCTGGTAGCCTGGGCGACCTTCGTTCCGAGCTTCATCTTCATTTTTGCCGGTGCGCCTTATATCGAGCGCCTGCGCGGTAATCGCATCCTGTCCGGCGCGCTGTCGGCGATCACTGCGGCGATTGTCGGCGTCATCCTCAACCTCGCCATCTGGTTCGGCCTGCATGTTCTGTTTCGCGAAGTAGGAAAGGTCGAACTCGTGCCGTCGCTCGGGCTTGAACTGGCGCTGCCGGTCTGGGCAAGCCTCGATCCGGTGGCAGCAGTTCTGTTCGTGCTCTCGGCCGTTTTGCTGTTCCGGATGAAGCTCGGCATGATGCCGGTTCTCGGTATCTGCGCCGCGGCCGGGCTGGCGGTTCGCTTGGCGGCACTCATGTAACGGCCGCATGAAATATACCGCACTGCACGCAAATCTCCTTGCCATCCAGGCCACGCTTTGCGACATCAGCGCCAGATATGTGAGGCCAGACGTGGCAGAAGGTGATCAACAGGCATGGCAAAGCGCATCCAGAACTTGAGTGAAGTCATTGGCGGCTACGATGTGGTTCTGTCCGATGTCTGGGGCGTGGTGCATAACGGTGTTGCAGCCTTTCCGCATTCTTGTCAGGCATTGGCCGAAGCCCGCAAAGCCGGTGCAACCGTCGTGCTGATCACCAATTCCCCACGGCCCGCGCCGGGCGTCATCGAGCAGCTGAAACTGCTCGGCGTCGAAGACGGCACCTATGACCGCATCGTCACGTCTGGCGACGTGACCCGCCATCTGATCGCCGAAGGCCCGAAAAAGGTTTTTCTGCTCGGCCCCGAACGCGACATGCCGCTTTTCGATGGTCTCGACGTCGAGGTTGTTTCCGCCGACCAGGCGGAAGCGATCGTCTGCACCGGCTTCTTCGATGACGAGAAGGAAGTGCCGGAAGACTATACCGACATGCTGAAGGCCTTGGTTGCCCGCGACGTGCCTTTCATCTGCGCCAACCCGGATCTCGTCGTCGAGCGTGGCCACAAGATCATTCCATGCGCCGGTGCTGTTGCCGCCTATTACGAACAGCTCGGCGGCAAGACCCGCATCGCCGGCAAGCCGCATTTCCCGATCTACGAGGCCTCGCTTGCGGCCGCCCGCGAAGTGCGCGGCGACTTCGACAAGTCGAAGGTGCTCGCTGTTGGCGACGGCATGCCGACCGATGTGCGCGGCGCGCTTTCGCAAGGCCTCGACCTGCTTTATATCAGCGCTGGTATCCATGTGGCGGAATACACTGTCAACGGCGAGACGGACGAGGCCATCCTGCAGGCATGGTTGAAGAGCGAAAACGCCGCGCCGAAATTCTGGATGCCCAGACTTGCTTGATTGATCTGGCCTGGCCAGTCACGCAATATCGAATAGCCTGATCCGGACCTGTCCCATGACCGTATTTCACCGCAACGAAAAGAAGGATCCGCTGCCCGAGGCTCTGAAGGGCGGAGTGGTCGCGATCGGCAACTTCGACGGCGTGCATCGCGGTCATCGCAGCGTGCTCAAACGTGCGCTGAAGCTGGCGGAAGAACGCGGTGTACCGGCTCTGGTCCTGACCTTCGAGCCGCATCCGCGTACCGTCTTCAAGCCGGACCAGCCGGTTTTCCGCATCACGCCGGCGCCGGTGAAGGCGCGGCTCCTGGAGGCGATGGGGTTCCATTCGGTGATCGAATATCCATTCGATCGCGATTTTGCCGGCCGCTCCGCCGAAGAGTTCATCCGGTCTATTTTGGTCGACTGGCTGGGCGCGAGTGCAGTCGTCACCGGCTTCGATTTCCATTTCGGCAAGGGCCGCGAGGGTGGGCCGGCCTTCCTGATGGCCGCCGGTGAGCGCCACGGTTTTTCCGTCTCGCTGGTCGATGCCTTCCGCGATGAAAACGCCGAGGTGATTTCATCAAGCCGTATCCGCGAATTGCTGGGCGAGGGGGATGTCGCTCAGGCAGCCGGCCTGCTCGGTTATCGCTATACGGTGGAAGCCGAAGTGATCGACGGGGAAAAGCTCGGCCGCCAGCTCGGTTTTCCTACCGCCAATATGCGGCTGGCGCCCGAGGCGGAATTGAAGCCCGGCATCTATGCCGTCCGTTTCCGCCGCGCAGACGGCACGCTTTATGACGGCGTCGCAAGCTACGGCCGCCGCCCGACGGTGACCGATAATGGCGCTCCGTTGCTCGAAACCTATCTCTTCGATTTTTCCGGTTCGCTCTATTGCGAAATCTGCGCCGTCTCTTTCTTCGGCCATCTGCGCGACGAGCTGAAATTCGACGGGCTGGACCCGCTGGTGGCGCAGATCAAGCGCGACGAGGAAGAGGCGAGGGCGCTGCTTTCCGGCGTTCAGCCGATTAGTGAACTGGATGCGAAGATCGCATTCGCCTTCAACGCAGAAAACGAAGGATAAGATCATGGCAAGCACCCCGCGCCGGCCCACCAATCCTATGGATGCCGCCGAAGCCCTGTTCAAGCCGGCAAAGAAAGCCGCCGCAGCACCTGTCGAAAAGCGCGCCCTGCCGGAAGTTAAGGAACTTGTGTCGATCAAGCTCGACAGCGCGGTTATCGAATATTTTCAGGAAGACGGCCCCGGCTGGCAGGACCGCATCAACGATGCACTGCGCGGTGTGATGGCGGCAAATCCGAGAGATTGAAGAGCAGTCGTTTTTTAAAGGCGCTTTTCCGAGCCCGCATCTTTCAGGATAGCGTTGTCGGTGTGTCGACTCAAAAGATTATGCGGAAGCAATATGATCTTTCCGGTGTCTCGCGAGCGCCATTTTTCATGCGAACCCTTCGCGTTGGTCAGATATTCATAACCGAGTTCCGAAATGATCGTGCGGACGGTTTTGTAAAAACCATCGACCATCAGGCCGCAGCCGGAATGCTGGCAGGTCTCTCCCAGAGAATTGCTGGGATGAGATCTCTGATCGGTGTGTCAGCAAGGTCTGCTGCTGACATATGGTTGGCGACGATCAGATCGATGGCTGCGTCAAAGAGCACGTCCTCGAAAGCATTTACGGTCGGAGCTTCGATATGGAGGCCGTCGATATCGCTCTCGGAATAAAAGACCTTGGCCTCTTCATCCCAAACGGCTTTTACGAAAAACGTTCTTTTCATAACAACGGCCCAAACCTGTTCTGGTACAGTCGCGGCAAGAATATACGACCTCGCGGCAGTCAGGCAATCATGTCGTCTCGCCAATCCGATTTCCCCCTTCCTTTCCGCCCCAAAACGCCTTAATAACCGCGTCCATGACAGTTTTCCGGTCGGCCCAGATCATCGCTAGGATGATCATACGAATTATCGGCCCGGCTTTCCGCGCTGCTTGATCAAGCTGCGGGAAGGTCCGGGATTTTGGCGTTTGAACAGCGCCTCCGCCACCGAATTCTCATCCGCATCGCGCCGAAACGTGGCGCCAAGAGACGATTGCCTGATATGACCGATACTGCTGAAAAGCTCGATTACTCGAAGACCCTTTATCTGCCCGAGACGGAATTCCCGATGCGCGCCGGCCTGCCGCAGAAGGAGCCGGAAACCGTTGCCCGCTGGCAGCAGATGGACCTCTACAGACAACTGCGCACCTCCGCCGTCGGCCGCGAAAAGTTCGTGCTGCACGATGGGCCTCCCTACGCCAACGGCAACATCCATATCGGCCATGCGCTGAACAAGATCCTGAAGGACGTCATCACCCGCTCGTTCCAGATGCGCGGTTATGACTCGAATTACGTTCCGGGCTGGGATTGCCACGGCCTGCCGATCGAGTGGAAGATCGAGGAAGAAAACTACCGCGCCAAGGGCAAGGCCAAGCCGGACCTGAAGCAGCCGGACGCGATGATCGAATTCCGCAAGGAATGCCGCGCCTATGCCGAAAAATGGATCAAGATCCAGGGCGACGAGTTCAAGCGCCTCGGCATCGTCGGCGATTTCGACAACCCGTATCTAACGATGAACTTTCACGCCGAAAGCCGCATCGCCGGCGAACTGCTGAAAATCGCCATGAGCGGCCAGCTTTATCGCGGCTCCAAGCCGATCATGTGGTCGGTCGTCGAGCGCACGGCGCTGGCGGAAGCCGAGGTCGAATACCACGATTACGAGAGTGACACGATCTGGGTGAAGTTCCCGGTCGTCGGCGCTGCCGAACTCTCCGACGCTCACGTCGTCATCTGGACCACCACCCCGTGGACCATCCCCGGCAACCGCGCCGTCGCCTATTCGCCGAAGGTCGCTTACGGCCTTTACGAGGTCACCGAAGCTGTCAACGACTTCGGTCCGCAGCCGGGTGAAAAGCTGATCTTTGCCGATGCGCTGGCCGAAGAATCGGCTGCCAAGGCAAAGCTCACCTTCAAGAAGCTGCGTGGCGTCTCGGCAGACGAAATGGCAGCCCTGACGCTTGCGCACCCGCTCGCGGGCCTCGGCGGCGGTTACGAATTCGCCGTTCCGCTTCTCGCCGGCGATCACGTCACCGATGATGCTGGTACCGGTTTCGTCCACACCGCTCCTTCCCATGGCCGTGAAGACTTCGAGGCATGGATGTCGTCGGTCAAGGAACTGGAAGCCAGGGGTATCGATACCCGCATCCCGTTCCCGGTCGATGATAGCGGCACCTACACCGCAGACGCCCCCGGTTTCGAGGGCGCTCGCGTCATGGATGACAACGGCAAGAAGGGTGATGCCAACGACCGCGTCATCAAGGCGCTGATCGAACGCAACGCGCTGTTTGCCCGTGGCCGCCTGAAGCATTCCTATCCGCATAGCTGGCGCTCCAAGAAGCCGATCATCTTCCGCAACACGCCGCAATGGTTCGTCTATATGGACAAAGACCTGAAGGACGGCACAACGCTGCGCACCCGCGCGCTGTCAGCGATCGACGACACCCGTTTTGTCCCCGCCGGCG
The DNA here is from genome assembly GCF_044987325.1 of Rhizobium sp. ZW T2_16. Classification (NCBI taxonomy): domain Bacteria; kingdom Pseudomonadati; phylum Pseudomonadota; class Alphaproteobacteria; order Hyphomicrobiales; family Rhizobiaceae; genus Rhizobium; species Rhizobium sp. ZW T2_16. The sequence goes on from NZ_JBJDRG010000002.1 coordinate 85,834, forward strand.
GCCAGAACCGCCTGCGCGCGATGATCGAGCAGCGCCCGGACTGGGTGCTTTCGCGTCAGCGCGCCTGGGGCGTCCCGATCTGCGTCTTTGCCGATGAGGAAGGCAATGTCCTGCAAGACGAAGAGGTCAACAAGCGCATTCTCGAAGCGTTTGATGCCGAAGGTGCCGATGCCTGGTTCGCCGAAGGAGCCAAGGAGCGTTTTCTCGGCAATGGCCACGACCACGGAAAGTGGACGCAGGTCATGGACATCCTCGATGTCTGGTTTGACTCAGGCTCCACCCACACCTTCACGCTGGAAGACCGCCCGGATCTGAAATGGCCGGCCGACGTCTATCTCGAAGGCTCCGACCAGCATCGCGGCTGGTTCCATTCCTCGCTTCTGGAATCGGCTGCCACCCGCGGCCGCGCGCCTTATGACACGGTCGTCACCCATGGTTTCACCATGGATGAAAAGGGCCAGAAAATGTCGAAGTCGCTCGGCAACGTCGTGTCCCCGCAGGACGTGATGAAGGATGCCGGTGCCGATATCCTTCGCCTCTGGGTCATGACCACCGACTATTGGGAAGACCAGCGCCTCGGCAAGACGATCATCCAGACCAATGTCGATGCCTATCGCAAGCTGCGTAACACCATCCGCTGGATGCTCGGCACGCTGGCGCATGACGAGGGCGAAGAGATCGCCTACGCCGATCTGCCGGAACTCGAAAAGCTGATGCTGCATCGCCTGTATGAGCTCGATAAGCTCGTGCGCGAGGGTTATGACGCGTTCGAATTCAAGAAGATCACCCGTGCGTTGATCGATTTTGCCAATATCGAGCTCTCGGCTTTCTATTTCGATATCCGCAAGGACGCGCTGTATTGCGATGCCCCGTCTTCGCCGCGCCGCCGCGCTTCGCTTGCTGTCATCCGCAAAATCTTTGAGGCCACCGTCACCTGGCTTGCCCCGATGCTGCCTTTCACCACCGAAGAGGCCTGGTTGTCGCTGAAACCGGATGCGGTCTCGGTGCATCTCGAGCAGTTCCCGCAGGTGCCGGCCGAGTGGAAGAACGACGCGGTTGCCGAAAAGTGGGCGAAGATCCGCAAGGTTCGCTCCGTGGTCACCGGCGCGCTCGAGATCGAGCGCAAGGACAAGCGCATCGGCTCGTCGCTGGAAGCGGCACCCGTCGTCTATGTTGCCGATGCCGAATTGTTGAAGGCGCTGGAAGGCCTCGAATTCGAGGAAACCTGCATCACCTCGGCCATCACGATCACGGCAGGTGAAGGCCCGGAAACGGCTTTCCGTCTGCCGGAAGTCGCGGGCGTGTCGGTCGATCCGAAGCTGGCCGAGGGCACCAAATGCGCCCGTTCGTGGCGTGTGACAACCGATGTCGGCTCCGATCCGGCATGGCCGGATGTCTCGGCTCGCGATGCTGCGGCGCTGACCGAACTTGCCAAGCTTGGCAAGTTGTAATGTCATGAACCGTGCCGGATGATTGCGCTTAAGCGCGTCATCCGGTATTCCTGCCTGAAATTGGCCGGATTTATCCGTCAGGTCGATGGCAATAGTCTATGAGGCGTCGAGGCGGGCGTCCGTGGTAGGGGTTTGATGGAAACGACGAAAACCTTGCGTATGGCCCTTGGTGCGGCCGGTATTCTGGTTGCGACCGTGACGCTTTCCGGCTGCATGGGAAGCCCGACCTACGGCACAGACAAGACTGCCATGGAACAATTGGGCGATGACGTGACTTCGGCCATCGATATCGGTGGCGATCGCGCCAAGGAAAAGGCGAAGATCCGCTACAACCCACGTCCTGCGCTGGTCGTCGCCAGCCATCAGGAAGGCGGGGCGTTGCCGCCGCCGCAGCAATCGCTTGCCAACCGCGAAAACAACCCGAACTGGGTCGAATCGCCGGAAGAGGCACGTGAGCGCCTTCGTCAGGAAGCGACCGACAACCAGAGCAACCCGAACTACCGTTCACCGCTTCTGGCCGGCAAGGGCCAGGCCGGGCAGTTGACGGAATCGCAGAAGTGGGAAGCCTTCCGCCAGGCGAAAGCCAACGCAAACGATCCGGGCATCAGCGGAGGCCGCCGTTCGCTCTCCGATCCGCCGACGGAATTCCGAACTGCCGATGCGCAGACCCTGCAGGATCTGGGTGAGCCGGAGACCAAGAAGGAAGCTCGCCGCAAGAAGGAAGCCGAGGCCGCCTCCACAAAGGGCTCCGCCTGGTGGAAGCCCTTCCAGTAAGATTGAGCGAACGAGGCTCGGCCAAGCCGGGCCTTTTTTGTAAGTCTTATTTGTCCCGTCGGGACCGGAAAAAGTCGATGAGCAGGTCTGCCGCCGGCACTTCGGCAATGCCGGAATAGACTTCGGGCGCATGGTGGCAGGTGGGTTGCGAGAAAAACCGCACGCCGTTTTCCACAGCGCCACCCTTCGGATCGTTGGCGCCGTAATAGAGGCGGCGGATACGGGCGAAGGATATGGCGCCGGCGCACATGGTACATGGCTCCAGTGTCACATAGAGATCCGCTCCGCCAAGCCGCTCGCTTCCGACCTTGGCGGCAGCCGCGCGGATCACGGCAATTTCGGCATGGGCGGTAATGTCGTTTTCGGCGCGGGTGCGGTTGCCTGAGCGGGCGACAATCTCGCCGTCGATGACGATGACGGCACCCACTGGAACCTCGCCGCGTTCGGCGGCATTTCTGGCTTCTGTCAGTGCGGCATCCATGAAGCTGTCGCTCTTAGGCATTTCAGCGATTTCCTCTTAACCCGGATCGCATGAACTGGTAGGAAGCATGCAACGCGAAGCGCGCCCTTGAAAGGTGTGCATCCATCTGGTCAACACGAACAAGTATGTCCGGGATACTCCGTCGACATCCTGCTTCAGGCAAACAACATATGAATTCAAAAGACAAGCCGAAGCGCGGCGAAGCGAAAACCTTCGTTCGCGAAATCAAGCCGAAAGCCGAAGGCAGCACTGCTTCCAAGTCGGGGGGCAAGCCGGGCTTCAAGTCCTCAGGCAAGCCGGGAGCCAAATTCAGCGACAAGCCTGCTGGCGCGGCAAAGCCGCGCGCCAAGGCAGAAGGGGCAGTCAGAAAGCCGGTCCGTTCGGCCAAGCGCGAGGAATTCGTCGGCGAGGGTGCATCCGCGCCGACCGACGGCAAGCCCGAGCGTATTTCGAAAATTCTCGCCCGTGTCGGTGTCGCATCCCGTCGCGATGTGGAGCGGATGATCCTCGAGGGCCGCGTCACATTGAACGGCAAGCCGCTCGATACCCCTGTCGTCAACGTGACGCTGGAAGACAAGATCGAAGTGGACGGCGTGCCGATCCGCGGCATCGAGCGCACCCGTCTTTGGCTCTACCACAAGCCCGGTGGCCTGGTGACGACCAATTCCGATCCGGAAGGCCGCCCGACCGTGTTCGACAACCTGCCGGAAGGCCTGCCGCGGGTTCTCTCCATCGGCCGCCTCGACATCAACACCGAAGGCCTGCTGCTTCTGACCAATGACGGCGGTCTGTCGCGCACGCTCGAACTGCCGACCACCGGCTGGCTGCGCCGCTACCGCGTGCGCGCCCATGGCGAGGTCGATCAGGCCGCGCTCGACAAGCTGAAGGACGGCATTGCCGTTGACGGCGTGCTCTACGGTTCGATCGAAGCGACGCTCGACCGTGCCCAGGGTCACAATGTCTGGATCACTATGGGTCTTCGCGAAGGCAAGAACCGCGAAATCAAGAACGTGCTCGGCGCGCTCGGTCTCGAGGTCAACCGCCTGATCCGCATTTCCTACGGTCCGTTCCAGCTCGGCGACCTGCCGGAAGGCGAAGTGCTGGAAGTGCGCGGCCGCACACTGCGCGACCAGCTCGGCCCGCGCCTGATCGATGAATCGAAAGCCAATTTCGAAGCCCCGCTTTATAACGAGCGCGTTTCCGAAGACGAGCAGCCGCAGCGCGCCGAAAAGGCCGAGCGTCCGGCCAAGTCCGAACGCGGCTGGGCGAGTGACCGCTCGGACGATCGGGGTGGTGATCGCGGCGACCGTCGCGAGCGTGCCCTTGGCCGCCTCGATACCAAGCGTCCCGACAGCCGTCGCGACGATCGCAAGTTCTCCGACAGGCCTTCCGGCAAGTTCGGGGCGAAGCCATCGGATCGCGATTTCGGTGATGAGAAGCCGAAGAAGCGCCCGCCGATGGGCACCAGCCGCACGGCGAATGTCTGGATGGCGCCCGGCGCCCGCCCGACGACCGACGACAGCGGCCGGAAGGTAACAGCCCGTGCCCAGGCCGAGCAGCTGTTCAAGAAGCCAGCGCCGGAAAACGATCTCCGCGTCAAGATCAACCGCGTTAAGGATGACAGCGACTGGATCCGCGGCGAAGACCAGCCGGAACGAGGCGCAAGGCGTGGTGATCGCGAAGACCGTGGCGACCGTGGTTTCGGCGACAAGCCACGCGGTGAACGTTCGTTCGGCGACAAGCCGAGAGGCGAGCGCTCGTTTGGTGATCGCCCCAGAGGTGACAGGCCTTACGGCGACCGCAAGCCCCGCGAAGACGGAGACCGTCCGGCCCGCGGCAAATCCTTCTCCAGCGAGGGGCGCTCCGAGCGTCCGCGCGGCGAACGCAGCTTTGGTGACAAGCCCCGTGGCGATCGTCCCTACGGCGACAAGCCGAGGGGAGAACGTTCGTTCGGTGATCGCCCCTCTGGTGATCGCCCCGCACGTTCCTTCTCGGATCGTCCGCCGCGTGGTGACCGCCCGTCGCGTGACGATAGAGGCGAGCGCTCCTTCGGTGATCGCCCCGCAAGAGGTGACAAGCCCTTCGGTGGCAAGCCTTCTGGCGCAAAGCCTGGCTTCGGCGGCAAGCCCTCGGGTGGCAAGCCCGGTTTCGGTGGCAAGCCGGGTGGTGGAAAGTCCTTTGGCGGCAAGCCTTCCGGCGGCAGACCCAATAGCGGTAAGCCAGGTGGTGGTTCGCGTGGTGGCCCAGGCGGTGGACGCCCGGGCGGCAAGCCGCGGACACCGAGGGGCTAAGCTGTGCGGATCGTAGGGGGTGAGTTCCGCGGCCGCGCTCTGGCCACGCCGAAGACGAATGATATCCGGCCGACCATCGACCGGACGCGCGAAAGCCTGTTCAATATCCTCGGGCACGTCTATCCGGACGCGCTCGATGGCACACGGGTGATCGACCTTTTTGCCGGAACCGGCGCGGTGGGGCTGGAAGCCCTGTCGCGCGGTTGCAAGCAGGCCTTGTTCGTTGAAAACAGCGTCGAAGGCAGGGGCCTTCTCTGGGAGAATATTGACAGTTTCGGTCTGCATGGCCGGGCGCGTATTCTCCGTCGAGACGCAACCAGCCTCGGTTCGATCGGCAATATCGAGCCGTTCAACCTGATTTTCGCCGATCCGCCTTACGGCAAGGGCCTGGGTGAAAAGGCACTCCATGCGGCGCATGCCGGCGGCTGGTTGGCCGCGGATGCTCTTGTTCTGCTGGAAGAGCGGATTGATGCCGAGATTGTCGTCGATCCAGTTTTCAAACCGCTGGAAAGCCGGATGTTCGGCGATAGCCGCATCGAATTCTATCGATATCAGCCAGGCTGAACCTCGCCATGAACACGCGCCTCTCCCTGCCGGATCTGGATACTGAAAACAGCGGGGAGGGCCTGCGTTATGCCGTAGCCTTCGGCGGCGGCGGAGCAAGAGGCATCTCGCATATCTGTATCATCGAGGCGCTCGATGAACTCGGCATCAAACCGGTGGCGATTTCGGGATCTTCGATCGGCGCGATCATGGGGGCCGGCATGGCGTCCGGCATGCGAGGCGCCGACATCCGCGACTATACGGTGCGCACCATGGGCAACCGCAATTCGCTATTCAATCGCCTCTGGACGCTCGGACCGGCTTCAATGCGCGACAAGCTGGGCGGCTTTCGCTTCGGCCATTTCAACCTCGATCCCATCCTCGATGCCTTCCTTCCTCCCGATATCCCGGAGGATTTTTCCGACCTGAAAATCCCGCTTAAAATCTCCGCCACCGATTATTACGGGCAGGCCGAGGTGATCCTCGAAGAGGGGGATCTCAGAACTGCGATTGCTGCATCAGCCGCCATTCCCGGCCTGTTCATGCCGGTCTGGGTCAACGGAAGGGTGATGATCGACGGCGGCGTATTCAATCCGGTTCCCTATGAACAGCTGCTCGACCTTGCCGACGTTGTCATCGGCGTCGATGTCGTTGGCGCACCGGAAGGCGACGGCACCCACCCGCCGACCCGCATCGACGCGCTGTTCGGTGCCAGTCAGCTAACCATGCAGGCTTCGATCGCGCTGAAACTGAAACTAAATCCGCCGCACATCTTCCTGCGCCCGCAGGTCAACCGTTTCCGCGTGCTGGATTTCCTCAAAGCGCAGGAAATTCTGGACGAAGCAAACCACGTCAAGGATGAATTGAAGCGTGCAGTGGATGCACTGCAGGCATCCGTCGCCAAGGGCTGAAGCCGTCCGGCTCACCATTTCCCCAGAGACAGACCCGCTTCCACCTCGTCGGCCACGTCTTCCTGAACACTGATACGTTTCGGCTTGATCAACGGTTCCGGCTTGACGGGGCTGTTGAACAGCTTGTCACGTCCTGCCGAAATGCCCTCGACTGCTTGGATCTGCAGGCGCTCCTCGTCGCGGCGGCGGATATCCTGAAGAATTTCCTCGGCGCGCGCTTCGGACATGCCGAGCGCTTCCAGCGTCTTGGCACCAAACAGCAGGCCGGATTCCAGCGTTTCGCGCAATTCGTATTCGACGCCCTTTTCCCTCAGCCACAGGGAATGGATGCGGTCATAGGAACGGGCGAAAAGCCGGACATTGGGAAACTCTGACTGGATAAGCTCGACGATCCTGCTGGTCGTTTCCTTCTTCTGCGTCGCAACGACGACGATCTTGGCTTTTTCGATGCCGGATGACACGAGCACGTCGCGACGGGTGCCGTCGCCGAAATAGATGCGGAAGCCGAAATTGGCGGCCTGGCGGATACGATCGGCGGAATCATCGATCACGGTCACGGCGCTGCCGCCGGCAAGCAGCATCTGCGAGGCGATCTGGCCGAAACGGGAAAAGCCGATCATCAGCACGTCTGCGCCGGCGCCGGCGAAATCCTCGTCCAGTTCCTCCCGCGCCTCACCATGCATCAGGCGTTTGGCAAGTGCCGCACCAAGCGGCGTCAGCGCCATCGAAAGCGTCACGATGGCGATCAGCAGCGAGGCGGTCGAGGATGACAGAAGCCCGGCGGCGGTGGCGGTGGTAAACAGAACGAAGGCGAATTCGCCGCCTTGCGGCAACAGGAAGGCAATCTGGATCGCATCGTTATGGGATGAGCCCCAGAGCCGGCAGAGCCCGTAGACGATAAACGCCTTCACTGCCATGAACACGATGACGGCCGGGATGATGAACAGGATATGGTCGACGATCACTTCGAGTTCCAGCGACAGGCCGACCGCAACGAAGAACAGTGCCAGAAGCAGGCCGCGGAACGGCTCGATATCAGCCTCCAGCTCGTGCCGATAGGAGGATTCCGCCAGCATCACGCCGGCGAGAAACGCTCCCATCGCCATCGACAGGCCAACCATCTGCATTGCCGCCGCCGATCCGAGCACGACGAGCAGGGCGGCCGCGATCATCACCTCGCGCGCGCCGGTGCGGGCAATGATCTGGAACATCGGATTGAGCAGATATTTTCCGGCGATGATCATCGCGCCGATGGCCGCGATCGCAACGGCGAAATCGACAAACGGCGTGGCGGCCTGTTCCTCCGTTCCCGGCGCAAGCACGGTGATCAGCGCCAGAAGCGGCACGATCGCCAGATCCTGGAACAGCAGAACTGAAAACGAGCGTTGCCCGTAGCGGCTGTTGATATCGCCGGCGTCGTTGAGCAACTGCAATGCAAAGGCGGTGGAGGAAAGCGCAAGGCCGAAGCCGACGATCAGGCTTCCCTGCCACGTCGCCATGCCGGTCTCGAAGGCGAGCGCCGCAAGCGCAAGCCCGGTCAAAAGAACCTGAACCGGACCAAGACCGAACACGTCGCCGCGCATCTGCCATAAGCGCGAGGGTTTGAGCTCCAGCCCTATGACGAAGAGCAGGAAGACGACGCCGTATTCCGCTACATGCAGTACCTCTTCCGTATCGGTGATACGCTGGAAGACCGGGCCGATGATGACGCCGACCGCCAGATAGCCGAGAACCGTTCCAAGCCCCAGCCTCTTGAAGATTGGTGCGGCGATGACCGCTCCGGCCAGAAGAAGCAACATTTCGGTGAATAGCGAGCCCGGTGCGGTCATGCAGAAACTTTCGAATAGGCGGAATGAATCAGTCGGGCTGTTCGCAGACGCGACAACCCGGTCAAGAAAAGGTGTGGCACACTTGATGCTTCGAAGCGCTCACAATAAATGGGACAGGAACGAAAGGCTTGCAAATATGAGCTCTGAAATTGATTCCGCCCAGCTTTTATCCCGTGCTTCTGAACTAATCGACCTGGCGAAGGCGGCAGGCGCCGATGCGGCCGATGCAGTCGTGGTCCGCTCGCGCTCGCGCTCCGTCTCGGTGCGCCTCGGCAAGGTCGAGGGAACTGAATCATCGGAAAGCGACGATTTTTCGCTGCGCGTGTTTGTCGGCCAGAAGGTTGCCAGCGTGTCGGCCAATCCGGGCTTCGACATGAAGACGCTTGCGGAACGCGCCGTCGCCATGGCGAAGGTCTCTCCCGAAGACCCCTTCGTCTGCATGGCGGATGCGGACCGGCTGGCGAAATCCTATCCGGATCTCGACCTTTTTGACCCGACCGATGTGCCGACCGATGCATTGCGTGAGGCAGCCCTTGCTGCCGAAGCTGCTGCATTGGCCGTTAATGGCGTCACCAATTCTTCCGGCGCCGGCGCCTCTGCGGGCATGGGCGGCATGGTTCTCGTCACCTCGCATGGCTTTTCCGGCAGCTACATGGCCACGCGTTTCGGCCGATCCGTCAGCGCAATTGCAGGCGAAGGCACGAAGATGGAGCGCGACTACGATTTCGACAGTCGCCTTTATAACGCCGATCTCGATGCGCCGGATCTGATCGGTCGGCGCGCCGGCGAGCGTGCGGTTGCTCGTATCAATCCGCGCCAGGTGCCGACAGCAAGCAATGTCACCGTCGTTTTTGATCCGCGCATGGCGCGTGGTTTCGTAGGCACGATCGCCGGCGCCATCAATGGTTCATCCGTGGCGCGCAAGACGAGCTTCCTGCGTGACAGGATGGGCCAGCAGGTTTTGAAGGCTGGTCTCAACATCACCGACGATCCGCTGATCGTCCGCGGTTCATCCTCGCGTCCGTTCGATGGCGAAGGTGTTTCCGGCGAGCGGATGACGATGATCGAGGACGGCGTGCTGAAGCACTGGTTCCTGTCGACCTCCACCGGCCGCGAACTCGGCCTGCCGACCAATGGTCGTGGCGTGCGCGGCGGTAACTCCGTCACCCCGGCCTCTACCAACCTGGCGCTTGAACCGGGCGATATCTCGCCGGAGGAACTGATCGCGTCGGTGGGTACCGGCCTTTATGTGACCGAACTGATCGGCCAAGGCGTAAACATGCTCACCGGCGAATATTCGCGCGGCGCCAGCGGTTTCTGGATCGAAAACGGCAAGCTTGCCTTCCCCGTCTCCGAGGTGACGATCGCGTCCAACCTCAAGGACATGTTCATGCGTCTCACGCTGGCAAACGATATCGACCGCAAATACGGTGTCGCTTCGCCGACCATCGCGATCGAGGGCATGACGCTGGCGGGAAGCTGACGCCATGGTTTCCTCCGACAAAAACTGGAGCGCAGATCTCGACCTCATCCTCGATGCCGCCCGGCAGGCAGGTGAGATCGCCAACGGCTATTTCCGGCAATCGCCGGAAGTCTGGTGGAAGAACGAGGGCCGCTCGCCGGTCAGCACCGCCGACTTTGCCGCCAATGATCGTCTCCAGTCGCTTCTTCTGAAGGCGCGCCCGAACTATGGCTGGCTTTCGGAAGAGACCGACGACGACAGCGCCCGGCTGGCCTGTGAGACGCTGTTCGTTGTCGATCCGATCGACGGCACCCGCGCCTTCATCGCCGGAGAACCGATCTGGTGTGTATCCGTCGCGGTTGTCCACAAGGGCCGCCCGGTGGCGGGCGTCCTCGTCGCGCCGGCGCTGCAGCAGGAATACCAGGCCGCGGCAGAAGGTCCGGCCTTGAGGAACGGCGCACCTATCGCTGTCCGATCCGAGGTGGAGGTTGACGAACTGGTGCTGGCCGCGGACGAGAAGATCGTCAAAAAGCTGCAGCCCGAGCTTGCAATCCATCGCGTCAGCCACGTTCCCTCGCTCGCTTATCGGCTGGCGATGGTGGCCGATGCACGCATCGATGGGACGATCGTGAAGAAGGACAGCCATGACTGGGATCTGGCCGCTGCCGACTTGATACTGGAGCGTGCAGGCGGTGCGCTGACCGGGCTTGATGACCAACCCCTGATCTACAATCGCGAAACCGTCCGTCACGGCGTTCTGGTGGCCGGAACCCGCCATGCGCGCCATGTGCTTCTGCCCCATCTTGTGACCGGTGCAGCGGGTTGACCTTTGTGACGGAATGCCGCAGAGGAAGGGCTTCTAGTCAAGAAATGGACGGATTTGGAAATGACGCAATCGAGCGAAAAGAAGCAGCTCCTGCACCTGGTTTTTGGCGGTGAACTTGCGAGCCTGGACGGCGTGCAGTTCAAGGATTTGTCTGCCCTCGACATTGTTGGCATCTATCCCGACTACGCAACAGCGCTGACCGCCTGGCGCTCAAAGGCGCAGTCGACTGTCGACAATGCCGAGATGCGCTATTTCATCGTCCACATGCACCGCCTTCTGGATCCTGAAATCAAGTAGGCCTGACACAAGGCGCCAGAAATATGATAGTCCTTCAGGTTAGGGCGCACTTGACCTGAAGCTCGCTTTTTTGACGCATTTATGAAGCAGGTAAGACGAGCTAAATTATCGCTCCAGGGGTGAGGTATTGATGGCGCTAGGCAGGGATATGGAGCGAGGGCTATGAGCGGTGCTGTGGCTCGCATGGCTCTTGCCGGCTATCGCCTTGCAGGCGTAGCGCTTTATCCTTTGGCCGGCCCCTATCTCGCCTGCCGGGCGATGAAAGGCAAGGAAGACCGCTCAAGACGACTTGAGAGACTGGGTTATGCGAGCCAGCCGCGTCCTCGTGGGCCGCTGGTCTGGGTTCATTCGGCAAGCGTCGGGGAAACCCTTTCCATCCTGCCGTTGATCCGTGAACTGCGCCGCCGCGAAATCCATGTCGTGCTGACTACCGGCACTGTCACCTCAGCTGCCCTTGTCGCCGCTCGGCTGGGTGATGAGGTCATCCATCAATATGTGCCGATCGATCTTAAATTCCCGATCAAGCGTTTCATCGCCTATTGGCGGCCGGATGCCTGCATTACGGCGGAATCTGAAATCTGGCCGACAACCGTCGCTGAACTCGCGCGCCGCCGCATCCCGCAGATCCGGGTCAATGCCCGCATTTCGGATCGCTCCTTCGCGCGCTGGAGCAACCACGCCAAGGTGGCTGAGGCGCTGTTCGACAAGATGGCGCTCGTCGTCGCCCAGTCCGATCTCGATGCAGAACGCTTCCGTGACCTCGGTGCATGGCCGGTCATCGTCTCCGGCAACCTGAAGAGTGACACGGATCCGCCGCCCTGCGACGAGTTGCTGCTGGCGAAATACAAGGCAGAGATCGGCGACCGCAAGACCTGGGCGGCGATCTCGACCTTCGATGGCGAGGAAATGGCTGCTGCCACTGTTCACCGGGCGCTGAAGCCGAAGAATGGCCAGTTGACCATCATCGTGCCGCGCCATCCCGACCGGGCTGATGCGATCGAAACCATGCTTAAGGAAGAGGGCCTAGTTGTTGCACGTCGTTCGCGCAATGACGAACTTACGCCTGAGACTGATATTTTCCTCGGCGATTCCATAGGCGAAATGGGGCTTTACCTGCGCCTGACCGAAATCGCCTTTGTGGGCCGATCTCTGACCAATGAAGGCGGTCAGAACCCCCTGGAGCCGGCAATGATCGGTTGCGCCGTGCTGACCGGCCCGAACATCCAGAATTTCCGTGATGCCTATCAACATCTCGTCCGCAAAGGTGGGGCGCGAGTAGTCAAGGATGTCGAGATGCTGGCCAAGGCCGTGCATTACCTGCTGATTACCGATCACGCCCGGGCCAGGATGGTGGAAGCCGGAGCCGATGCGATGGAAGACCTGCGCGGTGCACTCGCCAAGACCGTCAAGGCGCTCGAACCCTATCTCAATCCCTTGACCGTGACGGCACGCCTGCAGCCGAAGGTCGCGGCTGCCGGAACCGGTCGGTGAGCCCGCCCCCCGCGATCGCGGGCATCCTGTTCGACAAGGACGGTACGCTTATCCGTTACGACGAAAGCTGGGGACCGGTAAACCGGGAGGCTGCACGCATCGCTGCAGCCGGAAACGCAGCGCTCGAACCCGTTCTGCTGGCCGCCGGCGGCATGGACCCGGAGACGGGCAAGACGAAAGCCGACAGCCTGCTCGCCGCCGGTAATTCCGCCGAGATTGCCCAAGGTTTCGTCACGGCCGGCTCGCCGCTCGATGTCGATGAGCTGACCCGCGAACTGGATGCGCTGTTCCTCCGTGCGGCGGAATTTTCCGTGCCGGTCGCCGATCTCCTTTCCGTGTTTTCGGATTTGAAGGCACGTGGTTTGAAGCTTGGCATCGCCTCCAGCGACAACGAGAAGGCAATCCGCCGCATGGCCGAAAGCTTCGGCATTGCCGGACATGTGGATTTCATCGCCGGTTACGACAGCGGTTTCGGCACCAAGCCGCAGCCGGGCATGATGCTCGCCTTCTGCAAGGCCGTCGGCCTTCAGCCGGCGGAAGTCGCGATGGTGGGTGACAACAATCACGACATGCATATGGGCCGTGCCGCAGGTGCCGGGCTCAACCTTGCCGTCCTGACCGGCACGGGGACGCGTCAGACGCTTTCCGCCCTTGCCGACCATTGTCTCGACGATATTACCGCACTTCCCGACGTCATCTTTGCCCCCGCATCGCCCGGCGCGGTTTCCGTAGGGGATTAGCCGCGATGGTTTCCGAAGCGCCGCCCTTCTGGTGGGAAAAGGCCGATTGGCGCGCTTATGCGCTGTCACCTTTTTCGGCCATCTATGGCGCGGTTGCGGGTAAAAGGATGCGCACGGCTAGGCGCGCTTCTGCCCCGATACCTGTGATCTGTGTAGGCAATTTTACAGTTGGGGGCGCCGGCAAGACCCCGACCTCGATCGCGCTCGCAAGGGCTGCCAAGGCAATGGGCCACACACCCGGTTTCCTCAGCCGCGGTTATGGCGGCTCGCTGGATGTGACCACGCTGGTCGATCGCGATCGCCATCGTGCCGATACGGTGGGCGACGAGGCGCTGCTTCTGGCGGCAGAAGCCATGACGGTAATCTCGCGCAAGCGGGTCGATGGCGCAAGAAAACTGGCCGCGGAAGGCGCTGACCTGATCATCATGGACGACGGTTTCCAGAGTGCCCGCCTGCATCTGGATTTCGCTCTTGTGGTGATCGATAGCGTAAGAGGCATCGGCAATGGCCATCTTGTGCCGGGTGGCCCGGTTCGCGCTCCGATAAAGGAACAGATGCACCAGCTCTCTGCCATCCTCAAGGTTGGTAATGGCGAAGCTGCGGATGCGCTTGTCCGCAAGGCAGCTCGTGCCGGCAAAGCGATCCATGTCGCCACGATCGAGCCGCGCCCGGATGCCAGCCTGTCGGGCAAGAATGTGCTGGCCTATGCCGGAATAGCAGATCCGGAAAAATTCTACCGCACCGTCCGCGCCATCGGCGGGCTGATCTCGACGACCCGCTCCTTTCCGGATCATCATTATTTCACCGGGGACGAGATCCAGTCGCTGCTCGACGATGCCGAGCGCGAGGACCTGGTACTGGCGACTACGGCCAAGGATGCCGCCCGCCTTGCCGGCCATTCCGGCCCGGCCCGCACGCTGCTGGAGAGATCGAAGATCGTCGAGATCGACATGGTCTTCGACGATCCCAATGGTCCTTCGACCATGATCGAGGCGGCATTCAGGAATTTCCGCGAAAGACGGCTGCGCGAGGGCGCGGCCAAGGGCTGATCGTTCAGCCCACCTGCTGGTTCGGCAGCGTTCCGGCGCGTTTTTCGGCTTCGAGCGAGGTTGCGCAGTCGATATAGGCTTCCTGCCTTGCAACGCTCCAATAACGCAGTTCGTCGACCGGGATATGCGCGCCGGTCAAGGCGCAGGTGACGTAGGAGCCGGCGCTCAGGATTTGGTAGTCGCCGTCGAGATAGCGGATCTTGGCCTCGCGAAAGCCGCTTCCCTCAAACCGGTTCATCACTCGTCTCCTGCGAAAAAACATCGGTCCCCTCTACCCCGAACCAATTACGATTACCAGAGCGCTTCTCAACTCCGCCCGAACAGCCGTTCTATATCAGAAAGCTTGAGTTCTATATAGGTCGGCCGCCCATGGTTGCAGGTTCCCGAACCGGGTGTCGCCTCCATCTGGCGCAAAAGCGCATTCATCTCGTCTGGTTTCAGCCGCCGACCGGACCTGACTGATCCGTGGCAGGCCATCGTTGCGGCAATATATTCGAGCTTGTTCCTGAGGCCGCTCGCTGTATTCCATTCCGCGATCTCGTCGGCGAGATCGCGGACAAGCGCGCTCGCATCCACTTCGCCGAGCATGGCTGGCGTTTCGCGCACGGCAACCGCGCCCGGACCGAAACGCTCGATCGCAAGCCCCAGCCTGTCGAGTTCCGTTGCATGCACCATCAGCCGGTCGCAATCCTCTTCCGGAAGGTCAATGATCTCCGGGATCAGCAGCACCTGCGAGGCAAGGCGGTCATTTTCCAGCGCCTTGCGCAGGCTCTCGTAGACCAGGCGTTCATGTGCCGCATGCTGGTCGACGATCACGAGACCTTTCTCGGTCTGGGCGACGATATAGTTCTCATGGACCTGCGCGCGGGCAGCACCCAGCCGGTAACCGGCGGCGGTTGTCTCAGGCGTATAGGTTGTTTCCGCACTCGTGTCGGCGCGAGCCGTCGGCGCGGCAAAGGCGTCGAAACCGGACTGGACCGGGCGGGCTGCATAGGCGGTTGCGATATCGAGATCGAGCGGTCTTGAAGGCGAAGAAGACGCGGACCAGCTTGCCTGCGCAGAAGCCGAATGCGAATAGGAACGCTGCGGGAAAGCTGAACCCGAGCCCTCGGAAAAGCCCGGTTGAGCGGAAGGCTGCTGGAAAGAGCCGGGCTGGAAGGCGCGCAGCATGGCAGCGGCCCCGGTGGTCGAGGCACGGTCACCCTCGCGATGCAGCGCCTGACGGATGGCCCCGACGATCAGCCCGCGCACCAGCTGCGGGTCGCGGAAGCGCACGTCGGCCTTCGCCGGATGCACGTTGACGTCGACAAAGGCGGGATCGAGATCGATCGAAAGGACCGCGACCGGATAGCGCCCTGCCGGCATCTGTTCGGCATAGGCACCACGGATCGCAGACAGGATCAGCTTGTCCTGCACCGGCCGCCCGTTGACGAAGGCGAACTGATGCGCCGAGTTGCCGCGGTGAAAGGTCGGCACGCCGACGAAACCGGACAGCGACACATCCTCGCGCCCGGCATCGATCTCGATCGCATTCTCCTTGAATTCCGGGCCGAGGATCTGCGCCATGCGGGCAAGATGGTCGTCACCGGTGGCGGCAAATTCCAGCGTCGAGCGGTCGGAACCGGACAGCACGAAACGGATATGCGGGAAGGCGATGGCCATGCGCTTGACCACTTCGGTGATCGCTGCCGCCTCCGCCCGCTCGGTCTTCATGAATTTCAGCCGGGCAGGGGTGGCAAAGAACAGGTCGCGCACCTCGACCACCGTACCGGGATTGGCCGGCGCCGGCTTGACCGGGATCGCGGCACCGCCATTGACCGAAACCTGCGAGCCGGACGGATCGCCGTGGCGGCGGCTGGTGATCGTCAGCCGCGCGACCGAACCGATCGATGGCAGCGCTTCGCCGCGGAAACCGAGCGTGTGGATATCGTTGAGCGTCGTCGAGATCTTCGAGGTGCAATGGCGGCGCACGGCCAGTTCCAGATCTGCCGCATCCATGCCCGATCCGTTGTCGGTGACGCGGACAAGGCTCTTGCCCCCGCCGGCCGTGGCGATTTCGATACGCGTCGCACCGGCGTCGATCGCATTCTCGATCAATTCCTTTGTCGCGCTGGCGGGCCGTTCAATGACTTCGCCGGCGGCGATCTGGTTGATCAGGGTTTCAGGCAGGAGCTTTACAGACATGTCGCCATTTTCGGGGATTCTGCGGCCGGAGGAAAGTGCTGCAATAGGATTATCCTCGGCAATCGTCTCAATGGGAAACGCCATTAATCCGGCCTTAAGGTAAACGGGCTAGGGTTCATGTGAGAAATTGGATGAATCCGGGAGAGCATCTCTGCTCTTCGCGAATGACCGGAGTGGCGGCCAGCTGGGCACCGCCACAACAATCTGGTCATTCGTTGATGACTTGCAGCCAGCATGTTCCCATTGACGAGCGTGAAGGAAGTTTTGCCGATCGTACGTTGAATCGGCTGACCGGGAGTGGCCGAAAGCCGTCCCGAAAGCATACGGAGTTTCATCCATGAATGATTTGGACGCGGCGGATCCGAACATTCAGACTGCCATTCTGGAAGCACTGGCCGAGGGCTTGTCCGCGGCTGTGTTGCTTTACGACAGGAACGATCTTGTCGTATTTGCCAGCCAGCAGATCGCGAGCATCACACGGGTACAGCCCCGTCTGCTGGTGCCGGGAACCCGTATTCGCGATCTTCTCGCTGCCATGTATGATGCCGGTATCCGCCTTGTCGCCGACACCCACAATTATCGCCGTGCGCTCAATCGCGAGGATTGGGTTGCCGAACAGATTGCCGGTCTGTGGAAGGAGCGTTCTGAAAGCCTGGAGCGTCCCGGTCCCGATCGCTGGCTGAGTGTCGTCAAGCGCCGTCTTCCTTCCGGCTACGGCGTCTGCGTCATCAAGGATGTCTCCGAACAGAAGAAGCGCGAGGAGCAGTGGCGACTCGACACCGAACGCGTCCAGGTGACTGAAGAAGTTCTCGACAACCTGCCTTTCCCGATCAGCGTCAAGGACCGCAACGCCACCTTCGTCGCGGTCAACAAGGCCAATTGCGATTTCCTCGATCTGCCCGCCGATGCGATCCTTGGTCACAAGGGTTCCGACATCAATTCCAGGGCCTTCGAAGACCGTCTTGCGCCGATCAACCAGCATGTCTATGAGACTGGCGACCCGATCCAGCTCCCCGAGCACATCACCCGCCCTGATGGTTCGACCGCACTGACGATCGTCCACAAATATCGGATCGGCAAGCCCGGCCGTTATTATCTTGTAACCGTCAAGCAGGATGTGTCGTCGGTTGTTGCCGGCGTCCGTACCGATCTGTCGCAGCAATCGAGCGAATGGGTCTCCGGCTTTGTTCCGATCGACATGACCCGGAGCGCCGTTTCGAGCTCGGCCGTCGACCCGCTCTCCGCCGTCGCTGGCGCAAAGATACTCGTTGTAAGCCGTTTCGCCGACACGGTGGCGGAGGCAATCGATGTCCTTTCCCGCCAGGCCGCCGATGTTTCAGCCGCAGCCGACGCCGAGGAACTCACCCTGTTTCTTCAACTCGCGGCCGAAGCCGATGTCCGCATCGACATCGTCGTCATCGATGCCCGTATGCCGGCCGAGTTGAAGCAGATCGCCGAAGCCTATGGCGTAACGGCACTGCGTGTCGAAGAAGGGACTTTCGGGCCCGGCCTGCCGGTTCGGATCGCCACCGAACTGCGCAAACCCGTTGATGAAATCATATTGCCGCCAATCGACGAGCCGTCGTTCGCGCCGGTCTCGAAGGACGATAGTATCGATGTCCTTGTTGCCGAGGACAATGAAGTCAATCAGATCGTCTTTTCACAGATCATCGAAGGACTTGGCTATAGCTACGTTCTGGCGACCGATGGCGAAGAGGCAGTCCGCCTTTGGCGCGAGCATTCGCCGCGCCTTGTTCTCATGGATGTAACGCTACCGAAACTGACCGGTTTCGAAGCGTCTGCGGCGATCCGTGCACTTGAGGACGGAGTTCAGGCGGTGCCGATCATCGCTGTCCTGCCGCAAGCGTTCGATCGTGATCGCGAGGCCTGCATCGAGGCCGGCATGAACGATGTGATCCTGAAGCCGATCAGCCCGGAAGCACTGGATGCGGTATTCCAGAGGTATTTGCTTTCGGACGAAGACGAGATAGCAGCTGAAGCCTGGCCCGTTTCGTGACCATATTGGCATAAGCTGATACATCAGCAGAGTTTCTTAATCTTTGTCCCTCATCCTTCGCTCGTTTCGATGAGCAGGATTTTTTATGAAGCTAGCGGGCAACCCATTGCCGCACGTCAGCCAGAACGAGTTGCAGGCCATGGCCTACAGCGATCCGTTGACGGGCCTGGGCAACCGCTACCGGTTGCGCGACAAGGTGCGCCTGCTTGCAGCCGAACGCGCCGACGACCCGGCCCCCTTTGCCATCTGCATCGCCAATCTCGACGGCTTCAAGCCCATCAACGATCTTTTCGGCTCGGAGGCGGGTGACGAAATTCTCTGCCAGGTTGCCCATCGTCTGAAGGCCTGCATGCCCGATGGCGCGACGGTAACACGCCACGATGGCGACGAATTCGCCTTTGTCCTTCCTCTTGTCTTCGAGCGGGTAGGGGCGGAGCGCATCGGTCAGATGATGAAGGATGTGCTCTCCGCTCCGTATGATTTGGGCGACCGCAATGTTCGCCTTTCGGCATCCTTCGGTTTTGCCATCTATCCTTTCGCAGGTGAGGAATTCGAAAACCTGCTGAAGAGCGCCGAAACGGCCCTCTACCGATCCAAGCGCCGAGGCCGCGCCCAGATCACTGTTTATTCCACTGAAATTGCCCAGGAAATGAAGCGTGCCACGCAGATCGAGCAGGCACTGCGCAACGCAATCATCACAGATGCGGTCGATGTGCATTTCCAGCCGATCGTGCGCATCCGCGACGGCGTGGTGGTGGGTTTCGAAGCTTTGGCGCGTTGGCGCGATGCCGATCTCGGTTTCGTCTCGCCTGCCGTCTTTGTGCCGCTGGCCGAAGAGCGCGGCTTTATCGATGCATTGTCGGATACGCTGCTGCGCAAAGCGGCAGAGGCTGCACTTTCATGGCCGCGCGAGCTTTTCCTGTCGTTCAACCTGTCCTCCGCCCAGCTCATGGATCCGGGCACATCGCGCAACATCCTCTCGACGCTGTCGCGCGTCGGGCTTGATCCGCGGCGCGTGGAACTGGAAATCACCGAAACAGCCGTGATGACATCGGCCGATACCGCCCAGCGGATCATTTCGGAATTGCGAGCAAGCGGCGTGCGCATTTCGCTCGACGATTTCGGCACCGGCCAGTCCAGCCTTGGCCGGCTGCGCGACTTCACATTCGACAAGGTCAAGATCGACCGCGCCTTCATCTCACGCATCACCTCAGACCGCGCGTCGGAACATATCGTGCGCGCCATCATCGCCATGTGCCAGGGGCTGGATCTCGCAGTCGTTGCCGAAGGCATCGAGGAACAGGCCGATGTCGACATGCTGCGCGCACTCGGCTGCGGCATGGGGCAAGGCTACCACTACGGCCGCCCGGTGGATGGCGCCGCGACCCTGCGCTACCTGCAGGACCACTACCACGACTTCATGGCGATCGAGCGGATCTGAGGCGCGCGTAGCTCGCTTGAGAGCTGGACTTTGCCGCAAAGGCAGGGTTCGATCCGGTGTGGTTATATAGACGCATCCCATCGCATCCGAATTTCTCGCTCCAAAGTATCCACCGCATCACAGTCGAGGTTTTCATTTCCCGCATATGCGAGGTGAGATATCACCGTTAAAGCCGCGTATTGTCCTTGGATTGCCGCTGCTTCGCGCATCAAGCTTAGCGCCTGTTTTGTGGACACTTCTCTACCATCAATCACGTGACTGGCCATGTTTGAGATGGGAACAGCAAGGGGAAAACTCGCAAGCTCACTCCAGGTGGCCAGCAATTCCCGCTGTCTTTGTTTTGGCACCTTTTCCGAATGTGGCGGGGCGAGGATTTCGTACAGCACACAAAATGCGGCATTTGGGGAAATGGACAATGCTTCCGCGACGAGTGCCGTAGCCTTGGAAGTATCTAGGTATGGAAATTTGCAGTCGATCTTATCAGAAAATGCTCGCTCTTGATCGATAGAGTTCATAATTGGGCTCGCACAAATAATCACGAATTTTCTAACAACCGTAGCTCATGACGGCAATTGCCGTTTTACAGACATCCCGCGGCGCTTCTGATTGTCGCGGGAAGCCCGCTCCTCGGCGATGATCCCCTCTCGATCGAACGAGAGTGCGCCATTTCGATGTCCAACGATCCGCTGCTACAGCCGTTTCAGCTCAGGCATCTGACGCTGAAAAACCGCATTATGTCGACAGCCCATGAACCGGCCTATTCGGAAGACGGGATGCCTAAGGATCGCTATCGGCTCTATCATCTGGAAAAGGCCAAGGGCGGTATCGCCATGACGATGACGGCGGGGTCGGCCAGCGTTTCGGTCGACAGCCCGCCCGCCTTCGGCAATCTGCTCGCCTACAAGGACGAGATCGTTCCGTGGCTGAAGCGGTTGACCGACGACTGTCATGAGCTTGGCACGGCGGTGATGATCCAGCTTACCCATCTCGGCCGGCGCACCAACTGGAACAAGGGCAACTGGCTTCCGGTCCTCGCACCCTCTCCGATCCGCGAACCTGCCCACCGCGCTTTCCCGAAGGAAATGGAGGACTGGGATATCGAGCGGATCGTCGCCGACTATGCCGATGCCGCTGCTCGCATGAAGGAAGGCGGTCTCGATGGGATCGAGATCGAGGCCTACGGCCATCTGATCGACCAGTTCTGGTCGCCCGCCACAAACAAGCGGGAGGATGAGTTTGGCGGTTCGCTGGAAAACCGCATGCGCTTTTCCGACATGGTGCTGAAGGCTGTCCGAAAATCGGTGGGACCGGATTTCATCGTCGGCATTAGGCTGGTGACGGACGAGGACTGGGAGAAGGGCCTTTCACGCGAAGAGGGGATCGAGATCGCAAGGCGGCTGGTCGCCTCCGGTAATGTCGATTTCCTCAATGTCATCAGAGGCCATATCGATCACGATGCCGATCTCAACAATGTCATCCCGATCCAGGGCATGCGCGCGTCGCCGCATCTGGATTTTGCCGGCGAGGTGAGGGCGGCGACGAAATTCCCGGTCTTTCATGCGGCCCGCATCGCCGACGTTGCAACCGCCCGCCACGCGATCGCGGACGGCAAGCTCGATATGGTCGGCATGACTCGCGCCCATATCGCCGATCCGCATATCGTCCAGAAGATCATGCGCGGAGAGGAGGCGCGTATCCGCCCCTGTGTCGGTGCGACCTACTGTTTGGACAGGATTTACGAAGGCGGCGAGGCGCTCTGTATCCACAATGCGGCGACCGGCCGCGAGGCGCTGATATCTCATGATATCGCTCCTGCACATGAGGTAAGGCGCGCCGTTGTCGTCGGCGCCGGTCCGGCAGGGCTGGAGGCGGCGCGGGTTCTGGCAGAACGGGGGCATTCGGTGACAGTGCTCGAAGCCACGGGAGAGGCCGGCGGCCAGATCAATCTTCTCATCCGCAATCCCCGCCGGCGCGAAATGATCGGCATTATCGATTGGCGCCTGTCGGAACTCGAACGTCTCGGTGTGGAAATCCGTTACGACATCTACGCCGAGGCGGATGACGTCATGTCGCTCGATCCCGACCTTGTTGTTGTCGCGACAGGAGGTTTCGCGCAATTGCCCGAGCTGGAGGAGGGTGAGGATCTGGTTACCTCGAGCTGGGATATCCTCGCGGGTACCGCAAAGCCTCAAGCTTCGGTTCTTCTTTTCGACGACAATGGCGGCCATCCGGGCATGAGCGCGGCCGAAGTTATCGCATCAAGCGGCGCGGAGCTGGAACTGGTCTCCCCCGAGCGTTTTTTCGCCCCGGAAATGGGCGGCATGAACCATGTGCCCTATGCAAAGAACTTCGCGGACAAGAACGTAAAGGTCACGATCAACACACGGCTTAAATCCGTGCGGCGCAATGGCAATGGCCTGACGGCCGTTCTCGGTTCGGATTACTCGCCCGCGACTGTTGAGCGTCAGGTCGGTCAGGTGGTGGTGGAACACGGCACCGCGGCCAATGCCGACTTGTTTCTTGCATTGAAGCCATTGTCGAAAAATCTTGGAGCGGTGGATTACCGCGCCCTGATCGACCGCCGCGTCCCGCTGCCTCTCAAGCTTGAAGATGCCACTTTCGACCTCGTCAGGATCGGCGATGCCGTGTCGAGCCGCAACATCCATGCGGCCATCTATGACGCATTACGGCTCTGTTCCCTTCTCTAGATCGACGAAAGGGCGGCGCCGCGGCACCGCCCTCTGTCATTCTCATCGCATCACACGTGGCGGATGGCTCGTTCCGGGCTTCAAACTTTAAGGCTTCGTCGCCGTCGACGAGTTTGTATCGCCACCCGTTGCGGGGGCTGCCGGCGTGGCAGGGGTGGCCGGCGTCGTAGTCGTGGACGATGTCGTGGTTGCGTCCGTCGCAGCCTGCTTGTCGTCCAGAGTCTTGAATTCCGGGGCGGACTGAAGCGCTTCGGCCGTTTCAGTCGTCGTCAGGCGTACGTCGTTTTTCTCGGCGTCGCGGGTCATGCTGATCTTGCTCATCGGCAGTGCGACATCCTTGGTACCGATGCCGAGGAAGCCGCCGACACCGACAATCGCCGCGACGATGCCGCCGTTTTCTTCGAGGATCAGGTCGTTGACCTTGCCGATGCTCTCGTCGCCGGCGTTATAGATCTGCTTGCCGATATAATCATTGGCGCTGACCTGGGTTTCCGACTGCTGGGTCAGATAGGCTGCATCAGCCGCAGCGGATGTCGTCGAGCCGGCTGCCGGTGCCATCGTATTGGTCTCGGCCGGCGCCATCGGTGCTGCAGGGGTAGCCGGCGTAGCATTGTTTGTCTGGGCGAATGCCGGCGCAAGGGCGGTGGACGTCATGAGGGCGGCCGCAATAAGTGCTCCAAAGGTCTTCTTCATGGTGTTCCTGCCTTTTCCATTTGTTATTGTTACATAAAACCACTGCCTTGACCGGGAAGTCGTCACGGCTGCGGCTCGATAGGGAAACAAGCAGGGACAGCATTGGTTCCCCGAATGCTGTTTTTTTACGCTGAGAACGTCTTGATTTGAGACGCGCCTCGGTCGTCAGAGGCGATAGGAGGGATCGTATTTGGCCTCTGCGCCGGTATCGACCGCGAATGTCGCACCGGCCATCGCATCAGCCGCGCGGCCGGCAGCGTCCAACCCTTCCCAGGCGGAAGTGATAGCGATGCGGCCGTTACCGATAAAGGCGGGGCAGGTCGTTCTACTGGCCGGCAACTGATATCGCTGAATAAAGGTTCCGGCGGCATCGTAATGGTCGAGCGCCGCTTCGCCCCAGCGTGCATTCCACAGATGGCCGTTGGCATCGCAGATAGACCCGTCGATACCGCCTGCGTCCGCGCTGCCGTCGATGAAGACGGATGGCTGGCCCGCTGGAAGGCCGGTTGAGGGATCGATCGCAACTTTCATCAACCGGTTGCCGCGGGTATCGACGAAGTAGGCCGTTGCGGCATCGGGGGAAAAGCAGATGGAGTTCGGTATGCTGATTGCATCGTAAAGCCTCGTCACCACGCCTCGGGAGACATGGTAGATCGCGCCGGCACCATCGGCAGCGGTGCGTCCCATCGTACCGATCCAGAGGCTGCCGGAGGGGTGTACGCGCCCGTCATTCGAACGATTGCCGTCATTGCCCGGTTCGAGTTCACAATACGGTGCGAGTTCGCCGGTTGCCCGGTTGCGGACGAACAGCCCCTTGTCGCTGCCGATCAGTTGTGTGTCGGCATCGATCCGCGCAACGACGCTCGCCATCACTGGAAGCGGATGGATGCTCTCGATGCCGGTTGCCATATCGAGGGCATGCAGCGCCTTGCCGAGAATGTTGCACCACCACAGCGTATTGGTCTCGGCTTCGAAGCTGATCCCTTCACCCAGTTCGCACAAGCTGGAAGACAATACCGTGCCTTTGAACGAATGAACGGATGCCATCTTTTCCTCCCGGATACCGTGATGTTCTCGCGGCTGCCTATTCGCCATATTGCGGCGTCCCTGTCCACACCGACCGCGCAATATGCGTCATCCCCAGCTAATAACCTGCACCCTCGTGTCGCCTGCGCGAGAACTCTGTTAAGACGAGTACCTGTCAGTATTGATAAAACGGTTGATGGCGGAAAAAATTAACATCTCTTTTAAGTCTGCAGTGGAAGCTCCTATATTGTAAGACACGCGATGCGGGAAGAAATGCAAGGAAATTGCAACTTTTGCCTTTTCTCCCAATGAGCGATCTCCGAAAATCACCTGAATGATTCGTGTGCTTGCGCCGCCAATCCTGCGCATTCGGAACAGAGAAGTTAGAAAATGTCCAAAACGGAAACGGCCGCCAACCTGATTACATTCGACGTCGATGTCGAAGAGATTGCAGGTTTGAAGACCCAGTTCGATGTCTTCCGTTTCACCAAGAAGCTTGCGGAGTTTTACGGCTTTCGCAATTTCATGGTTCTCAACCTTCCGCCTGCAACCGCGTTGGGCCTGTCCGGCAGTGCTATCATCAATAACTGGCCGTCCGAACTCGTTTCGCTTTTCGATCGCGAAGGCATGATCCGCTCAAGCTTTGTCGTGCGTCAGCTGCGTCGTTCCGCGGTGCCATTCGCTTTCGACCTTGAGCGCGATGCGGAAACGCCGGAAATGGCTGCCGTGTTTGGCAGATTTGGTATCGTGCGCGGCGCTTGCATTCCGGTCCACGATCCGGCTGGAGCCAGGGGGGCGGTTGTGATCGGCGGTTTGGGCAGCGAGCCGAATCGCCAGCAGTTGATGGAAATGACTTTTGCGGCGATCCATATCTTCGACCGGCTTGCCGAAATCCGAAACATGGACGTTCGTGCGACCGATCTTTTGACGGATCGCGAGATCGATTGCCTGACCTGGACTGCAGCGGGCAAGACAAGCGCCGAGATCGCCGATATCCTCGGCCTGTCGGAACATACCGTTAATCATTACTTGAATCGCGCCGCCAAAAAGCTGGATACCGTCAATCGTACTCAAGCTGTGGCCAAGGCTTTGCGCATAGGGCTGATTAAATAGGCTTTCGCTAATCTGCACAAATGATGTGCGAACCCTGTTTGCTGCAGTGCGGAATGCCGTCTTATACGTCGTTTGTTCTGAAAATTACTGCAAAAAAGTGCTAAAATACCCTCTTTCAGACTGGCACGTTTCATGCTTGCTTAGAAATAGGTCCAGAGGGGACTTCAAAAGCGTACCAAGAGACGCGACCAAGAAAAAAGCCGCTGTCCGGATCGAGCGCCCATTGGCTGCCATCCAGACAGCGGCTTTATTCATCTTGCCGGTATGCGGCAGCAACTCCTATATAGCAGCAAGGAATGTGCGCCGTGGCGAAAAGCCGGGATGCGCTTGAGGACAAGCAGGAGCTAGACATGCCGGATGTAACGAAAACCCAGGTGCTCGAAGCACTCGGCAAGGTTCGCGTTCCGGATCTGGAAAGCGACCTTGTGAGCCGCGGCATGGTGTCGGACGTCTTCATCTCGGATAACAAAGTCTATTTTTCGATCACCGTGCCTGCAGATAAGGCTCAGGAACTGGAGCCCTTGCGGCTGGCCGCCGAAAAGGCGGTCACGTCCGTGCCGGGCGTCAAGGGTGCGCTGGTCACATTGACGGCAGACCGAAAGGCGTCTGCCGCACCGCAGCAGGCTGCGGCGCCGTCGGCTCACGGTCATTCGCACGCTCATGCTCCCGCCGGCGGTCCATCCCGTGGTCCGGGCAACGTGAAGGCCGGCGTTCCCGGTGTTGGGGCGATCGTCGCGGTCGCATCCGGCAAGGGCGGCGTCGGCAAATCCACCACTGCCGTCAATTTTGCGCTTGGGCTGCAGGCGAACGGCCTGCGTGTCGGCATTCTCGATGCGGATATCTACGGACCGTCCGTACCACGGCTCCTGAAGATTTCCGGCAGGCCCGAACAGATCGACGGCCGGCTGATCAAGCCAATGGAAAACTACGGCCTCAAGGCCATGTCGATGGGTTTCCTCGTCGATGAGGAAACGGCGATGATCTGGCGCGGCCCCATGGTCCAGTCGGCGCTTCTGCAGATGCTGCGTGAAGTCGCCTGGGGCGATCTCGATGTTCTCGTCGTCGATATGCCGCCCGGCACCGGCGACGCGCAACTGACCATGGCCCAGCAGGTGCCGCTCGCTGGTGCGGTGATCGTGTCCACGCCGCAGGACCTGGCATTGATCGATGCCCGCAAGGCCGTGACGATGTTCCGCAAGGTGGAAATCCCGCTTCTCGGCATCGTCGAGAACATGAGCTATTTCCTCGCCCCCGATACCGGCAAGCGCTATGACATCTTTGGTCATGGCGGTGCCCGCGCGGAAGCCGACCGCATCGGCGTTCCCTTCCTCGGCGAAGTACCGTTGACGATGGATATTCGCGAACGCTCCGATCTCGGGACGCCGATCGTGCATGCCGAACCGGACAGCGAGATTTCAGGCATCTACAAGGATATCGCCGCCAAGGTCTGGGCGCAGCTTTCGCAAGGCAAGCGCCGCCAGGCGCCGTCAATCGTTTTCGAATAGGACGGCCGCAGCTCTGGCGCTTTCTTTTGCGGTGTTACCGCCTAATGCAGGGAGGGCTTGTGGCCGATCGCCGCAAGGCCCTTGCGCAGAAGGCTTCCAAGCGCCATTTTCCGTCTACTGTCCGGGGCACCCCGCCTCCTATATTTTGGCAATTGCCGCTTTCATCGTCGCCTCGCTTGCTGGCCGGCGACGGTTCGCTGGCCGGTTCCGGGCAAAAAATCGAGAGTGATCAAGGCCCGACCTACCAAATAATAGTCTGCCTATCTTAACCTTAGTCCGGAAGTTCGTCCGCTCTGTTTCGCCCATTCTGTTGCGCATGCCGTTATCCGTTTCATTGTCCGTCGTCTTCTGGAAAGGCTGACTGAAGTCAGGCACTCTATGGGTCACCCCGCTGAACATCACGCTGCCGAAAAGACGCGTACTCACAGCCTGTTTGCACTCACCCTCGGCTCCGTCGGCGTCGTTTACGGTGATATCGGCACCAGCCCGCTTTATGCATTCCGCGAGGCGCTGAAACCCGTTGCCAGCGACGGCCTCACTCATATGGAAATCATCGGCCTGATCTCGCTGATGATCTGGACCCTGACGATCATCGTTACGCTGAAATACGTGATCTTTCTGCTCAGAGCCGATAACGACGGTGAAGGCGGCACGCTCTCGCTTCTGGCGCTTCTGACCAAGTCGGCCAATGGACAGCGCGCCATGCTGATGCTGCTCGGCCTGATTGGCGCAGCCCTGTTCCTTGGCGATGCGATGATAACGCCGGCGCTTTCCGTCATGTCCGCGGTCGAGGGCTTGAAACTGGTCACGCCGAAGCTGGATAGCGCGGTTCTGCCCATCTCCGTGGTCATTCTGATTGCGCTTTTCGCCATACAGTCGAAGGGCACCGCCCTGGTGTCACGTTTCTTCGGGCCGATTACCGCGCTCTGGTTCATCGTCATGGGTGCGATAGGGCTCGTCCATATCGCCGATGATCTGAGTATTCTGAAGGCCTTCAACCCCTGGTACGCGATGGAATTCATGCTGCGCGAAGGCTTTGCTGGCATTGTCGTTCTTGGCGCTGTCTTTCTGACGGTGACCGGGGCTGAAGCGCTTTATGCCGATCTCGGTCATTTCGGTCGCAAGCCGATCCAGTTGGCCTGGTTCCTTCTGGTTTACCCTGCGCTGACGTTGAATTATCTAGGCCAGGGCGCCATGGTGCTGCAGCATCCGGAAGCGATGAGCGACCCCTTCTATCTAATGTTTCCCGAATGGGCGCTGATCCCGGTCATCCTTCTGGCGACAGCCGCGACGATCATTGCCAGCCAAGCGGTGATTACCGGTGCTTTCTCGCTCGTGCGCCAGGCGATCCATCTCGGTTACCTGCCGCGCATGCAGATCCTCTTTACCTCGGAGACCAATACGGGGCAGATCTTCCTGCCCGGCGTCAACACGCTGCTGCTTGTCGGTGTGATTGCGCTCGTTCTCGGCTTCGAAAGCTCCGAAGCACTCGCTACCGCCTATGGCATCTCGGTGACCGGCGCGATGGTGGTCACGACGCTCATGGCTTTCGAATTCGTCCGCCTTCGCTGGAACTGGCCGCAGACGGTGGCGATTATGGTTTTGGCGCCATTGCTCGCCTTCGAGCTGGTTTTCCTTGGAGCCAATCTCCTGAAGATCCATGATGGCGGCTGGGTGCCGGCGATGATGGCCGCGTTTTTCACCATCATCATGTGGACCTGGAAACGCGGCACCGCAATCCTTTTCGAAAAGACCCGTCGCATCGACGTGCCGCTTAATACCTTCGTGCCGATGGTGGAGAAGAAGTCGGATCATGCCCCGGTTTCGGTGCCCGGCATTGCCATCTTCCTGACCAGCGATCCGGAAACCGCACCTGCCGCATTGCTGCACAACATCAAGCACAACCATGTCCTGCACGAAAAGAACGTCATCCTGACCATCCGTACAGTCAATAAGCCGCGCGTTTCGATCGAGGAGCGATATCGCTTGGAAAAAATCTCCGAGCGCTTCACCGTGATCGAACTGCGCTTCGGCTTCATGCAGTCGCACAATGTCTCGCAGGCGCTCGCCTATCTGCGCAAGACCGGCTTCAAGTTCGACATCATGTCGACCTCGTTTTATCTTGGCCGGAGGAAGCTGGTGCCGGATGCCGAATCGGGCATGCCCATGTGGCAGGACCGGCTCTACATCGCCATGGCCAATGCTGCGACCGACCCATCAGACTATTTCCATCTGCCGGCTAACCGTGTGGTCGAACTCGGTGCGCACGTCGTCATCTGAGCGGAATGGACCACCTCTACCGCGTGTCCTTGGGGCTATATTCACGTCTTTGTTAAATGCGCGTGTGCTGAAGGAGGCTGTGGCGCAAGGCTTTCCGTTCGCGCGTTAACCGCTCATCAAGGTTAATGATTCACTCTTCAAGCATAGTCGCTGTCCCGCACGTTCTCTTGCGGGCTTCTATGGTTACCTTGTGGAGTTGCCGTTTTGCGTTCGAAAAGAGTTCTGCGTAAGAGGTCCCTGCCGCGTTGGGACAAATTGGCCTCTCCGGTTCTGTTCGGTTTTGCCGCCTGGCTGGCCTTTCCTTCCATACCCTCTCAGGGTGACCTCACTGACCTGCTTTCCGGTGTTAACGGGCCGTCGGAAAGCTGGCGGATGGTGATCACCCAGTCACCGGCGGGCTCGCTCCACACGGCGTCGCTTGCCTTTCCGGGCGGCTCGCATGTTCTCGGCGGCGATGCCGGCATCGCGTTGCCGGACGGGCGCAGGGTGGCGTTGGCCGACAAGGACAAGCCGGGCGAAGGCACGCCCGACGAAGATCGCATCAACCGCTCTGAAAAGAAGGGCCGCATCGTTGCCGTCATGCCGATGCTGCCGCCGAAGGCATTCTCTGCCGGCTCCATCCTCGATCGTTCGAGTTCGTTGACCAGGCCCGTCGATGACGAGGACGAGATGACCGCCTTCGTCAAGGTCGCCCGGGGCGAGCAGGCCAGTCAGCAACCGGTCGAAGTGGCCGAATTCTATTTCCGCAAGGATGAGGTGAAGGAAAAGAGCCTTCCGCCGATGATTGCCAGCCTCGTGACTAACGATCGTGCGGATATACTGGCAACCGCCTATGCTTCATCCGCCCCTGATTTCTCCCGCCAGTCACCCTTCGATGCAATCCTGAAGAAGCCCGAGGCGGGAAGGTTTATCCCGCCGATCGGTCCCGAGGACCATGCCTGGGCGGCGAACCCGCTGCCCGCCGATTCTTTTTCGCCCAAGCAGCAGCAGTGCCTGGCATCCGGCATCTATTTCGAGGCGCGAGGCGAATCGGTGCGCGGCCAGGCCGCGGTTGCCCAGGTCATCCTCAATCGGGTGCGCAATCCAGCATATCCGGATACCATTTGCGATGTCGTCTATCAGAACGAGGATTGGCGAAACCGCTGCCAGTTTTCCTTCGCATGCGACAATATCAAGGACCGGATACGTTCGCAGGATCATTGGAAGACGGCGCGTGAGGTGGCCATGGCCGTCACCGCCGGAAAGATCTGGATGCCGGAGGTCGGCTCTGCGACACATTATCACGCCACCTATATCCGGCCGAACTGGGCGAAGACGATGAAAAAGGTGGGACGCATCGGTTTGCACGTCTTCTATAGAACCTATGGTGGTGGTTGGAGCTGATACAAGCGCCCCAGTGCCCGCCGATTCCCGCAACAGTTTTATCCACTATCCCGTCACTTATGCTATAAGGCGATGAATTCATTAGCTTTAAAACGCTTGTGGCAAGCTTGTTCAGCGCCTTGACTAGCAAGGCGGTGAAAACTATGTTGCGCGCACTTGAAAGAGGGCCGGAAGGCGCGAAATCCCTCGCTAACCGTTGCACGGCTTTGCCGTGCGGGAGAGCCGGTGATGGAGGATGCGATGGACGACCCTGATGATGGTCTGGATGAGCGCCGGAAGCGCCTTTCTGCAGCCTTGGCTGAAAGAAAGGCCGAAGACGCGGCAGAGGATCGGAAGAACGGACAATCGGAAGCCAGCCGCAAGGGTATGGCGCTCGGATTGAAGATTTCCTCCGAATTCATCTCTGCCATCGCGGTTGGCGGGGTCATAGGCTATCTGATCGATTGGGCCATCGGCTCAAAACCCTGGGGGATGATACTTTTTGTCCTCCTCGGTTTTTGTGCCGGTGTGCTAAGTGTGCTCCGCGCCGTAGGTATGGTGGCTCAACCGCCGCACCTTGAAAGCCGGAGCAGTGAAGACAAGAAGTGAGGCGACCTCGGGTCGTCTTGGTGAACAGGCCGCGCGGGCGGTCATCGAAAGAGGGTAAACGGTGGCAAACGATCCGATCCATCAGTTCCACATCAACACGATCGTGCCGATTGAAATCGGTGGCATCGACTTCTCTTTCACCAATGCTTCCCTGTTCATGGTTGCGACAGTCGCTATTGCAGCCGGCTTTCTCTATTTCTCGACCTCGCAGCGCTCGCTGATCCCGGGCCGCGCGCAGTCTGTTGCCGAAATGTCCTATGAATTCGTCGCAAATATGTTGCGAGAAGGGGCGGGCAGCCACGGCATGAAATTCTTCCCGCTGGTCTTTTCGCTGTTCATGTTCATCCTGACTGCGAACCTGATCGGCATGTTCCCTTACTTCTTCACCGTCACCAGCCAGATCATCGTCACCTTCGCTCTGTCGATCCTGGTCGTCGGTCTCGTCGTGGTCTACGGTTTTGCCAAGCATGGCCTTCGCTTCCTGAAGCTTTTCGTGCCGTCGGGCGTTCCTGGTGCGCTTCTGCCGCTGGTTGTTCTGATCGAGGTCATCTCCTTCATCGCCCGCCCGATCAGCCTCTCGGTTCGTCTCTTCGCCAACATGCTGGCTGGCCACATCACGCTCAAGGTTTTCGCAGGCTTCGTGACCTCGCTCGGTGCACTCGGTGCGCTCGGCATTGGCACGGCTATCCTGCCCCTCATCATGACCGTCGCTCTGACCGGTCTGGAATTTCTCGTTGCATTCCTTCAGGCCTACGTCTTCGCAGTCCTGACATGCATGTACTTGAACGATGCCCTGCATCCGGACGGTCACT
Organism: Rhizobium sp. ZW T2_16; assembly: GCF_044987325.1. NCBI lineage: Bacteria > Pseudomonadati > Pseudomonadota > Alphaproteobacteria > Hyphomicrobiales > Rhizobiaceae > Rhizobium > Rhizobium sp. ZW T2_16. Next base: position 117,729 of record NZ_JBJDRG010000002.1, read on the forward strand.
GAGAAATAAAGTCGTTGGTGCTTGAGGGCACCAGTCCAAAGCCGCAACAAACCATTCGAAGGAGTTCATCATGGACGCGGAAGCAGCAAAGTACATCGGCGCAGGTATCGCTTGCCTCGGCATGGGTGGCGCAGGCATCGGCCTCGGCACGATTTTCGGCAACTACCTGTCGGGCGCTCTGCGTAACCCGTCGGCTGCTGATGGCCAGTTCGGCCGCCTGATTTTCGGCTTCGCCGTTACGGAAGCTCTGGGCATCTTCTCGCTGCTCGTAGCTCTCCTTCTCCTGTTCGCTGTCTAAGACTTATCGTCTAGCGGCATAGGATAGGATCACGGCCGGCCGGCAACGGTGAGCCGTGATCCACTTTATATGGAATTCACCTGGAGGTGATGATGTTCGTGACCTCGGCATACGCGCAGACCGCGCCGGCCGCATCTGAAACGCCTGCTGCGCCCGCAGGCGAGGTTCATACCGAAACCGGCGTCGCTCACGGCGGAGAGCACGAGTCTGCGGGTTTCCCGCCATTCGACTCGTCGCATTTCGCGTCGCAGCTGCTCTGGCTCGCCATCACCTTTGGCCTTTTCTATCTCGTCATTCAGAAGGTCATCATGCCGCGCGTTGGCGGCATCATCGAAGATCGCAAGGGCCGTATCGCCGGCGATCTCGAAGAGGCAGGCCGCCTGAAGGCCGAAGCTGACGCTGCCGTCGAGACCTATGAAAAGGAACTGGCTCAAGCCCGTTCCAAGGCAAACGGCATTGCTGACGCTGCTCGTAACGACGCCAAGGCCAAGGCCGCTGCCGATCGCACCGCGATCGAGGCGGAACTTGCTGCCAAGCTCGCCGCAGCCGAAACCCGCATCGGCGAAATCAAGTCCAAGGCTTTTGCCGAAGTGGGCGCGATTGCCGAAGAAACCGCGACCGCGATCGTCGATCAGCTGATCGGCGGCAAGGCCACCGGCGACGACATCAAGGCTGCTGTCGCAGCTGCCAAGACGGGAGCCTGATCCATGGACGCAACATTTTGGGCCCTTATCGGTCTCGTCCTCTTTCTCGGCCTGATGATCTACATCAAGGTTCCGGGTATGGTCGGCCGTTCGCTGGACAAGCGCGCCGATAACATTCGCGGCGAACTCGACGAGGCAAAGCGCCTGCGTGAGGAAGCCCAGGCTCTGCTCGCCGAATACCAGAAGAAGCGCAAGGAAGCCGAGGCCGAAGCGGCAGCCCTGTTGGCCGCCGCCGAACGCGAAGCCGCTCTTCTGACCGAGGAAGCCCGCCAGAAGACCGAGGAATTTGTTGCTCGCCGCAACGCACTTTCGGAACAGAAAATCAAGCAGGCCGAAGCCGACGCCATCACCGCCGTCAAGTCCGCTGCCATCGACATCGCTGTCGAAGCCGCAGGCAAGGTGATCGCCGCAAAGACCGACAAGACCACCCAGACCGCCCTCTTCAAGGACGCCGTCGCCAAGGTCCAGTCGCGCCTGAACTGATTTTTTCTCAGAATTCGAATTTGAAAAGCCGGGTGAAAACGCCCGGCTTTTTTGTTTCGAGATGTCGGACGTTGATTATGGCCTGTAGACAAGTCTCTAATTCGAGGTAGAGCTTCCCGGCTCCTAGTAGAAATAGATTCTATCGAGTTCGATCTCATAAGGATCTATAAGGATCGGGCTGCCGTCCTCTTTATAGATTTCAAGCTCATCTATTTTCCCGTCGATGACATGAAGCAGCAAGTGGACCAATGCGCCGCTTTCATCGACGTCATCCATATAGAAGCCTTCAACGGGAATGCGCCCACTAACCCTATCCGATGGATAGTCATTATCGCGAACATCCGCCCAGGGGCCGTTGCTGCGCAATTTCAAGCTTCCTTCCGGATCAATGCGCATGACTTCTACAGACTGCATCTGGTCGAGAATTTGACGCCGTCCGGGGAAGTCGCCACGAAGGAGATGCATCAGCAGATTGTGCTCAACTGTTCCGATGGGTCTCCAATTGTCAACGATGCGCTCTTTGAACGGATCCTGACCTCGTTCTTCAGAAAGCCTGAGCCAGCCTACGGCTTGCCGGGCTTCGATGACTGCTTCGGCGGTGCTATAAAAAATTCCGGAGACTAGCTCTTCGACCCAGGCCGGCGGGCAGTCGTCCCACATCGATACCTGTTCCTCAACATAGAAAAACAGTCCACCGGTGCGCCTATATATACTTATGCGCTTTAGCTGATCGGCGCGCATAATTCGCTTTACGAGTTTCCTAGTCATCCTACTTGCTTGACCCTTGGACGATTGCTGTTGCCCGGAGAAGCGCAGCATCGGCCAATGAGGGCAAACAGGCAATGCGTCGAGACCGCCCGGCGTTCTGTTCGCTCTATTCTAAAAAGTCGTCGTTCTTCAACGGCCGAAAACTCATCCTGTGCAGCGGGCAGGGGCCGTCGGCGATGATCGCGTCCCTATGCTGCTTCGTCCCGTAGCCGGCATGCTTTGCAAAGCCATAGGCTGGATAGACGACGCCGGCGCGGTTCATCATCCGGTCGCGCGTCACCTTTGCGACGATCGAGGCGGCGGCGATGGAGACGGAACGGCTGTCACCCTTGATGACGGCCGTGCCCGAGCAGGAAAGCCCCTTGGGCACATCGCGGCCATCGACCAGCACATGGGCTGGAGCGACCGAAAGGAAGGCGACGGCACGGCGCATGGCATCGAGACTGGCACGCAAGATGTTGATCTCGTCGATCAGCTTCGGCCCGGAGGAGGCGATCGACACATGGGCGGTCGCCATGATCGCTTCAAACAGGGCTTCGCGCTGCTTCAGGCTGAGCTTCTTGGAATCGTTGAGGCCGGCCGGGATATTATCGGGGTCGAGGATCACCGCAGCGGCGACTACAGGGCCCGCGAGCGGCCCGCGGCCTGCCTCGTCGGTTCCGGCAACCGGCCAGTGTCCGGCATCGCGAGCGGCAAGCTCCAGGCTGAAATCACAGGTGAGGGGGGTATCGAAAAGCATCGGAGAATCGGGCGGCGTGTGAACCAACATGGCGGCAGGCTCGCACGCCGTCCCGATCTCCTGCAAGCCCCGAAAGCGAGTGCGGCTTCGCTTTCCACCGCGCTCATGGCGGTGGGCTCGGGGCAATGTTCTCGGCGGGGCAAGGGGGCGGAAACCTTACCGAGAACGAAGTTGAATATGTCGTGCCTCACGGGAGGCGCATGAATGACACAAAACTCGACATGCGGAGGACTGAAGAAAAATCTGGCTTAGAATGCGCGGGCATTCTTGGACGTTTCCCTTCCTGCGTGTTCTTTCGCGCTATGGTTCCTTATCCTAGAGAAGCGACAGCTGGATCCCGCCGCCATTGGGGCGGATGAACAGGTCGTCGCGCAGATGCATGCCGCGCCGGCCGAGCCCAAGCCGCTTGGTCGCCATTTCGAAACGGCGGCCGATCTGCCATGCATAGGGACCGGCACCCTTCATCCGCTTTCCGAACTCGGCATCGTAATCCTTGCCGCCCCGCATCGAGCGGATCAGCGACATCACATGCCGGTAGCGATCCGGATAATTGCGCAGCAACCAGTCGCGAAACAGCGGGCTGACTTCCAGCGGCAGGCGCAAAAGCACATAACTTGCTTCCGTCGCCCCCGCAGCATGGCCTGCATCCAGAATTCGTTCTATCTCGTGGTCGTTCAGCGCCGGAATGATCGGCGAAGCCATGATCGCAGTCGGTATGCCGGCATCCGACAGCGCCTTGATCGCTTCCAGCCGCTTGGCCGGTGTCGAAGCACGGGGTTCCATCGTTCGGGCGAGCTTGCGATCCAGTGTCGTCACCGAAATCCCGACTTTGGCCAGGCCTTTCGAGGCCATGTCGGAAAGGATGTCGATATCGCGCATGACCAGCGCCGACTTCGTCACGATCACCACCGGATGATTGGCCTTCTGCAGCACTTCGAGGATCTGGCGCATGATCCGCCATTCCCGCTCGATCGGCTGATAGGGATCGGTATTGGTGCCGATCGCAATTGCCCGCACCTTGTAATCCGGCCTGCTCAGCTCCCGTTCCAGAAGCCGCGGCACGTCCGGCTTGGCAAATAGTTTAGCCTCGAAATCGAGCCCCGGTGAAAGGCCCATGAAACTGTGGCTCGGCCTTGCAAAACAATAGATGCAACCATGCTCGCAGCCGCGATAGGGATTGATCGACCGGTCGAAACCGATATCGGGGCTGTCGTTGCGGGTGATCGCCGTTTTCGGCTTCTCGATCTGCACTTCCGTGCGGAACGGCTCGAGCTCCTCGAGTGTCTGCCAACCGTCGTCGAACACCTCGCGGCGTTCCTCCTCGAAGCGTCCGCTCGGGTTCAGGCCGGCGCCTCTGCCGCGCCGCCGATCGATCTCGATCCTGAGCCCGGATGATTGGACCAGTGCATCGGCAATGTCAGCCGTATGGGCGGGCGCAAACGCACCCTGCCGCAGTTGGGACAGCTCGGTCATTGAAGGCTCCTGACGGGATCACTTCCCGTTCTCGATGACTAAATTCCTATCGCCAAAATGAGAACATTGCAAGAACAAACTTTGTTCGTTGCTGGCTTTTGCCCAAGCTATGGGTTAAGGGTCAGAAATGCTGACTGTTTTAATGGAATGCAGGGACCAGGAAGCCGAGCTTGCGCAGACGCTTTCGATCCTCGTTACTGCCGCTGTGGAAGGACTTGTAAGTGACGTGATCGTGCTCGATCACGCGTCGCATGATGGTTCGTCCCGTGTGGCGGATGCTGCCGGCTGCCGGTTTCACAGTCACTGGGACATCAAGGATGTCCTGCGCAGTGCGCGTGGCGAATGGCTGCTTTTCATAGAGGCAGGCGCGCGTCCGCAAAGCGGCTGGATCGAGGAAGTCATCGAGCATCTGGCGATCCACAAGCAGCCGGCGCGCTTTTCGCCGTCGCGCAACTACCGCCGGCCATTCTTCCAGCGTATCGGTCGTTCGGTCCCTCCGCTGGAATACGGGCTGATCCTACCGAAGAAGAGCGCGATTGCGGTCGCCAAATCAGGCATGAGCCTGGAAGCGCTGGCAAAGGGCCACAAGGCGACGAAGCTGATGAGTCAGCTCATTCCGGCGTGGGTTGTCCGCAGCCGATAATTTCAGCCTTTCGTGCGCTTCAGATGTTCGTCCAGCCGCGGCAGGATTTCGACGAAATTGCAGGGCATGTGACGATAGTCGAGCTGCGCCTTCAATATCCCGTCCCAGGCATCCTTGCAGGCGCCGGGCGAGCCGGGAATGACGAAGATGTAGGTGGCATTGAGCACGCCGCCCGTCGCGCGCGACTGGATCGTCGATGTGCCGATCTTGTCATAGGAAATGCGGTGAAAAAGCGCCGAAAATCCGTCCATCCGCTTTTCGAACAGCGGTTCCAGCGCTTCCGGCGTCACGTCGCGGCCGGTAAAGCCGGTGCCTCCGGTGGTGATGACGACATCGATCTCCGGGTCGAGCGTCCAGGCCGTCACCTGTCCGGCGATCTTTTCGCGGTCGTCGGTCACGATGGCGCGGGCTTTCAGCAGATGCCCCGCCGCCTCGATGCGGTCGACAAGCGTCTGGCCCGACTTGTCGTCTTCGAGTGTGCGCGTATCGGAGACGGTCAGAACCGCGATGCCGAGCGGAATGAAGCTGCGCATTTCGTCTATCCCGATCATTATTTCGCTCCGATGGTCCGTGCGGCTGTGAAATACCAGTCTGGCCGCTTGCTCTGAAGATCGTTCGCAGCGTTTACCGCTTTGGCTGACGTTTCAAACAGTCCGAAATATGTCGCACCGGAACCGGACATGCGGGCAAGCCACGCGCCTTCCGCCGCAATCAGTTCGGAAAGCTCGCCGATCTCGCTGACAAGCGAGCGCGCCGGCGGCTCCAGATCGTTGCGCAAGGCGCTGAGATCGGCTTGCCAGTCTCCGGTAAGGGCTGGAATGGCGGGATTGTTCTTGGTTGTCAGCCGCCGAAAAATATCCGGTGTCGAGACGCCGCGAAGCGGATTGCCAAGCACGATGGCGAAAGACGGCATGGTGTCGAGCATGGTGATGTCCTCACCTATGCCTCTTGCGGCAAGCGGCCGGCTTTTCAGGCACATGGGCACATCGGCGCCGAGTGAAAGCGCAAGCGCCGAAAGTTCCGGCTCGCTGATCTGTGCATCCCACAGGCGTAAAAGACCGCGTAGGGTTGCTGCCGCATCGGCCGATCCGCCGCCGATGCCAGAGGCGATCGGCAGGTTCTTTTGCAGATGGATGGCAACCGGCGGCGCGGCAATGCCTTTTGCGTCAAGCGCAATGCGCAGGATATCGCGAGCCTTGAGCACGAGGTTCTGCTGGGCCGCATCCGGATCAGGCGAAAGCCCTTCGCCGAACCGGCCGGAAATCGAAAATGCATCCTTTTTGGAAAGCGTAAAACCCAGCCTGTCTCCGGCGGGCGCACCCGCCGTCGCATCGTCTGCATCAGCGGTAAAGGTCACGATACTGTCGAGCAGGTGATATCCGTCGGCGCGCTGGCCGACCGCATGCAGCGCCAGATTGATTTTCGCCGGTGCGAATTCGGTCACTGCGAAGTTTGTGAATGCTAAGTCGAAAAGGCCCGCGTCTGTGGCGGGCCTTTTGATATCTGCCGATGTGATGTCCAGAGACATATCGTGCATCAGGACTTCTTATCGGGCGTGGCAGGTGCCGGAGCGGCCTGAGCCGGGGTTTCCGTCTGGTTGCGCACCGTATTGGTGGCATTCGGATCGAGCGCCGGCAGGCCGTTTTCGATCTTCTGCTTCACATGCTCGCGGTTGACGTCTTCGCCTTCGGAAACAAGCGTGCGGTTCCACTGGTAGACGGCTTCGAGCTTGCGCCCGACCCGCCAATAGGCATCGCCCAGATGGTCGTTGATCGTGGCATCACCGGCGCGCAGCTGGATTGCTTTCTCAAGCTCCGTCACCGCATCGTCGAACCGGCCGAGGCGATAGTAAGCCCAGCCGAGCGAATCGACGATATAGCCGTCATCGGGGCGCGCATCGACGGCCGCCTGGATCATCTTCAGGCCTTCGTCCAGGTTGAGGTTCATGTCGACCAGCGAATAGCCGAGATAATTCAGAACCTGCGCCTGTTCAGGGTTCAGTTCCAGTGCCTTGCGGAAATTGGGTTCGGCTTTCGGCCATTCCTTCAAGCGCTCATAGGCAATGCCGCGCTGGAAGAACACCGACCAGTCGCTCTGCCGAGGCACCGAGCCGATGACTTCGACGGCCTTGTCGTAATTCGCGGCCATCTCCTTGTAGTCCTTGGCCTCGGACAAGACGCTGCCATAGGCGATGTAGCTGCGGATATCGGCCGGGTCGGACTGGATCAGTTCCTTCAGGTGGCTCTTGGCCTCATCGATCTTGCCGGTATCGGAAAGCGTGATGCCGAGCTGCAGTTCGGAAATCCGCCGCATCGGCGAATCCTCGGGAACCTGCTGGTAGAATGCGATGGCGCGCTGCGGCTGTTCCAGTTTTTCGGCAATGCCGCCGAGCATGATCAGCGTATCGGCACTCTTCTCGTCGAGCGCATGCGAGATCTGCAGGTAGAGCGCCACCATGTCTTCCGCACCCTGGCGGTTCAGCGCCCCGCCGATGGAGAAGAGCACGCCGGCTGCACCTTCGGCAGCGGTCGTGACCTGCTGGGCCGGCTTTTCACCCTTTTCGATGCTCTGGCGCAGCGCCTTGAGCGGAGCGTAATTGGAGATCATGCCGTCGCCGACAGAGATCGCATCGAGCGCCTTCTGCTTGTTGCCCGCCGAGGCTTCCAATCGCGCCAGCGCCATGACGGCGCGCATGAACGTATCCGGAGCGGTAGCGACCGCGTCATTATTGGTCACGGCCCGGTTGAGATATTGGCGGGCGGTCGAGGTGTCGCCGGCGACGATCGCCATTGCACCCAGATGGTAATCGGTAAAGACCTTGAACCAGGCGGGGCCTTTCAGCCCGTTGATCGTCGCGATCGCCTTTTTACCCTTGCCGGCGCCGACATCGGCCCAGCCGGACAGAAGAAGATGCGTCAGGCGGTCGAGATCGTTCGGTCCCTCATAGGCAAGGATCTTCCTGGCGCTGTCGTATTTACCGCTGCGCAGCGCATCCAGCCCGCGCACGATCTTCGTCACGCGCTCGACGGCGGTGTCGCTCTTCAGCGCTTCGGCTTCCTTCAACCCGTCGGCAAAATCGCCGTTGAGAAGAAGCGAGATCATAAGCCGTTCGCGGATTTCGAGATTGGCCGGCTCGAAATCGAGTGCCTTGCGATAAAGCGCGATTGCGGTCGGGTAGTCGTGATCGACATCGGCCGTGCGGGCAGCGAGAAACGCGCCGGCAAACGACTTCACGTCACGCGCCCCGAACGTCGCCGCCTTCTCTTCGGCCGGCTTGGCGTCCGGTGTGGCGGCGCCCGCCACAGAACCGAACACCAGGCATGCCGCGAGCGCGACGCTGGAAAGCAGGAGATGACGGTTTGTCTGCCGCATAAACGGGCCTTTCATGAAAGCTGGCGTGTCGGCGACGCGTCGCCGCAGGAATGCGCCGAATGATTCATAACAGAATGGCTTTTTTGAAGCAGGTCCGCAAGGAAATCTGCCGTGAGCTCAGCTATCCCCAGAAGGGTTGTCACGGCAGATTGATCAGTTCACCCGCTGGATGGTGAAGTCGATGACTTCCATCATCGCATCCTTCAGCGGACCGGCCGGAAGCGGAGCCAGCGCATCGCGGGCGATCTTGCCGTAATGCAGGGCGCGCGCGATCGTATCCTTCAGCGCGTCGTGCCTGGTAATCAGACCTAGCGCCTTTTCGAGGTTCTGGTCGCTGCTTTCACCCTTTTCGATGGCGCTGCGCCAGAAGGCTTGTTCTTCCTGCGTGCCGCGACGGAAGGCGAGGATGACGGGAAGTGTGATCTTGCCCTCGCGGAAATCGTCGCCGACATTCTTGCCGAGATCAGCAGCATTGCCGCCATAATCCAGCGCATCGTCGACCATCTGGAAGGCATAACCGAGGTTCATGCCGTAGGAGCGCAGGGCCGAACGGCTTGCCTTGTCTGCATTGGCGATGATCGGGCCGACTTCGGCAGCCGCGGCAAACAGTGCCGCTGTCTTGGCGCGGATGACGGAGAGATAATCGTCTTCGGTCGTTTCGAGATTCTTGGCGACAGAAAGCTGCAGAACTTCACCTTCGGCGATCACGGCGGCTGCTGTCGCAAGCACGTCGAGCGCTTCGAGCGAACCGACATCGACCATCATCTTGAACGCCTGGCCGAGCAGAAAATCGCCGACGAGAACGCTTGCCTGATTGCCCCAGATCATCCGTGCTGTGGACTTGCCGCGGCGCAGATCGCTTTCGTCGACCACGTCGTCATGCAGAAGCGTCGCCGTATGCATGAACTCGACCGAGGTCGCGAGCCTCACATGGCCTTCGCCCTGGTAACCGAACATCGAGGCCGATGCGAGCGTCAGCATCGGGCGCAGCCGCTTGCCGCCGGAAGAGATCAGGTGGTTGGCCACTTCCGGGATCATCTGTACATCCGAGCCGGCCTTAGACAGGATCAGCTGGTTGACGCGATCCATGTCCGCCTTGGTGAGATCCACCAGCGGCTTTACGGATGCAGATTTGTTTTTGCCTTCTTCAAGCGGTATGACGACGCCCAAGTTCAGGCCTCCCTGGAAATGTATGAGACGAGACTAGTAACGTCGTCATAGGGCGGTAGGGCAAAAACATAAAGGGCTTTTCACGAAAGGGTGCCTGATGATCGAGCTTATCCGCACCAATGATGTCGTCACGCTGTCACTTGCGGAAAGCCTGATGAAAGATGCCGGCATACATTGCCTCGTCGCCGATCAGTCGATGAGCGTGCTGGAAGGTTCGCTTGGCCTCCTGCAGCGCCGTCTTCTGGTGGAAGAGTCGCGTTCGCAAGAGGCCCGCACAATCCTTACTGATGCCGGCCTGGAGACCGAACTGCGGTCATGAGCACATCCGATCTGATCAAGTCCAAGCCGCAGGTAGACTTCACCATCGATGCCTTCCATCGTGGCCGCTTCCACGTTGTACAGCCGAAAAATGAAGGGCATCGCTCTGGTGTGGACGCCATGCTGCTTGCCTCGCTGGTATCGGGCGACGGGCCAGCAAGCGTTGCCGATCTAGGCTCCGGGGCAGGAGCGGCGGGTCTCGCGGTCGCCTCGCGGCTTGGTGGGGCACACGTCCTCCTGGTCGAAAAATTTCCGGTCATGGCGGATTATGCCAGACGAAGCATCGCTCTGCCCGAAAACGCCTTCCTGGCGGACCGCGTGGATGTGCTCGAGGCGGACGTGAGCCTGACCGGCAAGGCCCGGGTCGCAGCAGGTCTTGAAGACGAGGTTCACGATCACGTCATCATGAACCCGCCCTTCAATCATGCCGGGGATCGCAGGACCCCCGACAACCTGAAGGCAGAGGCGCATGCGATGACGGATGGCCTGTTCGAGGCCTGGCTGAAGACTGCGGGCGCTATCATGAAATCCGGCGGGCAGCTGTCGCTGATCGCACGGCCTGAATCCATTGCCGATATTCTGGCAGCTTGCGGAAAGCGTTTTGGCGGCGTCGAAATCACCCCCGTCCATCCGCGCCCCGGCGAGGATGCGACCCGCATTCTCGTGACGGCGATCAAGGGATCGAAGGCAAGGCTGATATTCCGCGCACCGCTTGTCGTGCATGGTCCAGACGGCCATTCGTTCAGCGCCGATGTCGACGACCTGAACAATGGCCGTTCGGCCTATCTGCGTCGCACTGTCAGCCGCTCACCACGTCGATCAGCAGTTTGACATTGAGCGCGGCAATGGCGAGGGCGATCAGGTAGGCAAGTGCCGCCAGCCAGCGTGGCGCGACCAGCGCACCCATCTTCGCCTTGCTGGTCGTGAACATCACCAGCGGAAAGACGGCGAAGGAAAGCTGCAGGCTGAGCACGACCTGGGTGAGGATCAGAAGTTCGGACGTTCCAGCATCGCCATACCAGATGGTGACGATACCGGCCGGCACGATCGCAATTGCCCGCGTCACCACGCGCCGGACCCACGGCTTCAGCTTGATATGCAGAAAACCTTCCATGACGATCTGCCCGGCAAGCGTTGCCGTCACCGTCGAGTTGAGGCCGCAGCAGAGCAGGGCGATGCCGAAGAAGACCGGCGCCAGAGCGAGGCCAAGGATGGGCGACAGGAGCGCATTTGCCTGGCCGAGTTCAACCACATTGGTGTGCCCGTTGGCATTGAAGGCTGCTGCCGCAAGGATGAGAATGGCGGCATTGATCATCAGCGCGAAGGTGAGCGCAACCGTGGAATCGATCGTCGCGAATTTGAGCGCCTCGCGCTTTTCCGGCACCGTCTTGCCGAAATCACGCGTCTGCACGATGCCGGAATGCAGGTAGAGATTATGCGGCATGACGGTCGCGCCTAAAATGCCGAGCGCCAGATAGAGCATTTCGGGGTTTTTGACGATCTCCGTCGTCGGCACGAAGCCGAACGCGACCTCAGACCAGACCGGATCTGCAAAGAAGATCTGCACGCCGAAACAGACGGCGATGACCCCGAGCAGGGTAATGATGAAGGCCTCGACCCAGCGAAAACCGAGCCTCTGCAGATAGAGGATGAGAAACACGTCGAGCGAGGTGACGAGAACGCCGACTTCCAGCGAGATGCCAAAAATCAGGTTGAGCCCGATCGCGGTGCCTATCACCTCGGCAATGTCCGTGGCGATGATGGCGATCTCCGCCAAAGCCCAGAGAACGACCGAGACCGACCGCGGAAAGGCATCACGGCAAGCTTGCGCCAAATCGCGGCCCGAGGCGATCGCCAGTCGGGCGCAGAGCGATTGCAGCACGATCGCCATCAGGTTGGAAAGCAGCGCGACAGAAAGCAGCGCGTAACCGAATTTCGACCCGCCGGCGAGCGAGGTGGCCCAGTTGCCGGGATCCATGTAACCGACTGCGACCAGATAACCCGGACCCGCGAAGGCAAGGACACGTCTCAGTTTCGAGCCGTGGCGGGTGACATTGACCGATTGATAGACATCCGACAGCGACGCCTCGCGGGCATCTTGCCGCCAGCCACTCTCGGTCTTTATGCGGGAGAAATCCATGTAATCCTCGGATGGGCAATAACGGCATCTTGCTTGTTTGGAATGAAATTGCAAGTCATTCGCAATAAGCCGTAAACCTTCGTTGGAACACAGCGATTGCACTTGTCGTTCCAATGCCTACATGCATTGCTGAACCGATATTCTGGAAGGATCTTAAATGGCTGGCTTGTTCAATCGTCTGCTCCCGAAGCGTTTTCGCAAGAAGGGATTGGCGATACCCGTCGTTCGCCTGCATGGGGCGATCATGACGGGCGGAAACCAGTTCAAGCCGACATTGAGCCTGGCGACGGCAGCCCCGATGCTGGAAAAGGCATTCGCCAACAAGGAGACACCGGTTGTTGCCATCTCGGTGAATTCCCCGGGCGGCTCGCCCGTGCAGTCGCGGCTGATCTTCCAGCGCATCCGGGCGCTTGCCGAGGAAAAGCAGAAGAAGGTGCTGATCTTCGTCGAGGATGTTGCGGCCTCCGGCGGCTATATGATCGCGCTTGCGGGCGACGAGATCTTTGCCGACCCGACCTCGATCGTCGGTTCGATCGGTGTCGTCTCCGGCGGCTTCGGTTTCCCTGAAATGCTGAAGAAGATCGGCATCGAGCGCCGCGTCTATACCGCCGGTGAAAACAAGGTCATCCTCGATCCGTTCCAGCCGGAAAAGGATAGCGATATCGAATATCTGAAGACGCTGCAGGTCGAGATCCACAAGGTCTTCATCGATATGGTGAAGATGCGCCGAGGTGAGCGTCTGTCCGATGACGGAGAAATTTTCTCCGGCCTGTTCTGGACGGGCTCGAAAGGTCTGGAACTCGGCCTGATTGACGGGCTGGGCGACATGCGCGAAGTCTTGAAACGCCGCTTCGGCAAGGATGTCCGCCTCGAACTGATCGGCAGCGCCCGCACCCTGTTCGGCAAGCGTCTGCCCGGCGTGGAAATGACCACACCCGCCTTTGGTGAAATCGCCGCGCAGGCGGGGGCGGGACTTGCCGCCAGCATCGAAGAAAGGGCATTGTGGAGCCGATACGGGCTCTGACGCCCGACACGTCTCGTTTGAGAGCGGGGCGCATTTGCATAAGGACTTCGAGGGGAAATGGCCCAGCTCATATTCATGGCCGTGCTGATCTGCGGCGGATGGATGCTTTACAAGCGCTTCATCAAGGACGCGGAGAAACTGACCGCACGCCGCAAGCAGCAGGAAAAGGAACGCCAGACCGGTGCCGTCGGCACGCTGGAAAAGGATCCGGTGACGGGCGAGTATCGGGTGAAGAAGGAAGAAGAGTAAGGCACTCGTGCCTTCACGCTTGACCCTCGCCGCCTCGCGTGGCACTCGTCCGCATCCTCAATCAAACGATGCCGATATGCCCATGACCGATCTGCCCGAACACATGGACCCCAAGCGCTCTTTCCAGGCGCTCATCCTGACGCTCCATAATTACTGGGCGGACAAGGGCTGCGCCGTTCTGCAGCCTTACGACATGGAGGTCGGTGCCGGTACCTTCCATCCCGCGACCACTTTGCGTGCGCTTGGTCCCAAGCCGTGGAAGGCAGCTTACGTTCAGCCGTCGCGCCGCCCGTCCGACGGTCGTTACGGCGAAAATCCGAACCGCCTGCAGCATTATTACCAGTATCAGGTCATCCTGAAGCCGAACCCTTCCAACCTGCAGGAGCTTTATCTCGGCTCGCTGAAGGCGATCGGCCTCGATCCGCTTCTGCATGACGTGCGTTTCGTCGAGGATGACTGGGAAAGCCCGACGCTCGGCGCCTGGGGTCTCGGCTGGGAATGCTGGTGCGACGGCATGGAAGTCTCGCAGTTCACTTACTTCCAGCAGGTCTGCGGCATCGAATGCTCGCCGGTTGCCGGCGAGTTGACCTATGGTCTCGAACGTCTCGCCATGTATGTCCAGGGCGTCGACAACGTCTATGACCTGAACTTCAATGGCCGCGAAGGCGAAGAGAAGATTTCCTATGGCGATGTTTTCCTGCAGGCAGAGCAGGAATATTCCCGCCATAACTTCGAATACGCCAATACCGAAATGCTGCATCGCCACTTCATCGATGCGGAAAAGGAATGCCAGGCGCTTCTCGCTGCCGGTGCACCGGGCGACAACGCCAACCAGATGCTGCACAAGTGCGTCTTCCCGGCTTACGACCAATGCATCAAGGCATCCCACGTCTTCAACCTGCTTGATGCCCGCGGCGTGATCTCGGTCACCGAACGCCAGAGCTACATCCTTCGCGTCCGCACGCTCGCCAAGGCCTGCGGCGAGGCTTTCCTGCTGACGGATGCCGGTGGCGCGAATTTCGGCGAAAAGGCCGCCTGAGGCTCGCTTGATACTATCGCGCGATGCCGCAGTTACGCGGCGTCGCTTTTTTCCAGAGCCAGCCGGAAGCCCAGAGCCTGAACGACTTTCTGGACGGTTTCGTAGCGCAGTTTCGATCCTGATTTGAGAGCTTTGTAGAGGCTTTCCCGTCCAAGCCCCGAAAGTTCTGCGACTTGGGACATGCCGCGCGCCTTGGCGACGTGCCCGAGTGCCGCGATGAAAACGTCCGGGTTTTCATCTTCCATGGCCAATTCCAGATATTCCAGCATGGCATCCGGGCTATCGAGATATTCGGCAATTTCGAATGTGCTGGTCTCGCTCATGGCCATTCTTTCCTGATTGTCGCGGCCAGCTCGATGGCTCGGCCTATATCCCGCTTCTGCGTGGATTTATCGCCGCCGACCAGCAGCAGGTAAACAGTCTGGCCGCGGCGGGTGTAGTAGATGCGGTAGCCGGGACCGTAATGAACACGCATTTCGGAAACCCCGCCGCCGACCGGTTCGCAATCACCGAAATTCCCTTGCTCTGCCGATGTCAGGCGAGCGAGAATTCGCAGCCTGCCCTTTTGATCCTTGAGCGAACGCAGCCACTCGTCAAATTGCTTGGTCTTCTCGAACGTGATCATACGAATGTATCCGATTGGATACGGTTTCGCAATAGAAGCGAAAGCCGTCAAAGTTTAGTGCGGTCAGCTATTCAATAAGTGACGGATCGCGTTAGATGTATCGGCAGAAACTGGGGGTATTACCGATATGTACATCGCGCTCGGCCTTATCGCGCTCGTCGCTCTCTACGTCATCGTCATTTATAACGGCCTCGTCCGCGCGCGGCAGATGGCGGAAGAGGCTTGGTCCGGCATCGATGTGCAGCTGAAGCGCCGCGCCGATCTAGTCCCCAACCTGATCGAGACGGTGAAGGGTTATGCTGCGCACGAAAAAGGCACGCTCGAAGAGGTGGTGAAGCTGCGCAATCAGGCTCAGGCGGTGCCCACCGGCGATGTCGCCGGTCGTGCGCAGGCGGAAGGCCTGCTCTCTCAGGCGCTCGGCAAACTGTTCGCGCTCGCAGAAGCCTATCCCGACCTCAAGGCCAACCAGAATTTCGCCGAGCTGCAGACTTCGCTGGAGACGATCGAAAGCGAGATCCAGATGGCGCGGCGTTATTACAATGGCTCGGCGCGCGACCTGAACATCAAGGTCGAGAGCTTTCCCGCCAATCTTGTCGCCGGCCCCTTCGGCTTTTCCAAGCGCGAGTATTTCGAGATCGAAAACGAGGCCGATCGCGCCGTTCCCAGCGTGAAATTCTAAAGCGGAGGTCGCTGATGTTTCGGCGCCTTGTCCTCGCCCTTGCCTTGGTTCTGGCAGGTTATCTTCCGGCTGCGGCGGAGGAATATATCCGCAGCTACAATTCGGATATCAGGATTGCTGCCGATGGTGAGCTGACGGTGACCGAGGCGATCACGGTCAATGCCGAGGGCAATCGCATCCGCCGCGGCATTTTTCGCGATTTCCCGATGACCATGGAGGATGCGAAAGGCCGCACGATCCGGGTCGGTTTCGAGCCCGTCTCCGTTACCCGCGATGGCCGCCCGGAAGCCTTTCATACGGAAACCATCTCCCGCGGCATCCGCATCTATGCCGGGGATGAAAACACGTTTCTATCTCCCGGCGAGCACACCTACGCCATCACCTACAGAACCAACCGGCAGATCCGTTATTTCGACGATCATGACGAGTTGTACTGGAACGCCACCGGGAATGGCTGGCAGTTCCGCATTGCACAGGCTTCGGCGCGTGTGACGCTGCCGGGCGGCAGGGTCACGGATACCACTGCCTTTACCGGTGCCTACGGTTCCACCGCCAGCGACGTCCGCGCAAGCGCTTCTGGCAGCCAGGCGACATTCACCACGACCCGCCCGCTGGGCAGTGAGGAAGGCCTCACGATAGTCGTCGGCTTCCCCAAGGGCATCGTTACAGCACCTTCCGCAGATCAGGAGAGTGCGTGGTGGTGGCGTGACAACCGTAACTTGTTCCTTGCCCTCGGTGGCCTCGCCGTCGTTGCTTTTTATTATTTCGTGGTCTGGCGGAGAGTCGGCCGTGACCCGCAAGGCGGCGTCATCGTGCCGCGCTGGGATACACCGGCCGGCATCTCGCCGGCGCTGGTCAACTATATTGACAACAAGGGATTTTCCGGCGGCGGCTGGACTGCGTTTTCGGCAAGCCTGCTTGATCTTGCGGTAAAGGGTTATCTGACGCTCGAAGACCTCAAGTCGCGGGTTGTCGTCAGGATCAGCGATAGAAAGCCGTTGAAGGATCTCCCCTCCGGACAAAAGAGCATGCTGTTCCAGATGGGCGCAGCGGGTGACACATTCGCGATCGAGAAGTCGAATGGCGAACGGGTACAAGAGATCGGCAAGGCCTTCCGGCAGGCGATCGAGAAGGAACATCGGGGCAAATATTACAGGCACAATACCGTCTATGTCGTGCTTGGCGTGCTGCTCAGCCTGATGGCCGCGGCGGCGTTGCTGATTTTTGGCGATATCGATCCGGATGATCTCGGGCTTCTGCTTCCCGCCGTCTTGTTCGGCGGCTTCTGGTCCTTCTTTGCGGTCAATGCCGGCAAGTCACTGCTGCGGAAGAAAACCATTGCCGCCCGCATCGTCGCGATCATCTCGCTTGCCATGTTCGGCCTTGTCGCCTTTTCCATTGGCGGGACTTTCATCGTCGGCATGATCGACAGCATCGGGGATGGCCAGTGGCCGGTCTTCGCCGGCATCGGCGGTTTCGTCCTCATCAATGCGCTGTTCTTCTTCCTGATGGGCGCGCCGACCCCGCTCGGCCGCAAGCTGATGGATGAGATCGAAGGCCTGCGCACCTACCTGACGGTCGCCGAAAAGGACCGGATGAACATGGCCGGCGCCCCTTCCATGTCGCCGCAGCATTTCGAAAAGCTCTTGCCCTATGCCGTAGCGCTCGGCGTCGAAAAACCGTGGAGCGAGGCATTCGAGGCATGGCTGGCAACGGCGGTTGCCGCCGGTGCCGCAGCCTATAGCTCGACCTGGTATCACGGTGACGGTTTCGGCAGTTTTGGCGATCGCATCGGCGGCTTCTCGTCATCCATGTCGCAGACCATCCAGTCCACCATCCCGACCCCGAAATCCTCGTCGTCTTCCTCCGGCTTCTCGACAGGTGGCGGTTTTTCCGGCGGCGGGGGCGGCGGCGGAGGCGGTGGAGGATGGTAGCTGCTGCTTGAATTCTGCAAGCTGATCGACTACGTTACATGTAACGCGATCCTTGGAGGTGAAAATGCCCGCTTCCGTTGGCAGAAGAGTACAGAAGCATCGGGATGCCCTGAGAGCATCCGGTCTGCGTCCGGTGCAGATTTGGGTACCTGATACGCGTCGACCGGGGTTTGCGGCGGAATGCCGCCGTCAGGCCAAAATTGCCGCCGCCGCGGATGCCGCCGATCGTGATCTCGATGCAATTCTGGATGCGACGCTTGCCGACCTTGATGACGAAGGCTGACCATGCGGCGTGGCGATCTCGTTACCATTGGGGTCTCTGGTGATTTCGGTAAACCACGCCCGGCACTAGTCATCCAAGCGGACCTATTTTACGAGACCGGCACGGTGACCGTGCTGCTTATTTCTTCCGCTCTTGTCGAGGCGCCGTTGATCCGGGTGAGGGTTGAGCCTTCCTCTTTAAACGGCCTGCAGAAGACCTCCCAGATCATGATCGACAAGGCCATGTCGGTAAAGCGTGACGAGCTCGGCCTCGTTATCGGCCGCCTCGAAGACGAAACGCTGCTTGCCGTCACCAGATCGCTTGCGGTGTTTCTCGGCCTGGTCTGAGCTTTACCGGCGGCCTAGCCGCCACTTTCCCAATCAGACCTGATGACTTTTGCGGATGGGCTTGCTAAGCCCGCCACGTCATTATTTTTAAGCGCAAAGACTTGAGCCCCATGCCCGACCTGCTTCTAGAACTTCGCTCCGAGGAAATTCCTGCCCGCATGCAGCGCAAGGCGGCGGGTGACCTGAAAAAGCTCGTGACCGACGCGCTGGTGGATGCAGGCCTGACCTATGAAGGTGCGCGCGAATACTGGACACCGCGTCGCCTGACGCTCGATATCCGCGGCCTGACAGCCCGTTCGGCCGATCTGCGCGAGGAAATCAAGGGACCGTCCACCAAGGCGCCGGAACAGGCGATTGCCGGTTTCCTGCGCAAGGCCGGACTTTCGGATATCTCCGAAGCCCAGGTCGCCACCGATCCGAAGAAGGGCGATTTCTATGTCGCCATCGTCTCCAAGGCCGGCCGCGCCGCCGAAGAGATTATTGCAGACGTGATGCCCGGCATCATTCGCTCCTTCCCTTGGCCGAAATCGATGCGCTCCGGTTTCGCCTCCATGCCAAAGGGTTCGAGCTATGGCGGCGTCGAGGGCAAGGGTTCGGAAAGTCTGCGCTGGGTGCGCCCGTTGCAGTCGATCATCTGCACTTTCGGCTCCGAGCATGACGAGACCAAAGTCATCCCCTTCGAAATCGATAGCATCACCGCCGGCAACGTCACCTATGGTCACCGTTTCCACGCACCGGATGCGATCACCGTTCGCCGTTTCGATGATTATGTCGCAAGCCTCGAAAAGGCGAAGGTCATGCTCGATGCCGACCGTCGCAAGGACATGATCCTGCACGATGCCCGTGATCTCGCATTCGCAAGCGGCCTCGATCTGGTCGAGGACGAAGGCCTGCTCGAAGAGGTTTCCGGTCTGGTCGAATGGCCGCATGTGCTGATGGGCACGTTCGAGAAGGACTATCTCGAAATCCCGGCTGAAATCATCCGCCTGACGATCAAGACCAACCAGAAATGCTTCGTTACCCGCCCGCAAGGCGTGGAAGAAGGCCTGTCCAACCATTTCATCCTGATCTCGAATATCGATGCCAAGGATGGCGGCAAGGAAATCATCCACGGTAACGGCAAGGTCGTGCGCGCCCGCCTGTCGGATGCCAAGCATTTCTGGACCCGCGACCAGGGCGATATCCCGGATCTCGGCACGCTGGTGGACTCGGCGAAAAAATTCGATCTCGACCTGAAGAAGCCGCTCGACCAGCGCATGGCCAAGCTCGATGCGCTGAACGTGACGTTCCACGCCAAGCTCGGCACGCAAGGAGCGCGCGTTGCCCGCATCCGCGCGCTGGCCAAGGAACTGGCCCCTATCGTCGGCGCCGACCCGATCCTCGTCGATCGTGCGGCTGTGCTCGCCAAGGCTGACCTTCGCACAGAGGCCGTCGGCGAATTCCCCGAACTGCAGGGCCTGATGGGCCGCCGTTATGCCGGTCTGCAGGGCGAAAAGGAATCCGTCGCGATCGCCATCGAGGATCACTACAAGCCGCAAGGCCCGTCCGACCGTGTGCCGAAGGACAAGGTGGCAATCACCGTCGCGCTCGCCGACAAGCTCGATACGCTTACCGGCTTCTGGGCCATCGACGAAAAGCCGACCGGCTCGAAGGACCCGTATGCGCTGCGCCGTGCGGCTCTGGGTGTTGTGCGCATTCTCTTGGAGCGGAGTGTCGAGTTGCCGCTCCTCAAGCAGATCGAAAATGCGGCTATTCCCGTTCTAAATTCGGACGCAGAGAGGTTCTTCTCTGAGATGGGGAAAAGCGTAAGTGCTGCAGCGGAGATACTGAACCGCCCAGAAATGGTTGAGGAATTTGATAGTTCTTCGCCCGTCATCGAAGGATGGTCGGATCACGTGTTTCACGGGATCTATCGAGTTCAGAACGACCTCCTGTCCTTCTTCCATGACCGCCTGAAAGTCTACCTGCGCGATATGGGCGCCCGTCACGACATCATCGACTCGGTACTGACGCCGGAGACCGATGATCTCCTGCTCGCAGCCCGTCGGGCAGAAGCGCTGACCTCCTTCATCTCCTCCGAAGACGGCCAGAACCTGCTGGCTGGCACCAAGCGCGCTACACAGCTGCTTGCCGCCGAAGAGAAGAAGGGCACCGTTATTGCCGAGGGCGTTTCCGGCGAACTCCTGAAGCTCGATGCCGAAAAGGCGCTTTGGGCTGCGGTCCAGGTGGCCTCTAAGGAAACCTCCGAAGCGGTATCGAAGAAAGAATACCGCTCCGCCATGGAAGCCCTGTCACAGCTGCGCGCGCCGGTCGACAAATTCTTCGAGGATGTTCTGGTCAACGACGAGGACACCGCCATCCGCGCCAACCGCCTGGCCCTCCTGAAAGCCATCCGCGAGGCGACCGGCACGGTTGCGGATTTCTCCAAGATCAGCGGGTAAGGCGCGGCTCTGCAAAAGCAGACGCAATCCATCCGAACTTTCAAAAGCCCCGCTAATCCGGGGCTTTTTTCTGCGCTGCGCTCCGTGTTAAACTGAGTGTGGATTTCTCCAGGAGCCTTCGATGAACAAGCCCGTGCAAGTGACCGTCAGCGATCAGGCCGCAAGCTTCGTCTCGCGCGAGTTGGAAAGCGGACGCTTCGAGACCGTTGACGAGGTTATCGAGGCGGGGCTTCGCATGCTCGAGGAAGAGCAGATGAAGATCGAGAGGCTGCGCGAATTGCTGATCGAGAGCGAGAATAGCGGCCCTGCGCATTACGTCGATCGGGATGAGTTCCTGTCCCGGATGCGTGAAAAGCATGGGCGATGAAAGTCTATCGTCTACGCCCGACTGCCGAGGCAGATCTTGACGATATCTGGTTATATACTGCCAATATCTGGTCCACTGAGCAGGCTGAGACCTATGTCTCCCGCTTGTTCGATATGTTCGTTTTGCTTGGGACCAATCAAGGTCTCGGGCAACAGGTAGATACGATCATGCCCGGCTATCGCCGCTTTCTATGCGACCACCATCTCATTTTTTATGTATGCGCTGATGACGGGCAGGTCGAAATCGTTCGTATCCTCCACGAAAAGGTCGATATCCGCCGCCATCTCGACGAACAGCAATGACAGTCTCCAAAATCCTCATCAGCGCCTGCCTTCTCGGCCATGCCGTCCGTTATGACGGCAAGGGAAAGCCGCTCGTCCATCCGGCGATCGATCGGTGGCGGGAGGAGGGGAGGCTGGTGACGATCTGCCCGGAGCTGGCCGGCGGCATGGGCGTGCCGCGGCCGCCTGCCGAGATCGAGAAGGGCATGACCGGGGCCGATGTGCTTGAGGGGCGGGCGCGGGTCATGGAGATCACCGGCGGTGATGTGACCGAGGCCTTCGTCGCGGGTGCCCGTCACGCGCTGGAATTTGCGCAGGCGCATGGCTGCACCCACGCGCTTCTGATCGACGGCAGCCCATCCTGTGGCTCGGGCTTTATCTATGACGGATCGTTCGAGGGGCTGAGACACGCAGGCAACGGCGTGACGGCTGCGCTTCTGGAGCAGGCAGGTATCGTCGTGTGTTCAGATCGCCAGGTGGAGGAACTGGTGGAGCTGTTGGCAAAAGCCTGACGCCGCCCGTTTGCCGCTATCGCGCGGATCCCGAAAAAGTACTGAAAAGAGAAAGCCGCCGGACCATATTGTCCTGACGGCTTTCATCCCCGCGTCCCCCGCGTAACTTGGTGAGCACTCCGCCCGACTAGGGCGGAACCTAGATAGTGTAAATTAGCTTGCCATGCGCATCTGGCCGGCCATGTCGCGCAGGCTGTCGGCGTGTTTCGAACCGCTGACGCGGAAGCCTCGGATCAGGTTCAGGAGGTCCTCGGTATCGACTGCGAGCGCTTCCGCAGAGGCCGTGGTCTCTTCCGCCATGGCGGCGTTCTGCTGGGTTGCCTGGTCGAGATGGTTGAGCGACGAGGAGATCGAACGCAGTGTCGAATCCTGCTCTGCGGCGGAATCGGCGATCTTGCTGACGATGTCGCTTGCCGCCTTTACCTGGCTCGAAATTCGCTTGAGCGCTTCGCCGGCCTCGCCCACCAAGCGAACGCCATTTTCCACCTGATGCGAGGAATGCGAGATCTGGTCCTTGATCTCCTTGGCGGCGGCTGCCGAACGCTGGGCGAGTTCACGCACTTCCTGGGCGACGACGGCAAAACCCTTGCCGCTTTCGCCGGCACGCGCGGCCTCGACGCCGGCATTGAGCGCCAGCAGGTTGGTCTGGAACGCGATCTCGTCGATGACGCCGATGATCTTGGAAATCTCGCCGGAGGATTGCTCGATACCGCTCATCGCCTCGATCGCTTCGGCAACCACGGCATCGCTGCGGTTCGCTTCGCCGCTGACCGTGACGACCCGCTGGGCCGCCTCGCGAGCGCCGTCAGCGGTCTGCTTGACGGCAACCGTCAGTTCGTCGAGAGCCGCCGAAGTTTCTTCCAGACTTGCCGCCTGGCGCTCGGTGCGCTGCGACAGCTCGTTGGAAGCGCGACGGATTTCCTCCTTCGAGCCGCCGATATCGATGCCCTTGGCATTGACCTTGGACATGGCAGCTTCGAGATGGCCGAGCGCCTCGTTGAAGTTGTCGCGCAGGCCGGCATAGCGACTGCCGAGATCGCCGCAGCGAACCGTGAGGTCGCCCTTGGCGAGGTTTTCGAGAGCGGAGCCGATCGTGGAGACGACGCGGGCCTGCAATTTGGCCTCGTCGCGCTGCATGTCGAGGTTCTGCTGGCGCTCGCCGTCGAGTTCCTCCTGTTGGCGCTGTTGGCGTTCTTCCATCGCATGGCGCTCGCGCACCTTCTGCTGCAGGGCTTCGGTGGCGCGGGCCATCAGGCCCACTTCGTTCGTCATGCCCGTATGCGGGATCTTGAGATTGACATCCTCGTCGGCAACGGCGTTCAGCGCGTTGCGGATATCGCTGAGCGGTCCGGAAATGTTGCGGATGACAATCAGTGCAAGGATGGCGGCAAGCACAAGGATGCCGGCTCCGATGCCGACGGCCTTCATGATGTCCGAGCGGACCTGGGCTTCGAGGTCATCGACATAGACGCCGGTAACGAGAACCAACTGCCAGGGTTCGAAAGCGAGCGCATAGGAGCTCTTGCGGAAATCCTCGCCCTGTTCGCCGGGCTTGGGCCCAAGGAAGTCTGCAGTGCCGCCGCCGGCACGGGCGAGCTTGACCAACTCGTCGCGATACATGAAGCCCTGGCTGTCGGGCTTGCCCTTGAAATTCTGGCCGAGACGCTTGGGGTCTGGATGCAGGCGCATCGTCACGTCATAGTCATAGGCATAGAGATAACCGTCCGGCTTGAAGGTCATGGCGGAGACAGCTGCGAAGGCCTGTTTCTGGGCGTCCTCGCGCGTCAGCTCGCCAGCCGCTTCACGCTCCTGGAATTTCTTCAGAATGCCGATGCCGGATTCCACTTGGCTGCGCAGCATTCCGTAACGCTCTGCATAGATCGCGCTGGTGGATGCGCGTAGTTCGAAATAGGTACCGACCGCGAAGGCGACCATTAATGTCAGCACGAGCAGGACGAGCTGATGGGAGATCTTCAGGTTCTTCATGGAATCCTCGCGACCATACCGACCGCCATTGTCCGGCAGCCGAATAAACTTCAAGTGTTGGGAAGGAGCGCATCCTGCGCAAAATTCGTGCTGCATCGCACAAGGCTAAAAATGCCCTGTATCTTTGAATAAAAATTTAAGTTTTTGGCGGATGGCCGATGATAACGGATATATTATCGAACGTTATCGCGAATTTTCAGCCCGATAGGGAATTTAACAAGTCAGGGTAGAAGTATTAGGAATAGTGTATCTTGCGGATGGCGAAATAAGCAGCTCTCGTTATTCACTCAACCTAAGTGGAGTGTCTTTTATCTTCTGCTCGCTGAAGGTGCTTTTCTCCACGGCGCCTGTCTTTGACTCAAGGTCGATCGGGTCAGCTTGATGGCTCGCGGTCTGGACCTCTGTCTGGACATATCTGCCGCTCGTGGTCGCAATCACAGCCTGCATCTGATCGATGTTCATCCAGTCCGGTACCTTGCTGATATGGACGACCGGCGAGCCGCCCATCCAAGCATCGGTACGTACGATCTTCTTCTGGCCGTCGATCTCCATAAGCGAGACCGATTGGATGCTGCCTTTCAGCTCGGGAACCTTGTAGTTACTGTCTTCGGCCTTCTTGAGAGGAGGGCAGGTTTCGCAAGTCAAGCTCAGCATGCTTGGGGTCGTTCCCTGCGTATTGCCCGGAAATGGCATTACAGACTGCGCCTGGGCAGTACCGGCGAAAAGCACGAAGGCTGTGAGGGCCAGATGGCGCATGATGCAAATCCTCTCTTTGCATCATGCATAGTCCATCAGTGGTTTCGATCCCGTCAGGAGAACCGGTAAATAACGGCTTAAACTGTAACGATCGGCCGCATCAGCAGAAGGCATGCGGCCAAGCTGTCAGGAATTCTCGCGCGCGGCCGCACGCCAGCCGATATCGCGGCGGCAGAAACCGTTTTCCCAGGTGATGCCTTCTACGAGCGAATAGGCCCCGGCCTGTGCCTCGCGGACATTATGGCCGATCGCCGTAACGTTCAGCACCCGGCCGCCGGTCGCAACCAGCTGTCCGTCCTTGATCGCGGTGCCGGCATGGAAGATCTTCTCGCCTCTGCCGGTTGACGGCAATTTGGCGATCGGCGTGTTCTTGTCATAGGCGGCGGGATAACCCTTGGATGCCATGACGACGCTCAGCGCCACATCGTCGTTCCACAGCGCCTCGACCTGATTGAGGGTGCCGGTTGCGGCGGCATAGAGCAGTTCGAGAAGATCGCTCTTCAGCCGCATCATCAGCACCTGGCATTCCGGGTCGCCGAAGCGGACATTGTATTCGATCAGTTCCGGACCCTTCTGGGTGATCATCAGGCCGGCAAAGAAGACGCCGGTGAACGGATGGCCGCTTTCCGCCATGCCGCGGATGGTCGGCTCGATAATTTCCTTCATCGTCCGCTCGACCATTTCGGGCGTCATCACCGGGGCAGGGGAATAGGCGCCCATGCCGCCCGTGTTCGGTCCGGTGTCGCCGTCGCCCACACGCTTGTGGTCCTGCGCGGTTGCCAGCGCCAGCGCGGTCTTGCCGTCGGAAAGGCAGAAGAAGCTTGCCTCCTCGCCATCGAGATAGGCCTCGACCACGACTTCCGCACCGGCTGCCCCGAAGGCGCCGTCGAAGCAGTCGTCGATCGCGGCAAGTGCTTCTTCGACCGTCATTGCCACGGTGACACCCTTGCCGGCGGCAAGTCCGTCCGCCTTGACCACGATCGGCGCGCCCTGCTCGGTCACATAGGCCTTGGCTTCTTCACCATTGGTGAAGCGGCGATAGGCTCCGGTCGGGATATTGTAGCGGGCGCAGATATCCTTGGTGAAACCCTTGGAGCCTTCGAGCTGGGCTGCCGCGGCCGATGGTCCAAATACGACGATGTTCTTGGAACGCAGCACGTCGGCGATACCGGCCACCAGCGGACCTTCCGGACCGACCACGACGAAGTCGATACCATTGGTCAGGCAGAATTCGGCAACTGCGCCATGATCATCGACGTCAAGGGAAGCGATCTGGGCATGTTCCGCGATACCGGGATTGCCCGGAGCGGCATAAAGGGCAGTCAGTTTGGGAGACTGTGCGAGCTTCCACGCCAGTGCATGTTCGCGGCCGCCTGAGCCGATCAGCAGAACCTTCATAAACCGCCCTCATGGTTGTTTCACTGGGGCGGTTAAGGCCCGTTGCCGCAAAGGTCAAGGGTCTGCGGCCGATATGCACCCGGTTGGCGGCCGGCCCCACAGGGATAACAGGGTCGGCACCGCCTTGATGATATGTTTCTAGAGCGTGCATGCTCCTACCGGCGCAACGCCAGTGTCGTTTCGAAAATCAGTCGATTTCTATAGGCGAGGAAGGGAACCGGTTCGTCTCTTTTGGCCGCATCTTTTATCTTTTCGCTCAGGTAGATGATGGCGGCCTCCAGCTCTTCGGAGCCCACCGCCTCATCACGGGCGAGTTGGGTGGCGATTCTTCTGGGCATTCATACCTCCATGCGTACCGCATCATGCGGCGTCGCTAACTATAGGTGGCGCGACGAATGCGAGAAGATGTCACGTCTTTATCCACCGGGTGACGGTTATCGATTTGTGAATGCCGGTCCGTTTTGGCACAGGCTGCTTCATCATCCTGTGAGCGCAGGGAAAGGCAGTGTTGTCTTGCCGCAAAGTTTGACTATGGTCGCGCCTCCCGATCTAGACGAGGACTTCCATGGCCGCCGACATCCAAAAACTCAGCCTTGCGATTGCCGCAGAAATCAACGCGCGCCCGGATCAGGCGAAGGCGGCGATCGGTCTGCTGGATGAAGGCGCGACGGTTCCCTTCATCGCGCGCTATCGTAAGGAAGTGACCGGTGGCCTCGACGATACGCAGCTTCGCAATCTCGCCGAGCGCCTCGTCTATCTGCGTGAGCTGGAAGCCCGCCGCGTCTCGATCGTCGACAGCATCAATACCCAGGGCAAGATGACCGACGAACTGGCGGCCAAGCTTGCCGTTGCCGCCACCAAGGCCGAACTGGAAGACCTTTATCTTCCCTACAAGCCGAAGCGCCGTACCCGCGCCGAGATCGCCCGCGAGCGGGGCCTTGGCCCGCTCGCCGAAGCCATCTGGGCAGATCGCAACGCCGACCCGGCAAAGCTTGCGCAAGACTATGTTCAGGGTGAAGTCGCCGACCTGAAGACGGCGCTCGATGGCGCGCGCGATATCGTTGCCGAAACCATCTCCGAAAATGCCGATCTTCTCGGCCGCCTGCGCCAGCATATGCGCGATGGCGCCGTTCTCCGCGCCAAGGTGGTCGATGGCAAGCAGGAGGCGGGCGCAAAGTTCGCCGACTATTTCGATCACACGGAGCGCTGGGCAACCGTTCCCGGCCACCGTGCACTCGCCATGCTGCGCGGCTGGAATGAGGAAATGCTAACGCTGACGATAGATGTCGATGCCGACGACACATCCCCGGTCAAGCCGGCACAGCGCATCATTGCCGCTGCGTTTGAAATCCGCGGCTCTGGCAAGGGCGACCTGTGGCTGATGGAGGCTGCCGGCTGGACCTGGCGCGTCAAGCTCTCTGTCTCCCTGTCGCTCGATCTGATGCGGGAAATGCGCGAGCGCTCCGAAGAGGATGCAATTCACGTCTTCGCGCGTAATCTCAAGGACCTGCTTCTGGCCGCTCCTGCCGGTTCCCGCTCGACCATGGGCCTCGATCCGGGCATCCGCACTGGCGTCAAGGTCGCGATCGTCGATGCCACCGGCAAGCTGATCGACACCTCGACCGTCTATCCTTTCCCGCCGAAGAACGACCTGCGCGGTACCCAGGCTGAACTTGCCTCGCTGATCCGCAAGCATGATGTCGAACTGATCGCCATCGGCAACGGTACCGGCAGCCGCGAGACGGAAAAGCTGGTGGCCGATATGCTGTCATCCCTGCCGGGGGCCAAGCCGACCAAGGTTATCGTGTCGGAAGCCGGCGCCTCGGTCTATTCCGCCTCGGAAACGGCAGCCGCCGAATTCCCTGGGCTCGACGTGTCGCTGCGCGGCGCGGTCTCCATCGCCCGCCGCCTGCAGGACCCGCTGGCCGAACTGGTCAAGATCGAACCCAAGGCGATCGGCGTCGGCCAGTACCAGCACGATGTCGATCAGGGCAAGCTCGCCCGCTCGCTCGATGCCGTCGTCGAAGATGCGGTGAATGCCGTTGGCGTCGATCTCAATATGGCGTCTGCGCCGCTGCTCGCCCGCGTTTCGGGCTTGAGTAAATCCATTGCTGAAGCGATCGTTGCCCATCGCGATTTGAATGGCGCTTTCGCAAGCCGCAAGGATCTTCTGAAGGTCGCGCGCCTAGGCAACCGCACGTTTGAGCAGGCTGCAGGCTTCCTGCGTATTCCGAACGGCAAGGAGCCACTCGATGCCTCCTCCGTCCACCCGGAAGCCTATGGCGTGGCAAAGAAGATTGTTGCCGCCTGTGGCCGCGACCTGCGCACCCTGATGGGCGACAGCGCCGCGTTGAAGTCGGTCGATCCGCGCCAGTTCATCGACGAGCAGTTCGGTCTGCCGACGGTGAAGGACATCATCGCCGAACTGGAAAAGCCCGGCCGCGACCCGCGCCCGAGCTTCAAGACCGCCACTTTTGCGGAAGGTGTCGATGAGATCACCGATCTCAAGCCCGGCATGCTGCTGGAAGGTACCGTGACGAACGTTGCGGCCTTCGGCGCCTTCGTCGATATCGGCGTGCATCAGGACGGTCTCGTCCACGTCTCGCAACTGGCCGACAAGTTCGTCAAGGACCCGCATGAAGTCGTCAAGGCGGGTGATGTGGTGAAGGTTCGGGTAGTCGAGGTGGACGTCAAGCGCAAGCGAATCGGCTTGACAATGCGCAAGGATGGAGGCGAAAGCGCCCCGCCGCCGCGTGGTCCGGGCAAAAATGAACGCCCCGCCAATCAAAAATTCATGAAGACCGAAAAGCCTTCTTCACAAGGCGCTTTCGGCGCAGCGCTCGCAGAAGCTTTAAAAAAGCGCTGAATTTTACAAGCTTCGATGCCGTTGCTACCATTAGGTGTGCGCCGTCAAACAACCCGTTTGACGGCGTGCTGTTTCGTGTCATTTTCATGACCGGAATGTGCTTGCAGTCCGAGGAATAGACGCTAGATTTCGAAAAATAGTAAGGTTCCCTTAGTATTCAGGAGGTGGGTCCGTGAACTCGTCCCTTCACGATCTTCTTAGCAAAATCATCAAGATAGGCACTCTCACCGTCCGTGGGACGGGAGGCGAACAGCGATATGGAGGAGGGGGAGGTCGGTCGGTGGCCATCCGCTTCACCGACGAGGCATCGGAATTGGCGCTTCTGCGTGATCCGCAGTTGCAACTCGGCCAGCTCTACATGGATGGCCGTCTCCTTGTGGAAGAAGGCGACATCTATGAGTTCCTGGCCCTGATCAAGGACAACACCCTGTCCGAAGGCCTGACATTCGGCATGATCGTCCGCGGCATCGGCCGCATGATCGAGGCGCAGTTCCGTAATCGCGTTCCGATCAACCACAATCGCAAGAACGTCTCGCATCACTACGATCTCGACGAAAAGCTGTTCTCGCTGTTTCTCGACGAGGACTGGCAATATTCTTGCGCCTACTTCAACCCGCCCGGCATTTCGCTGGACGAGGCGCAGATCGCCAAGAAACGCCATATCGTGGCAAAGCTTCTGGCAGAGCCCGGCCAGAAGGCGCTGGAAATCGGCTCCGGCTGGGGCGGCATGGCGATGTATCTGTCGGAAAGCTCCGGTATCGACGTGACCGGCATCACGCTGTCGACCGAGCAGCTCAAGATCTCCCGCGAACGCGCCGCCAGGCGGGGTCTCGCCAACAGCGTCCGTTTCGAGTTGCAGGACTATTATTACCTCCCGCCGACCAAGAGCTACGATCGCATCGTCTCCGTCGGAATGTTCGAACATGTCGGCCGCCTGAACTACAAAAAGTTCTTCAACAAGGTGAACGATGTGCTCGCCGATGACGGCGTGATGGTGTTGCATTCGATCGGCCAGCCCTATCCGGCGATCTACAACAATCCGTGGATCGAAAAGTACATCTTCCCGGGCGGTTATATCCCGTCTCTGGCGGAAGTGCTTCCGGCGATCGAAAAGGCGGGACTGCTGGTCTCCGACGTTGAAATCCTGCCAATGCATTACGCCTATACGCTGCGCCACTGGCGCGAGCGCTTCATGGCCAACAGGGAAAAGGCGGCAGCGCTTTATGACGACCGTTTCGTCAGGATGTGGGAATTCTATCTCGCAGCGTCCGAAATGGCCTTCACCCACGAAGCCTTCCACATCTTCCAGATCCAGATCGTCAAGAAGCGCCAGGCCGTGCCTGATACGCGCGACTACATCTATGAGCGGGAAGCCGAGTTGCGGGCGTTTGAACAGAGCCGGTTGCCGCTGGACAAGATTGCGGTGTGATGGTGGCCCAGCTGGGGGCAGAAGACCCCTGCAAACCCTCCCCACAAGGGGGAGGGCTTAACCCGGCCGATCCCTCCGGTGAGAAATTGGCAAGAGGCCGCCACGGGTCTTCTCCCCCCCTTGTGGGGGAGATGGCCGGCAGGCCAGAGGGGGACTTGAAGGCGATGATTCTTCCATCTCCTTGACCACCCCAAATCCCCGGCGCTAGAACCTCGGCATGATGACAAACGCCCCAAATGATGCCGCTCGCGTGGCCGATGCCCCTTCCGACAATTTTGTCTATCGCGTGCTGCCGCGATCGCTATGGGGATATTCCCAGCTTGCCCGCTGGGACCGCCCGATCGGCTGGCAGCTTCTGATGTGGCCGTGCTTCTGGTCCATCGCTCTTGCGGCGGACGCGGCACCCGATGGTCTGGAGCCATCGGCAGGCACGATCATCTTCTATCTTTTCCTGATGTTCATAGGCTCGGTCGCCATGCGTGGCGCAGGCTGTGCCTATAACGATCTCGTCGACCACGATATCGACATGGAAGTGGCGCGCACCCGCTCGCGCCCGCTGCCATCTGGTCGTGTGTCCCGTTTCGGTGCCAAGGTGTTCATCATCCTGCAGGCGCTGGTCGGACTGCTTGTCCTCATTCAGTTCAACACCTTCTCGATCGTGCTCGGCATAGCCTCGCTCGCTGTCGTCGCCATCTATCCCTTTGCCAAACGTTTTACCGATTGGCCGCAGTTCTTCCTTGGGCTCGCATTCTCCTGGGGCGCGCTGATGGGCTGGGCGGCAATCTTCGGATCGCTCTCCTGGGCGCCGGTGTTTCTCTATATCGGTGCCGTTGCCTGGACGATCGGTTACGACACGATCTATGCCTATCAGGATATCGAGGATGATGAACTGATCGGTGTTCGCTCTACTGCACGGCTGTTCGGTGACAAGGCAAAACCCTGCCTTGTCGGGCTCTACGGCGTCACCGTCCTGTTTCTTTTCTTGTCCTTTATCGCAGCCGGTGCCGGTTTCTTCGCCTATGTCGGGCTGATTGCTATGGTCATTATGCTCGGCTGGCAGATTCTCATTCTGGATATCCGCAATACCGCCCAGTGCCGGGACCTGTTCCTCTCCAACAATCGTGTCGGCGCAATCCTCTTTGCTGGCCTGCTTCTCTCGCTCATTTTCTGAGACAGCGATGATGCTGAACTGAGAAAGCCCGGCTTGTTGAAGCCGGGCTTTGCGCTGCGCCTTGCAGGTTCAGGGGACGTTCCTACCGGCGCGCGATGATTTCCCGGCCTTCGATCCTCAGCGCGACGCCGAGGCTGCCGGTCGTGCGGCGAACGAGGAAGCGGGGACGCCTTGCGGCGAAATAGGAGTGACGGCGGCGCTGCTTGGTGCCATGGTTGCGCACGTCGCCGATATGGTTTTCGAGCGGACGGGCAACGCCATCGGCTTCAACCATCAGCATCGGAATATGAAAGGCTTCAGACCACGAGCGCCAGTCGGCTGCGATGTCGCAGAGATCGTGCGCTACGAGAAGCGGGATGCAGAGATCAGGATCGTCGTGATGGAGTTCGAGCGTGACGGTGACTTCACCGTCGCCATGGTCGATCGCACGGGCGGCGACACCCTTGAACGCGCGCGCCGGCAGGGCGAAGGACAGCGGCAGACCGCTACCCGGAAGGATCTTGCGCAGCACGGCGCCGCGCTCGTCGATGGTGATCGTGACATCTCCTGAGGTCTCGCGCAGCGAATAGGTAATCTGCTGCGGAAAACGAGACGGATCGAGCCTCAATGTCGACCCTGCCCAATCGGGCTTCAGAACGGTTTTGCTCATCGCTTTATGCTACCCTTGTTTTACCTGAGAGCCGCTTCCGGTTTCCCGTATTCGTTTCTCTGCGGGACTTTTGTCCTCTGATGGGCTCACATTAGGCGGCGGGGTTGCGAAAACCCCTTAAAAATCGCGGTTAAGGAAAGTTTGCCTTGGTGGATGGTTACCGAATGCCGCAATTATCGCGGTTTCTGAAGGGTGAACGCGTCAGCTTGGATTGAAGGCGTATCGCCGTGAGACACGCCCTTGCGATCGCGTTTTCGGGTCTGTGGAAAACCGTCCGGATCGCCGATTATGCAGGCCGAAAGCCTGGGACAAAAATCAGCTGTCGTCTTTTTTGGAGAAGGGTGTGAAGGCCGCGTCGATATTGGACGACAGCCACGCCAGATCCTCGTCGGCGGCTTTGAGCATGGCGGCTTCCATCCGTCGATAGCGTGAAAGAAGCTCCCGGCCGAACTCGGTAAGGCCGGCCCCACCGCCGCTTTTTCCACCATGGCGGGTAAAGATCGAAGGTTCGCGGAACATCCGGTTAATCTCGTCCGAAAGCAGCCATGCGCGCCGGTAGGACATGCCGATCGAGGCCCCGGCAGCGCGGATGGAACCATGTTCCTCGATCAGTTCGAGCAGTTGCGCCTTTCCCGGCCCGAGCCTGACGCCGATGTCGAAATCGATGCGGATCGTGGTTTTCCGGATATGGCTCATGGGGCGATGATGACCTTGCCCGGGTTCATGATGCCGGCCGGATCGAAGGATTTCTTGATCCGGGCCATAAGGTCCATCTCGATCGGCGAGCGGACATGCGCAAGCTCGTCGCGCTTCAGCTGGCCGATGCCATGTTCGGCGGATATCGACCCGCCCGCAGCAAGCACGATCCTATGGACGATCTCGTTGATCTCGCGCCAGCGGTCGAGAAACGCTTGTTTGTCGGCACCTACCGGTTGGGAGATGTTGTAGTGGATATTGCCGTCGCCCATATGGCCGAAGGCGCAGACGCGCGCGCCTGGCATGGCGGCGAGAACCGCCTTTTCTGCTTCTGCCATGAATTGGGGGATCTTCGAGACCGGCACGGACACGTCGTGCTTGATCGATCCACCTTCCGGCTTCTGAGCGCCGGACATGCTTTCACGCATCGTCCACAGCGCCTTCTGCTGCGCAACCGAGCTGGCAATCACCGCATCGCGTACCAGACCGGCCTCGAAACCCTGCTCCAGCAGCGAATGGACCATGACTTCAGCAGTCTCGGCCGAGTCCGAGGTCGATATGTCGATCAGCACATACCACGGATGCGGTTCCGAAAGCGGATCGCGCACGCCGTCGATATGGCGCGAGGTGAATTCGATGCCGATCCGAGGCATCAGCTCGAAGCCGGTCAGGGCCATGCCGCAAAGTGTCGAGGCCTTGTCGAATAGCGCGAGCGCGTCTTCGGTCGAGGCAACACCGGCAAATGCCACCTGATGACCGACCGGGCGGGGAAAGAGTTTCAGCACGGCACCTGTGATGATGCCGAGCGTGCCTTCCGCACCGATGAAGAGGTCGCGCAGGTCGTAGCCGGTATTGTCCTTCTTCAGCCGACGCAGGCCGTCCCAAATCTCGCCGGTCGGAAGCACGACTTCCAGCCCGAGGCAGAGCTGGCGCATGTTGCCATAGGCAAGCACCGCCGTGCCGCCCGCATTGGTGGAAAGATTGCCGCCGATCCTGCAGGAACCTTCGGAACCGAGCGAAAGCGGAAACAGCCGGTTCACCTCTTCCGCAGCCTTCTGCACGTCGGCAAGAATTGCGCCGCCATCGGCAACCAGCACATTGGCTACCGGATCGACGTCGCGGATGCGGTTCATACGGGCAAGAGAGACGATAACGTCATTGCCGCCGGCGCGTGGTGTCTGTCCGCCGACAAGACCGGTATTGCCGGTCTGCGGCACGATGGCGGTGCCGGTTTCGCTGGCGAGTTTCAGGATCGCCGAGACCTCCTGCGTCGAGGCAGGCTTCAGAAGCAGCGGCGAGGAACCCTTGTAGAGACCACGATCCTCCACCAGATGCGGGGCGAGGCCTGCCGCATCGCGGATCACATTGGCATCTCCGACAATCGCGGCAAAACGGTCGATCAGTCCCGAAGCCATCTCTGAACCGGCCTTTGCGCTCTCGCCTGCTGCATTGTCCATTTTCATTCCTCTCCGTCGCGTGGTGCGGCTGCCCGTCCCAGCCTGTCATTGATCGCTTCGCCCAGTCCCTCGTTCGGGATCGGCGCAACAGCGATGCTTGAGGCACCGCTGGCATCCGCGCGCTTCAAGTATTCGAACAGGTTGGCCGCTGCCTGCGCAAGGTCGGCGGATGGGCTAAGGTCGAGATCGATCGCAGCCTTTTCCGCACCGGCAACCGGCTGGCCACCGAAACGGATCAGCGCTTCGCCCGGTTCGATCGCCGTCGCGTCGAGACGCACGTTAGCGCCCGGCGCATAATGCGAGGCGAGCATGCCCGGCGCCTCGATGATCGCGGCAGGGCCTGAGCGGCGCTCAAGGTCACGCCCGGCAACATCGGCGATATGCATGGCCGCAAGACCACCGGGCCTGAGAAGCAGGATCGCGCCGGTTTCGGGATCGACGCGGATGATCGTCGACTCGACGCCGACTGGCGAAGAGCCGCCGTCGATGATCAGTTGAAGCTTGTCGCCGAGGTCGTCCATCACATGGCGTGCCGAGGTCGGGCTGATCTTGCCGGACGTGTTGGCGCTTGGTGCCGCAAGCGGCCGGCCGAAATCGCGGATCAGGTCGTTGGCAAAACCTTCCGGGCAGCGAAGCCCGACCGTTTCCAGCCCCGCGGTTGCCAGCGGATGGATGGTGCTGTCTTTCCTGAGCGGCAGGACAATGGTCAGCGGACCGGGCCAGAAGGTTTCGGCCAACTTTCTCGACGCCGGATCGAACACCGCGTACCGCTCGGCCATCTCGATATCGCAGACATGGCAGATGAGCGGATTGAACTGCGGACGCCCCTTGGTCTCGTAGATGTGCGAGATCGCATCGGCGCGCGTCGCATCCGCGGCAAGGCCGTAGACCGTTTCGGTCGGAATGGCGACGGGAAAACCGTCATTGAGCACGCGGCTTGCCTCGCTGATGGCGCGCTGGGGCTCATGGGTGATGTTTATGATTTCGGCTGTCATGCCGCTGTCAATACAGCGGAGTGCCCGTGCTTTAAAGCCTTTTGATGATTTCGCGCACTGCGGCACTGGGCGCGCCGAGCATCAGAACGTTGCGCATCGCCTCGCGCGGGCTGTTGGTCTGGAACAGAAGCCCGTTCTTGCGCCATGTCCGGTCGATCCGCGCCTGTTCGCCTGCTTCGCCTTCCACCGCGACGGCGAAATACATGCGGGAATTCCGTGGATTGATTCGGGCGAAAAACACCTCGTCGCCGCCGATCTCGGAAGAGAAGTTGGCGATGTAGAATGACCAGCTGACCATCGCATCCTGCGAAAAGAAGGTACGTGCTGCGGTCACATGGCAATAGCCCAGATGCGGGCTACCCTCCAACGTGCGGTGAAAGATGATCTTCGGCAGGTGGATAGACCGGTGAAAGCTGTTCAGCCGCTTATGCGTGGTTTCGCCGGCCGTTTCGAGCTTCTTGCCTGTCTTTTCAGCCACTTCGTCATGGGTGAGATAGCGACGTTCGTCGGGAACCCAGACAGGGCGGGAGCGTGGAATTCTGCCGGTTCGCAGGAATTCCGTATGGGCATTGCCGCTGCTTGGCGGCATCATCAAGGGCCTGGGCCTGTTGACTTCGTAATAACGGAGCTGTCCTGGCATGGTGGCGGCTCTTCCCAATGAATTTTCAAGAACACTATTAGCAAGACCTTAACAGTCGGTTTCTCCCGCAATCGGATGCTATTGCGCGATCGTCGCCAATGCAGTGGCCGATGTCGCAATGTCGTCTATGCGACAGGCCGGCGTCCCGCTTAAATATGACAAAGCTCAAGGTGCCGCCTCGCTAGGGGAGGCGGAGAATTGGGAAGCCGGCGGGTCGCAGAGATCTATCCGGCGCTGCCCCCGCAACGGTGGTGGAGTTGAAGGCATGGTAGGGGGCGACCCCGGCCACTGGGACAGAGCCGAACGGCCGACCGGGAAGGTGCCATGCAGTCCTTTTGGGACAACTCCTCAGCCCGGAAACCAGCCTGAGCTTGATGACACCGGTCGCGGAGGGCGCACGGGACGGGAATTGGCTGCATTGATTGTTGCCGGCTTGTCCATGCCCTGAAGCTTGCTTGTATTGCGAGGAAGCATATGGACATTCACAATCAGGTTCTGCGGCAGCTGAAGAACCGCCGCGAAGGTTTCAGCCTGGAACAGCCCTTTTATATCGATCCCGATTATTACAAGCTCGATCTCGAGATGATCTGGTATCGCGACTGGCTGTTTGCCGGCCACGATTGCCAGATCAA
Organism: Rhizobium sp. ZW T2_16; assembly: GCF_044987325.1. Classification (NCBI taxonomy): domain Bacteria; kingdom Pseudomonadati; phylum Pseudomonadota; class Alphaproteobacteria; order Hyphomicrobiales; family Rhizobiaceae; genus Rhizobium; species Rhizobium sp. ZW T2_16. The sequence continues at coordinate 154,272 of NZ_JBJDRG010000002.1, forward strand.
CAAGGCGGGCATGTATTTTACCCTGCAGGTTGGCGACTATCCGGTTCTCGTCATCCGCACGCGCGAGGGCGATATCCGCGCCTATCACAATACCTGCCGCCATCGCGGCCACCGCGTCTGCACCAAGGAAACGGGTTCTGCGACCCGCCTCGTCTGTCCCTATCACCAGTGGACCTACCAGCATGACGGCTCGCTGATGTCGGCCCGTCATATGGGCGAGAATTTCGACAAGAAGCAGTTTGGATTGAAACCCGTCCACTGCCAGGTGGTTGCTGGCTACATCTTTATCTGCCTCGCAAAGGAAGCCCCGGATTTTGCTCCGGTTCGCGCAACGGTCGAGCCTTACATGGCGCCGCATCGCCTGCCCGAAACGAAGGTTGCTGCCCAGAACACGATCATCGAAAAGGGCAACTGGAAGCTCGTCTGGGAAAACAATCGCGAGTGTTATCACTGCGCCGGTAACCATCCGGAACTCTGCCGCACCTACCCGGAAGCGCCGACTGCGACCGGTGTGCAGGGCGCCGGCGACGATCCGTTCATTTCCGAACACTGGAGCCGCTGTGAAGCGGCCGGCCTGCCGAGCACGTTCAACATGTCGCCGGACGGCCAGTTCCGCGTGGCGCGCATGCCGCTGATCGAGGATGCCGAAAGCTACACGATGAACGGCCGTCCCGCAGTTCAACGGTCGCTCTCCGACGACGTGACGATTTCCCATATCGGCACGATGCTTCTGTTCCATTACCCGACCACCTGGAACCATATGCTGGTCGACCACGCGATCTCTTTCCGAGTCATCCCCATCGGGCCGGAAGAGACGGCGGTCACCACCACATGGCTGGTCCACAAGGATGCGGTGGAAGGCGTCGATTACGATGTCGAGCAGCTGACCCATGTCTGGAACATGACCAACGACCAGGACAGGCAGATCGTCGAGGAAAACGCCTTCGGCATCCGCTCTCCCGCCTATGAACCCGGCCCTTATTCCGAGGCGCATGAAGGTGGTGTGATGCAGTTCGTTGAGTGGTATTCGAACTTCATGATCGATCGCCTGCAGGGCAAGGACAGCACGCTTTACGCGGTGGCGTGATACTGAGCGCTCCTCCGCAATGTGCCGTCAGTTTGCGGAGGAGCCTGTTTTTACGCTGAGTGGGACGTACGATCACTCCCGATTAAGGCGTCGAAGGCTTGGTGTCTTTGGGTCGCAAGCCAGGCCCGAAAGGAAATGATCTCGGGATTGATCTCGCGCATCGCAGCAAGGTCCACGTGATCCGCCAGCGGGCCGTTATCCAGGATCGCCGCAAGCTGACCAAGATCGCTATTGGCGGCAAGGACTTCATCGGCAAAGCGGGAATAGATGACCGGACGACCGGCGGCTTCGCTGAAGATTTCCCCCAGCTGGCGCCCTGTAACCGTATCGCTCGCGATCTTAATCGTCCGTCCGCTGAACCGTATGCCATCGGCAAAGATCGCGGCGACGAATTTCCCGATGTCTTCCACGGCAATCAGTTGCATCGACTGGTCCGGCCTGAGGAAGAATGTGTACCGGCCTTCTGAAAGGCCGAATGCCGGGTTGATCAGCATATCCATGAATATCATCGGTCTGATTATGGTTGCGGTGACCGGCAGCCAACGGATATGCGCCTCGATCCGCGGCTTGGCGTCGAAACGGGCGATCCCGGTCGGTGTGTCGCCGGAACTGGCGCCCGAGGAATAGACGAGATGTGCGACGCCGCTTTCGGCCGCAAGATCGGCGATCCCGCACCCTATCCGTACCTCTTCGGTCTCTGACAGGTTGGCCGGTAAGACGCTGAACACGCCATGGGCACTGTCCATCCCGGCGCGAAATGTATCGAGATCGGCAAATGATCCTTCAACCAGTTCGGCACCCGCCTGACGAAGGGCGACGGATTTGGGGGCCGCAATGTCTCGCACAATCGCGCGAACGGGCCATCTTGCCTTCAAAAGCGCTTCGGCGACCGCTCCACCCTGCCGGCCGGTGGCGCCGAATACCAGGATTGGACGCTTGTCTTCTTTCATCTGAGAACCCTCGTGGTGAACACGGGGTCTCCATATATACTGTTGAAACACAGCCGGAAGACGGCACTATTTTCAGCCTCGGGCACACGGGTGATACTCTTGGACAATTCAGGTCGGAGCAAAACCGAAAGGCAGTTGACGCGCGATCAGGCTTTCCTGCCGCAACCTGCTAACGGAGTATGCGGGCGTCTGGGTGACAAGTGGACGGTTCAGGTCATCTGGCGCCTCTCGCTGGCAGAGGGTCGAAGGCTCCGTTTTTCGCATCTGAAAAGGGAAATCGACGGCATCACGCAGCGCATGCTGACACTGACGCTACGCGGCCTGGAACGCGACGGTTTCGTCAGGCGACACTATTTTCCCGAGGTGCCGCCGCGCGTCGAATACGAGCTGACCGAATTGGGAGCCGGCATACTGGCGTCTCTTCAGGCGCTGAATTTCTGGATCAGGGACAACTTCTCCCGCATCGAGGAAAACCGGCGCGTTTTCGACGAAGCCGGCGAATAGGGCATCTGGCATTCCTCTGCCAGGGAATATGGCGTGGAACAAATTGGTATGTATCACGTTCTAAATCGCTGATTATATGTCGAGGAAACATTCCCATGAACGCATTCCGCATGCGCATTGCCACCGCCTTAACGGCAGCGGCCGTTCTTGCTACGAGTTTTGTTCCGGTTTCGGCCGCACCTGTGATGCCGGTGGCACCGATGGCGGTGCAGGCCTCCGCCAGCCAGGCGACCGAGGTCCAATACCGTCGCGACGATCGTGACCGCCGCTATTATCGCCATGATCGCGATCGCCGCCACTACCGCCATGATCGACGCGCCTATCGGGAAGGATATTACAACGGCCATCGCGGATATCGCGAGCGCCGCCAAGGATATCGCTATCACAACGGTTACTGGTTCCCGCTGGCAGCATTCGGTGCCGCTGCGATTATCGGCGGCGCCATCGCCAACCAGCCGCGTGCTTCGGGGGGCAGCCATTATCAGTGGTGCGCCAATCGCTACCGGACTTATCGAGCTTCGGATAATACCTATGTCGCCAGCGCCGGCGTCCGCCGCTCTTGCGTTTCGCCTTACAGGTAAGCGGATATCATGACGAACAAGCCCGGACGCTCACGCGGCCGGGCTTTCACATTTCCGCGCATAGCATGCATTCAGGACAAAAATCCTAGCGTTGGAATGTTTGTTGACTATCCTGTGAGTTGGTGGCGCGGGAGGCGTCACCTCTTCAACTAAGGGAATGGAGAGTACGAAATGACTCTGTTCAAGAAATTTGCCGTTGCAGCTGTTTCAGCCGTCGTTCTTGCTGGATCACTCGGAACCGCGCAGGCGCTGCCGCTGCCAGCCGCACCGAATGCGCAGTTCGTATCCGACGTAAGCAACGTGCAATATTATCGCGACCGCGGCTGGCGTGGCGATGGCCCGCGCCGCGGCTGGTACGGAGGTCATCGCGGTTACCGCTACCACCGTGACGGATATCGTCGTCACAATGATGGCTACTGGTATCCGCTTGCAGCCTTCGGTGCCGGCGCGATCATCGGAGGAGCGATCGCTTCGCAGCCACGTTATGTCGAGCCCGCACCCCGGCCTGCTTATAGCGGCGGAGGCGGCTTGAACCCGCGCCACTATGAATGGTGTGCGGGCCGCTACCGGTCCTATGATAGCTATTCGAACTCGTTCCAGCCGTATAACGGCCCACGCCAGACCTGTTATTCGCCCTACTACTGAGTGGGGTGGGAAATGGCACGATAGATCGGCCCGCGCTTCGGCGCGGGTTTTTCGTTTGCGCATTACAGAATGCCGACCCGCCTTAGTAGCCACCAAGCGGCGGCAACCGAAAGCCCGATCGCGCCGAAGGCGAACAGCGTGCCATGCTCCAGATGCGCAAATGGCAGGCCTTCCGTATTCATCCCGAAAAAGCCGGTGACCAGCGACGGTGGCAACAGGAAGGCGGTCATCAGCGACAGGATGTAGAGGTGGCGGTTGGTTTCCGACGAAAGCTTGGAATCGATTTCCTCATGCAGCAGCCGTGCCCGTTCCTGCAGCGCATAGACATCATGATCGACCGCTTCCAGACGGCTGATCAGTCGTGATGCCGCATCATCGAAACCATCCGGCATCTCGTCCTCGTCGGAAGCCGCGGCCCGTCGCATCAGGGTCAGCACCGTTCGCAGATGCCGGTGAAGCCGAACGACGGTGCGGCGCACGGGCGCGAGCTTGCGGCGTTCGTCACGCGGTGCGTTGTCGTAGACGAAATCCTCGATCAGGTTCAGCTCTTCCGTCAGTTCCATGACAAGCGTGATCAGTGTTCGCTGGAATTCCGCCACCAGCGTCTCGAACACGTCGATCGGCCGTTTGAAGCGTGCCGCATTCTTTTCCATCTGCGCCTTGAGCCGGTCAATGGAACGCAGCGGCTGCAGACGCGTGGTGATGATGATGCGGTCGGAGACGAAAAAATGCAGCCAGCCGATATCGCGCGTTTCGCTGTCGAACTCCTTCTGGAAGTCGATCAGCGTGCCGTAGATCAGCTGCTCGTCGAGAATGATCGCCGCATGGGTGTCACGCGTGGTGAGAGCCGCAAGCACCGGCGGCGTCACACCCGGCAGGCTTTCCAGAAACGCCGGTACCCGGCTGTCGGCAAGGTTCAGATGCAGCCAGAGAAAACCGTCGCCGCTATCCAGCTCTCGCGCCGTCGTCTCGAGCGGTAGCCGTGCGCAGGAGCGCGTCGGCGCATCGAAGCGGTAGGCCCAGACGAGACCGGGAATGGCAGGCGTCATCAGCGGTGGCGTATCCATCGGCAGAACTCCGGTATCCTGAAGACCTTCTAGATCAAACTCGCGAAAGAATCTTTATCGCCGCGGCATCCTGCATTTTATCATTTTTCTTTCCCCTCATGCGCGACTGCTTCATGATGGAACAACCTGCCGATTGACAATCTCCTTTACGTTTACGTAAAAGGAATTACTTGTCCCGAGAGGCAAGGCTGCACTTCTGATGAGGAGGATCATATGTACAGCGCCCCGGTGGAGGAGATTGCCTTCACGTTGAACCATGTTGCCGGTCTTTCCGCGGCCCTGGAGGAGGGGCGCTTCGGCGACCTCAGCGGCGATCTGGTGGCGGCAATCCTTGAGGAGGCCGGACGCTTCGCCTCGAGCGAGATCGCGCCGCTCGGCGAGAGGGGCGACCGCGAAGGCGCGAAACTCGAAGACGGCGAGGTGACGACGCCGAAGGGCTGGCCCGACCTTTATCGTCGCTGGCGCGAAGGCGGCTGGAACGGACTGACCGCGCCGGAGGCTTATGGCGGCCAGAACCTGCCGCATATGCTCAATGTCGCAGCGCTCGAAATGTGGAACTCAGCCTCAATGGCCTTCGCGCTGGCCCCGACACTGACGATGGGCGCGATCGAGGCGCTCGCAGCCCACGGCTCGGATGAACTCAAAGAAGTCTTTCTGGAAAAGATGGTGTCCGGCGAATGGACCGGCACGATGAACCTCACGGAACCGCATGCCGGCTCCGATCTCGGCGTGCTGAAGACCCGCGCCGAGCCGCGCGACGATGGCACCTATCGCATCTTCGGCCAGAAGATTTTCATCACCTGGGGCGAGCATGATGCCGCCGACAACATCATCCATCTGGTCCTCGCCCGTTTGGCGGACGCACCGGCCGGCACACGTGGCATCTCGCTGTTTCTGGTGCCGAAATTCCTGGTCAACGAGGATGGATCACTCGGTGAGCGCAACGACGTTCTCTGCCACTCGATCGAACACAAGCTCGGCATTCACGGCTCTCCCACCTGCACGATGATTTTCGGTGACGGCCGGTTCGGCGAGGAATGGGGTGCTGTCGGTTATCTCGTCGGCGAGGAAAACAAAGGTCTCGCCTGCATGTTCACGATGATGAACAACGCACGCCTCGCCGTCGGCATCCAGGGTGTCGCGATTGCCGAAGCCGCGACCCAGAAGGCCATCGCCTTCGCCAAGGAACGCACGCAGGGCAAGGCGCCGAACTGGTCGGGAAACGATAAAAGCACCGTCCAGAACGGGGGCCAGAACGGGGGAATGAGCCCGATCGTCGAGCATCCGGATGTCGCCCAGATGCTTTTGACCATGAAGGCACTGACCCAAGGCGCACGAGCCATTTGTTATGCCTGCGCCCATGCCACCGACATGTCCCATCATCATGAGGGTGAAGAGGCCAAACATTGGGCAGAGCGTGCGGCCCTGCTGACCCCGATCGCCAAATCCTTCTCCACCGATATCGGCGTCGATGTCGCCTCGCTTGGCATTCAGGTCCATGGAGGAATGGGCTTCATCGAAGAGACCGGTGCGGCGCGTTATCTGCGCGATGCCCGCATCGCCCCGATCTATGAAGGCACAAACGGCATTCAGGCGATCGACCTCGTCACCCGCAAGCTGCCGCTTTCCGGCGGCGATCAGGTGAAGGGGTTGCTTGCCGAGTTGAAGCAGGTGGCCGAAGAGATCGCCGTCCGCAACGATCCCGATTTCGGCGAAACCGGTGACCGGCTGCGCGCCGCAATCGCTGCTCTGGAGGCTGCAACCGCCTGGCTGCTGGTGGCGCAGGCGGATGGCCGTACGGCCGATGCTCTGGCAGGAGCGACGCCCTATCAGCGCCTCTTCGGCCTCGTCCTGACCGGCGTCTATCTCGCCAGGGGCGGGCTGGTCGCAGCCGATAACGGCGAGGGGAGCGGCCGCGTCAACCTCTGCCGCTTCATGGCGGAAAACCTGCTCGCCGAAACCTCGGCGCTCAAGGATCGCGTCATCGCAGGCTCCGCCAGCCTTGCCGCCGCCCGCAGCCTGCTGGATTGAGGAAGATATCTTGACCGAACATATCATCGTCGATCGTACCGATGCCTATCCCGGCGTGCTGGTCATCCGTTTCAACCGGCCGGAAAAGAAGAACGCCATCACCGCCGCCATGTATCAGCGCATGACGGCCGCGCTTGAAGAGGCCAATGCCGATGACGAGGTGAAGGCCGTCGTGTTTCTTGGCACCGAAGGCTGCTTTTCCGCCGGCAACGACATGGGCGATTTCGTCGGTTACGCGATGTCGGGCACCACGGAGCCGCCGGCCGGCGCCCTGTTCATCAAGGCGCTGGCACTGGCCGAAAAGCCGCTCGTCTCCGGCGTCGACGGGCTGGCGATCGGTATCGGCACGACACTCAACCTCCATTGCGACCTGACGGTCGCTTCTGGCCGCAGCCTGTTCAGGACGCCCTTCGTCGATTTGGCGCTTGTCCCGGAAGCTGCATCGAGCCTGCTTGCGCCGAGGATCATCGGCCATCAACGCGCCTTCGCGCTTCTGGTGGCCGGCGAAGGCTTTTCCGCCGAGGCAGCACTCGAAGCCGGCATGATCTGGAAGGTTGTCGCTCCGAATGCGGTGGAGATGGAGGCGCTGGCAATCGGTGCCGAACTTGCCAAGAAACCGCCCCAGGCGCTGCAGATCGCCCGCGATCTCGTTCGCGGCCCGCGCGATGAGGTGTTGGCGCGGATCGATGACGAACTCGTCCATTTTTCCGCTCGTCTGAAAAGCGCCGAGGCGCGGGCCGCCTTCGAAGCCTTCCTTCGTCGTTAGAAGAATAGGGGCAGCCTGCCGATGCGACTGTGAGGTCGGCACCGGCAGGCCTTGCCTGCGGGCGGGCGGGCAGTCTCGGTTGTTTACGGCTGCGGTTCCAATGCCTGTTCCAGGGCGGTGCCGACCGGGTTGATATCGCCGACGAAGCGGATCAGGTCCGCCATGGTGAAATGCCCGGCCTTGGCGCTCGGCAATTCCGGCTTCCAGTCGGACCGCTGCCAGAGGAAGGAATCGTGATCGCCATGCACCATGCCGAGAAAGGTTTCGGCGACGATGGTCGAGGCCATCGGGCCGAGGCGTTCGCCCTTGTGGTAATGCTCCGCCTCTTTCAGCGCATAATACCAGAGCGGCGTTTCCTCATGCAGCCCGTGTTTCTTGGCGGCCTTGCCGTCAGGCCCGGTCGCAACCTGCGCCGGTTTCAGCGGCGTGAGGCCCATCGCCCGACAGACAGCCTGGCCGGACGGAAGCCCGATCTGCACGCCGCGGCGCAGGTTACGGAAGGCGAGGTTGAATTCCCGCACCAGCTGCGGCGGTGCCTCGGGTATCAGCCCCGGCAGCGTATGTAGCGCCGGTGTCAGCAATGGGTCGAGACGGCGGCTGTGGTTGAGTGCGAAGTTGCCGCCGGCCGGCGTGCCGAGATCGAAATAACGCCGCCAGTCGATCACCCAGTTGGAGGGCAGCGTGTTCTGCGCCGCAGGAGGCGGGGCAGGCGGCACGGGCGCGAATTCGCCGGTGATCGATCCTGACTTGCCGGTGAAGAAGAACAGAAGCCCCAGCGTGCCATTGGCGATCGAATCCGCCGTCGGGTTGAATACCTGGTTATGGCTGTAGGTCTGCCGCACCATCGAATGCCCGAGCCGGTAACAGGCAGCGGCAAATTCCGCTGGCATGTAGGGCCGCTGCTTGAACCGGTAGAAACGCCGGCCCTGATGCTTGATCTTCTGGATGAGGCCCGGCTCGGTCAGCCGTTCGACGAAATCGAACAGCACGATCCACTGGTAGTGCCAGGTGACGATCCGCCTTGTTTCCTTGAAAAGCGCGTCGTCGCTGAGGCCGGGATTTGCGGCGACCACCCTGTCGAATACCTTGTTGTGGAACTTCAACATCAGAAGATGCATCTGCGCCACCAAAAGGTTCTCGTCATTGCGCTCGTCGAAGATCAGCGCATGTCCGACCTGGTTGCGCGGCAGGTCGTTGGGCAGTGTCGGGATGGAGCGGCCATTCTGGTCGGGTGATTGCGCCGCATGTCCGATCAGCATCTTGCCGATGATCTTCGGCTTGGCGGGATCGCGCTGGTAGAGATAGGGATGGATGCCCGGCCCGTCGCCATAAAGCGAATCGAGGTCGAGCGCCGGTGTGCGGAAATTCACCGTCGCCAGCGGATCGGCCTTCTGCTGGTCGAGCGGCGTCGTGTCCAGCGTGATGTCGTGGTCGATGAATTGGCCGAGATAGGTATAGCCCGCCGGGATGTTCATGTTGTCGCCCGCGGGATCGGGATTGCCCGCCGCATCGAGCCTGTCCAGCATCGCTGCCGCCAGTTCCGCAAGCGCATCATCGCTGGCCGAAAGCGGCAGAAGATTTGGAAACATCACCCCGAATTTGCCGGGATCGCCTATGCCGTCGAAGGAATGCAGCGTCTCCGGTTTCATCCCGCGCACGCCATGCCCATGCATCGCTACGTCTGTCATGATTTCCCCTCCCGTCGCAGCAAAGCAAGTCATTTGCTTCCACAGGCTGCGAGGCGGCGAAATATGCTCTCGTCCTAATGTTCGGTAAATTGGAGGGAATTCAAAAGTGCCGAAAGCAATACCGGAAGGTGTATCTTCGCGGCACTTCAGAATGAGCCTGCCCCGAACTGGGGCGAGGTTTGCGTCAGATTAACGCGAAAGCAGCGCCACGGCTTCCACATGCGTCGACCAGAGGAACTGGTCGATCGGCGTCACCGACTTGATGCGATAGCCCGCATCGACGAGAATTTTGAGGTCTCGCGCAAGTGTTGCAGGGTTGCAGGAAACGGCCACGACCGTCTTGATCCCGGAGCGGACAAGCTCCTTCACCTGAACTTCGGCGCCGGCGCGCGGTGGGTCGAAGACGGCCGCATCATAGACCTTCAGTTCCTGCGCCATCATCGGACGACGGAAGAGGTCGCGCTTTTCCACCGTGACCGGTTTCAGCCCCTGCGTGTTGCGCGCCGCAAGATCGAGCGCCTTGATCGACTTGTCCTCGCCCTCGACCGCATGCACTTTCGCCTTGCGGGCTATCCTGAGCGAAAACGTACCCGAGCCGGCAAACAGGTCGATCACCCGCTTGGCCTTGCCGAGATGGTTCATCACCAGTTCCGCCATCGCCTCTTCCGCGGGCTTGGTCGCCTGGGTGAAGGCTCCGGGCGGCGGCGACACGTTGACACCGCCGAAATCGATGATCGGCTTCGTCGGTTCGAGAATGATCTCGCCATTCACCGAAACCCGCGCAATGCCTTTCAGCGAAAGCACGGCTTCGGTCACGGCACGACGCTGTTTGTCGTCGAGCTTTTTCAGTCCATCAGCCGCCAGATCAAGCCCGGATAGCGTCTCGAGCACCGTCAGGTGGAAGCTCTCGGACCCTTGAGCAAGCGCTGCTGCCACTGTGCGGATCGCGGGAAGCCTCGCCACGATACCGGGCGAGGTGATGGGACATTCTTCGATTGATACGATGTGGTTGGTCTCGGCGCGATTGAAGCCGAGAAGCAGCTCCTTCTCTGTGCGGCGCACGGAAAATACGGCGCGGCGTCGCTCGCCGGGATGGCACGCAATGGTCTCCCCGACTTCCGGTGTCAGCCCGCGCGCCTTCAGCGCATCAATGACCAATTCACGCTTGAAAGCGTTATAGGCCGGTGCCGCCAGATGCTGCAGCGAACAGCCGCCGCAATTGTCCCGGTCGGGATTGAAATGCCGACAGATCGGCTCGATCCGGTCCGGGGACGGATTGGAGGTCGACATGACGGTACCGTAATCGCCGTTGCGGGCGATTGCCAACGTTTCGCCGGGCAGCGCGTAAGGCACATAAACCGGCCCGTATTCACTTTCGGCAACGCCATGGCCCTGTGCGCCGAGCTTTTCGATCGTGACGGTGACCGTACTCATGATGGCTTCCTTCCGCCAAGCAGGAATTCGACATTGCCGTCGCCGCCAGCGATCGGCGAGGGGATCATCCCGAGACTTTCCCACTCCATCTCTTCGACGAGCCAGCGCTGCAGTTCCGCCGCAACATCCGGCGCAGTCTCCGGCTGTTTCAGCATGCCGCCCTTGCCGACATTTTCGCGGCCCGCTTCGAACTGCGGCTTGACCAGCAGCACGCAATGGCTGCCCGGTTCCGCCAGTTCGAGCGCCGGCGGCAGGGCAAGCTTCAGCGAGATGAACGAGACGTCGGAAACGATGAAATCGACCGGCTCGTCATCGATGTCGTCCGCCGTCATCTCGCGGGCATTCAGGCCCTCGATATTGGTGACGCGCTCATCGCTGAGCAGCCGCTCATGCATCTGGTCATGGCCGACATCCACGGCGATGACGTGGGCGGCACCGCGCTCCAGCAGAACCTGGGTAAATCCACCCGTCGACGCGCCGACATCGAGGCAGGTCAGGCCTTCCGGATCGAGGCCGAAATGGTCGAGCGCCGCAATCAGTTTCAGCGCCGCGCGCGAGACATAGGTGCTGGCCGGATCATCGACGACGATCTCGGCCTCCGACGAGACGGACTGCGCGGGCTTGGTCACGACCTTGCCATCGACCTTCACGGTGCCGCGCGCAATCGCGTCGCGCGCCCGCGAGCGGCTGTCGAAAAGGTTGAGCGAGACCAGCAGCTGGTCGAGACGGACGGATGAGGAGTGTTGGTTCATGCGGCTCTCTTGGCGGTTTCCGTGTCGCAAGGCAAGCAATTCCAGCAAAAGCAGGTATCAGTTCCGCCTCCGGATTGGAGCAAAAGCGAAACAGACAGGCGATGGCGCCGTGCCCCAGCAATAGGCAGAGAATCCCGAAATCGGCCATAAGTCGGAGATCTGTAAAATGAGTATGAGTTCTTCAAGCGGCCGGTAGTGATTTTTCGCTAGGAACGAGCCAGCGGCATTGGTGATGATTGTGTCGCGGAGACACCCATGGGAATTCAACGCGAAGTCAGGATCGATCTGTTACGCGGCATAACGCTGCTGCTGATTTTTATTGGCCACGCCGAATTCACCTTTTCCGCCACGTTCCAGCATTCGCGCGGCTTTGCCGATGCGTCGGAGCTATTCGTGCTGCTCGCCGGCATGTCTTCGGCGCTTGCCTATTATCGCCCGAATGCCGGTCTCTCTCTGTCGCGCCCCTGGCGCCGTGCATGGCGCATCTATCTCGCATACCTGCTGCTTTTCCTGATCATGGCGGCATTCGCGTCGCTGCTGGCGATCGAATATGCCCATACCAGCGCGGTCAGTGATATGGCCGGCTTTCTCAACGAGCCGGTCCGGCGTGGGGTACAGGCCGCGCTACTGGCGTACATGCCCGGAGATCTGGACATTTTGCCGATGTATATCGTGCTCATGCTATGGGTTCCGGTCGTCTTCTTGCTTCACGATCGTTCCCCGACACTGCTGATAGGCCTTTCGACGCTCATTTGGATCGTCGCGGGTCGTGGGCACGTCAACTTTGCGAACCCGGCGCTGGAAAGCGGGCATTGGTACTTCGATCCGCTTTCCTGGCAGCTGATCTTCACAATCGGCGTCGTGCTCGGTATCCGCATCAAGACCGGTCGTGATCCCTTGCCCTATGACCGCAAGGCGTTCTTCCTTGCGGCAGGCTTCGCCATCATCGCCATCCCGGTAAACCTTGCCTATTTCCTGGCATGGTTTCAGCCGCCTTATCCCGGTTTCTACAAGGAACTGATTTCGAAAACCAACAGTGGGCCGTTGCGCATCGCCGACGCGCTGGCCATCCTCTATCTCGCCTGGAACATGGATTTTGTGAAAAAGGCAACAGGATGGGTATGGCTGCGGCACGTTTCGATGATCGGTCGCCACAGCCTGCCGATCTTTTCGATAGGTATCGTTCTTTCTACCTCGGCAAGCGTCTATATGGACCTGCACCCGCAGGCGTCGCTTGGCGCCCAGATGATTATCCTTGTTGCGGGCTGCGCCGCACATCTGGCGCTTGGCTGGTTTCTCGAAAGGAAAAGGCTGCGCGCTTCTTCCGACCGCCTGCAGCTTGGCAGAGCTAATCCGGCTTGACCGGAATACCGGCCGATTTATCGTTATCTGCTCGGTATGATTTGAGGCGACGCAAGTGATTGTGAGTTGAAGCAACCACCGGCCAGGCGCAAAGCTGTTTGTTAAGGCATCGGGAAAGCCAGCCATGCGCCGTCATGCCAAGGGCCTTGATCGATATAACTTTGTGACGATCACGCTCCATTGGCTGGTCGCCCTGCTGATCTTCGGGTTGATCGTGCTTGGTTTCGCGATGACGCGCCGTTCCGTCGATCCGGCTTTGCAGTTCTCATTGTTTCAGTGGCACAAGTCTTTCGGCATGCTGGCTCTGCTTGTGTCTCTGGTGCGGCTTGCCTACTCATTGTTTGGTCCCCGACCGAAACCGGTCGCCGAGATGAGCGCTCTCGAACATGGGGCCGCGCGCGGAATGCATCATCTGCTGCTTTTGCTGGCGCTTGCTGTGCCGCTCGCAGGCTGGATGATAGCCTCTGTGTCTACGCTGGAGATACCGACATTTGCTTTTGATCTCGTCGTCATCCCGCATCTGCCGGTGGCAAAATCCGATGCCGCCGAAGCCTGGTGGACGACGGCGCATGCCGTGCTCGCCTATCTTGTCCTCGCACTGGTGGCGCTGCATGCCAGCGCTGCGCTTTACCACCATTATATAAGGCGCGATGCCGTTCTGATCCGCATGCTCGGCCTTCGCGGCCATCGATAAGGCAAGGATTCGTCAGGGAGGTGACGTGTCATGATCCGAGGGACATCAATTCTAACCGCAATAGTTCTCTATTCGTCATCGGCGCAACTTGCTCCGGCGGCGCCAGGCGTCCCAAATCTCACCGAAGCGGCGGGGCGTTACACCATCACCGGCTCATCCGATATCCGCTTTCAGGTCGATCAGGTCGGCGGTGGCGGTATCAAGGGAAGCTTTCGCAGGTTCTCCGGCAATTTCAATCTGAAGGCAGGCGACTTGAGCAATGCGGTGGTGAATTTCGAACTGGAGCCGCAAAGTGTCAGCACCGGCCAGGCAAGGGTCGATACCTTCCTGCGTTCGAGTGCCGTGTTCGATACCGAAAATTACGACAGCATTACCTTTCGTTCCAATCGTGTCGAGCAAACCGGTCCGGATAGCGCCCATATCACCGGCACGCTAACTGCCAAAGGGCATAGTGCAGCGGAAAGTTTCGATGTCAGGTTGACGTCGTGGAACGGCCGCATGATCGGATTTACCGTCAGCGGCCGGATACTGCGGTCGCATTACGCCATGGATGTCGGCACGCCGATCTATTCCAACGTGGTGGAATTCGACATGCTGGTAGAAGGTCAGCGAAACTGAGGCGTGGCTTATCCCGCAGCGCCCACGCCGATCACAGTCTTGCCGAGCGCGCCGAACACGGTCCTGACGATGCCGGCGCGGTCGAGGCCGGCCTTGGCATACATCACGTCCGGGCTTGCCTGTTCCATCCAGATATCCGGAAGAACCATAGAGCGGACCTTCAGCCCGTGGTCGAGCAGGCCTTCAGAGCTCATGAACTGCAGCACATGGCTGCCGAAACCGCCGACGGCGCCTTCCTCGATGGTGATCAGCACCTCGTGGTGGCGGGCAAGCTGGCGGATCAGCTCATAGTCGAGCGGCTTGGCGAAACGCGCATCCGCAACCGTCGTCGAAAGCCCGGCGGCCTCAAGATCTTCGGCAGCAAGCAGACAGTCCTTCAACCGCGTGCCGAAGGATAAAAGCGCAACCTTGGAGCCTTCCTTGACGATGCGGCCCTTGCCGATCTCAAGGATCTCACCGCGCTCCGGCAGTTCGACGCCGACGCCTTCGCCGCGCGGATAACGGAACGAGATCGGGCCATCGTCATAGGCGACGGCGGTGCGCACCATGTGTTTCAGTTCCGCCTCGTCGGCGGCGGCCATGACAACCATGTTCGGCAGCGTGGCGAGGAATGTCGTGTCGAACGAACCGGCATGTGTCGGCCCGTCGGCACCGACGAAACCGGCGCGGTCGATCGGGAAGCGCACCGGCAGACCCTGGATCGCAACGTCATGCACGACCTGGTCGTAACCGCGCTGCAAGAAGGTGGAATAGATGGCGCAGAACGGCTTGAAGCCTTCGGTCGCAAGACCGGCCGCAAAGGTCACCGCATGCTGTTCGGCAATGCCGACATCGAAGGTGCGCGACGGATAGGCCTGTTGCAGCTTGCTGAGACCCGTACCGTCCGGCATCGCCGCGGTAATACCAACGATCTTGTCGTCGAAGCCTGCCTCCTGTACCAGAGCGTCACCGAAGACGCTCGTATAGGAGGGGGCATTCGGCTTGGCTTTCGCCTGCGCACCGGTGATGACGTCGAACTTGTTGACGCCGTGATATTTGTCGGCCGCAGCTTCCGCCGGCGGATAACCCTTGCCCTTCTGGGTGACGACATGGATCAGCACCGGGCCATGGGCATTGTCGCGCACATTGCGCAGGACCGGCAGGAGATGGTCGAAGGAATGACCATCGATCGGGCCGATATGGTAGAAGCCGAGTTCCTCGAACATCGTACCGCCGGTCACGTAACCGCGTGCATGTTCGACGGCACGGGTGATCGCGCGGTCGACGGAACGGCCGAGATAGCCGGTCAGCTTCTTGCCCATTTCGCGCACGCCCATATAGGCGCGGCCGGAGGCAAGGCGCGCCAGATAGGCGCTCATCGCGCCGGTCGGCGGGGCAATCGACATGTCGTTGTCGTTGAGAATGACGATCAGCCGGGCATCCAGCGCGCCGGCATTGTTCAGCGCTTCAAACGCCATGCCGGCCGACATCGAGCCGTCGCCGATGATCGAGATCACGTTGCGCTTCTTGCCCGCAAGCTCCGAGCCGACCGCCATGCCGAGACCGGCCGAAATCGAGGTGGAGGAATGCGCGGCGCCAAAGGGATCGTATTCGCTTTCCGCCCGGCGGGTGAAGCCGGAAAGACCGTCTTCCTGGCGCAGCGTGCGGATCCGGTCGCGGCGGCCGGTCAGGATCTTGTGCGGATAACACTGGTGGCCGACATCGAAGATCAGCCGGTCGTCGGGCGTGTTGAAAACCTTGTGGATGGCGATCGTCAGTTCGACCACACCAAGTCCGGCACCCAGGTGACCACCCGTTTTCGAGACCGCATCGATCATCTCGTCGCGCACTTCACGGGCAAGCTTGGGCAGGTCGCGGTCATCGACTTTCTTCAGATCTGCGGGGAGCTTGACGGTGTCGAGCAGCGGCGTCGCGGGCAGGGAAGTCACGGAAGCTGGCTTTCTCTTCTTGTTTTCTTGGAAGTCGTTTCGTCCCAAAAGATGAGCAGAAAACGGCTTTTTTCAAGTTTTACGAACATCCGGTTCTAATCGATTTTAGCTGCCGGGCAAGCGGAAAGCCTATGGCGAGGGCAAAGGAACGAACTCTTCCTCGTCGCCCGGAACGATGTCGAAACGGCCCGTTCGCCACTCTTCCTTGGCTTTTTCGATCCGTTCCTTCGAGGAGGAGACGAAGTTCCACCAGATGTAACGCTTCGAATTGAGCGCGGCACCGCCGAACAGCATGACATGACAGCCGAGCGGCCCGGCCCGAAGCGTGATCTCGTCGCCGGCGCGAAACACCAGCAGCTGATCGGCTGCGAACCGGTCACCGGCGATCTCCAGCTCGCCAGCGAGGATGTAAAGCGCGCGCTCCTCATGGCCCGCGCCGAAGGGAAAGCTCTTGCCCGGTTCGAGCCGCAGGTCGACATAAAGCGTGTCGGTAAAGGTCGAAACCGGCGAGGCAAGCCCCTCGAATGCGCCGATTACCACGCGCCCATGCGCGCCGTCCCATTCTATTTCGGGCATCACTTCCCGGCCGGTATGGGCAAAGGCGGGGTCGATTTCTTCCTTGTTGTCCGGCAGCGCCAGCCATGTCTGCAGCCCGGACATCGACAGCGGATGCCCGCGCAGGTTCTCCGGCGTCCGCTCCGAATGCGTAATGCCGCGTCCAGCCGTCATCAGGTTGATGTCGCCGGGCTTGATCACCAGTTCGGTGCCCAGACTGTCGCGATGCTTGATCTCGCCGTCGAACAGATAAGTGACGGTCGAAAGCCCGATATGCGGATGCGGCTTCACATCCAGCGCCTCGTCGGGCTTGAGGATGGCCGGTCCCATGCGGTCGAAGAAGATGAACGGCCCTACCAGCCGCCGCTGCCGGCTCGGCAATGCGCGCCTCACCGAAAATCCGCCGATATCGGAAGAACGCGGAATGATCAGGTTCTCGATCGCATCACAAGCAAAGGCATCGCCGGGGGCGGGGTCTGTTCCAGGGAAAAAGGACATCCAGCAATCTCCGTCTTTCGGTTCATCCTAGCGCGTTCGCCCCCGGGTGGACAACCACGAGGCAACAGGGGCGGGCAGCTGCTCCGCCAAGCTCAATATGGGGGTGGGTCTTGCGAATACAGGTCCATCTGCTCATCGCCTTCGGATGGCGGAAATATTTCGGCGACGAAAGTCTCCGGATCGGAGGTGAACTCCTTCATCAGCGAGAAATGGTCGGTCTCGCGGAAATCGATTTCCGACAGCCCGTCCTTCGTCATGCGCAAAAGCCGTGCGCCGGGATAGGCCATGATCAGCGGTGAATGGGTGGCGATGATGAACTGCGCTTCGCCTGCATGTTCCGCCTCGCGCAATATCCTCATCAATTCGATCTGGCGTCTGGGAGAAAGTGCAGATTCCGGTTCGTCGAGGATGAAGATACCGCGTCGCCGGCAGCGTTCGTGGAAAAAACGCAGGAACCCTTCGCCATGGGAATAGGAAAGAAAGTCCGGCCCCATCTCGTTGCTCTCTCTGGCGGCCTGATCGAGATAACGGGCGACGGAGAAGAACGTCTCTGCCTTGAAGAACCACCCTGCAGAAACTTTCGGCAGCCATCCGCCGATTAGGCATTTGGACAGGATGCCGCCGGGCGTTTCGATCGCCATCGAGTGATCGACGGGACGGTAACCACTGCCGCCGCCGGCATCATCGAATCCGGCAAGCACGGCAATGCCCTCCAGAAGGGTGGATTTGCCGATGCCGTTTTCCCCCACGATGATCGTAATCGGGTGGTCGAACCGAAGGGAGAAATCCCCGCCCTGCAAAAGCGGCAGGGAATAGGGATAGGCTTCGAAGTCCGTCCAAGTGCTTTTTATGGAAATGCTGCGCAGGTAAGGCGGTTTGGCCCGGACTTTCGGCTTTTTGCTCATGGCATACCTGTCTTGCGGCATCTGGTGGCGGAGCACGCATGCAGTTATCGGGGAGCGCCTTCCAGCGTTACCGCTGAGCCTTATTCCCCGTCGAGCGGCTCGACGCCCTGCACCTTTCCGGCGCGGTCGAGGCGGATCTTCTCGATCCGGTTTTCGGCCGCGTTGAGCAGCTTCTCGCAATGTTTCTTCAGCGCTTCGCCGCGCTCATAAATGGCGATGGACTCGTCCAGCGCCACGTCGCCGCGTTCCAGCCGCGCAACGATGCTTTCGAGTTCGGCAACAGCCTTTTCGAAGGAATAGCCGCTTACATCGATCGTATCGGTGGTTTCGGTCATGTCCTTCATCCTCTCATCAGTCTTACGATATGCATGCCGGCGGATTCTGCCAGTCCTTCCAGATCATAACCACCCTCAAGCAGGCTGACGACCCGGTTGTTGGCGTATTTCCCAGCAATTTCCATCAGCCGCCCGGTCGCCCAGTCGAAATCATCGCCGACAAGGTTGATCTGCGCCAGCGGATCGCGGTGATGCGCGTCGAAACCGGCCGAGATGATGATGAAATCGGGACGAAAATCATCGAGCCGCGGAAGCACGCGGTCCTTGAACGCATCGCGAAAATGATCGCTGCCGTCATTGGGCGAAAGCGGCGCGTTGACGACCGTGTTCTTCGCACCCGTTTCGTTCTTGGCGCCTGTGCCGGGGTAGAGCGGCATCTGGTGGGTGGAGCAGAACAGGACAGACGGGTCATCCCAGAATATGTCCTGCGTACCGTTGCCGTGATGCACGTCCCAGTCGATGATCGCGACGCGCTCGACGCCATAGGTCTGCTGGGCATGGCGCGCTGCAATCGCTGCATTGTTGAACAGGCAGAAGCCCATTGCCTTGGATTTTTCCGCATGGTGGCCCGGAGGCCGGGCCGCAACAAAGGCATTGTCGACCTTGCCCGTCATCACATCGTCGACAGCCGCCATCGCGCCGCCGATACCGGTCAGCGCCGCCTGCAGGCTTTTCGGCCCGACATAGGTATCCGCCTCGATCTGACGGATCGTGTCCTCTTCCGGGATTTCGCGCATCACGGCGCGAAGATGCTCTTCCGGATGCGCAAGCAGGACCGCATCCTCGTTGGCCTGGGGGGCTTCCTTGCGTGCCAGATCGGAAAAATTCGGATGCTGGAGCGCGATCGCCAGCGAACGCAGCCGGTCGGGTCGCTCAGGATGGCCTTCAGGTGCAGGATGTTCGAGAAAGATCTGGTGTTCGTAAAGGCGGGTGGTCATGAAACGTGTCCCCGACGGTCTGTTGCCCACGACATGGCGCATCCGCCGCATTTTTTCAAGCAGCAGCCCTTGCCCTCGGGCCGGTTTGGCCGGAAAGAATAGTGTTGGGGAAATGGCTGTTCAGAGGTGTGCGTGGCCAAGGATACGATCAAGGCGTCGGATTTTCGCGTTGCCTTCCGCGACGTCGACATGAATGGCCAGATGTTCCGTTCGGTCTATATCGACCGCGCCGAGGAAGCGGTTGCCGCCTTCTGGCGTCGCCGCAAGACCAAGGACGATGACCCGTTCTTCATCACCGGCAAGGTTGCCGGGACATTCCATGTGCCGCTTGCCGTCGGAGATATCGTCCACACCCATGTCGGTGTCAGCAAGATCGGCGGAAAATCGGCAGGTTTCCTTGTGCGCATGACCCGTGGCGAAGAAGCTGTCGCCGAAGTCGAGATTGTCTGGGTCGCAACAGACGGGAAGGGTGGCAGCCCGGTCGCGCTTCCGGAAGACCTGCGCGACTGGCTTTATTCGTTTCTCGATTGAGCCTTATGCTCAGGCCCTCTGGGGCAGGAGCGGGTAGCCGACCATGACGGCGCGGCCGGCAAGGGCTGCGATCACGGCTTTCAGGACATCGCCCGGAATAAAGGCGAGCGAACCCATGAATGCCTTTGAGAAGCCGAGGCCGGTGATCAGCGCCAGATAGCTGATGCCGCAGACGTAAAGAACGATCACACCGCCGAACAGCGCCGCGACGAAGAAATTGACCGTTTGCACGAAGCCGGCCTGGCTGTGGCTGACGAGAAGCTGCGACAGGTAGCCGGTGGTGAGGACGGCGAAGACCCAGCCGATCAGATAACCGGTGGTCGGCGCCATGAACACGGCAAGGCCGCCACGGCCGCCGGAAAGAACCGGAAGCCCGATCGCGGCAAGCACCAGCACAAGCAGCACCGAAATCGTGCCGCGCTTGGCGCCGAGCACGACGCCTGCCAGCATCACGCCGAGCGACTGGGCGGTGATCGGAACCGGAATGAAGCCGAGCATGATCGGCGGAACGAGGCCGAGAGCCACGATGATGGCGGCAAAGAGCGCTGAAAGAACGAGGTCGCGGGTTGCCATGGTTTGGAGTTCCTTGAGACTGACAATCCGTCACTTCTGACTGCGGATGCCGCGGGCGTCAATGGCAGCGGCAATCTCGTCCGCGCTTTGGAGCGTTGTGATGATCAGCGGAACGATGAGCGACACCGGGCGCGGCTTCAACCCGCGGGCGTAATGCGCATCCCGGATCACCTCGTAGCGGCTGAGGATTTCCGGCACGAAACGGATGACCAGGCCGATCGAAAGCCCGACATCCCGCGCTTTCAGAATGCCCAGCCGCTCCAACGGCATCGCAGCCCTGGTGATCACGTCGATGAAATCGCCGGTCGTCGTCGTTGCGGTGACAAGGCTGGCGAAAAGCGCCAGCGCCGCCAGCCGGAAAAACGCGGTCAGTCCTTCGGCCGTGCCGTTGAAAGTCGCCGTAAACAGCGCAACGACGACAACGATCAGTGCAAACGGGCGCATGCGGCGCCAGATCTCCGCGGTGCTGATTCTCAGCAGCGCGTGGCCGGCAAGGCCTGCAAATGCCGCACCCGCGAGAAATCCTGCATTGTTGATCATGAAGAGGATCAGGCTGATGATGGCCAGCGCCGCCAGTTTCACAGCCGCCGGAAGCCGGTGCAGAACGCTGTCGCCATTGATATGCAGCGAGCGCATCAGGCTGTCGCTCCGTGCATCGCTCGGTACTCGCCGATGACTTCGGCAGGTCCACCGTCTGCCGCGATCCGTCCTTCATGAACGAGCAGCACCCGGTCCAGACCGGCCACGAGATCGAGATCGTGGCTGATGACGATCACGTCTTCCGGCAGTGTGTGGATCGTCTTTTCCACCAGGTTGCGGTTCTTCAGGTCGAGCTGGTTGGTCGGCTCGTCCATCACCAGAATTTTTGGTTCGGTGACGAGCACCGAGGCCAGCGCTGCAAGTTGCAACTCTCCGCCGGAAAGCTCGTGCGCGCGCCGGTCTCCGAGATGTCTTATACCGAAACGGTCGAGTATGGCATCGACCGCCGCCGTCACCTCCGGCTTCGGCAGTTTGCGTGACTTGAGGCCGAGCGCGATATCTTCGCGCAGCAGCGGCAGAATGATCTGGTTCTGCGGGTTCTGGAAAATGAATCCGCTTTGTCCGCGCGCTTCGTCTTCGTTTGTCACCGTATCGAAACCGTTGACCGTGACCCGGCCGGACGATGGCTTGACCAGCCCGTTGATCATCCGCGCAAGCGTGGTCTTGCCGGAGCCGTTCAGCCCGATAATGCCGACCCGCCGCCCGCTTATCGTCAGGTCGAGCGGATGGATGACGGTGCGGCCCTCGAAGCGAACCTCGACCTTTTCAAAGTGGATATCCAAACCTGATCCTCAAAATCCTCCCGCGTCTATAAACCGCCATCGGCAACAAAGGAATTCGGAACAAAAAAAGAACATTGCAAAGGTTGCATGAAGCCCATAGTCTCCCGCCATGGCTATTTTGATCAACAACGAGCAGGCAAGGCGGATCTTTCTGGAACGGCAGCAGCTTTGCGCTCCGCCCGGTCGCGCGCTGGCCAAGGCCGATCTCCTGCAACTGATCGACGATCTCGGCTTCGTCCAAGTGGATAGTATCGCCACCGTCGAGCGCGCCCATCACATGATCCTGTTTTCCCGTAACCAGACCTATCGACGGGAGCATCTGACCGCGCTTCTCGAAAAGGACGGCGAGCTTTTCGAGCACTGGACCCACGACGCCTCGATCATTCCGGCGCGGCTTTTCCGTTACTGGAAACATCGCTTTCGTCGCCGTGAACCTATCCTCGCAGAGCGCTGGCGCAAATGGCATGGCGAGGGCTTCGATTCCGCTTTCGACGACACATTCCGACATATCGCCGAAAACGGGGCCATCATGTCCCGCGATATGAAGATGGAGGACCACAAGTCCGGCGGCTGGTGGAATTGGCATCCGAACAAGACGGCGCTCGAATATTACTGGCACACCGGCAAGCTGGCGATCGCAGGGCGGGTCAACTTTCAAAAGGTCTATGATCTCACCGAACGCGTCATCGCCACTCATCATCACGAACCCGAAGTCGATCATCAGGAATTCGTCGACTGGGCCTGCCGCAGCGCGATGAAAAAGCTCGGTTTTGCCACATCCGGAGAACTCGCCGCCTTCTGGGATATCGTCACGCCGGAAGAAGCAAAAGCCTGGGTGGCAAGCCATCGCGACGAACTGACCGAAGTGGTGATCGAAGCAGCCGACGGCAGCCGTCCGCGGGCCTCCTTTGCGCTTCTCGGTTTTCCCGATCATCTCGGCGACATTCCCGATCCGCCGGCGCGCATCCGGGTGCTGAGCCCGTTCGATCCGCTGCTGCGCAACCGCGACCGCGCCGAGCGCCTGTTCAATTTCGTCTACCGTATCGAGGTTTTCGTGCCCGAGCCGAAACGGCAATACGGTTATTACGTTTTCCCGCTTCTGGAAGGCGACCGGATGATCGGCCGCATCGACATGAAGGCGGACCGCAAGGCGGGCGTGCTCGACGTCAAGCGCCTTTGGCTCGAAAAGGGCGTGCGGGCATCGGCCGGACGACTGGAAAAGCTTGATGCGGAGCTGCAGCGGGTGGGCAGGTTTGCCGGTGTCGAAAAGGTTTTCTATCAGCCCGGTTGGCGAGGATAGTGATTACCTCAGCCACCTCAGAAACACCGTCGAAAGTGGCGGGAGGTCAAGCGCGATCGAGTATGGCTTGTCGTGCTGCGGGGAGCGTTGTCCCCAGGCATCCATCTGGCCGAAATTCGAGCCGCCATAGATTGCTGCATCGGTGTTGAGGACCACCTCCCAGCGGCCGTCTTCCGGCACGCCGACACGGTAGCCGTAGCGCGGCACTGGCGTCATGTTCGACATGACCAGCATATGTGATGAACGGTCCTGTGATGAGCGAAGCATGCCATATACGGAGTTTTCCGCGTCATCCGCCACGGCCCATTCAAATCCCTCGGGATGCACGTCGCTGAACTGCAGCGCCGGCTCGGTCGCATAAAGCCGGTTGAGGTCGCGGATGAGGAACTGGATACCGGCATGCTCCGGCCGGTCGAGGAGATCCCAGACGACCGAGGCGTCATGGTCCCATTCGCTTTCCTGACCTATCTCGCAGCCCATGAAAAGCAGCTTCTTGCCTGGATGTCCCCACATGAAGCCGTAATAGGCGCGCAGGTTGGCAAGCTTCTGCCACCGGTCGCCTGGCATCTTGCCAAGCATCGAGCCTTTGCCATGTACCACTTCGTCATGGGAAATCGGCAGCATGAAACGCTCGGAATAGGCATAGATCATCCCGAAGGTCATGCCGCCATGTTCATACTTGCGGTAGACCGGGTCGTCCGAGACATAATGCAGTGTGTCGTGCATCCACCCCATGTTCCACTTGAAATCGAAGCCCAGCCCGCCGTCTTCCGGTTTCTTGGTCACGCCAGGCCATGCGGTGGATTCTTCCGCAACGGTAAAGGCGTGTGGGCAGCGCTCGTGGATGATGCTGTTCAGATGTTTGAAGAACTCGACGGATTCAAGGTTCTCTCGCCCGCCATATTGGTTTGGGACCCATTCACCCTCGTTGCGGCTATAGTCGCGGTAAAGCATCGAGGCGACTGCATCGACGCGCAATGCATCGACATGGAAATGCTCAAGCCATTCGAGCGCCGAGGCGATCAGGAACCCTTTCACTTCGTTGCGGCCAAGATTGTAGATCAGCGTGTTCCAGTCCTTGTGAAAGCCCTCGCGAGGATCGGAATGTTCATAAAGCGCGGTCCCGTCGAAACGGGCAAGACCCCAGACATCGGTCGGGAAATGCGCCGGCACCCAGTCGAGAATGACGCCGATGCCGGCCTGATGGCAGCGGTCGACGAAATAGGCGAAGTCCTCGGGCGTGCCATGACGCCCGGTCGGTGCGAACAGGCCAAGCGGCTGGTAACCCCATGAACCGCCGAACGGATGCTCCATGATCGGCAGCATCTCGATATGGGTGAAGCCGAGGGATTGCGCATAGGGAATAAGTCGCTGGCTGAGCTCTACCCAGTCCAGCGAGCGGTTGCCCTCTTCGGAAATCCGCACCCAGGAACCGAGATGCACTTCATAGACAGACATCGCGCCGTCGCGGCTGCGATCCTGTGCCTGCCGTTCCATCCAGTCCGCATCATGCCAGCGAAACGGTCGCGACGATGCGACGATAGATGCGGTTGATGGGGCCGCTTCCGATGACCGCGCCACCGGGTCGGCGCGTTGCGGCGAGAGGTGGCCGTGGCTGTCGAGCAGCTCGAACTTGTAGCGCTCGCCATGCGTCAGCCGCGGAATGAACAGTTCCCATATCCCCGCTTGCGGGCGAAGCCGCATCGGGTTGCGCCGTCCGTCCCAGGCGTTGAAATCACCGACGACGGAAACCCGCTGCGCATTCGGCGCCCAGACGGAAAAGCGTACGCCTGAAACGCCGTCGATCTCCATCGGGATGGCCCCGAGCGTGCGGCCGAGTTCGTAATGGGTGCCCTGGCTGATCAGATGCAGATCCAGTTCGCCGAGCAGCGGTGAAAATGAATAAGGGTCTTCGGTCTCCTGAACCGCGTCCGGCCATTCGATCCGCAGACGGTAGGGTGCCGGCCCGCCGACAAGACCAGCGAAAATGCCGACGTCATGGATCGGTTCGAGCTCTGCCATCACCCGTCCGGTATCGCTTTCGATAACCGACACAGACAGTGCGCCGGGCAACAGTGTCCTGACGACGGTGAGATCACCATATTGATGCTGCCCGAGCATGGAGAACGGATCTCCGTGACGCCCTTCGGCAAGTGCCTGCAGTCCTTCCTGCACCATGCCGGTCATCAGCTCTGCGCGTTCATATCTCATCTGTCAGTCTCCAATAGTCGTGAGGCGATCGCCGAAAAACCGGCAAGCGGAAGGGGCAGCCAGTGCGGTCGGCTGCGAACCTCATAGGCCACTTCGTAAGCGGCCTTTTCCAAAAGGAAGAGATCGAGTACCCGGTCTCGATTTTCGTTGGATTGCACAAGCGCATCGGATTTTTCGACTGCGGTGAAATAGGCGCTCAGGAATGCCGGTTCGGCCAGTTCGATGAAGCGGGTGATCAGCTGGCGGTGGCGGATATCGTCTACCTCGCTCACAACTTCGCGGTCCATGTCTGCCGCAGCGGCGAGATAGCTGAGTGAACGTAAGAGTCCTGCCACGTCGCGCAGCGGATTGGTTTTTGCCCTTCGCTCGCCAAGCGTCTTGGTCGGCTCGCCCTCGAAGTCGATAATATAGGCATCGCTTTCGGCAACCAGGATCTGGCCGAGATGGAAATCACCGTGGTGGCGCGTCTTCAACGTGCCGCCGGTCGCTTCCGTCAGACGGCTTGCAAGTGCTGTAAGTTCGTCACGGCGGGCGATCAGCGACCGCGCGATCTCGGCCATCTCGCCCTCCAGTCCCGGCAGGGTGCCCTCCAGAATGGCAAGGCTCTGGCCGATCTGTTCGGCCACTGCACGGCGGGCTGCGGCGACGTCGTCCTTCGTGCCCCATTCCGGCTTGAAGGCTTCGTCATCGGTATTTTCCGCCAGCGCCACATGCAGCTCGCCAAGCCGTGTTCCTATTGTCGCGGCGAAATCCACCAGCGGTTTGAAATGTTCGTCGGCGGTTTCGTTCTCCAGTCCGGTGACGACGATCTCGTCGATCGAGCGGCGCAGATTTCCGAGCATCCAGTTCCACGCATCACCCTGGTTGCGGATTGCCTTCTGTACAATGATCAGCGTGTGACGCGTGCCGTCGGGCCCTGTGCGGGCGACTTCGCCGAGAAGCTGCGCCGTGTTCCGGTACCCCACCTTGGTGAGGTGCCGCGTCATCTCCACCTCCGGATGGATCCCCGGAAAGATATGGCGGATCAGCTTGACCATCGCCAGATCGCCGACGATCAGTGAACTATTGGACTGTTCGGCTGAAAGCCAATGCACCGGCAGCTCGTCGCTGATCTCCAGTTTATCAAGATGATCGGTGCCGATGAATTCAAGGGCCCCGGTGCGACCGGTAATCACGGCACGCTCCGACAGGCCGCGCAGGATAGCGCGTGCAAAACTTTCATGCGCAAAGCCATCGGTCAGGAAGCCGACCCGACGCCCTTGTCTCAACCGCGCCATGGCAAGCTGCTGGGCAAGTGCGGTCGGAAAACTGTCGTCCCAGGATACTGCCAGCGGCAGGAGATAGTTGTCCATGCGGCCGGCGATATCGGCTTCCAGTTCGCCGAGAAGGATGTTGTTGGCAAAGGGAAGCGGCGTTGCCGAGATGAGCGCCGCGTGGTTCAGGATCTCACCCTTCGCGCCGAACCAGCGCCGCATCGTGAGATATCCCGGCAGCACCTCGTTCGACATCGTGTCCACCAGCTTGGGCTGGTCGACCAGTTCCTGCAGGTCGCGGCGCACCACCATGGTCACCATATCCTGCACCTGTTCCGGCGGCGCCTTGCGCCAGCTCGGCCCATCGGATTCGGGCGACAGCTGGAACCAGAAAAAACCATAGGGCGGAAGCGTCAGCAGATAGGTCAATTGCCCGATCGGCGGGAAGGGTGACATGCCGGTGAGCTCGATCGGCACCGAGCCCTCGAACTGCGCCAGATCCAGCTCCACGGCTTGGGGCAGTCGCGAAAGATTGGCGACGCAGAGGATCGTCTCGCCGTCATGCTCACGCAGATAGGCCATGATCTTGCGGTTGCCCGGCGTCAGGAACCGAAGCGAACCACGGCCGAAAGCCGGGTGCCGGTTGCGCAGCGCCAGCATGCGCCGGGTCCAGTTGAGCAGCGAATGGGCGTCAGCCCCTTGCGCCTCGACATTCACCGCCTCATAGCCGTAGAGCGGGTCCATGACCGGTGGCAGCACGAGACGGGCAGGATCGCCCTTGGAAAAGCCGCCATTGCGGTCCGGCGACCATTGCATCGGGGTGCGCACGCCGTCGCGATCGCCGAGATAGATATTGTCGCCCATGCCGATTTCGTCACCATAATAGATGACCGGCGTGCCGGGCATGGACAGGAGCAGCGCATTCATCAGTTCGATCCGCCGCCGGTCACGTTCCATCAGCGGAGCGAGGCGCCGGCGGATACCGAGATTGATGCGGGCGCGACGGTCTGCGGCATAGGTGTTCCAGAGGTAATCGCGCTCCTCGTCGGTCACCATTTCCAGCGTCAGCTCGTCATGGTTCCGCAGGAAGATCGCCCATTGGCAGTTTTCCGGAATTTCCGGCGTCTGGCGCATGATGTCGGTGATCGGGAACCGATCTTCCTTGGCAATGGCCATGTACATGCGCGGCATCAGCGGAAAATGAAACGCCATGTTGCATTCGTCGCCGTCACCGAAATATTCGCGCGTATCCTCCGGCCACTGGTTGGCTTCTGCGAGCAGCATTTTTCCGGGATGGCTCTCATCGAGTGCCGCACGAATGCGCTTCAGGATGTCGTGGGTTTCGGGCAGGTTCTCGTTATTCGTGCCCTCACGCTCGATCAGATAGGGGATCGCGTCCAGCCGAAATCCGTCGATCCCGGTATCGGCCCAATAACGCATCACCTGCAGAAGCTCTTCCAGCACGGCCGGATTGTCGAAGTTGAGATCCGGCTGATGCGAATAAAACCGATGCCAGTAATACGCTCCGGCTACCGGATCCCAGGTCCAGTTCGACTTTTCCGTATCGAGAAAGATGATCCGGGTTTCGGGGAATTTCTGGTCAGTATCGGACCAGACATAGAAATCCCGTTCCGGCGAACCCGCCGGCGAATGTCGCGCCCGCTGGAACCAGGGATGCTGATCCGAGGTGTGGTTGATGACGAGCTCGATGATGACGCGGATTCCGCGCTCGTGTGCGGCTTCCACAAACGCCCGAAAATCCTCCATCGTGCCGTAGTCGGGGCTGATATTGCCATAGTCTGCGATGTCATAACCATCGTCGCGGCGCGGAGAGGGAAAGAAGGGCAGGAGCCAGATCGCATTTGCGCCGAGCGAGGCAATGTGATCGAGCTTTTCGGTCAGCCCCTTGAAGTCGCCTATCCCGTCGCCGTTCGTGTCGTGAAAAGACTTCACATGCAGCTGGTAGATGATCGCGTCCTTGTACCATAGCGGATCGTCGTTCTGCTGCTGGTTCTGGCTGATCGCCTCCGAAAGGCTATTGGTCATGAAATCCACGGCGCATTCCTCCCTTATCTGACACGCCAGATGGCGAACGGCAGTCCTGCCTGCGGGTCGAGCCGCAGGCGCTGGATTTTTCCTGTCCAGGTGAACCGGTTGCCGGCGATCAGGTCTTCCAGTTGAAGCGAAGCGTGGTCGGGCTTGTTCCACGACCAGAGCGGAATTTCGACATCCGCCTCATGCGCATTGTAGGGGTCGAGATTGACGGCGATGAGCAGCACGTTCTCGCGTCCTGCACTGGCCTTTTCGAAGAACATGATATTGTCGTTCCACGCGGTCAGAAGCTGCAGGCCGAGATGCGAATGCAGCGCCGGGTTTTCGCGGCGGATACGGTTCAGGAGCGCGATCTCGCCCTTGATATTGCCGGGCCTGTCGTAATCCCAGGCGCGGATTTCGTATTTTTCCGAATCCGCATATTCCTTGCGCTTGGCATCCGGCCGGCCTTCACAAAGCTCGAAGCCGTTATAGACGCCCCACAGACCGGACAGCGTGGCGGCAAGGGCAGCCCGGATCAGATAGGCAGGGCGCGGCGCGTTCTGCAGGAAATCCGGATTGATGTCGTGGGTGTTGACGAAGAAATGCGGCCGGAAGAACTCCTTGGGCTCTTCGGTGGTGATCTCGCGCATATATTGCTCAAGTTCCCACTTGGCGTTTCGCCATGTGAAATAGGTATAGGACTGCGAGAACCCGACCTTGGCGAGCCGGTACATCACCTTCGGCTTGGTAAACGCTTCCGACAGGAACACCACATCCGGATGCCGCGAGCGGATATCGGCGATCATCCATTCCCAGAAGGGAAACGGTTTGGTGTGCGGGTTGTCGACGCGGAACAGCTTGACCCCGTTGTAGACCCATTTCTGGACCACGTCGCGCAGTTCGATCCAGAGCGAGGGAACTGCCTCTTTCGCGTAGAAATCGACATTGACGATGTCTTCGTATCGCTTCGGCGGATTTTCCGCATAGCGGATCGTCCCGTCTGGCCGCCAGTCGAACCAGCCTGGATGTGATTTCAGCCACGGGTGATCCGGCGAGGCCTGGATGGCGAGGTCGAGGGCAATCTCAAGCCCATGATCGGCGGCTGCATCCACCAGTCGACGGAAGTCATCGAACGTGCCGAGTTCGGGATGGATCTCGGCATGCCCGCCATCCGGCGAGCCGATTGCGTAAGGACTTCCCGGATCGTCCGGTGCGGGCGTGAGCGTATTGTTCTTGCCCTTGCGGTTGGTCTTGCCGATCGGGTGGATAGGCGGAAAATAGAGCACGTCGAAGCCCATCTCGCGAATGGCGGGCAGCCGGGCGATCACGTCATCGAATGTGCCATGGCGGCCCGGATCGCCGCTCTGCGAGCGCGGAAAGATCTGGTACCAGCTGGCAAAGCTTGCCGCGGTCCGTTCCGCATCGACGGGTATCGCTTGCGAGCGAACCCGGTGTGGTCGACGGTCGGCTTTTGCCATCAGCTCGGCAGTTTCCGGCAGAAGCAGGGTCTGCGTTCGCTGCTTGTCCTGTTCTGCCGTCAACCGGTCGAACAGCTTTTGCAGTTGGGGTTTCAAATTGCCGGTGGCATGATCCAGCGCATCGAGTACCAGATTGATACCTTCCTGAATTTCCAGCCGGAGATCCAGGCCGGCCTCGTGTTTCTTGGTGAACTCGTAGCGAAAAATCTGGAACGGGTTCTTCCAACCTTCCACGGCAAACTCGTGCCGTCCCATGCGTTTCAGCGGAAATTCCGCCTGCCAGCGGTCGTTGAGAACGAGCTGCATCGGCACTTCCTGCCAGTCCTCGTCATCTGCGCAGCGATAAAGCAGGGCGGCCGACAGCGGATCATGCCCATCGCCAAAAATGTCGGCCTCGACCTTCAGGATCTCGCCCACCACGCGCTTGACGACAAAGCGGCCCTCATTGACGGCAGGCGTGATCTTCTCAATCGCCAGCCGTGGGGAGGCTGCAGCCGCTTCGGCTCTGGGAACCGGTACGGCATCGACGATCGGTTCGGAAACATAACCCTCGAAGATGCGGATTTCTCCGGGCCTGAGCTTCAGTTTCGCATCAAAAACCTCTGTCCCGTCCTCCGGTGCTACCAGGGGCAGGAAGGGTGAGGCGGCCTCACGCAATACGTTGAAAGGGGCGGGAGCAGTCTTGCGCAGGTCGCGATTCAGAAGCACGACGCGCATCTTTTCTGACGCGCGGCTGTCCTCTTCATCCGTCTGGAACAGTCCGACGACGGGACCCTGGCTAGCGGAAACGAGCGTCAGCGGGCGCCGGGCAAAACCGGCGGTCGTTTTGTTGGTCGCACCGTTGATGTCGCGGATCTCGGCGGAAAGATTGTAGGAGCCCTGGTCTTTCAAACCCCGCAGCCCCAATCCGTCGCCATGGAGCGGATCAAGCGGCAGTGAAACGCCATATTCGAATCCCATCGGGATCATCAGCCCGCTGGTGAAAGTCGAGGCGAGCTTCAGCGCCCGCACGGCCTTGCGCTTCAAGACCTCGCAACCATCCGTGCCATGGGCGATGCGTCTTCCGAAAGGCGCTTCGGGAAAAGCGATCTGGTAACCGAGGTCACGCTGGATCTGGTATTCGTCCATGATCCATCGCTCTTCCATGTCCCACCACGCGAGCGAGGAAAAACTGCCGTCGAATCCGCTGTCCTTCAGTGCCTTGCGGTCGGCAAACGAGCTTCCCGGCGTCCAGGCAATGAAGATCGTCTCGGGTCTGGACCGGCGCGTATGAGCGACCAGATCATGCCATGCTTCCGGGGCAACGCTACCGATGCCGATACAGCGGAAACCGGAGACACCGGCCTCGGTCAGAGACACCAGCCGCTCCTTCCATTCTTCGACATGTCGGGGCTGCGCGGTAAAATCGATCCTCTGCGCGCCCATCTGATGTGGCTTCAGGCGTGGATCGGCTGCAACCGATGGCGAAGCGTAGCGGTCTGCCGCGACCTGATCGATAACCAGATCAAGCATGAATTTCAGCTCGCATTCGTGCGCGGCATGCGTAAGTGCGGTAATCGCCTCCAACGAATTCGAGCCAAGCCCGAGAGAGGGGGCCAGACGATCGAAGTCAGATGTCGTAAAGATGCTTGCACCACTTGCGCTATGAAACAGTGGGCCTGACAGGATCGTGTCGAAGCCCAGGGCGCGGGCATGAGCAAAAACCTCTTCCCACGCATCCATCCCATTGAGCGCAAGCGGATGCACATAATAGATTTGTGGTGGCAGAGCGGTCAGCGGAATACGGGATGCAAATTGAGGGCGCGTGTTCATCGGTCCTGCCTTGCATTTGATGGTTGGGGGCACGTGATCGGATCCACGAAGTCCTCGACTAACTGCAAGCCCGCATGGCTGGTTCCGATAAAATTGCAGCAATCATCTCCGCCCGCGCGGCCTTGCCATTTCCTTCGGTGCCGAAGATGTTGAAGATAAACAGCAATCAGGGATTGATCCGAGAGCGCTTTCCTGCTCGGTTTCGCAGCAGTTTATGAAAGGCGTCCATTCGTCACGCCAGGACGATGTCACTGACGGATCGTCCGGCATCGCAAAGCAGCGACGATCCGGTTAAGTCTTGGACGCTGCATATCGGGAGGAATACGACATGGCAAAACTACAGGTGGCGATGATTGGTCTTGGCATGGCGGCAGGCCACCACGCCCGAGCCTTGATCGATCTCGCCGATCAGGTCGAATGCGTTGCAGCCTACAGCCCGACAGCGGCACGTCGCGAGGCTTTCGCCGCACAATACCCGATCCCGGTTATCGACAGTCTCGACGCTATTTTCGACGATCCGGATATCGATGCCGTGCTGATCCTCACACCTCCAAGCAGCCATTGGGAGCTTGTCGAGCGTGCCGCAGCGGCAGGAAAACATATTCTCCTGGAAAAGCCATTGGATATCAGCCTTCAACGGGCCGAGGCTATTGTGGCTGTGGCTGAGAAGGCGAATGTGAAATTGGGCGTCGTGCTGCAGAACCGGTTTCGCCCGGCCGCACTCGCGCTCGATCTTCTGGTCGTCACCGGCCGCCTCGGTTCGCTGGTCGGCGCATCCGCTGCCATTCGCAACTGGCGGCCGCAAAGCTATTACGATGTCGAGGGCAGGGGAACGAGGGCGCGTGACGGCGGCGGCGTCCTGCTCACCCAGGCGATCCACACGATCGACCTTCTCCTGAGTTATGCCGGCGCGCCCAAGGATGTTTCCTCCTTTGTTCGCACCACGCCCATCCACCAGATGGAGACAGAGGATCTGGTCGCGGCCTGCCTCTCCTTCGAAAGCGGCGCGATCGGTACGCTGAACGCCACGACCTCGGCCTATCCCGGCCTGCCAGACCGGATCGAACTGATCGGCACGCAAGGCACGGCCACCCTTTCCGGCGACACGCTGGAAGCAGCGTTCATGGACGGCACGGTGGCAAAGGTGGGGGGCGAGCAGTCGATCGGCACGGGCGTCGATCCGATGGCCTTCGGGCATGAGATGCACCGCGCCCTGATCGGCAATTTTATCGGTTCGATCACCGGTGAAGAGACATTGCGCGTCTCCGGTCGCGATGCGCTGCAGGCGCACCGCTTCATTGAGAACATACTGGCGGCCAGCCGCTGAAGGCTTGAAGCGCTGAAGGTTTAAAGTCCGGCGGCCTTGCGCAACTCTTCCGCCATACGGCTGCGCCAGTCCTTGCCGGATGCCTTGAACCTGTCGAGCACGTCGGGATCGAGCCGCAACGTCACGGCAACCTTCGGCGCCTCGACCTTGGGGCGGCCGCGGGCAGCAATTGGCTTTTCCATCTTCTCCGCCATTTCGGGGAAGACCTCGCGGAAGGGGCGGGCGTTTTTCATTTCCTCTTCCGTCCACGGCGGATTGTCGGAAACTTCGTCCCAATCCTCTTTCGAATATCCTCGGCCGGGCTGAAACTCTGTCTGCTTTTGAGGCTTGATGTTCATTCGATCAAACTCCTCTCATCCCTTCGCGCCGGGCGCCTTGATATGACTGAAAGCGCCTCGGATCCAAGATTGACAAAGATTGCTGCGATTACACCGTTTCGCAATCTGCCGATCGCTGTGCGCCGCCCGTTCTTCGCCGGAACGGTCACGGCTGACAGAAAGAAATCAAATGACAGATCTTCGAAATCGAGACCATGCTTCTCGATATTCGCAACTCGCTTCTGCTCGTCCCAGATGATCCGCATTATTCGTACACGAAAAATCGCCGCCCGACAATGAGCGACGATCCGACGAAACGAAAGAGGTTACAATCCCGGAATTATAGTGGTTGCGATCGCAGCGATCAGCAGATCACCGTCTCGGCGATCCGGATGCCGAAACCTTCCAGCCCGACATAGTGGCGCTCGCTGCGGGTGAGGAGCTTGATCGAGGTGACGCCGAGATCTTTCAGGATCTGCGCGCCGAGACCGATTTCAAGCCATTCGCTTTCACGCGCCTGCGCCTCGGCATGGGCTTCCTGGTCCTGGCGCATCTTGCGTCCATGTTCGGTCTGGCCGACGCCCACGGAACCTTCGCGCAGGTAGATGATCACACCGCGGCCTTCGTTCTCGATCATCTTCATGTAGCGCTCGACAGAGCGTTCGGCGCCGAACACATCCTGCGCCACGTTTTCGAGGTGAAGGCGAACCGGAATGTCGACGCCGTCACGGATGTCACCGAAGATCACGGCGACATGCTGCATCGGGTCCCAGGGCAGCGAATAGGCATGCGCCTTGGCGCGGCCGACCGGGGTTGTCACGTCGAAGGATGAGATCAATTGGATCAGGGTTTCCTTGCGCTGCCGGTAGGCGATCAGGTCGGCAACGGAAATCTGCTTCAGCCCGTGTTCGACAGCGAATGCCGCCACCTGCTGGCCGCGCATCACGGTGCCGTTGTCGTTGACGAGTTCGGAAATCACGCCAATCGGCGGCAGGTTGGCGAGCTTGCAGAGGTCGGTCGCCGCTTCCGTATGGCCGGAGCGCATCAGAACGCCGCCCTCGCGCGAAATCAGCGGAAAGATATGGCCGGGACGAACGAAATCCGCAGCACCGACATTCGGGTTGGCAAGGTTGCGCACCGTCAGCGTCCGGTCGTCGGCGGAAATGCCGGTCGTCGTGCCATGCTTGAAATCGACGCTGACGGTAAAGGCCGTCGTGTGCGCGCTGTCGTTTTCGGCCACCATGGCGTTGAGGTTCAGCCGCTTGGCTTCCTCGCGCGGCATCGGCGCGCAGACGATACCGGATGTATGGCGTACGATGAAGGCCATCTTTTCGGGCGTGCAATGCACGGCGGCGACGATCAGGTCGCCCTCGTTCTCGCGGTCGTCATCATCGGTAACGACGACGATCTCTCCGGCCTCGAAGGCGCGGATGGCTTCAACGACGGACTTCTGATCGTAAACCATTGGAAAATTCCTATTTCAGGCGGCCGGTCTGGCCGCGATCCCTAAGATAATGATCTGCAATCGCGCAGGCGACCATGGCTTCGCCGATCGGCACGGCGCGGATCCCGACGCAGGGGTCGTGGCGGCCCTTGGTGCGCACATCGACATTGTGGCCATCGGCATCGATCGACTGGCGCTCGGTGAGGATCGACGAGGTCGGCTTGATCGCAAAGCGCGCAACGATCGCCTCACCGGTGGATATCCCGCCGAGAATGCCGCCCGCGTGGTTGGAGAGGAAGATCGGCTTGCCGTCATTGCCCATCCGCATCTCGTCGGCATTTTCCTCGCCGGTGAGCTCCGCCGAGGCAAAGCCTTCGCCGATCTCGACGCCCTTCACAGCGTTGATCGACATCAGCAGCGAGGCGATGTCCTGATCGAGCTTGCCGTAGATCGGCGCGCCGAGACCTGCCGGAACACCTTCGGCGATAACTTCGACAACCGCGCCGATCGAGGAACCGGATTTGCGGATGCCGTCGAGATACTCTTCCCAAACCGGAACCATCTCCGGGTCGGGGCAGAAGAACGGGTTCTGGTCGACTTGGCGCCAGTCCCAGTTATTCCGGTTGATCTTGTGCTTGCCGATCTGGACGAGCGCGCCGCGCACGGTCACACCCGGCACAACAAGCCGTGCAATGCCGCCGGCGGCGACACGGGCCGCGGTTTCGCGGGCAGACGAGCGTCCGCCGCCGCGATAATCGCGAATGCCGTATTTGACGTCATAGGTATAGTCGGCATGGCCGGGACGATAGCGGCGGGCGATCTCGCCATAATCCTTGGAACGCTGATCGGTATTCTCGATAAGCATCGAGATCGGCGTGCCGGTCGAAATCATCGTCTCGCCGTCCTCGTCGAACATCACGCCGGAGAGAACCTTGACGATATCATCCTCGCGCCGCTGGGTGACGAAACGCGACTGGCCGGGCTTGCGCTTGTCCATCCAGGCCTGAATGTCGGCATGGGTGAAGCGCAGTCCGGGAGGGCAGCCATCGACCACGCAACCGAGTGCGGGACCATGGCTTTCGCCCCAGGTCGTAACGCGGAAAAGATGGCCGAACGAATTGTGGGACATGAAGACTGCCTGGCTGCAAGGGCGCTTGAAACGCCGGTTTTATCGAGGCTTTATTAGGCAAAAGCATGGGCGCGGACAAGCCTTTCTTGCTTGCTGCCGGTACCCGCCGGGTGAACAGTCCGGTCGACAGGCGCAAGGTTCGGCGGCTCATGCCACCGATCTTTGCCAGCCCTCCTGTGCTCTTAACGTGAAATCGTCGAAGGGCAGGGCGCGCGCGAAGGCATAACCCTGCAGAAGATCGCAGCCGAGGTCCTCAAGCAGACTTGCGTGTTCGAAGGTCTCGACACCTTCCGCAACCGTTTCGACGCCGAGTGAACGGGCTATATCGATGATCGATCGAACCAGCGCGCGCTCTTGCGGCGAATGAAGGATTGGCAGAACCAGTTGCTTGTCTATCTTCAGTCGCTTCGGTTTCAGTCGCAGAAGGCTGACGATTGAGGTGTGCCCGGTGCCGAAATCATCGATCTCCACATCGATGCCGAGTTCCTTGATCCGGTCCAGATTGGCGACGACGGCGCTGTCGCTGTCATCGAGGAAGATCGATTCCACCAGTTCGAAGGCGATCTCGCCGGGTGCGATCTGCAGGCCACGCAGCATGTCGATCAGGTGTTCGTCATGCAGCCGTCGCGACGACACGTTGACAGAAACCCTGGGCACAGCGACGCCCATCGCCGCCCATCGCATCTTGTCCTTCAGCACCGTTTCCAGCATCAGCTGATCGAGCGTCGCCGTCACGTTAAGGTCGTCTGCGATCTTCAGGAACTGGTCGGGAGCAAGCAGGCCCCGGCGGGGATGCCGCCAGCGGATAAGCGCCTCGACGCCCGTCAGCTTATGTGTGCCCGCGCTGATCTGCGGCTGGTACCAGGCGGAAAACTCATGGTTCTCGATTGCCGCCAGCAGCTCGTCCGCCGTCCGCTTATGGTCGATAATCTCCGCATGCAGGTTCTGTGTAAAGAATTCGAACCGGTTGCGCCCCATGCCCTTGGCTCGGTAAAGCGCCAGATCGGCATTGACGAGAATGCGCCGCGCATCGACATGCGTGCCATTGGCTTCGGCGATCCCGATCGACACGCCGCAGCGGCAGGAAAACCCGTCGAAATCGAGCGGCTGGCGAAACTCGGAAATGATCCGGGCCGCAAGCTGCGCAAGCTCCTTCGAGCTTGCCTGATCGTGCACCAGAATGACGAATTCGTCGCCGCCGATGCGAGCGACCGTATCTTTTTCGTTGATATTGCGGGTCAGGATTTTGGAGGCGTGCACGAGCATCGCGTCGCCTGCGGCATGTCCCAGCGTATCGTTTATCTGCTTGAAACGGTCGAGATCGAGGTGAAGCAGGGCGAATTTTCGCCTGCCGGAAGCGCGCGACAGGGCGTCGAGCTCCATGTCGAGCTTACGCCGATTGGCCAGCAGCGTCAGCGGGTCATGCAGCGCGTTGTGTTCGATCCTGCTCTTGGCAATTTCGAGTTCGCTGTTCTTGGCGTCCGCTTCTGTCTTGGCCTTCTGCAGTTCCACCGTGAGTGCCGTATCCTTCGTCACATCAAAGGCCAGCCCGATGAGTTTCTTCGAGCCGTCCTTACCCTGATGCAGCTGGCCGACGGAGCGCACGTAGCGGATCGTACCGTCCGCCTGCGCTACGCGAACCACCAATGCCTCCTTCGTTTGGCCGCTGAGATACGCTCTCGATGCGTTGATCGCGATCGGTCGGTCTTCGGGCAAGAGCAGATTGAGCCAGCGTTCCTGGGTTATGATGCCGTTGGTGAAAGGGATGCCATACAGCTGGCACATGCGCGCATCCCACGTTTCGGTGCCCTGCCCGGGCGTATATTCCCATATGCCGCAGCCGTAGGAGGCAAGTGCGAGGTCGAGCTTGCCGGATAGTTCCTCAAGCTCCCGCTCGCGGCTCGACAATTCGTCCAGCGCAAGCTCCAGCTCGGCATTCTTGACCTCGGTATTGGCCTTGGCGTCGCGCAGCGTCTGCGCCATCAGCATGTCGGCGCTCACATCCCACACGATACCGGTCATGCGGTGGCTGCCGTCGATGTTTTCGTAACGTGCGCCGGCTGATCTCAGGTGCCGGACCTCGCCGTCAGCCGAGGTTATGCGATAGGTTTCGGTGCAGGATTCGTAGAGCCGCGCCCATTTCAGGAAATGAGCTTCCGCCTTCGCTCTATCTTCAGTGGCCACGTGCTGCAGCAATCCCTTCAGCCGCTGCACATCCTGTGGCGAGTTTACGCCGTGAAGCAGTCTGGCGCGCCGATCCAGGAAGAGCTGCAACCCGTCGCCGCTGACCTCCCATATGCCGATGTTGGAAGCCTCCATCGCGAGATTGAAGCGCTGTGAAAGATCAAGAAGGCTGGATTCACGCGTTTTCAGTTCGGCAATATTCCGGTTGCGCTCGGAAAGCAGCCCGGTCGCCACCACGATTGGTACGATGAGCGCAACCGCACCGAATGCGAGAAATAGCCGGAAGTGGTGCTGGTTTTCCGGGGGGGTAGCCCAGCCGTTCTTCGGGGCAAGCGAAAGATCCCAGCGCGAGCCGGCAATCTCCAGCGTCTTGGTGAGCGGCGATTGGTCGTCGACCGTGTCATCGCCAAAAAACGCCAGATAGCCAGGTTTCGCCTTGTCTCGCAGCGAGAAGTTTACGTTTGTAAGATCGACTGGGCTGGGCCGGCCCGCGTCATCGTCGACGATCATTCCCGCTTCCTTTAGAAGCTCCGCCTTGTCGATGACGATGGCAAGCGCGCCCCAGGGCTGGCGAAGTGTCTTATCGTCCAGCACAATCGGTACGACCAGCGTCAGGTGGTTCTCCTGCGAACCTGTGACGATACTCGGCGATGTCCTGTCCCTGGTATCCATCAGATCCGCGTCTAACCTTTTGACGTCGAATGGCAGCGAAGCGTCCGCGCTCGAAATACCCTCGGGTGTGTGGATCTGCGATATGGAAAGATCTGGCGCCAAGGCTACCGCGGCAAAATGCCGATGATTGTCGAATGTAGCCTCGACGAGATGTCGCAGGTGGTCTGAGGTTGCATTCTGTTCGCGCAGAAGACGCTGTGCAAGCGCCTGCGCATCCTTGATATCTGTCTCGATGCGCCCAGTCAGGTTACGTGACACGGCAGAGGCTGTGTTTTCCACATCTGCGCGCAAGGCGGCACGCCCGAATTCGGTATTGCGCCGATCAAGACCTAGTGCAATCGCAAATATGCAAAGCGAAATTGTTAGTGCCGCAAGCAGGGAAATTGGATTCGAGGCAATTATATTGTGCCAGTTTAAATAGTGTGGCGGCCTGAATTTCACCTGCTGAATGCCCTTCTCTAACCCGGGATGACCGAGAAATAGTGTATTGGCGGGGTGTTAATTTATCATTTCGCGATACAGGGTGCTGTGAACGAGGAATTATGTTTAATCAATACTTGATTTTGATGTTTTGAATCTCCTGGGGAAAGTCGAAAAAAGGTATTTGTTATATTTTTGTTAATAATAATGCCTCGTTTCACGCGCGAAATGTCATGATCAAGAGCAACTTTTGCCACATTCTGAGGGCTATCTTTGCTTCGAAACGAAACACACGGACCTCATCAAAGGCCTCCAAGATGCGCATGCTCATCGCCACCCTGCTCGCCACCGCAAGTATCTTCTCGCCGCTCAACAGCTTTGCTCAGAGCGCGGATATCGAGGCGACAATCAGGAAGGTGGACGTCAATGCGCTGAGCCTGACGCTTGACGACGGCAAGACCTACAAGGTTCCGGAAGAGTTCAACTTCGAAGGATTGAAGGCAGGCGTCAAGGTTCTGGTCTTCTATACCATGGTAGACGGCAGCCGTATTGTCGACGATCTGGAAATCGTTTGATATCAGAGTGAGAGAATGCGGGTGCTTTCGACGTGTTTGACGCCCGTTCAGCTTAAATCCAGGCGATCGAACCTTTGGCAACCGTTCCGTCACCCGCGTCGCCCTCACTCAACTCGATCCTGACGATACGGTC
This sequence comes from Rhizobium sp. ZW T2_16, assembly GCF_044987325.1. Lineage (NCBI taxonomy): Bacteria > Pseudomonadati > Pseudomonadota > Alphaproteobacteria > Hyphomicrobiales > Rhizobiaceae > Rhizobium > Rhizobium sp. ZW T2_16. Next base: position 194,325 of record NZ_JBJDRG010000002.1, read on the forward strand.
CTGATGGATCGGCATGTTGGCGGCTTCATCTTCATCGACATTGCCGATAATGCGGAAAAGCGAGCGAAGCACTCCGCCGTGGCTGACGGAAATCGTCGGTCCCTTCAGCGACGCGAGCCATGCGCCTATACGCCAGGAAAGGATTTCATAGCTCTCGGCATCTTCGCCCGGTGGAATGAAGCTCCACTTGTTTTTTGAACGTTCCCGCAGTCGCTCCGGAGCAGTCTTCTTTATCTCGGCGGTGGTAGACCCTTCCCAGTCACCGAAAGAAAGCTCTTTCAGGAGTTCATCTGTACGGTAGCCCGCCGGGTCCAATCCCATGGCTGTCCGTATGCGCTCCATTGTCTCCCTTGTACGCCAAAGGGGGCTTGCAACGAAATCGAACCCGTCGGCTGAGCCGACGAGTTCGCGCAGCGTTTCACCGTTACGGGTAGCCTGTCCACGCCCGATCGCATTGATCGGGATATCCTTTTGTCCCTGAAGACGACCTTCGGCATTCCAGTCCGTCTGGCCGTGGCGGATCACATAGACAAGCACGGGATCGTTCCTCGTTAGTCCTTGATGACCGAAATGTCCGGAGCGTCGACCGCCTTCATGCCGATAGCGTGATAACCGCTGTCGGCGTGATGCACTTCGCCGGTCACAGAACGGGAGAGGTCGGAAAGCATGTAAAGGCCGACATCGCCGACATCTTCGATGGTGACGGTACGGCGCAGCGGCGCATTGTACTCGTTCCATTTCAAGATGTAGCGGAAGTCACCGATGCCGGATGCGGCAAGTGTCTTGATCGGACCGGCCGAGATCGCGTTGACGCGGATGTTCTTCGGGCCGAGGTCGACCGCCAGATATTTGACGCTGGCCTCGAGAGCCGCCTTTGCAACGCCCATGACGTTGTAGTTCGGCATGACCTTTTCCGCACCGTAATAGGTCAGCGTCAGCATCGAGCCGCCATCGGTCATCAGCTTTTCGGCCCGGCGTGCGACGGACGTGAAAGAATAGACCGAGATCTGCATCGTCTTGGCAAAATTGTCGGCAGAGGTGTCGACATAACGACCGGTCAGCTCGTCCTTGTCGGAAAAGCCGATGGCGTGCACGATGAAATCGATCTTGCCCCAGTGGTTTTCGAGATTGGCGAAGACCTCGTCGATCGTCGCTTCGTCGCTGACATCACAGTGGCCGGCCATGAAGGCGCCGAGTTCGGCCGCCAGCGGTTCGACCCGCTTCTTCAGCGCATCGCCCTGATAGGTGAAGGCCACTTCGCCGCCATTGTCGACGATGGCCTTGGCAATGCCCCATGCAATCGAGCGATTGTTCGCAACGCCCATGATGAGCCCGCGCTTGCCTGCCATAAGGCCGGATGCCTGAACCATTGTGTAATCCCTGACACGAAAAAATGAATGTTGCCTATGGCATAGGCCGCATCAGGGTTCAAGCATGCGTCAAATCATCAACCGTAAAGATGGCCTGAAATAGATGCGTGCCTGGGGATGATGTCATCCCTTTGTCACGCTTTCCGTCTCACAGATACAGCCCATCGCGCATCAGTCGCATCAGGTCGGTGACCTTGGCGTCCGGCGTTTCCAGAAGCACGATCCTCAGTTCGACCACCAGATCGCCGCGTCCTGCAGCGTCATGAAGGCCGAGCCCTTCGATCGTGATCGTGCGGTCGGATCCGGACCAGCTGGGAATTTCCACCGTCCGCCGGCCCGCTGGTGTCTCCACCTGCGCCTCACCGCCGAGGACGGCATCCTGCAGCGAGATGGGCAGCACGATATGAAGGTTGAAATCCCTGACGATATAGATGTCGTCGCGGGCCGCATTCAGCGTCACGACAAGATCGCCCTGTTTCATGTTGGGCAGTTTCAGGCCTTGGCCCGTAAGCCTTACCTGATGTCCGTCGGTGGTGCCCCGCTCGATCGGAACGCGAACTTCCCGGTCGTCCGAGAGCTTGATCGTAACCGGTTTCAGCGCCAGCAGTTCGGCCACCGTCACCTTTGCCTCGACCAGAAGATCCGGCGCCTTTTCCGGTGTTGGCGCTGTGCCGCGGATACGTTTGACCAGATTGGCGATGAGGTCGACTGCCATCATCGGCAGCGGGGAGCGGACTTCCGGCCCCGGCGCATCCTTCGGGCTCGTTTCTTCGACCTTTGTCTCCGACGTGTCGGCATGTTCCTTGGCGCGCTCGCGTGCCTCGGGGCTGCCGCCGAAAATGCGTTCGATGGTTTCTTCCGGGCTTTCGCTCGGCTTCTTGCCCGTCTGCTGCTTGGCTTGTCCGCTTGCCGCACCCTGGGCTTTCGCCTTTGCCGCATCGGCCTTCGGTTCGGCCTTGGTGGCGTCGGCCTTGGTAGCATCGGACTGGGCTCGGGCAGCCTGGGCCTTTGCCAGCTCCTCCATCACCTTTTCCGCATTGGCGCGCGCAGCCTTGGCGCGCTCTGCCGCATCGCGCTGCTGCATGATCGTCTGGTGCATGTCGGCTGCACGGTCATAACGCCGGCGCCGCTCCGGATCCTTGAGCAATTCATAGGCCTGCCCGATCTCCGCGAACCGGTCCGTTGCACTCGGATCGTCGCGATTGTGATCGGGATGAATCGTCTTGGCCTTCGTCCGCCAGGCCGCCTTGATTTCGTCTGCATCGGCGTTCCGTCTGACGCCGAGGATGGAATAGGGATCACGCATCGTGAGACCACCGGTTACGCTTTTGGCGGCAGATCCGGCATAATCGCGAACCTGCCGATAATAAACTTAAACACGGGCAACACAGGGCCATCATGCACTGCTCGCTGCTCCGATTTTCTCGGATTGAGAGAGTAGAGGCGCAGTCCTGAATCAGTGGTTACAGCGCGGCTTCACAGCTGAGGCATGGTGAAGGATCAGTTAACGCGGTGTGTGGTTTGGAAACAATTAGGCCAAGGGTGACAATTTGGCTCAGCCTTGCCTGTCGAAGGCCGTCAGCATCCAGTCGCCGCTTCCAGTCATGCAGGTCTGGCCAGCAAAAACGGCGATCCCTTCATAGGAATGACGCGTTGTCTTGAAGGCGCGGCAGACGCGACCCTGGGCGTTGTCTTCCTGAATGACGGAAACCACGCCGGCACTGCCGGTCGCGGCATTGGCCCAGGGAAGGGGAGTGTTGCCCATTTTCACGAGATCGGCCGAAGTGACGGCATTGCGCACAGTCGCTTCGTCGGAAAGGCTTGTCTCGGATTGGGGCTTGCCGGCAACGGTTCCCGTCGCAAGCGATCGATCGACCTTGCTCGATCCGCCAAACAGATCCAGACTACTCGTACATCCCGCAAGCGACAGTGTCAGCGTGGCGAGGCAAATTGCAGCGCCGCTCTTGCGGCCCAGGCACTTTGTCATTTCGGTCCACTTTGCTATCACTGACACCTAATATCCTGTCCGGCGCTTCGTCTCGGGCATGTTCGAGCAGATTGGGAGTATTTAAGTCAATATGTCTGGAAGTGAGTTAACAACCGGTGACTTCACCGAAGAATCTGAACCATTTACCCTTTTCGCCCGCTGGTTGAAGGATGCGGAAGCTTCTGAGCCTAACGATCCAAACGCCGTTGCGGTTGCAACAGTAGATGAACATGGCCTTCCGAATGTGCGCATGGTGCTGCTCAAAGGTTTCGACGAGCACGGGTTCGTTTTCTATACCAATTTTGAGAGCCAGAAGGGCCAGGAAATCCTAGGCCAGAAGAAGGCGGCCATGTGTTTCCACTGGAAATCGCTGCGCCGGCAGGTGCGCATCCGTGGCCCGGTAGAAGTCGTGACTGATGCTGAGGCCGACGCCTATTATGCATCCCGCCCGCGCGGCAGCCGCATCGGCGCCTGGGCATCGAAACAGTCGCGTCCGCTCGAAGGACGTTTTGCCCTGGAGAAGTCAGTCGCGGAATATGCGGCGCGTTATGCAATCGGCGAAATCCCGCGGCCGTCCTACTGGTCCGGCTTCCGTATCCGGCCGACATCGATAGAATTCTGGCACGACCGCCAGTTCCGCCTGCATGACCGTGTCGAGTTCCGTCGCGACGATCCGTCCGGCAACTGGAACAAGGTGCGGATGTACCCGTGAGCAATTCCAGCAAAAGCGCGAACCGGTTTTGCGTTCGGAATTGCGTAGAACAAAACCTCTAGCGCTTCAGCGCGAAGGGAATGCCGGAGGCGAGTGCGGAAACGTAACGCGCCTTCTGGTAATAGCCATTCAGTGAGACGCGCGGCAGGGCGGTCGGCCGGGCCAGGTCGGCGGCGGTGAGCATTCCAGGTTGTGTGGTAAGGCCGATCACAAAACCGAGATCGCGGGCGGATTGGAATTCCCTCGGTCCGATCGCGTCCCGGCTTCCATAGGGATATGCAATTGCTGTTGGTCGCTCGCCCGTGAGTTCCGTCAGCCATTCTGCCGATTTGCGCATCTCTCTCAGGGCTTCTTCCGCGCCAAGTCGGCTGAGCTTGCGATGCGTCACGGTGTGAGCGCCCAGCGAAACGAGCGGATGCGCCGCGAAGTCTCGCAGTTCCTGTGGCCCCATGATGAGTTCGCGGGTAGTGGCAAGGGGATCGATGCCGTATCGTTCCGCCAGGAGACAGAGGTCTGCGACGGCTTCGGCCTCTTTGCGAGCCCAGACATAGCTGGCAAAGCGGAAAGACGTGTCGAGTTGCTGTACCGGCGTCTTCAAGTCCACCGTTTCAACGCCACGCCCGAAATCGAAGCTGATGCGATCCTGCTCACGCAGAAGTCGGCCCATGATCTCCCACCAGAGCGGTTGCCTGTGTTCGGCAAGCCCTTGTGCGATGAAGACGGTGAAGGGCACGCCATGCCGGGCGAAAACGGGCAGCGCGTGTTCCGCATTGTTGCGGTACCCGTCATCAAGCGTGAAGGCTGCAAACGGCTTGGTCGAAGGGACAGCCAGCCGTTCCGGTAAATCCGAAAGTGCTATGAAATCGTAGCCGAGTGATTTCAGCCGAACGATCGCGGCATCGAGGAATTCCGGCGTGATTTCCAGATGCCGGTTAGGCCCGATGACCGATGCGGATTCCGGCCTTACATGATGCAGCGTGAAGATGACGCCCGAGCCGCGAGCCGACGTCAACAGGCCGCCCCCTGCCATCAGCGCCGAAGCTTCCAGCCCGGCACCGATCAGCCAGCGCTTGACGTTGCGACGCCAGATCGCTTTTGCCTTGTCCTTCATCGTGTCCGCAATTAGCCCCCGGGGCAGCCATGCCCGATACGGGACAGGCTAGTGCCGACCCATTAAGCCTTGCTGAACGATGGCACGCTTACGGCCGTAATCCGTCGAGAAGCGGAAGCCCGATGACGGCGGCGGCTCCGATAAGTGTGAAGCAGATCCGCCGGAACGTGGTCTCACTGGCGATACCGAACATCCGTGAACCGAAAAAAAGCCCGATGCCGTAAGCCGGCCCTGCAGCAAGCGCGATCAGCAGGACTTGCAGCGTCAGGATGCCACCGATGATATAGGACGTGGCCGAAAGCACGCTGGCCAGCGCGAAGTAGAGAATGAGGTTGGCGCGCACGACATTACGTTCGATCGCTCCACCGAGCCAATAGGCGACGATCGGGGGGCCGGACATCTGGGCCGCGCCGCCGAAAAGGCCGGCAATCGCGCCGACGCCGACCGTCAGCCAGGTTTTCGGCCGGCCATGATAACGCCAGCCCGAGATCAGGAAAACCAGCAGGCAGACGACGACAGCGGAAATGATCCAGCGCAGCGTCACCGACGGCATCAGCGAAAGCATTGCCGCGCCAGCCGGAACGCCGATGATGGCGCCGGCCAGCATGGTGAAGACATCGCGGCGGTTCGCCCTGCGCCATCCTTCCGGCAGCATGCCGAGCGTCATTACCCAATCGATGACAAGGAGCAGTCCCGACGCGATCTGCGGGCTCGTCGCCGCTCCGGCGAGCGGTATGAATATCAGCGCCCCGCCAAAGCCGGAAAAGCCGCGCGCAAGGCCTGCAACAACGGCGGCAAGAAGCACGAAGGCAAGTTCGCCGATCGAGTGGCCCGGAAGCCATGTCGCGAGAAAAGCGGAGATAGGATTGAGGGAAGTCATGACATGCGGTGTTTGTGAGGTGAAGAAAGCCGATCACCTGCTGCGGTTTCGTACGATCTGTCAATAAGGGGTAGTCGGGGAGGGGTGACGAAAATCGTTTGCGATCCACCAGTCGCATTCCTCTTGTGTATAGCCGAGCAGATACCCCTGTCGCCGTTCCATCTCTTCCGTCCACGGCCTCGGGCCGTTCATCAGGTCGTCATAGGCCTTGAAGCGCCATTCTTCACCGGGCAGGGCGTAATAGACGGTCAGAAATGTTTGGCCGCCACCCCGCACAGCCTTGACGCTCTCGACGAACGCGCCGCTTTCGACATGCGGCCGAAAAAGGTTGCGAACGTTTTCGAACCATTCAACCCCTTCTTCGCCATCAAGAATGGCAAACGGCTTACGTCCCTCCAGCATCAGCGGCAGTTCGAAATTCGTATGGACCAGATAGCTAGCCTCGTCGATCCGATGCGGCCGTGTCAGCATGATCTCGCCGTCCCATTCGGGCAGCAGGAGATCGGCTGCCGAGGCAAGCGCGAACAATTCCTCCTTGTCGGGATAGAAGGAGTGTGTTGCCAGATCTGCGAATTCCGTAACCAGAATGGATGCAACGATCGCCGGGTTGGCTTCAAAGCGCATTTCGTGGATCGAGCATCCCGTTTGCGGCGACAGGAATTTTAACACGAATGTCTCAGCACGCATCACTTTCTGATCTGGGGATGTGTGCCTGATTTTGCTGGGTCGTCTGTCTGCTGCGTGCCACATGATCTGTCGCGCATCGGGCGCTTCTTGGCAGATTGAAATCGGCATGTTGCGGCGCAGGTCGCTGCGAAAGCGCGATGCATAGCGCCTCCCCCAAACGCCTAGGAAATGGCACCCCGTTTCGTCATTTCGGAAGACGACGGCTCCACCGAAGGCCGAGGAAAGACCCTCCGTGCCGAATGGTCCTTCACCACCATAAACAGCGATGACGCATTCAGCGGGCGCGACACACACTACGGTATCCCCGGCGGGTGCGAACCCCTGGCTTCTGAAAAGATAGACTGGACAAGGTTGTGTAGTCATGTCGCGACCATACTGCACAGGTCTACTTCAGCAACTCGGAAGTTTGACGCCGTCAAACCGTCCGTCGATAGAACTTCGTATCCACCGCCATCCGCGGAAAGCTTGCCGGCAGCTCGTCGGCGACGATCTCGGAGAAGCCGTTCTTCTCGTAGAAACGGTGGGCAGCGAGAAACTTGTCGGTGGTGCCGAGCAGGATCGTCTTCAGCCCGACAGCCGCTGCATGCGCCATAAGCGCGTCGAGCAATCTCGCAGCCACGCCGAACTCCTTGCCACGAACCTCGGCGGCGACGAACATCTTGCGCAACGCGGCCTCGTCATTGCCGATATCCTTCAGGGAAATCGTGCCGACGATCTTTCCGTCCTTTTCGGCGACCCAGAACCCGCTCTTGGCCGTCTGATAGAAATCCGCAATGGCGGCGAGATCCGGCTGATCCGCCGCGGTGATCGCGACACCGAACTCCTCGCGCTGGATCGGCAGGATGACACCGATCACGCCCTGTTCGTCGCCTGCCCGGAAGGCGCGGATCACGATGTCGCTCATCCTTTTTACGCCTTCGTGCCGCCGACGGTGACCTGATCCATCCTGAGATGTGGCTGGCCGACGCCGACCGGAACCCATTGACCGGCCTTGCCGCAATTGCCGATGCCGGTATCGAGCTTCATGTCGTTACCGACCATCGACACGCGCTTCATCGCATCCGGGCCGTTGCCGATCAGCATCGCGCCCTTGATCGCCGGGCCGACCTTGCCGTTTTCAATGAGATAGGCCTCGGTGCAGCCGAAGACGAATTTGCCCGAGGTGATATCCACCTGACCACCGCCGAAGGAGACGGCATAGACACCCTTCTTGACGGACGCGATGATCTCTTCCGGCGTCTTGTCGCCGCCAAGCATGTAGGTGTTAGTCATCCGCGGCATCGGTACTGAAGAATAGCCCTGTCGGCGGCCGTTGCCGGTCGGCTTCATGCCCATCAGCCGGGCATTCTGCCGGTCCTGCATATAACCGACGAGCTTTCCGTTCTCGATCAGCACGTTATAGGCCGACGGCGTGCCTTCGTCGTCGATAGTGATCGAGCCGCGGCGATTGTCGATCGTGCCGTCGTCGACGACGGTGACGCCCGGAGCGGCGACCATCTCGCCCAGAAGCCCGGCAAAGGCAGAGGTTTTCTTGCGGTTGAAATCGCCTTCCAGCCCGTGACCGACCGCCTCGTGCAGCATCACGCCCGGCCAGCCGGAGGAAAGCACCACATCCATCGTGCCGGCCGGCGCCTCGATCGCCTCGAGATTGACCAGCGCCTGGCGCAGCGCCTCATCAGCGCCAACCTGCCAATTGCCTTCGGCGACGAAATCGCCGAAGCCGATGCGGCCACCGGTGCCAAACGAACCGCTCTCCTGCCGGTCGCCGCTTCCCACGACGACGGAAATATTGATGCGCGTCATCGGACGGATGTCCTGCACCCGGTGCCCGTCCGCACGCAAAATATCGACCACCTGCCAGCTGGCGGATATCGTCGCGGTGACCTGGCGAACCTTTTCGTCCTTGTTGCGCAGATAGGCGTCGATATCGGTCAAAAGCTTGGCCTTCGCCTCGAAGCTCGGGGAGCCGATCGGGTTCTCGTCGCCGTAATATTTCTTGTTGGTCCGCTGCGGGGCGCTCGCATAGGAACCGGAATAACCGGCGGTTACCGCGCGAACGGCATCCGAGGCGCGTTCCAGCGCTGCGGCGCTCAGGTCGCCCGCATGGGCGTAACCGACCGCCTCACCCGCAACCGAACGCAGGCCAAAACCCTGGTCGGTATTGAATGAGCCACCCTTCAGCCGTCCGTTGTCGAAGGTCAGCGATTCCGCCTGGGCGTGTTCGACGAAAAGCTCGCCGTCATCCGCGCCGGAAAGCGCTTTTGCGACAATCGCCCGCAGCTTCGCTTCGTCCGTGTCGAACAGGCTCAAGAGATCGGTGTTCATGGAAATACTCCTTGGGCAGGACCCGCCTCGGCGCGGCAGGCTGTGGCGGCAAACCGCCTTTTCATCCGATGTAGGTCCGGCACGGAGCCGAAGCAAGCCTATCCTTGGGTCGGCCTGGTTCGCAGATAGGCTTGAACCGCATCAGGCATGGTTTCGCGAGGCAGCGTGTTGAACTGGCCGTCACCGCTGAAGACCATGAAGGCCCGCGGACGCTCCCAGACTTCGGTAATGCTTCGCCACGTCAACTTGCCGCTGCCGAGATCGGACACGATGTCGATTCCATCGGCATCGACGGTAATCTCGGCCTTCGGATCGCCCATGCGCTTGTAGCGACCGAAGGTGTTGACCTTGTGGGCGCGCCAGATCACGGCGACGAAGATGACCGGCGCCAAGGCGAGGACAAGCATGACGCCGGCGAAAATATTGTTGTCGCCCGAGATAATGAAATAGATGGAAAAGCTCAACATCAGAACCGAGATGACCCACATCATCTTCTGTTCGACCACGGCACGGCGCCAGACGAAGGCGCGGATCGCATCGCGCACGATATCGTCATCATAGCGAACGGTGAAACGGTGGCTGCCTGCAAGGCCCATGGTCTTCCTGCCCTTCGACGCAGCTATCCGATGATCAGGGAAGTGCGTCGTAGCCGGGGCCAAAACCGTTGAGTTCGACGGGAATGCCGACGCGGTCCTGATCGGAAGATTCGCGCAGCGCGAAGACGGCATTCTTGCCGGCGCGCAGGATACGCATCAGTTCCTCGTCGATTTCCACTTCCACATAGCAGCCTTCCGAGAAGCAGCGGGTGAAATAGGCGCGGCCGATATTGTTGTTATCGACGTAAAGCTCCATCCCGTCCTTCAAGAGAACGCCGAGCGGTGCGAGGATGCGCAGGATACGCGCCTTGCGATCGGCGGTCTTGAGCACGACGACCGAAAGCCCCACTTCCGGCCGGTCCTCGGCAATGACGTTCTGCATCAGCGCGCATTGCTCGGCGGAAGCGCCGGCAGGGCGGTCGCAGATCACCGACCATGCGCCATGGCTTTCCTTCACATTCCCGGGCTGCTGTCCGGAAGGGCCAGGCGTGGGGGCGGGTGCCGGAGCCTGCGCGCTCGGGGCGGGACCTTTCGGTGCGGCACTCGGCACCGGCGGCGTCTGTGCCGGCTGTGCGAATGCGGTGGAGACCGTGCCCAGCGTCAGGAGGGCAATAAGGCTTGCGCCGATGAGGGAGGGACGACCCATGGAAACCTCTGGTTCGAATCAATGCGGCTTATCCTGTCTTTCGCGGTGCGAATTGGAAAGCCTTGCCGAGTTTTCAGCGGAGTACGGCGAAAGTAGGACCCTGTTCAAGTCACAAGGGCGTCGCCGGCTTCAAAATCTGGTGGAATTTGTCAGCCGAAAGAGCATATCTTCACTTCAGGCTGCGACTCTGTGGAGGGAGGTGTGGTCTATTACGGAGGGAAATCAACCAGAGGATGTCGCGCGTCTGCAATGCGCAAAATGCCGCAGGGGCATTTGTCGCAAGACGTTGCGGATATAAGCAAACTATGGTTGAACCAAGCTATAGCTTGGAGACTGCGTAAGAGTTGATCTGGATCACATGCGTGGGGAGAAAGTTTGTGATGAACAGGGCTTATGCGATGATGATGGCGATCATCTGTCTTATCACCGCCCCGATTGCGGGGCTGGTAAGCGCCTCGGTGGCGCATGCGGACCAGCCGCATCCCTGGCAGATGGGGCTTCAGGCGCCGGCAACCGAAATCATGCACCAGATAAGCTGGTTCGAGAAGTACACGCTCTGGTTCATCGTTCCGGTCACGCTTTTCGTTCTGGCACTGTTGATCATCGTCGCCGTGAAATTCCGCGCCGACAAGAACCCGACGCCATCGCGCACCAGCCATAACACGACGATCGAGATCGTCTGGACGGTGGCGCCGGTCCTGATTCTCTTCATGCTGGCCATCCCGTCCTTCAATCTTCTGAACGCCCAGCTGGAAATTCCCGAAACCGACATGACGGTGAAGGCCACCGCCACCCAGTGGCAGTGGAATTACGAATATGAGGGATCCGGCCAAGGGGAAGGGGCGTCGCCTGTCGCTTTCGACAGCTACCTGTTGAAAGAACCCGATCGCGCCGCGGCCGGCAAGACGGACATATCCGTTTATCCGCGCCTTCTTGCCGTCGACAACGAGATGATCATTCCCGTAGGCAAGACGGTACGCCTTCTCGTGACAGCCGCTCCGACCGATGTCATCCATGCTTTCGCCATGCCGGCTTTCGGCGTGAAGATCGATGCCGTGCCAGGGCGCCTTAACGAAACCTGGTTCCGCGCCGAACGCGAGGGCCTTTATTACGGGCAGTGCTCCGAGCTTTGTGGCAAGGACCACGCCTATATGCCGATCGCCATCCGTGTCGTCTCTGAAGACAAATACACCGCCTGGCTCGCTGCCGCCGCAAACGATCTGCCGGGAGCCTACAAGGCGCTTCTGGCATCTGCGGACAACAAAAATGCAGTCGGCGTCGATGTCGCTGCAAACGACGTCAAGTAAGGGAGGCGAGATCAATGGCTGAAACGACACATCACGACGACCATTCCCATCGTGCCGCCCATGACGACGCACATGCGCATGGCGAACATCATCACAAGCCGGGTTTTGCCGCCCGCTGGCTCTTTTCGACCAACCACAAGGATATTGGCACGCTCTACCTGATCTTCGCGATCATGGCCGGCATTATCGGCGGCCTTCTGTCGGTCGCGATGCGCATGGAGCTGCAGGAACCCGGCATCCAGATTTTCCACGGCCTCGCCTCTATCGTCTATGGTTTCGAGGGCGATGCCGCGATCGATGGCGGCAAGCACATGTTCAATGTGTTCACCACCGCCCACGCGCTGATCATGATCTTCTTCATGGTCATGCCGGCGATGATCGGCGGTTTTGCCAACTGGATGGTGCCGATCATGATCGGCGCGCCGGACATGGCTTTTCCGCGCCTCAACAACATTTCCTTCTGGCTGATCGTCCCGGCCTTCCTTCTTCTTGTCTTGTCGATGTTCGTCGAAGGACCGGCAGGCGCCTATGGCGCGGGCGGCGGCTGGACCATGTATCCGCCGCTTTCGACCTCCGGCCATCCGGGACCTGCCGTCGATCTCGCGATCTTCTCGCTCCACGTCGCCGGTGCCTCGTCCATTCTCGGCGCGATCAACTTCATCACCACCATTTTGAACATGCGCGCGCCGGGCATGACGTTGCACAAGATGCCGCTGTTTGCCTGGTCTGTTCTGGTAACCGCCTTCCTTCTGCTTCTGTCGCTGCCGGTTCTGGCCGGTGCCATCACCATGGCGCTGACCGACCGTAACTTCGGCACCACATTCTTCTCGCCGGAAGGCGGCGGCGACCCGATCCTCTACCAGCACCTGTTCTGGTTCTTCGGCCACCCGGAAGTCTACATCCTCATCCTGCCCGGCTTCGGCATCGTCAGCCACATCGTCTCGACCTTCTCGAAAAAACCGGTTTTCGGTTATCTCGGCATGGCCTATGCGATGGTGGCGATCGGCGCTGTCGGCTTCATCGTCTGGGCCCACCACATGTACACGGTCGGCCTGTCGCTCGATGCGCAGCGTTATTTCGTTTTCGCCACGATGGTGATCGCGGTGCCGACAGGCATCAAGATCTTCTCCTGGATCGCGACCATGTGGGGTGGCTCGATCACGTTTGCGACACCGATGATCTGGGCGATCGGCTTCATCTTCCTGTTCACCGTTGGCGGCGTCACCGGCGTGCAGCTGGCCAATGCCGGCCTCGACCGCTCGCTTCACGACACCTATTACGTCGTGGCCCATTTCCACTACGTCCTATCGCTCGGCGCGGTCTTCGCCATCTTTGCCGCCTGGTACTACTGGTTCCCGAAAATGTTCGGCTACATGTATAACGAGACGATCGGCAAGCTGCATTTCTGGGTCATGTTTATCGGTGTGAACCTCGTTTTCTTCCCGCAGCACTTCCTCGGCCTTGCCGGCATGCCGCGCCGTTATATCGACTATCCGGATGCTTTCGCCGGCTGGAACTACGTCTCCTCAGTCGGTTCGTATATCTCCTTCGTGGGTGTACTCATCTTCCTCTTTGGCGTATGGGAAGCCTTCGCCAAGAAGCGGGTTGCCGGTGATAACCCCTGGGGCGAGGGTGCGACCACGCTTGAATGGCAGCTGTCGTCGCCGCCGCCCTATCACCAATGGGAACAGCTTCCCCGCATCAAGTAGGAATTCCGATCCGGGTGCTGCCTTGGCAGCGCCCGGCATCTCGTCAGGATCTGAATTGAAATGACTGTTATCGATTCCACCCAAGCGATGTCGCAAGAGGAAGGAAAGCTCCTTTCCGAAGCCGATGCGCGCGATTTCTTCGCGCTGCTGAAGCCGCGCGTCATGTCGTTGGTGGTTTTCACCGCCTTTGCAGGCCTTGTTCTCGCGCCCGGTGAGATCAACCCGGTTCTGGCGATCATCTCCATCCTCTGCATCGCCGTTGGTGCCGGCGCCTCCGGCGCGCTCAACATGTGGTACGATGCCGATATCGATGCCGTGATGACGCGCACCGCAAAACGCCCGATCCCCGCCGGCCGTATCCGCCCTAATGAGGCACTTGCCTTCGGCCTGACGCTCTCGGCCTTCTCGGTCGTCATCCTCGGCCTTGCCGTCAACTGGTTTGCCGCCGGCCTGCTCGCCTTCACCATCTTCTTCTATGCCGTCGTCTACACGATGTGGCTGAAACGCTCGACGCCGCAGAACATCGTCATCGGCGGTGCTGCAGGCGCATTCCCGCCCATGCTGGGCTGGGCCTGTGTAACCGGTGGCGTGTCGCTCGACAGCGTCATCCTGTTCATGATCACCTTCATGTGGACCCCGCCGCATTTCTGGGCGTTGGCGCTGTTCAAGATGCGCGATTACGGCTCCGTCGGTATTCCGATGATGCCGAATGTCGTTGGCCAGCGCTCGACCAAGATCCAGATGGTCGTCTATTCGGTCCTGATGGCCGCCGTCGTCGCCGCACCGACCGTCACCGGTCTTGCCAGCGTCGGCTACGGCGTCTTTACCGGCATTCTGAGCCTCATCTTCATCTGCTATTCCATTCTCGTGCTGCGCATGGCCGAGGATGACGAGAAGATGCTGCCGGCAAAGAAGCTGTTCTTCTATTCGATCTTCTATCTCTTCGCGGTCTTCTCCGCGCTGATCTTCGACCACATGGTGGCCGGTCTCAGCCAGTTCCTCGGAGGGCTTCTGTGATCGATACCGTCAAGCTCAGCGAGACACAGAAGAAGTCGCGACGAAACCGCAATGTGGCGCTCGGCCTCGTTCTCGCGGGGCTTTGCGTGCTTTTCTACATCATCACGCTCGTCAAGGTCGGCGGGTTCTGGAACTAGGCTGAGTATCGGAGCCAAATGGAGCTAGGGAGGAGCGACATGGGAGGCGGAATTCAGGGCGGTCATTCAGGTCAGGCAAAGCGGGTCAGCAACGCCTCGATCTTTGCCGGTTGCGCCGTATTTGTTTTCGGCATGGTTGGCGCCGCTTACGCGTCTGTTCCGCTCTACCGTCTCTTCTGCCAGATCACCGGCTATAACGGCACAACCCAGCGGGTAGAGCAGTATTCGTCGACCGTGCTCGACCGCACTGTTCAGGTTACCTTCGATGCAAACATATCAAGCGGCCTGAACTGGGATTTCAAGGCGGCGAAAGCCGTGCAGCCGAAGATCGGCGAGACCATCCAGGTCGAATACACGGCGACCAACCGCTCGGCCGTCGCCACCACCGGCACCGCCGTCTTCAACGTCACGCCGATGGAAGCCGGTGCCTATTTCAACAAGGTGCAGTGCTTCTGCTTCACCGAGCAGACGCTGCAGCCGGGTGAAAGCGTTTCCATGCCCGTCGTCTTTTACGTCGATCCGGAGATCGTCAAGGCGGAGGAAACGAAGAATATCAGAACGATTACCCTGTCCTATTCCTTCTACCCGAGCGAGCCGGCAAAGCCCGTCGCAGCGGTGAAGAAGAATGAGGCAGACAATAAGCTTTGAGAGGAGCGCCTGCGAAAAAATTCCGCAGGCGGTGGAGAGGCATTTATCGGGGATTTTGACATGGCAGACGCGCATCAGAAAAATCACGACTACCACATCATCGATCCGAGCCCTTGGCCGCTTCTGGCCGCGATCGGCGCCTTCGTCATCACCTTCGGTGGTGTCGGTTACATGCGCTATCTCAAGGGCGCTGAGTTCCACATGTTCGGCCTCAACTGGGCCACCCCCTGGGTGTTTTTCATCGGCCTGGCGATCATCCTCTATGTGATGATCGGCTGGTGGGCGGACACGATCAAGGAAGGTGATGAAGGCCATCACACGCGGGTCGTATCGCTGCACCTGCGCTACGGCATGATCATGTTCATCGCCTCCGAAGTGATGTTTTTTGTCGCCTGGTTCTGGGCCTTTTTCGATGCGAGCCTCTATCCCAACGAAGCGATCCAGGCCGCCCGCGTCGAAGCGCTCGGCGGTCAATGGCCGCCCAAGGGCATCGAGGTTCTCGATCCCTGGCACCTGCCGCTATACAACACGATCATCCTGCTTCTCTCCGGCACCTGCGTAACCTGGGCGCATCACGCGCTCCTGCATAACGACCGCAAGGGACTGGTCACCGGCCTTGCGCTGACGGTCGCGCTCGGCATCCTGTTCTCCGCCGTGCAGGCCTACGAATACGCGCACGCACCCTTCGAATTCTCCAATTCGATCTACGGCGCTACCTTCTTCATGGCCACCGGTTTTCACGGTTTCCACGTGCTGATCGGCACCATCTTCCTGATCGTCTGCCTGATCCGCGCCATCAATGGCGGCTTCACCCCCGAACGCCATTTCGGCTTCGAAGCGGCCGCCTGGTACTGGCATTTCGTCGACGTCGTCTGGCTGTTCCTGTTCTTCTCGATCTATATCTGGGGCGGCTGGGGCGCACCGCTGGCGCATCTGTGAGGTTTTTTGGGGGGGGCCTGCCCCTCATCCGCCTGCCGGCACCAACCGGGGACGGGTCGCTTGCCCCGTCCCGTCCTCCGGACCCCCGTAATGACGGGGAGAAGGACGCAAGCCGCGGCCGCTATGCCTCAATCGTGGCACGTTCCCTCGCCCCGTTTACGGGGAGAGGGTTAGGGTGAGGGGCTAGTTCTCCGCGTGTGACTTTGTTTGAGATTGGTCGTAGCAAGATGAGAACCAACGTCGTCACGACCAACTCACGCAAGAAAACCTCATTGAGAAACATCCTCACCACTGCCCTTATCCTCCTCTCACTCGCCATCCTGCTCGCTCTCGGCACATGGCAGGTAGAGCGGCTCTATTGGAAGGAGGGCCTTCTCGCCGATATTACCGAGCGCCGCGCAGCCCAACCGGTATCTTTGGCGGAAATCGAGCAGAGAGCTGCAGCCGGCGACGATATCGAATACCGCCGCATCGCGCTTTCCGGCATATTCGACCACACAAAGGAGCGGCATTTCTTCGCCACGTTCGAAGGTCGCACCGGCTTTTATGTCTACACGCCGCTGACGCTGGCGGACGGCCGCAAGATCTTCGTCAATCGCGGCTTCGTGCCCTATGAGATGAAGGAGCCGGCGACACGAGCGGAAGGCGAGGTTTCCGGCGAACAGACGATCACCGGTTACGCTCGCGCAAAACTCTCCGGCAAGCCGTCCATGCTGGTCCCGGACAATGATCTCGCTAAAAACATCTTCTATTGGAAAGACCTCGATGCCATGGCGGCAAGTGCCGGGCTCTCCGACGTCATTGCCTTTTTCGTCGATGCCGATGCATCCGTCATCAATCCCGGCGGCTGGCCGAAGGGCGGTGTGACGCAATTCGACCTTCCCAACAGCCATCTCCAATATGCCGCGACATGGTACGGTCTCGCCGCAGCACTGCTGGCCGTGGTTTTCGGCATGTGGTGGCGCAGCCGCAAGTCCGCATCATCACCGGCCGGAGAAGGTCGATAACGACATTTTCTGTTGGCGCGCCTCAATTGCCTCGCCTATATGAGGCCTTAGGCATTTTCCAACAGCGGATGCGGAATGAACATTCAGCTCACCAAACCGGCTCTTTCGATCAGGCTTTGCGGTCCGCGCGGTTTCTGCGCCGGCGTCGACCGGGCGATCCAGATCGTCGTTTTGGCGCTGAAACAATACGGTGCGCCGGTCTACGTCCGCCACGAGATCGTCCATAACCGTTATGTCGTCGAGGGACTGGAAGCCAAGGGCGCCGTCTTTGTCGAGGAACTGAACGAGATCCCGGAAGAACATCGCCAGCAGCCGGTCGTTTTCTCCGCCCACGGCGTACCGAAATCGGTGCCCGAAGATGCGCAGTCGCGAAACCTCTTCTATCTCGATGCGACCTGCCCGCTGGTGTCCAAGGTTCACAAGCAGGCCATGCGCCATCAGCGCCTCGGCCGCCATGTCGTGCTGATCGGCCATGCCGGTCATCCGGAAGTCATCGGCACGATGGGGCAATTGCCGGAAGGCACGGTCTCGCTCGTCGATACGATCGCCGATGCCGAAGCCTATATGCCGGAAGATCCCGACAATCTCGGCTATGTCACCCAGACGACCCTGTCTGTCGACGACACGGCGGGCGTCATCGCCAAGCTGCAGGAACGGTTTCCGAACCTGACAGCCCCGGCCGCCGACAGTATCTGCTATGCCACCACCAACCGCCAGGAAGCGGTGAAGGAAGCCGCCCCCGGCTGCGATCTCTTCATCGTCGTCGGCGCTCCGAATTCATCCAACTCCAAGCGCCTCGTCGAGGTAGCGCTGAGGGCAGGGGCAAAGCGCTCGCTGCTTGTTCAGCGCGCCTCCGAACTGAACTGGGACGAAATCGGTAATATCCGCACGCTCGGCCTCTCCGCAGGCGCATCGGCACCCGAAGTCATCGTGGACGAGATCATCGCCGCCTTCAAGGAACGGTTTGCCGCCGAGATCGAGCTGGCGATCACCGCCGAGGAAACCGAAAACTTCCTCGTCAACCGGGAGCTTCGCAGTGTTCCGCTGACGGTGGAAGATATGGCGTGGGTGAATGGGCGACGACCGGTCGGCGTAGCCGACGAAACGATCCAGTGAATCGTTTCGAGGGAGGAGCGCCCGGAGCGTAAGCGCAGGGCCGGGGCCGCTTGTGGCGGAATGAGCGTGATCGCTTGTTGCACCCCCTCTGCCCTGCCGGGCATCTCCCCCACAAGGGGGGAGATCGACCTGAAGCTTTCGTCCTGCCAAGACCTTGAACTTTCGAGCCTTGCAGGCGACTAATCTGCTACTTCATCCTCTCCAGCGCGATAGGGGAGCGATCGTTGGCCTCTTTATGATCTCCCCCCTTGTGGGGGAGATGCCCGGCAGGGCAGAGGGGGGTAATATGACGGCAGATGATTCTGCCCCTTGACCGACTGTGAGACCGCCTTGGCCGTTTATACCGACATCACCGAAACCGACCTCAAGCACTTTCTGGCGCAATATGACGTCGGCGAGCTGACCTCCTACAAGGGCATTGCCGAAGGCGTCGAGAACTCCAACTTCCTGCTGCATACGACGAAGGATCCGCTGATCCTGACGCTTTATGAAAAGCGGGTGGAAAAGTCGGACCTGCCGTTTTTCCTAGGGCTCATGCAGCATCTGTCGGAACGCGGCCTGTCCTGCCCGCTGCCGCTTCCGCGCCGTGATGGCGAACTTCTGGGCGAGCTTTCCGGTCGTCCGGCAGCGATCATCTCCTTCCTCGAAGGCATGTGGCTGAGAAAGCCGGAGGCAAAACATTGCCGTGAAGTCGGCAAGGCGCTGGCCGGCATGCATCTTGCCGGTGAGGGGTTCGACATCAAGCGGCCGAATGCGCTGTCGCTCGAAGGCTGGAAGGTCCTTTGGGAAAAGTCGGCCGAGCGTGCCGACGAGGTCGAGACGGGCCTTGAAGCGGAAATCACCGCTGAACTCGCCTATCTCGAAGCCCATTGGCCGAAAAACCTGCCCGCAGGCGTCATCCATGCCGATCTTTTCCAGGACAATGTCTTCTTTTTGGGCGACGAGCTTTCCGGCCTGATCGACTTCTATTTCGCCTGTAACGACCTGCTCGCCTATGATGTCTCGATCTGCCTCAATGCCTGGTGCTTCGAGAAGGATGGCTCCTACAACGTCACCAAGGGTTCGGCCCTGCTGGAAGGTTATTGCTCCGTGCGTCCGCTTTCGGATGAAGAACGCGAAGCGATGCCGGTTCTCGCCCGCGGCTCGGCCCTGCGCTTTTTCCTCACCCGTCTCTATGACTGGCTGACGACGCCGGAAGGCGCGCTGGTGGTGAAGAAGGACCCGCTCGAATATCTGCGCAAGCTGCGCTTCCACCGGCAGATTTCATCGGTCGCCGAATATGCACCGGCAATCGAGGTGGCGTCATGAAACAGGTCGAGATTTTCACCGATGGCGCCTGCTCCGGCAATCCCGGCCCCGGCGGCTGGGGCGCTATCCTGCGTTACGGTGAAACCACCAAGGAACTGAACGGCGGCGAGGCGGAAACCACCAATAACCGCATGGAGCTTCTGGCTGCCATCTCCGCGCTCACCGCATTGAAAAGCGCTTGCGAAGTCGATCTCTATACCGACAGCAAATACGTGATGGACGGCATCTCCAAGTGGATCTTCGGCTGGAAGAAAAACGGCTGGAAGACCGCCGACAAGAAGCCGGTGAAGAATGGCGAACTCTGGCAGCAGCTCGATGCCGCCAACCAGCGCCATAAGGTCAAGTGGCACTGGGTCAAGGGCCATGCCGGCCATCCGGAAAACGAACGGGCTGACGAACTTGCCCGCCTCGGCATGGAGCCGTTCAAGAAACCCAATCTCGGCCGGTCGCTTCTGGTAAAATAACCCGCCTTCGACGTCGCTCAGCCGCATCAGACCCGACTTGCCATTGCGGCGTCACCGCCTATGGTGATCGTGGCCAAATCGGGGCACGACAACGGGAGACCACGCATGATCCTTCACTGTGTTTTTCTGCGCTTCAAGTCGTCGGTACAGGACGCCGAAAAACAGGAAATCTACGCGGCGATCGCAGGCCTTCAGAACACGCTTTCGGGCATCGTTGATGTTAAATTCGGTCCGAACATATCGTCCGAAGGTTTGAGCGGTGGCTTTCTCGATGGCTTTATCGTGACATTCGAAAGTCCGGAGGCGCGTGATACCTATCTCGCGGCTCCGGATCATCTTGCCGTCGCCGAACGTATCGTCGCCTCCGCCGATGGTGGCCTGTCCGGCCTTATCGTCTACGATCTCGCAGCGTAGCCACACCAATTTAGTTCACAATGCAAAGGGCGCCATCTGGCGCCCTTCGTCATTCTACAAATCCCGTCAGTTAGATCAAAGCTGTTCCAGCATCGCCGCGGCACCCGAGACGGTGGCCTGGCCGGGGCTTTCCTCGATGTTGAGCGACTTCACCACGCCGTCCTCGACCAGCATGGAATAACGCTTCGAGCGCACGCCGAGCCCACCGCCGGAGAGGTCGATGTCGAGGCCCATGGCCTTGGTGAAGGAGGCGTCGAAATCGGCGAGAAAGTGGATCTTGCCGAGCGCGTTGGATTGTTGCGCCCAGGCACCCATCACATGCCAATCGTTGACGGCAACGACAGCGATATCATCGACGCCGCGTGCAAGAATGGCATCGCGGTTTTCAATGTAACCGGGCAGATGGTTGAGCGTGCAGGTCGGCGTGAAGGCGCCGGGTACCGCAAACAACACGACCTTCTTCCCGGCGAAAAGACCGCTGGTTGTCACTTCCACCGGGCCATCTGCCGTCTTTTCCTTGAATGTTGCTTCCGGAAGCTTTTCGCCCACTGCGATCGTCATGTCGTCTCTCCTGCCAATGATCGCCCATGCGATCGTTCGCGGCACTATAAAGTTGGCGAATGACAAGACAAGAGAGGGCAGGGAGAACTGTCGACCAGTTTGCGATCACGGCATGCGGTGCCCGGAAAGGCTCACTCGAAGGCCAGCGAGGTTTCCATGGCGCGCTTGCCGGCAAGCACGAGAATGCCCCAGTGCTTGCCCTTCATGTCATAGCCTTTCGGCAGCTTGCCGACCGGCATGTCGACGGAATAGCTGTCCTCAAGCCGTTCCCCCTTGGTCTCGTTGAACAGCACATGTCCTTCCGGCCCGGTGACGATCACTTGCGGCTTCTTCGGTGCGTCTTTGGGTAATTGCAGCCGCAGCCGCAGCGTGTCGCCGTCGGCGGAAACGGAATAATGCGTGACGGCAAAATCGTCGGACGGATGTTCCGGCAGCTTGCCTTCCGCATCGTTGATGATCATCGCCTCGGCAAAGGACGTGCCGCCATCTGCCTTGAGTCCCAGGTTGAATTCGGCCTGGAAGGGAATGCAGATGTTTCGGCAGATGCCGATAAAGGCAAATGCCGTGATTGCGGATGACTGGTTCGGGTTCTTCACCGAAAGCTCGAAGGGAAAGCTGACAGCCGTATCGTAACCGATATCGCGAACGTCACCATTGTCGAAACGACGCGGCACCGGGTAGGAGATCTTGCTGAGGCTGACGTCGGATGTCTCGGGAAACGAGATATGCGGCGGTATGCCTGCATCGCCCGGTTCGCGCCAATAGGTGATCCAGCCGGCCTTGGGCTCGATTTGCAGCGCGCCGCGCACGGTGCCGCGCGCATCAGGCGCCAGCGCAACGATCCTCATGCGCCCGCCCTCATTGCTCACCCAGTCGGTCGTTTCTGCCTGTACTGAGACCGGCATGAAGGCAGAGGCGAGCAGAAGTGGGATGGCGATGAAAAGGCGGCGGGTGGTGAAAGCGGTCGAGATCATGAGAACGGATTTATCCCAGCAATCCCATGCTCGCCAGCCACGTCTGATGAAAACCAATCATTTTCGGTTGAATGATCCCGTAGACTGCCCCATGTTGCCTTGGAAGGGTCGCCCGATGCGGCCGCCGCCACACGGCGCTTTAAAGGCACACGGGAGGCTCGATGGGAATTACGGCGCTCAAAGACAAGCGTGAACGCGGATTTCTCGACGGCCAGTTCCTGATCGCCATGCCCGGTGTTCAGGACAGTAGTTTCGCTCGCAGTGTTGTTTATATCTGCGCTCATTCACCAACCGGTGCTATGGGTTTCATCATCAACAGGCAGCAGGAACTCTCATTCCCCAACGTGCTTGAATATCTGAAGATCGTTGAGGAACCTCACACCGCCTTTCTTTCGGAACAGGCGCGTTATTTCCCGGTTCTTTACGGCGGTCCGGTGGAAACGGGCAGGGGCTTTGTTCTGCATTCCGACGATTTTTCCTGCGAGTCCTCGATCCCTGTCAGTGACGAGATTTCACTCACCGCAACGCTTGATATTCTAAGGGCGATCGCGGAAGGCCGGGGGCCGACGCGGGCAACTCTGCTTCTCGGCTACGCCGGATGGGGGCCGGGACAGCTTGAGGCCGAAATCAGCAACAACGGCTGGCTCAATTGCGCATCGCAGGATGACATCATTTTCGATCCTTGCGTTGATGCCAAATACGAACGCGCGCTTGCCCTTATGGGCGTCAGCCCGGAAATGCTTTCGACCGAAGCAGGACATGCCTGATCTGTTTCGGTGGAACGATATCCACCCTTCAGAGTTCTATTATCGCAAGGCGTTGAACAACGTCGAAAGAGATAAGGAGAACAAGGAATGGGTAGCACCAGCGATAAGATGGCAGGCAAGGGCAACGAAGTTGCCGGTAAGATCAAGCAGGCCGCAGGTGACATGACCGACAATCCGAAGCTCAAGGCGAAGGGCAACGCCCAGGAAGCCAAGGGCCATGCTCAGCAGGCTAAGGGCAAGATCAAGGAAGCGGGCAAGGATTTCGTTGACCGCATGTAATGTCTGGGACCTGACCAAATCCCGGTAATGTCGGACGGCATAGTCCGAAAAAATGATCTCCAGTCATTTGATAAACCTGTTTCGGCACTGCCGGAGCAGGTTTTCTCGATTCCCCTCCCTCCATCGATGCGGACCAGCCCATGCGCCTCTACGATTGCGATCACTGCGGACAGCCTATCCATTTCGACAACCGGGACTGCATGAATTGCGGCTCCCGTCTGGCCTTCGTGCCGGAGGCGCTTGCCATGCATGCGCTGCAGCCTGTCGAAGGCGAGGAGGTCTGGTTGCTATTCGCCAACCCGCAGCGGAAGGTCCGGCTTTGCGCCAATGCCGGCATGGATATCTGCAACTGGACCGTTCTCGCGGACGATTCCAATCCCTTTTGCCCGGCCTGCCGCCATAACCGTCTGGTACCGGATGCCTCCACCGAGGAGGGATTGCGGCAATGGCGGCGCATCAGCCAGGCTCAGCGTCACCTCTTTTATTCCATGCTGAAATGGAACCTGCCGCGCATCAACCGCGATGAGGATCCTGCAGGCGGTCTCGTTTTCGATTTTCTCGTTGACGAGATCCAAGCCGACGGAACGGTAAAGGCCGCATTGACCGGCCACGAAAACGGCCTTATCGCAATCCGCGCAGCCGAGGCGGACGATGCGACGCGTGAGCAGATCCGCGTGTCGATGAACGAACCTTATCGCACTATGCTTGGCCATTTCCGGCACGAGACCGGCCATTACATCTGGGACAAGATGGTCCGCGACGGCGGCAGGCTGGATGAATTTCGCGCGGTATTCGGCGACGAGACCGTCGATTACGGCGAGGCGCTCAAGCGCAATTACGAGGAAGGCCCGCCACCGAACTGGCAGGAATTCTTCATCTCTACCTATGCAAGCTCGCATCCATGGGAGGATTTCGCCGAGAGCTTCGCCCACTATGTCCATATAGTCGACACGCTGGAAACGGCACGAGCCTACGGCATGTCGATAGACCCGCGCAGGCACGAAGAACTATCGGCGGAAGTGGATTTCAATCCCTATCGCGCCGACAGCGCCGAACAGCTCGTGTCCGCCTGGATCCCCTTCAGCCTGGCGATCAACGGTATCCACCGCTCGATGGGGGTGCCTGACCTTTACCCGTTCATCCTGACGCCGGCCGTGACGGCAAAGCTGCAATTCGTGCATGATCTGGTGTTGAGACGGTAGGGCGGAGACGCCCCTTCCCAATCCTCTCCACAAGGGAGAGGGTTTAATCCGACCGCCTCGTCGGACCACAATTGCGGTAAGGAGCGTGCCACGGATTTTCTCCCCGCGTGTTGGCGAGATGGCCGGCAGGCCAGAGGGAGACTGTGGGAAGTTACGCCCGTTTCGTCAGTGGAAACCGTTCCTTCAGTAACCGCAGCATGGCTTCGCTGGTGGCAGGCGGGCCGAACAGGTAGCTCTGGCCGTAGTGGCAGCCCATCTTGGCAAGCTCCATCGCATGCTCATCCGTCTGGATGCCTTCGGCGACGACTGTCATTTCCAGCCCACGGGCCATGGCGATAACGGAGCGCAGCAGGATCGAGCCCTTTTCGCTCATGTCGCTGACAAGCGTCTTGTCGAGCTTGATCATGTCGAACGGAAACTGCGTCAGGTAGGCGAGTGAGGAATAACCGGTGCCGAAATCGTCGAGTGCAAGGCTGAGGCCGGTCTCTTTCAGCTTGGCGAGGATCAGGCGAGCCTGTTCCGGGTTTTCCATCATCAGGGATTCGGTCAGTTCCAGCTTCAACTGGTGCGGATTGACCTGAGTCTTCGAAATCAGTGCCCTGACATCGTTATAAAGGTCCGCATTCAAAAGCTGTGCGCTAGACAGGTTGACGGAAACGAAGATCGGCACTTCACCAGTCTGCTCCTGCCATGAAACCAGGTCCGACGCCGCACGCTCCATCGCAAACACGCCGAGAGGGCCGATAAGGTCGGACATTTCGGCGATCGGGATGAATTCGGCAGGCGGGATGCTGCCACGCTTGGGATGTTCCCATCGCATCAGCGCCTCGAAGCCGGCGATCTCGCCGTCTTTCAGCGATATGATCGGCTGATAGGCGAGCGACAGTTCCTTGCGCTCCAATGCGCGGCGAAGATCCGTTTCGATCTGCAGCCGGTCGGTGCCGGACGTGCGGAAGATCGGCCGGAACGGCTCCACCTTGTTACCGCCGCCGCGTTTTGCCCGGTACATTGCAAGTTCCGCGTCCGCCAAAAGCCCCGCGGCGCTTTCCTGCTGGTCGACGAAGGACGCAAGCCCGATCGAGGCGGTCAGTACGATCTCGCGATTGGCATAATTGATCGGCACCATGATGGCCTGCGATACGGCCTCGGCAAAATCGGCGATCTTTGCGGGGTCGCGCTCGGAAACTAGGATCAAGCCGAACTGGTCGCCGGCAAGGCGTGCCAACGTATCCTGCGGCTTCATTAGGCGCCGAAGACGCCGGGTAATCGCGATCAGCATGTTGTCGCCTGCCGCAATCCCGAGGCTGTCGTTGACCTGCTTGTAGCGATCGAGATCGATTGCCATCACGGTCGGGCGCACGGTGTCGCCGCTGGCGGCAAGTGTCAGAACGCCCTGCAGGCGATCGAGGAAGATCTGCCGGTTCGGCAAGCCTGTCAGGTTGTCGTGCAACGCATCCTGCAACAGCCGTTCGACCGAATTTTTCTGTTCGGTCACATCGACGATCGTGCCGACACAGCGGATGATCTCGCCGTTCGAGCCAAGCACGGGCCGCGCACGGATCTGCAGCCAGTGAAAATGTCCATCCTCGGCGCGAATGCGGAATTCGTGATGCAGGCGGCCGCGGCGATGTTCGAGCAGCACGTCGAGCGTGGCACGGAACCGGTCGCGGTCGTCGGGGTGGAGGCGGGGAACCCAGTTGCGCACCGGACCATGCATGGCGCCGGCCTCAAGTCCGAGACGGCCCGAAATATCTGGGGTCGTGACGACACGATCACGCGCGACATCCCAGTCCCACACGGTATCGCCGGAGCCGGTCAGCGCCAGTGACTGCCGTTCCAGATCGGAGAACAGGCCCTGCTGATAGGCGCCGCCGGCAAAGGCGTGCTGCATGACCGTAAAGCCGATCAGAAGAACGATCAGCACCAGACCACCGCCGAGCGCCGGCTGAATGATGTCGTTGTCGAGCTGCCCTGTCACCGTCAGCCAGCTGCCGAACAGCCAGACGAGGATCAGCGTCCAGGTCGGCACCAGCAGGATCGCCCGGTCGTAGCGGTTGAAGCCGAGATAGATGATCAGCAGGATGCCGACCGTACCCGTCAGCGCGAAGGAAAGCCGGGCGATACCGGCCGCAACGGAAGGGTCATAGATCGCCACGCCGCCGAGCAGCACCAGTCCGACGACCCAGGCAAGCGTCGCGTAACCCAGATGCACATGCCAGCGGTTGAGGTTCAGATAGGTGAACAGGAAGATGACGAGCGACGAGGCGAGCGCCACTTCCGCACCCGCACGCCATATTCGCTGGTCGCTGGATGTGATGGTGATCAGCTTGTCGAGGAAGCCGAAGTCGACGCAGATATAGGCGAGCACGGCCCAGGCAAGCGCTGCCGCCGCCGGCAGCATCGATGTGCCCTTGACGACGAACAGGATCGTCAGAAACACCGCCAGAAGACCCGCAATGCCAAGCACTATGCCGCGATAGAGTGTGAACGAGTTGACCGTATCCTTGTAGGCGTCCGGCTGCCAGAGGTAGATTTGCGGCAGCGAAGGGCTGGCCAGTTCGGCAACAAACGTGATCGTCGATCCCGGATTGAGCGTGATGCGGAACACGTCTGCATCGGGGCTCGGCAGACGATCGAGCGAGAAACCTTCCGATGGAGTAATCGCGGTAATACGCTGCGAACCGAGATCCGGCCAGAACACCTTCGATCCGACAAGGCGAAAATGCGGTGCGACGATGACGCGCTCCAGCTGTTCCTCCGAGACGTTGGAAAGTGCAAAAACCGCCCAGTCGCCCTGGTGCCCGGGATTGCTGGATCTGACTTCGATGCGTCGCCGAATCCCGTCACCGCCCGCCGCCGTGGAAACCTGGAAAGCCTCGCCCTGATTGGTATAGATGTCGGTCGTGGCCGTCAGGTCGAGCGCCGTGTCGTCACGCGAAATTTTCACCGGCTCGGCGGCACGCGCACCGTTAAGCCCGAAGGCCAGAATGGCGACGATCATCAGCAGCAGAAACTTCAGGCCAAAGGCCCGATACGCAGAACTAAAACGCATACCGTCAATCATGGTCCGACCATTTTCCCGAATTCGCCGTCTTCCGGCAACCGGGAAAACATCATGTGGTCACGCCATTCGCCGTTTATTTTGAGATACTTCCGCAAAAGACCTTCCCGCTCGAAGCCGGCTTTTTCTAGAAGCCGCATGCTTTTCCAATTGTCCGGAATACAAGCTGCCTCGATCCGGTGCAACTGAAGTCCGCCATAGATATACGGGATTGCCACTCTCAATGCGGCCAACATATGGCCTTGGCCCGCATGTTTTTCACCCATCCAATATCCGATCATGCAGCTTTGTGCTGCACCCCGGCGAATATAGCCGATGGTAAGTCCCCCGAGCAGGGTCATGTCGTCCTTGCGGAAAAGCAGCATCGGCATGGCGAGACCGGACGCGCATTCCTGGTTTGCGCGCAGGATTCGGGCGCGAAACGAGCTTTCCGTCAGTTCGTCGGCCCGCCAGGTCGGTTCCCACGGCTGAAGGAAGCTGCGGCTCTCGGAACGCAGCCGATACCATTGCTTGTAATCGGAATTATGCGGCAGCCTCAAAATATGCTGAGGCCCGGATAACTCGGGCGTGTCCGGCTGACGGGACAGAAACCGAAACACCGATCTACCCATTGTGCTTCGGAGCCTCTGTTCAGCTGGCGGCTTTTGCCTTGATGACAGGTGAGGATAGAGCCGAGGCGATATCGGACATCGGCGCGAGCTTCTCGATCGGGCCGACGGCCGAAAGGGTCGGTACGGTGTCGAAGAACAGGCGGCCTGCCAGATCGGTCAGCCGCTCGGTGGTAATGCCTGCGAGACGCTCCATCATCTCTTCGTTGGGGATAGAGCGACCATAAAGCATCATCTGCCGGGCGATCTGGCCGGCGCGGGCGGCAGGGCTTTCCTGACCCATGAGCAGCTGTGCGCGAATTTGTGCGCGAGCCCGGTCGATTTCCACCTGATGGATCGTGTCGGCAGACTTGTGCAACTCGTCGATGATGACCGGGATCAGCTTCGGCAGATCGTCGGCACCGGTTGCCGCGTGAATGCCGAAAATGCCGGTATCGGAAAAGCCCCAGTGGAAGGCATAAACCGAGTAACAGAGGCCGCGATGCTCGCGCACTTCCTGAAACAGGCGCGAAGACATGCCGCCGCCAAGGATATTGGCGAGGATCTGCGAACAGTAGAAATCGCGCATGTGATAGGCCTTGCCCTCGAAACCGAGCAGGACCTGTGTATCCATGAGGTCGCGTTCCTCACGAATATCGCCGCCGATATAGCGTGCAGCATCAAAGACGGGCGGCGCGCTGGGCGAAGTCGGCAGACCGGCAAAACGCTCTTCCACCTGTTTACAGAAGGTCTGGTGGTCGACCGCACCGGCGGCCACCACGAACATCCGGTCGGTCGTATAATTGCGCGAAAGGTAACCGCGAATCTGACTCGGCGTGAAGCTTTTCACCCGTTCCGGTGTGCCGAGGATGGCGCGCCCGATCGTCTGGCCGCGATAGGCGACTTCGGAGAATTTGTCGAAGACGACATCGTCGGGCGTGTCGTTGGCCGCACCGATTTCCTGCAGGATCACGTGCTTTTCGCGGCGCAGTTCTTCCTCGTCGAATTCCGACTCCGTCAGGATGTCGGCAAGGATATCGACCGCCAGCGGCACGTGATCCTTGAGCACGCGCGCATAATAGGATGTGGTTTCTGTAGAGGTCGCCGCATTCAGCTCTCCCCCGACATCTTCGATCTCCTCGGCGATGTCGCGGGCGCTGCGCCGTGCTGTTCCCTTGAAGGCCATGTGCTCGAGCAGGTGGGCGATGCCATGCTCTTCTTCGGTCTCGTTGCGAGAACCCGACTTGATCCACACGCCGAGTGCCACGCTTTCCAGATGTGGCATGCTTTCGGTGACGACAGTCAGCCCGGAGGGGAGCCGGGTAATCTCTACATTCATACTATGTCTTTCCGGCGCGCCGTTACTTGGTCCGTGCGTTGCTGCCGATAAAGGTCTCGACGGCTTTCAGCTCCGGTTCAAGTATATCGAAGCGCTCCTCCCTTTGCATAAGATCAGACAACCATGATGGGAGCGCCGGATCAATTCCGCAAGCGGATTTTACCGCAGCCGGGAATTTGGCCGGATGCGCCGTCGACAGCGTTACCATCGGGTTGGATGGCTTGGCATTCTTCGCGGCGACGAAGACGCCGGTTGCCGTATGTGGGTCGAGAAGGTAACCGGTGGCCGAAAGCGTCTCGCGGATCGTGGCGGCAACTTGGCGTTCGGTAGCACGTCCGGCGCGGAACTCGCGCTTGATCGCCTTCAGCGCCTTTTCCTTGATCTCGAACGAACCGGATTGCTTCAACCCGTCCATCGAGCGGCGCACTGCTGCGTCGTCGCGATCATAGGCTTCGAACAGCAGGCGTTCGAAGTTGGATGAGATCTGGATGTCCATCGAAGGCGAGGTCGTCGCTTTGACGCCCTTCATCTCGTAACGGCCGGTCTTCAGCGTGCGGGCCAGGATGTCGTTGTCATTGGTGGCGATGACGAGGCGATCGATCGGCAGGCCCATCTTCTTGGCCACATATCCCGCAAAGATATCGCCGAAATTGCCGGTCGGCACGGTGAACGAGATTTTCCGGTCCGGTCCGCCAAGCGAGAGAGCAGCGGTGAAATAATAGACCACCTGGGACATGATGCGCGCCCAGTTGATCGAGTTGACGCCCGAAAGCTTGACCTTGTCACGGAAGGCCGCGTCGTTGAACATCTCTTTGACGAGGTTCTGGCAGTCGTCGAAATTGCCCTTCACAGCGATCGCGTGCACGTTGGACGCGGAAGAAGAGGTCATCTGCCGCTGCTGCACCGGCGAGACCTTCTCATGCGGGAAGAGAATGAAGATGTCGGTGCGCTCGCGGCCGGCAAATGCATCGATCGCAGCACCGCCGGTATCGCCCGATGTGGCGCCGACGATCGTTGCGCGTTCACCGCGCTCGGCAAGAACGTGGTCCATCAGGCGCGCAAGCAATTGCATCGCCACGTCCTTGAAGGCGAGTGTCGTGCCGTGGAAGAGTTCGAGAATGAAATCGTTCGGCCCGACCTGCACCAGCGGCACCACGGCCGGGTGGCGGAAAGTGGCATAGGCCTCGTCGATCATGGCCTTCAGCTTGTCATCGGCAATCTCGCCATCGACGAAAAGCGACAGGATCTCGAAGGCAACTTCCTGGTAGGATTTGCCGCGCAGGGCACGGATCTGTTTTTTCGAAAGGGTAGGCCATTTGCGCGGGACATACAGACCGCCGTCTTTTGCAAGCCCGGCCATGAGCGCATCCCGAAAGCCGAGAGCGGGTGCTGTACCACGGGTAGAAATGTATTCCACGACCTTGAATCCCTAATCGATTTTTGTTCTGACCGCTGATATAGACTATCGAAATCGGCGGTGAAAGACCGGAAAATGCCGGGTCGGTACCGTATCGGAAACGAGGCTGCAAAGGGTTGAGTAACGTGGTTGGCAAGTTCTCTCGCGGTTTTCTGACGTTGTCTTTGGTGGCTGGCTTAGGTGGCTGCAATTCTGCTTCGCAGGGACTGGATCTGAGTTCCAACGCTGCTCCTGCCAATGCCCAGCCGGTTCAGGCTGTCGTGCAGGCCTACTGCCCACAGGTGGTTATGCGTGACCAGGATGCCGTCTATCGCTCCTATGCGCGCGGCGGGCAGGATAACCCTGACAAACTTCTCTACCAGGCCTCGTTCAACGACGCGACGCGCCAGTGCACGGCAAACGAAACCACGATGACCATTAATCTCATCGCCCAGGGCCGTGTCGTGCAGGGACCTGCCGGCACGCCGGGTTCCGTCACTCTGCCGGTTCTGGTCGAGGTGGTCGATGGTGACAACGTGCTCTATTCGCAGAAGGTGGCCTTCCCGGTCAAGATCCCGGTGGGCGGCACACAGTTCATCTTCTCCAAGGCCGACGTGCAGATCCCGAACAATGCAGGCGGCGCAACGCGTTTCACCCGCGTTCGTCTCGGTTTCGACACCGGCCCGGCCAAGAAGCCGCGCCGGTCCTGATTTCGACCTTGTGAAAGAACCGCCAGCCGCTGCGGGAAACGGTCGCCATTAAGGCTCCGTTAACCATAATTCCTTAACTCATATTAGCAGATCATTAAGGGTGCTTCGCCCTGAACTGCCCTGCGTGAGGTGGGAATGTCTGCTCCGGCGATCTCGGCGGGCGCGAAACGGCGTCTCAAGCTATACACGGCTATCGTCTCGGTGGCCTGGCTGTTGCCGGCTGCCGCCTCGGCGCAATCCACCTGGACGGGCACCTCCGATAATGACTTCTCCAACGGCGCCAACTGGACACCGGCAGCACCCGGTGCGACCGGCAGTGCCGCAATTGGTTCCGGCGCACCGACCGTCTCGACGGATACGACCGTCAGCACGGTCGATGTTTCCGGCGGCACGCTGCATGTTGACGCCGATCTTTCGGCGGCCGGCGGTACCAGCCTTGCCGATCCGGGGCGCATCGAAATCTCCACTGGCGGAAGGCTATCCTCGGATGTCGGGATGAGTGGCGGCAATCTCGCCAATTCAGGCACGCTGGACGGCAACCTGCATATGACCGGCGGCGAGACGGTCAACGACGGCACGATCACCGGCACCGCGACCATCGACGACGGCAAGCTCACCAACAATTTTGTCGTAACCAATGTCGATGTGTCGGCCGCTGCCGAATTCGTCAACAACTCTGGCGCTGAGGCAGGAAATGTCACCAGTGCCGGCACGTCGTCGAATGCCGGAACGATAACGTCGCTGACCAACACGGGCGGCTCCTTCACCAACAACAGCGGCGGCAGGATTACCGGCGATACGAACGTCATCGGCGGGACGGTGACCAATAATTTCGTCGTCACCTATGTGGATGTCGCGGCTGCGGCGATTTTCGTCAACAACTCGGGCGCGACTGCAAGTGCCGTCACCAACGCCGGCACATCGTCGAATGCCGGCACGATTGCCTCGCTGACCAATACCGGTGGAACTTTCACCAACAATGCCGGCGGCACGATCACTGGAACGACGGTGATTTCCGGCGGTACTTTGACCAACAATTTCGTCGTTACCGATGTGGACGTGGCCGCCGCTGCAATCTTCGTCAACAATACCGGTGCCTCGGCAGGCGATGTGACGAATGCCGGTAATTCCTCGAACGCCGGTACGATCGCCTCGCTGACCAATACCGGCGGCACTTTCACCAACAACGATGGCGGCACGATCACCGGTAATACAGTGGTATCCGGCGGCACGCTCGTCAACAATTTCGTCGTCACCGATGTCGATGTTGCGGCAGCAGCCAGCTTCGTCAATAACTCGGGCGCGACGGCGGGTGATGTCACCAATGCTGGCAGCGCCTCGAATGCGGGAACGATTGCCTCGCTCACCAATACCGGCGGCACGTTCACCAATAATGATACCGGCACGATCACCGGCGACGCGACCATAGCCGATGGCACGCTGGTCAACGACGGCACCATTGGCGGCACGATCGGTATCGGCTCGGACGGCGTGCTGGCCGGCTCCGGCGCGATCGGTGGGCTGACCGTTGGCTCCGGAGGCACCTTCGCCCCGGGTCCCGGTATCGCGACCGTTGCAGTGAACGGCGATGTCACCTTCGAAAAGGGCTCTACCTATCAGGTTGAAACCGATGCATCCGGCCTGTCCGACCGCCTCGATGCCGCCGGAAGCGTGACGATAAACGGCGGCACGGTTGATGTCCTGGCCGGGTCGGGCACCTATTCTCTGGCCACCACCTACACGATCCTGACCGGCGACAGCGTCACCGGCACCTTCGATGAGGTCAATTCCGATCTGGCCTTCCTGTCGCCGATCCTCAGCTACGACCCGACCACGGTGACATTGGGCCTTTACCGCAACGACGTCGATTTCGCCGATGTGACGGAGACGCGCAATACGCGCGCGACGGCCGAGGCGGTCCAATCTCTCGGTGCCACCAATTCCGTCTTCCTCGGCGTGCTTCCGCTGAACGCTACCGGTGCCCGCGATGCCTTTTCGCAACTGAGCGGCGAGCTGCATGCCTCGCTGAAAAGCCAGTTGCTGCAGCAGGCAGGCCTTGCCCGCGAGGCGGTGATCGACCGGATCAACGGCAATGTACCGGTTAAGGAAACCGAAGGCGGCGCAAGTTTCTGGATGACCGGTATCGCCGCGACCGACCGCTTCGACAGCGACGGCAATGCTGCAGATATGAATGGCCATATCGCGGGCCTGTTTGCCGGCATCGACGCCGATGTCTCGGAGCATTGGCGTATCGGCGGCCTGTTCGGTTACACGAATGCGTCTGCGGGCACCGATGCCGACTGGGACAGTTACAGCGCCGGTCTTTATGCTGCGGCCGATTGGGGAAGGCTCAACTTCACGACGGGCGCGATCTATTCAAGAAACGATATCTCTACCGAACGGAATATCGCTTTCGGCGCATTCGAGGACCAGCTTGAAGCCGATTACCAGAGCGCGACGCGGCAGGTTTTTGCCGATCTCGGCTGGCGCGAGAAGGTCGGTGCCGCCACGCTCGAGCCTTTTGCCAATCTCGCCCATATCAATCTCGAAACCGATGGTTTTCGCGAACAAGGCGGTGCGGCAGCGCTTTCGGCAAATGGCAACACGGATGACGTGACGCTGACCACCCTTGGCCTCAGATGGTCCGCCGATATCGGCAATGCGGATCTGCCGGCGACCTTTTCCGGCATGCTGGGTTGGCGTCACGTGATCGGCGATCTGACGCCATCCTCGCGGTTTGCCTTCTCGTCCGGCAGCCCCTTCGTCATTGAAGGCGTCTCATTGCCGCGCGATACGGCCGTGCTGGAGGCTTCACTCACCGCGCAGATCTCCAAGACGGCACGGGTTAAGCTCAGCTATTCGGGCGAGTTCGCCCACTCCTTTGCCGCCCATGCGGCAAAGGCAAGTCTCGTCGTAGACTTCTAGAAATCAGATCGCGTCGGCCCATTCGCCGAGTGCGGCAACCACGGCCGGCAGGTCCTGCATGCGCGAGATCACCGTTTCGGCACCCGCATCCGTCAGGCGGTCAGCGTGGCTCGGATAGGTATGCGATGCGCCGGTAAAGCCGACGACCCGCATGCCCGCAGCTCTGGCAGCGTGGACGCCATGGGTCGAATCCTCGACCACCAGGCAGCGCGACGGATCGACACCGAACTGCTGCGCGCCATGCAAAAAGATGTCCGGCTTCGGCTTGACCCGATCCGGTCCCAGATCCTTGGCCGAATAGATATGCGGCGCGAAATAGGGTTTGAGGCCGACCTTGGTCAGCATCATGTCCAGCCGTGCGCTGGAGGAATTGGAGCAGATGCAGCGCTGTGTCGTCAGCCGGGCAAGTGCGAACTTCACGCCCTCGATGATCTTCACATCGCGTTCCAGCCGGGCATCGAGCAGCTTTTCCGACTTGTCGAGCAGCGAGGCGGAAAGCGGAATATCGGCTTCCTTCTCGATGCTAAGCAGGATGTTCTTCCAGGTCATGCCGGCAAAACGCTCACCCATTTCCTCGACGCTGATCGGGTAACCGGCTTCCGTCAGCAGCTGGGATTCCACCCTTGCAGCAATGATTTCGGAATCGACGAGCACGCCGTCGCAATCGAAGAGGATGAGGTCGAAACCGCTCATGATGGAGATATACCCTTTTAAGACGTCAGCCGCCTTCTAGCGGATGGGTGCCGGAAGCTCAACCAGTACGGTCGCATGGCTGGGTCAATCGGGGCGGGAGGCTGCTCACTTCAATATGGGGTATCGAGCGGGAACTGTAGCAAAAACCTCCGCTCGCCTTCGGGCGAAAAGAGTACCGCACGGCTCTCCTCGCTGCGTCGCGCCCAGCCCTGGGCGAGCATATGGGCAAGCAGCGCCTTGCCGAGCGTGCCTGCCAGATGCGACCGGCGCTCGCTCCAGTCGAGGCAGGATTTGCACAAGGGGCGGCGGCTGGAGGCGAGGGCTGATAAATCGATGCCGAAGGCTGAGAGCTGCGCGCGGCCCTTTTCCGTCACCGAAAGGTTCTCCCCATCCGACGCGATCTCGCCATGGCAGACGAAACTGTCGAGCATCCGCACGCCGAAATCGCCGGCAAGGTGATCGTAGCAGACGCGCGCCTTTCCGAGCGCCGGGTCCTTTGGTCCCGGCCTGTAACGCAGATGTCCGCGGCTTGAGGCAAACCCCATCATCGTTTCGATCAACCGGGCTGCCGCTTCGTCGGCCAGCGCGAAATAGCGATGCCGCCCCTGCTTGCGCTGGGATAAAAGCCCGCCGGCCTCAAGTTTGGAAAGATGTGTGCTCGCCGTCTGCAACGTGATCCCGCCAATGGCTGCAAGCTCGGTCGCGGTCAGCGCCCGCCCACCGGTGAGTGCTGCCAGCATGTTGGCGCGGGCGGGGTCGCCGATCAGAGCGGCGATCTGGGCAATGTCTGGACCTTCGTTCATGCGAAAGCTTCTAGCATGTTTTTGCAATCGATACTTCGATCGCTATCGAAGCATTCTCGCTAACCAGCATGGCAAAACACCCCGTCACGAGGAAAACGAAGCCAAGGGAAATGCCATGATCACCTGTTTCATCCGTTACGAGATCGACCCATTCAAGCGCGACCGTTTCGAACAATATGCCCGCGCCTGGGGCCAGTCGATCCCGCGCAACGGTGCCGATCTGATCGGCTATTTCGGTCCGCACGAAGGATCGGCCAACATCGCTTACGGCATCTATAATATCGAGAACCTGGCGGCCTACGAGGCCTATCGCGCCCGGCTGGCCGTCGATTCGCTTGGCCGGGAGAATTACGAATTCGCCAAGCGCGAACGTTTCATACTCAAGGAAGACCGCATCTTTCTGAAAAATATGTCTCTGCCGCATGGAGCTTTTGAAAAACTATGATCGCCGTCATCTTCGAAGTTGTGCCCTATATGGGCGAACGCCACCGTTATCTCGATCTGGCCGGTGATTTGCGCGCCGAGCTTGAAAAGATCGATGGCTTCATCTCCATCGAACGGTTCGAGAGCCTGACGATGCGCGGTAAGCTTCTCTCGCTCTCCTTCTGGCGCGATGAAGACGCGGTTAAGGCATGGCGTAATGTCGAGGCGCATCGCGCCGCGCAGCAGGCCGGGCGTAACGGCATCTTCGCCGATTACCGACTGCGGATCGGTCATGTCCTGCGTGATTACGGTATGTTCGAGCGCGACGACGCGCCGACGGATAGCCGGCAGGTGCATGCGGCATAAGCCGGGTCAGACGGTGTAGCGCGCCTCGGCAAGGTCGATCTCGCGGATGAGCTTGCGGGCGATCTCCTCGGAGACCTTTCGGGCGCGGCTGAGGCGAAAGATCTCGTCGCGCTCGGCACGCAGTGCTGCGAGCCGCAGCCGCTTGTCCACCTCTTCCATCCGCCGGACCTCTTCGGCCTCGTCACCGATCTTCGAGCGCCCGTCGATACGTTGTCGGTAAAGTTCCATCAGCCGAGTGCCGACTTCGCCATAGAGATCGGCATCCGTGCGGCCCTCGCTCATCGCGTGCTGCAGTTTCTCGATCATTCGGATTGCGGCCTCCGCCGAGGCGATACGCGCCGTATCCTCTTCCTGGTGATGGTCGGGCTCGGGTGGAAGTTCGAGATCCTTCAGCAGGAAAGGCAGGCCGACGCTGGCCGCAACCAGCGAGAAGATGATCACGCCGGCCGCAAGGAAGATCGCAAGGTCGCGGGCCGGGAAGGGCGTGATGCCGTCATCGAGAAAGAAGGGCAGCGTCAGGATACCGGCAAGCGTGATGGCGCCGCGCACGCCGGCGAGTGAGGTGGCGACCAACAGTTTCCAATGCGGCTTGTGGATCTCCTGTCCACGGCGGGTTGCCCGGAACAGGGTGAAATGCAGCGATACCCACACCCACACGAAACGAAGTGCGGCAAGCGCTGCGTTGATCGCGATCACGTATGCGATCAACCAGATTGGATCTACATGCCCGGTCTCGGTGACAACCCGTGCCGCACCCGAGATGATGCCCGGCAACTGCTCGCCGAGCAGCACGAAGATGATGCCGTTCAGCGCAAACTGCACCGTATCCCACACGGCATTGCGCCTGACGCGGGTAATGCCGAGCGCTTTGCCCCGCAGTTCGGCATAACTCATGGTAATGCCGGCGGCGACAGCGGCAAGAATGCCGGAACAATGCAGGTGTTCGGCAACCAGATAGGCGCCGAAGGGAATGAGAAGGCTGATCAGGATCTGCGCGCCTGGGTCTTCGCCGAGCTTGCGGGAAACGGTGTCCTTTATCCGCACGACAAGCCACGTCACGCCGAAGCCGATAAGAATGCCGCCGATCGCGACCCAAAGAAACGTGCCCAGCGCGTCCGTCAGCGAGAATGTGCCAGTGACGGCCGCCGCAACGGCAAACCGCATGCAGACAAGGCCGGATGCGTCGTTGAGCAGCGATTCCCCTTCGAGAATGTGCATCAACCGGGGAGGGATCGGCACGCGCGCCGCAATCGCCGAGACCGCGACCGGATCGGTCGGCGAAACAATGGCGGCAAGTGCGAAGGCGACCGCAAGCGGCATGGCCGGGATCATCCAGTGGATCAGAAGCCCGACGCCGACGACCGTGAACACCACGAGCCCGAGCGCCAGTTCCAGGATGACGCCCTTGTCGCGGAACAGCCCTTCCTTCGGAATGCGCCAGCCATCGAGAAACAGAAGCGGCGGCAGAAACAGCAGGAAAAAGATATCCGGTTCCAGCACCACACCATCGCCGGTGATCCCGGTGATCGCAGCCCCGAAGGCGATCTGGATCAGAGGTAGCGGAACGGGCAGCGGAAGCAGCCTGGAGATCGTGCCGCTGAGGATGACGGCAAGCAGCAGGACCAGGGCTATCGTGATACTGTCCATGGTTTTTCCATTCCCTGCTGTTCCAAATCAAGGCCCTGAATAGGAAAGCCGTCCACGCTAGGCAAGGGCGGAAACTGGCTGTTTGGCAGATGCGGGCATCATCTTCCTGCGCATAGGTTATGTTTTTCATCGGCCGCGGACTTGGAGAATTCGGCTGTGATTGCCGCCTCGTCATGTGTCGCAAACTGCCTGATTGTTTTGTGATTTTTGGATAAACTATATGGCCGGCGCATTTCAGATTTTGGCTCATACACCGGTCTATGTGTGGTTCCTGCTTGCCTATCTTGTCTGGCAGGGGGTGGCCGCGACAAGGACGAGAAAACGTCCGCTTTGGCGGCTTCTGACGGTCCCGTTTATCTTCACGGTGCTGGGCATCTGGCCACTGATCGGAAGCTTGGCACTGGACATCAAGCTGGTCGCCATCTGGCTCGGTGCAATCCTCCTTTTCGCGTTGCCGGGCATCGTTACCGGCCCCTGGGTGATCGCTCGGGACGCATCACGCCGTAACGTGACGATCTCGGGAAGCATCGTGCCTCTCGTCAGGAACCTGACACTGTTCGCGTTGCATTATGCGCTTGCTGTCGCGCTTGCACTCAACCCTGATGGGGCTCAAATCCTTACCATGGCAGGCTTTGCGCTATCCGGAGGCTCGATCGGTTATTTTGCCGGCTGGGCGTTCGCATTGCGCCGGCACCTGCTTGATATCCCCATTACAAGGCATTCAGCTTAGCCCTGCGAACCGGGTGCCATGCCGCTCCGGCATCGAAGTGGGGCGAAACCGCAGCCTCTTGAACCCTGACGTTCCTGGGCGACGGGCCCTGCTTCCCAAGGTTACGAGCCTCTGGTTGGCCATGCGGCAAGTGCCTGTTCGGCAACCGCTTCCAGCGTCTCGCGGCTGAACCCGGCTTTGGCCTGTACAGCCATGCCGTGAAGTACGGCCATCAGATACGCCGCCAGCGCATGGGGTTTGGCCGTCTCGGGCAGGTCGCCTTCCGCCTTTGCCCGCTCCAGGCGCTCGCGAAACAGCGCTTCGCCGCGCGCGCGCACCTCGATCAGCATTTGCCGCACGGGTTCGGCACCATCCGACCCGGCCAGCAGGCCGGTGATGTTGAAACAGCCCGTATGCTTGGGATATCGCGTGTTGAGATCGATCGCATTGTACAGCATGTGAGCGGCGACTTCCCGCGACGTCGGTTTCTGAAGCGCATCCGGGATGTAGTCGAGATACCGTTCGTAATAGCGGTCGAGCGCTTGGGCAAACAGCGCTTCCTTGTTGCCGAAGGCGGAATAAAGGGCAGGCCTCTCAACGCCTGCCGCCTCTGTAAGGTCGCTATACGATGTTCCCTCGTAACCCTTGCTCCAGAAGACGCACAGGATCGCATCCAGCGCCTTCTCCACGTCAAATTCGCGATGTCGTCCCATTCGATCAACTCAACCACATTTCGTAACGACCGTTATTAAACAGCTTGACGCCTGAAGTCAAATTTCATACCGATCGTTATCGTAATGGCCATTACGTAAATCAGCCAGGCGTCTCCCGACATTCGGAAACGCCTTCGTTTTTATGGAAAGGTTACCCATGTCGAAGACATTGAAGGGCAAGGTTGCCCTCGTTACGGGCGGTTCTCGCGGCCTTGGCGCGGCAATAGCGCAAGCGCTGGCGGACGAGGGTGCTGACGTTGCGATCAGTTACGTCGCCTCTGCGGAAAAGGCGGAGGCTGTGGTCGAGAAACTGAAGTCGAAGGGCGTCCGCGCGCTTGCGATCCAAAGCGACCAGGCGGATATGGCAGCCGCCAAGCCGCTGGTGGACAAGGTCATCGCACATTTCGGCAAGCTCGATATCCTCGTCAACAACGCGGCGATTGCAGTTCAGGGCAAGACGGTTGACGATCCCGCCCTCGATACGGTCAATCTCGATCGCCAGTGGCAGATCAACGTCTTGGGATCGGTTGCCGCGACTCGCGCCGCAGCGCCGGTTCTGACCGATGGCGGGCGGATCATCTTCATCGGTTCGCTATTTGGCACCCGCATACCGGTTTCGGGTGTTGCCGACTATGCAGGCAGCAAGTCGGCGCTTCTCGGTTATGCCAAGGGCGTCGCGCGCGATCTGGGCAGGCGCAACATCACCGTCAATGTTGTTCAGCCCGGTGTCATGCCCACCGACATGGCCAAAGGCGCTCTGGGCGACGAGGTGCCGGAAGCGCTGCTGGACATGCATCCGATCCGTCGTATTGCGACGCTTGAGGAAGTTTCGGCGCTTGTCACGCATCTTGCCGGCCCGAACGGCGGCTACATGACCGGCGGTATATTCGATATCGCGGGTGGCTTCGCGATCTGACGGGAAAGCCCGCAATACTGGCAGGCATTCGAAAGAGCGCCTGCCACCCCACCTTAATCTCGCCACAGGGTTGATATCATTGCGTTCCGATCTGCAGCAGCCTGTCGTCGAAAGAAAATTGAGTGCCCGAAATACCGTCATCCGCGCGCGTGAAGCGGCGCGTCGTCCTGCATTTTCCCGGATTTGAACCGCTTGACGCGGAAAGGCACCGGACCCGCTATGAAAGGGCGATGCAGAGGACTGCGGAACTCTGGGGGCTTGATGCAGATGTAGGCACTTTGCAGCAAGAGGACCGGCGAGCCTATTTCGACATCGAAACCAGCCGCCCGGAAGATGCCTGGCGAACATCGAGCCGTTTCTTCGTCTTCGATCACGGCGCGATCGTCGATCATCTGGGCGCGCGTCCGCTGGTCACCCGTCTGGCACAAGGTTTCCGCAGTGCTGCAGCCGTTGTCATGGAAGGCGGTGCCTTCGGCTACTTCCGCCATGCCTGGCGTTTCGGCCTGTTCTTCATCTTCCCGTTTCTTCTGATCGGCCTCGGCATGGGAATCAGCCTTGCGCTGGCGACTTATCCGCTCTGGCTGGGCCTCGGCCTGTGGCAGCTCCCGCTCGGTATCGCCCTTGGCTACCTCTTTTTCGCAAAGCTGTTCATTCCCTGGTCGGACCGGTTCCACACCCTGCATCTGTTTTCCGACTGGGAGATGGCGGTTGCCGTGTCCCGCCTCGACAACGCCATCGTCAACGACTGGATAGAGGCCTCCGCCCAGGCGGCAAGACAGGCCTTCGAGTTGCCGGCCGATGAATATGTCATCAGCTCCCACAGCATGGGTTCCAGCATGGCGGCCCAGACGATCGGCCTTCTGCTTGAGCGGGAACCAGAGCTGTTCGCCGGCAAGCGTGTGGTCTTCGTAACCCTTGGCGGCGCCACGCTTCAATGTGCGCTGCTGCGCTCGGCAAGCGTCCTTCGTGCCCGTGTCGGCTTAATCGCCCGTGCAAAAAATGTCACCTGGCTCGAAGTCCAGTGCCTGACCGATGTCATCAGCTTCTACAAATCCTCGGTCACCGCCCTGACCGGCCACCCGGATGCGCCTCAGCCGCGTCTGGTTTTCCTGAGGATCAAGAACATGCTGTTCGCCGATCGTTACAAGAGGATCAAGCTGGATTTCCTCAGGGTGCATCGCCAGTATGTGCTGGCGTCGGACCGGCGCTCGAACTTCGATTTCGGCCTGATGACGGCCGGGCCGCTTGCCGCCGTAACCTTCAAGCGCTTCTCCGGAGAATGGGGTCAGGACGCCGAGCTGGACTACCCGCAAGGAGCCGTGAACGGAGAGCCGCATTAACAAAATAGCGGCGCTTCCTCAAAGTTTTCCCGAAATAATTCAGCAGCTTCAGCATTTGGTAACCAGATTGGGTAACCATAACAGTCGATAAATTCGTTTTATGTATAGCGTAGCGAGTGTGATATGGCTGCTGTTCTTCCGCTGTCTGACCTGAAGCATCAGGTCCGTCCCGACGCATGGGTTAACTCCATCATCAAGGGTGATTGCGTTGCAGCCTTGGAAGCGCTCCCGGATCATTCGGTCGACGCGATCTTCGCTGACCCGCCGTATAACCTCCAGCTCGGCGGCACGCTGCACCGCCCGGATCATTCGGTCGTCGATGCCGTCGATGACGAATGGGACCAGTTCGCCTCGTTTGAAATGTACGACGCCTTCACCCGCGCCTGGCTGCTCGCCTGCCGCCGCGTGCTGAAGCCGGCCGGCACGATCTGGGTGATCGGCTCCTACCACAACATTTTCCGCGTCGGCTCGATCATGCAGGACCTGAATTTCTGGCTGCTGAACGATATCGTCTGGCGCAAGGTCAACCCGATGCCGAACTTCAAGGGCCGCCGGTTCCAGAACGCCCATGAAACGATGATCTGGGCCAGCCGCGACGCCAAGGCCAAGGGCTACACCTTCAATTACGATGCGCTGAAAGCCTCGAACGACGACGTGCAGATGCGCTCCGACTGGCTGTTCCCGATCTGCTC
Source organism: Rhizobium sp. ZW T2_16 (assembly GCF_044987325.1). Taxonomy (NCBI): domain Bacteria; kingdom Pseudomonadati; phylum Pseudomonadota; class Alphaproteobacteria; order Hyphomicrobiales; family Rhizobiaceae; genus Rhizobium; species Rhizobium sp. ZW T2_16. Next base: position 236,808 of record NZ_JBJDRG010000002.1, read on the forward strand.
GGGCGGCGAGCGCCTCAAGGGTGAGGACGGTAAGAAGGTGCATCCGACCCAGAAGCCGGAAGCGCTGCTCGCCCGTGTCATCATGGCTTCGACCAAGCCGGGTGATGTCATCCTCGACCCGTTCTTCGGTTCCGGCACGACCGGTGCCGTCGCAAAGCGCCTCGGCCGCAACTTCGTCGGTATCGAGCGCGAACAGAATTATATCGACGCAGCGTCTGCCCGTATCGAAGCGGTAGAGCCGCTCGGCAAGGCGGAACTGACCGTCATGACCGGCAAAAAGGCCGAGCCGCGCGTTGCCTTCAACGTGTTGATCGAAGCCGGTCTGCTAAAGCCCGGCCAGGTGCTGACCGATGCCAAGCGCCGCCACAGCGCGATCATCCGCGCCGATGGAACCCTGGCATCCGGCGGTGATGCCGGCTCGATCCACCGGCTCGGCGCAAAGGTACAGGGCTTTGATGCCTGCAACGGATGGACCTTCTGGCACTTCGACGACGGCCAGTCCTTGCGTCCCATTGATGAACTTCGCGTCGTCATCCGCAACGATCTCGCCAAGCTGGACTGAACCACCAGTCCTTAGCCCCAACCTGGCCGAGATCTGAGAGTTCCTCTTTCGGTTTTGTACCTCTAGTCCTGAAAGAGGATAATGGCGTCCGGGTGGCTGTACCCGGACGCCATATTCATTTGTCGTTTCAGAAGAAGCGGGTCCGGCGAAGCCGGACGCGGTCGGCCAGAAGAGCGCAGTAGCTGGCCAGGTAGACGCCCTTCTCGGTCACGCTGATCCGCAATGATCCATCGGCCTCGAATGTCTCCGTTGTCGTATCCACCACGGCTCCATCCACATAGATGATCTCGACTTTGAGGCTTCTGCCTGTCCGGGCAAGTGTGACAGACTTGCGCAGCCCGTCCTCCATGTCGAAGGCGTAGTTTCGGGTAAAGTCTTCTTCGGACGTCTCCAAAGTCTGGGCAAGCTTTTCGGGATAAGGCATCAGGGCGGCGTCGCTATGAGCTGGCACATGGCTTTCCGGTCACCTGTTGCTAAGGTGAGCAGCTTAAATATGCGAAATCGACTTGCGGTTGTGACTGTGGCAACTAATCTGGATTGCAGTCATGGTCTGCGGTTGGGAAAATCACCCGCAGACTAGTAAAAATATTTTCACCTGTAAACTGATTTCTACTCAGGGTTTTGGATGAAATGAGAATTCCACTCGAGGGGGATGTCGCGGCGAAGATAGAGGCCAAGCTGGCCAAGTTTTCGCGCGGATGGGCAAAGCTGGAACTGGATCCTCTGCGCCGCGCCACATCGTTCAAGGTTCTTGTGCTCTGCGAAATGCTGGGCGGCCGGACAAAGGCTGCCGAAGCTGTAGAACTGGCCGACAATACATTGGACAACTACCGCCACGGCAAGAAGGATCCGACATTTGCCAAATTGGAATTGATGGCGGAAAAGGCCGGTATCGCCGCTCGTTATCTCGGGGGCGAATGGTCGTTTGAAGATGACGCGATACGCATCAGTCTCGCCGCACCGGTAACATCATCTGGTTTCGCCGCGCCGCCCGGCCTGATGGACAACCCCTCTCAGCCTTATGTCCACGGCTATGACGAGATCAGGCCATCGACGACTGCGGCAGCAACAGCGATCGAGAACTACTGGGCGAGATTGGGTCTCGATCCGGACACCGTCACCACATTGCTGGCTGAGGGAGACAGCATGCTCCCGACGATCGCCGACCAGTCGCCGGTCTTCGTCGATACCGGAGACCGTGATCTTGCCGATGGTGGCATCTATGCATTGCGGATCGACAATCGCCTGATCATCCGCCGTGTGCAGCGTCTGGTCGGGGGAGGGCTGCAGCTTCTAGCCGACAACAATGCCGCCTATCCGCCGCAAGAACTCGGTGAGACTGCATCGGCCGAACTCGAAGTCATCGGTCGCGTGCGCAGCACAGCCATCGCCTGCTGACGATAGCTGCGCCAAGCCGGGTTACTTAGACATCGATGCCGTGAGCGATGAGATCCTGCTTCAGCTTCTCGGCGCCGGTAAACTGCACGGCTTTCCAGCCTGCAGCGCGTGCGCCTTCGACATTCACCATCGTATCGTCGATGAAGATCGAGTTTTCGGGGGTGAGGCCGAAATCCTTCGCATGCCGCTCGTAGATCGCCACATCCGGCTTGATCAGGCCGATCTCGCCCGAGACGGTGATACCGCGCGTCGCATTGAGGAACGGATACATCCTGCGCGCCTCGACAAACGTGTCGGCCGCAAAATTCGTCAGCATCGTCACGTCATGGCCCTTGTCGATCAGCCCAAGCATGATGGCGACGCTGTCGTCATAGGAATGCGAGACCATTTCGGGCCAGTATTTGCGGAATGCGCGGATATGCTCTTCCCGCTCGGGATATTGGGCAATCAGCAGAGCTTCTGCGTCTTCCCACTTGCGGCCGCGGTCCTGCTCCAGGTTCCAGTCATGGGTGCAGACATTCTGGAAAAACCATTTCCGCTCTTCGGCATCGGGAATGATGCGCGAAAACGGCAGGTTGGGATCGTAGTGAATGAGAACCTTGCCGATATCGAAGACGATGTGGTCGATCTTGTCTGCCATGATGTTTCCTGCGGTCAGTGTTTTGCAAAGGCTGTCGGAATAGCCTGAGTGATTACCTTTTTCATGACAGTCGGCAAAGCCTCGTCATCGAGCTTTTCGACACCCACCCACCAGCCTGTCGGCTCTTTACCGGCAGGAACCCGCGTGCGGAAAACCGAAAGCCTCAGTTCGAAATGGGTGAAGACGTGGGTAATGGCGCCGCACGGATGCCAATCCGAGTCGAAGGGTGCATGGTCGATGTCGGTTCCGCCGTCGATCCGCGCTGTCCATGCGGTGGTCGGCACTTCCGTCATTCCGCCGAGCAGGCCGGTTTCGATGCGCCGTCTCAGCAAGATCTCGCCATTCTCTGTCACGGCGACGAAGGCAGCGCCGACGCGGACCGGCTTTTCCTTTTTCGCCGCCTTGACCGGAAAACGCTCCGGCTCGTGTTCCGCCAGCGCCAGACAGTCATCGCGGAAGGGACAGAGCGCGCAGGCAGGGCGCTTCGGCGTGCAGATCGTGGCCCCCAGGTCCATCATCGCCTGGGCGAAATCGCCGGGCCGGTCGGTCGGCGTCAGTTCGCGCACCCTGGCTTTCATCTCGGGCTTGGAGCCGGGTAGTGGCGCATCGATCGCATAGAGGCGCGAAATCACCCGCTCGACATTACCGTCCATGACGGCCGACGGCCGGTTGAAGGCGATGGCGGCGACAGCTGCAGACGTGTAGTCCCCGATACCGGGAAGCGCGCGCAGTCCCTCTTCGGTATCAGGGAATATGCCGTGATGGTCGTTGGCTACCGCTTCGGCGCATTTCTTCAGGTTGCGCGCGCGGGCGTAATATCCAAGCCCCGCCCAGGCGGCCATCACGTCCTCCGAAGGCGCTGCCGCCAGATCGGTTACCTTGGGCCAGCGCTCCAGGAATTTTGTAAAATAGGGTTTGACTGCCTGAACGGTTGTCTGCTGCAGCATCACTTCCGACAGCCAGACATGGTAGGGATCGGCCCGTTTCCCGGCCTTCGCCGCCGACGGGCTGACGCGCCACGGTAGTTCCCGGTGATGGCGGTCATACCAGGAAAGCAGCTTATGTGCATGGGTGAGCGTGGGTATCGGGGATAACGTATCGAGCATCGTTTGCCGTTTTAGGGGTGTGTGCCCTATACTTGGAAGATGAATGCGCCGGCATCAAGGACGGCTCAAGCCTGTGGGGCCGGTTATCCAGCGATGAATTATCCATCCAAGAAGACGCCATTTATCCGCAAGGGTGCAAACCAGATCGCCGAGATCGCCAACGGCATCATCGATCCGGTGCTGGCCAAGCGCGCCGGCATCTCGACGGCGCTTCTCGGTTCCTGGGACGAAATCGCCGGCGAAGAATTCGCCGATTGCACCCGGCCGGAAAAGATCACCTGGGCCCGCAATGACGGTTACCGGGACGATGGTTATACGCCCGGCGTGCTGACGATTGCCTGCGAGGGCGCACGTGCGCTGTTTCTCACCCACGCCCAGGGCGAACTGATCGGCCGTATCAACAGCTTCTTCGGTTTTCCGGCCGTGCGCCAGATCCGCATCGTCCAGAAACCGGTTTCGCCGCAACTCAAGCATCCGCGCACGCCGCGCCCCTTGAAGGGCGAGCCGGCCCGCAAGCTGCACGACATGATGGAAGGCATCGAAAGCGAGGCGCTGCGCAAGGCGGTGGAGCGTTTGGGCACCGCAGTGATGCAGCAAAAGCGCACACGTTGAGGTGAAGCCGGGCTTAAGCCCAGGTTTTCCCAGCTTTCGTCACAATTCTTTGAAGTAAGTTACCTATCGGCAACTTGCCGAGGATTGAGCGCCGGGATACGGAGGTTCCAATCTTTTCTTATTTGCTCTCAAACGGGTGTCCTATGCTTTTGAACGATATGACCATGACCAGGCGCGCGCTTCTCGGCGGTGTTGCCGTCACAGCGCTCGCTCTTGCCCTTCCGCTCAGCGTTACCGATGCTCTCGCTCAGGAAAAGCCGGAATCGCAGGGCGATGTCGACATGGCTGCAGCGCTGAAGCCCGGCACCCTGCCGGAAATGGCGCTCGGCAGTGCCGATGCCCCGATCAAGGTCATCGAATACATGTCGATGACCTGCCCGCATTGTGCAAACTTCCACAACGTCACCTTCGACCCGATCAAGACCAAGTATATCGATAGCGGCAAGGTGCAGTTCATCATCCGCGAATTCCCGTTCGATCCGGTCGCAACCGCCGCCTTCATGCTGGCACGCAGCAACCCGCAGAAGCCGGAAGAGCTGGCAACGCCGGAACAGTATTTCGCGATGGTCTCCATGCTGTTCAAGCAGCAGCGCGCCTGGGCGGCTCCAGCCGACAAGGATGTCCGCAACGCGTTGATGCAGACGGTCAAGATTGCCGGTTACACACAGCAGACTTTCGAAGCCTGCTTGACGAACCAGAAGCTTCTCGATGAAATCAATGCTTCTGTGAAGCGTGGCGCGGATGAATTCGCCGTCAACTCCACGCCGACCTTCCTGATCAACGGGAAGAAGTATTCTGGGGACATGTCGGTTGAATCCATGTCGGCGCTTTTCGACAGCATCTGATAACGCTCTCTCCATCGGGAGAGTGAGGGGCGCAGCATGAAGTTCAACAAGCTGCGCCTCGTCGGTTTCAAGTCCTTTGTCGAACCGACCGAATTTTTCATCGAGCGCGGCCTGACCGGAGTGGTCGGGCCGAATGGCTGCGGCAAGTCCAATCTTGTCGAGGCGCTGCGCTGGGTGATGGGCGAAAATTCCTACAAGAACATGCGCGCGTCCGGCATGGACGACGTCATCTTCTCCGGCTCCGGCAATCGACCGGCGCGCAACACCGCCGAAGTCGGCCTCTATCTCGACAATTCCGATCGTACCGCACCGGCAGCTTTTAACGATGCCGACGAGATCCAGGTCACCCGCCGGATCGAGCGCGAAAATGGCTCCGTCTATCGCATCAACGGCAAGGAAAGCCGTGCCAAGGATGTACAGCTGCTTTTCGCCGATGCCTCGACCGGCGCACGTTCGCCCTCCATGGTCGGGCAGGGCAGGATCGGCGAACTGATCAACGCCAAGCCGCAGGCTCGCCGGCAATTGCTGGAAGAGGCCGCAGGGATTTCCGGCCTGCATTCGCGCCGCCACGAGGCGGAACTTCGCCTGCGCGCCGCCGAAACCAATCTCGAGCGTCTCGAAGATGTCGTCGTCCAGCTGGAAAGCCAGATCGAAAGCCTGAAACGTCAGGCCCGCCAGGCAAACCGCTTCAAGTCGCTGTCGGCCGATATCCGCGCCCGCGAGGCGATGCTTCTGCATATCCGCTGGGTCGAGGCCGAGCAGGCTGAACTGGAAGCCCAGACCGCGCTCAACCAGATCACCGTCACGGTTGCCGAAAAGGCTCAAAGGCAGATGGAAGCGGCCAAGGATCAGGCCGTCGCCAGCCTCAAACTGCCGGAGCTGCGCGAGGAGGAGGCGAAAGCCGGTGCCGCCCTGCAGCGCCTGCAGATCGCCCGAAGCCAGCTGGAAGAGGAGGCCGGGCGACTGCTCAAGCGCCGCGACGAGCTGACCCGGCGCCTGGCGCAACTGGCCGAAGACATTCGCCGCGAGGAACAGCTCGCCGCAGACAACACCTCTTTCCTCGAAAAGCTGGACGAGGAAGAGGCAGAGCTGAACGACATGCTGGCGGATAGCGGTGCCGAAAGCGCCGAGCTCAGCGAAGCATTCGAGGCAGCAGGTGCAGCCCTTACTGAGAGCGAGCAACTGCTGGCGACGATCACCGGTGAGCGCGCCGAAGCCGCCGCCGGTCGCAACCAGCTCGAACGTCTGATCCGTGATCTTTCAGAACGTCGCCAGCGCCTCGATCGCCAGCGGCAGGATGCGGCGGCCGAACTCGATGCCGTTTCCGAACGGCTCGGCGCACTCGATGACCCGGAGGAAAAGGCGGAACTGGTCGAAGCCGCCGAGATGGCGCTGGAGGATGCTACTGCCGCTGCCGAAGAGGCCGAAGCCGCACTCAACTCCACCCGCTCTGCGGAAGTCTCCGCGCGCCGTCCGGTGGAGGATGCAAAGACCAAGGTCAACGGGCTGGAGACCGAAGCCCGCACGATCAGGAAGATGCTCGCTGCCGGCGCCGCCTCAGGCGACTACGTGCCGGTTGCCGAAATGATCCATGTCGAGCGCGGTTACGAGGCGGCACTTGGTGCAGCTCTCGGGGACGATCTCGAAAGCCCGGTCGATGACGCGGCCCCCAGTTATTGGTCGGTGACCGGTGACAGCTCCGACGATCCGCGCCTGCCGGATGGCGTTGAGCCGCTGTCGGCCCGTGTTACGGCCCCGCCGGAACTTACCCGCGCTTTGGCGCAGATCGGGATCGCCTCTGCCGGTAACGCGCAGAGCCTGATGGCATCGCTGAAGCCCGGCCAGCGGCTTGTGACCAAAGAGGGTGCTGTCTATCGCTGGGATGGCCATGTCACCGGATCGGAAGCACCCGGAGCGGCTGCACTGCGCCTGTCGCAGAAGAACCGCCTTTCCGAACTCGAAGCCGAGATCGACGAAGCCCGGGATGTTCTGGCCGAATGCGAAAGCCTGCTCGCCGATGCCGTCGCAGAGATCGCGACCAGTGAGCGCATGCTTGCAGATGCTCGCGACCGGGTGCGGCTTGCTACACGTCAGGTTGCCGATGCCCGTGAGGCGCTGGCCGCTGCGGAACGCGCCTCAGGCGATCTCATGCGTCGCCGCGATGTAGTCACCGAGGCGCTCAATCAGGTCGATACGCAGATTGAAGATGTCGATATTCAGGGCGAAAACGCCCGTATAGAACTCGAAAATGCCCCGGACCTGTCGGATCTCGACAATCGCCTGCGTGACCAGCAGGCCGCTGTTGCAACCGATCGTGGCCGGCTGGCCGAAGCGCGTGCCCGCTATGAAGGCCTGAGCCGCGAACTCGAAGCCCGCAAGCGCCGTATCGCTGCCATCGCCCAGGAACGCTCGTCCTGGAAGGCCCGCGCCGATAGCGCCGCCGCCCATATCGACAGCCTGCGCGAGCGCGAGGAAGAGGCGCGCGACGAGATCGTCGAGCTGGAAGCCGCGCCCGAAGAGGTCGACGATCGTCGCCGCAGCCTGATGTCCGAACTGCAAAAGGCGGAGGCTGCGCGAAAACTCGCAGCTGACGAACTGGTCATTGCTGAAACTCGCCAGCGCGAAGCGGACCAGCGTGCCGCAACCGCTCTTTCTGAGCTTGCCGATGCGCGCGAAAAACGCGGGCGTGCCGAGGAGCGACTGGTTTCCGCAGCCGAAAGGCGCCACGAGAGCGAACAGCGTATTCGCGAGGCCTTGAATGTCTCGCCGCCGGAAGTCCTGCGCCTCACCGGCCTGCAGCCGGGCCAGCCTGTTCCGGATATCCGCGCCATCGAACGCGAGGTCGACCGCCTGAAAATGGAGCGCGAGCGGCTCGGCGCCGTCAATCTGCGTGCCGACGAGGAGCAGAAGGAACTTTCCGACAAGCTTGCGACGCTCATCCGCGAGCGCGACGACGTGGTCGACGCGATCCGCAAGCTGCGTGGTGCCATCCAGAGCCTCAACAAGGAAGGTCGCGAGCGCCTGATTGCCGCTTTCGATGTGGTCAACACCCAGTTTCAGCGCTTGTTCACCCACCTTTTCGGCGGCGGTACGGCAGAACTGCAGCTGATCGAATCCGAGGATCCGCTGGAAGCCGGGCTTGAAATCCTCGCCCGCCCACCCGGCAAGAAGCCGCAGACGATGACGCTTCTCTCAGGCGGCGAACAGGCATTGACGGCGATGGCGCTGATCTTCGCCGTCTTCCTTACCAATCCCGCTCCGATCTGCGTTCTGGACGAAGTGGATGCGCCGCTCGACGACCACAATGTCGAGCGCTACTGTAACCTTATGGATGAAATGGCGGCCTCGACCGAGACTCGCTTCGTCATCATCACCCATAATCCGATCACCATGGCACGCATGAACCGGCTCTTCGGCGTGACAATGGCAGAGCAGGGTGTTTCCCAGCTGGTTTCGGTCGATCTCCAGACCGCTGAGCTGCTGCGTGAGGCGAGCTAAAAAAACGAGAGTTTTTTGCGCCATAATTGATTGTAGTCACATATACGTTGTTTCACCCATATAGGGGATGCACGGGATGTGGTATATGGCTATGCAGAATTACGGATTCGGCGGGGGCTGGGGGGCGTCTTTGGGCGCAAAGGCCATTCGGCGAATATGTACCCCCCGCGTGGGTTTCCTGTCCTACGCGGAAGGCTTTGCGGGGCCGAGTGTGATCCGGCCCCGCAAAGCTTTTATCTCTCCCGTCTTCGGGCTCACCTCCAAATTGCGCCAAATTGCCTGTTGCATAATGCTGCAGCGCACATAATCCTGCCTCCATGATTTCCCAAGCTGTTGCAAAAGCTCTGAATTTCAGAGAAAAATGCGCGGGGAGGCAGGAATGGCAAAACGGGTTTACTGGTTCGGCGGTGGTAAGGCAGAAGGCGGCGCGGTGGATATCGCATTGCTGGGCGGCAAGGGGGCACATCTCGCCGAAATGGCGAGTCTTGGCTTGCCGGTCCCTCCGGGGCTGACCATTACCTGTGACTGCTGCCACGAATTTTTCCGCAATGGCAAAAAGATCTGCGACGACCTGAAGGCTGATGTTCTGGCCGGGCTGAAAGCGGTTGAAAAGGAAACCGGTCGCATCTTCGGCGGCAGTGAAAGGCCACTGCTTCTTTCCGTCCGTTCCGGATCGCGCGCCTCCATGCCCGGCATGCTGGACACGGTCCTCAATCTTGGCCTCAACGACGAAACGGTGCAGGCGCTCGGCCATGATGCCGGCGACGCCCGTTTTGCCTGGGACAGCTATCGCCGCTTCATCCAGATGTATGCCGATGTCGTCATGGGCCTCGACAACGAAATCTTCGAAGAGGTGCTGGAAGACGAGAAGGGCCGCCTCGGTCGCCAGCACGATACCGATCTGTCGGCCGTCGAATGGCAGCATATCGTCACGCTCTACAAGCGCCTGATCGAGGACGAACTGGACGAGAGTTTTCCGCAGGACCCGCATGTCCAGCTCTGGAAGGCGATCGCAGCGGTTTTCTCCAGCTGGCACAACGCCCGCGCCGTGACCTACCGCACGCTCCATCGCATCCCCGAAACCTGGGGCACGGCCGTCAACGTCCAGGCCATGGTCTTCGGCAATCTCGGTTCGACCTCCGCCACCGGCGTTGCCTTCACCCGCAATCCATCCACCGGCGAAAAGGCACTTTACGGCGAGTTTCTCGCCAATGCACAAGGCGAGGATGTCGTCGCCGGTATCCGCACGCCCCAGTCGATCACCGAGGAAGGCCGGCTTGCATCCGGCTCTGAAAAGCCGTCGATGGAAAAGCTGATGCCCGAGGCGTTTCAGGAATTCCGCGGCATCTGCGATCGTCTCGAACAGCATTATCAGGATCTTCAGGACGTAGAGTTCACCGTCGAGCGCGGAAAACTCTGGATGCTGCAGACGCGAACGGGAAAGCGCACGACCAAGGCCGCCATGCGGGTTGCCGTGGAAATGGTCGAGGAGGGGCTGATCTCGGAAGAACAGGCGGTCTGTCGCATCGACCCGCCGTCGCTGGATCAGCTTCTGCATCCGACCATCGATCCGCGCGTCCCCCGCCACCAGATCGGCTCGGGCCTTCCCGCCTCGCCGGGGGCGGCGACCGGCGAGATCGTTTTCACCGCTGAACAGGCGGTCGCGGCGGAAGCCGAAGGAAAACGTGTCGTGCTCGTGCGCATCGAGACCAGCCCGGAAGACATTCACGGCATGCACGCGGCAGAAGCCATCCTGACGACACGCGGCGGCATGACCAGCCACGCGGCGGTCGTCGCGCGCGGCATGGGTATCCCCTGCGTCGTCGGCGCTGGCTCGATGCGGGTCGATCTGCGCAACGAAACCCTGACCGGAGCCGGTGGCGTGACGCTCAGAAAAGGCGATATCGTCACCGTTGACGGTTCATCAGGCCAGATCCTCAAGGGCCGCGTCGCCATGCAGCAGCCGGAACTCTCCGGTGACTTCGGAAAGCTGATGGCCTGGGCCGACAGGGCGCGCCGGATGCAGGTCCGCACCAATGCCGACACCCCTCAGGATGCGCGCTCGGCCCGCTCTTTCGGGGCGGAAGGTATCGGTCTTTGCCGCACCGAGCACATGTTCTTCGAAGGTGATCGCATCCACGCGATGCGCGAGATGATCCTTGCCGAAGACGAGGCGGCGCGCCGTGCTGCTCTGGCAAAGCTCTTGCCGCTGCAACGTTCTGATTTCACTGAGCTTTTCACCATCATGCACGGCCTGCCGGTGACCATCCGCCTGCTCGACCCGCCGCTGCATGAATTCCTGCCCAAGACGGAAGCCGAGATCGACGATGTCGCCCGTGCCATGGGCATGTCTCCCGACTTTCTTGCCCGCCGCATCGATGCGATCCACGAATTCAACCCGATGCTCGGCCATCGCGGTTGTCGCCTGGCAATCTCCTATCCGGAGATCGCCGAAATGCAGGCGCGCGCCATTTTCGAGGCCGCAACCGAAGCGGCCAAGGCAACGGGCGAGCCGGTGGAACTGGAAATCCTCGTACCGCTGGTCAGCCTCCGGGCAGAGCTCGATTACGTCAAGGGCGTCATCGATGCCGTTGCGCGCGACGTCTGGAAAGAGACCGGCATGGAGATCGGTTATCTGGCCGGCACGATGATCGAGCTGCCGCGCGCTGCGATCCGCGCCCATGTGATTGCCGAAACCGCCGAGTTCTTCTCCTTCGGCACCAACGACCTGACCCAGACCACATTCGGCATGTCGCGCGATGACGCAGCAACCTTCATCCCGACCTATCAGCGAAAAGGGATCATCGAGCACGACCCCTTCGTCTCGCTGGATTTCGATGGCGTCGGCGAACTGATCCAGATTGCCGCCGAGCGCGGGCGAAAGACCAAGCCCGATCTCAAGATGGGCATCTGCGGCGAACATGGCGGCGATCCGGCATCGATCCATTTCTGCGAAAATGCCGATCTCGACTATGTGTCCTGCTCGCCCTTCCGGGTGCCGGTAGCGCGCCTCGCGGCAGCCCAGGCCGCTATCGCCAAGCGCAACGCCTGACCCTTCAGTGGGGAAGGGCGCTGAGGATGGCGTGAGCTTGGCCGCTCATGTTAGTATGCCCCCGGGGGAAAACCTGGGGAGGGGCGGATGCCGAATCTCGATCATGTCAACATCCACACCCGCGATGCGGCTGTGATGATCGATTTTTTGACGACGCTTCTCGGCGTGGAGGAGGGGTATCGCCCGCCTTTCGGCATGCCGGGCCACTGGCTCTATCTCGAAGGCCATCCGGCCATTCACCTCAATGTCGTGGAGCGCGATGACGATTTCCCGCAAGGCATGCTCAACCACGCAGCCTTCGCCTTTTTTTATCGGGATGATGCGATCAGCCGGGCAAAGGCCACCGGTTATCGTCTCGAACACGATGAGATACCCGGTGCAGGTATCGGCCAGATATTCGTCTATGGCCCGGAAGGGATCAGGATAGAGCTGCAGTACAGGCAGTAGCGGGTCTTACGGCCTGTGCACGATCACGCGCCGTTCGACCACGATCGGCGGGCGCCAGAACATCTGGTCGTTGCGTTCCATCATCGAGCGGGTCTGTGCGCGTCGGTCGAGTTCCAGATCGAGCAGGCATTGCGCCATGGCATCCGTTTTGGCGCGAAAACCGTAGCCTGCACATGTGCGCTCGTCGGCCGCTCGCCGCTCCTCCGGCGTCATCGTCTGGCATGAGGCCAGAATGAGAAGCAGTGCCGAGGGAATGAGAATTCGGGAAAGACGCATGGTCATGCTCCATCAGGTCGCACGGACGAGCCGCGAACAGGTATGTAGAGCATTCGACGATAAAATGCGCGGGGCATGAAAAAAATCGAGGTGGAAAAACCGGCAGCGGAAGGCGTCGGCAGTGGCCCACGATGCTTTGAGATTCCATTCTTCCGACACCTGTCCTACACAGTCTTGATTGTTTCGTCCGGAGCTTGCGCCGCAAAATGACTGTCCGTTTCGTCCGGCCCGTTTCCCAATCCGCCTATCTTGGCCGGCGGTTGGCTTTGTCGGCATTGCTGCTGTTCGTGATTGTGGCTCTTGCCCATCGTTTCGGCCCGTTGAGCGAACCGGATTTCCTGGCGCTTCTGTTCCTGTCCGCAGCAATCGCAGCCGTGTCCCTGCCGCTTTCGCTCGTTGGCCTTGTCCGCTTATGGCAGGTCGGGGCCGATGGTGGCGTTGCGGCCACGAAGGGGCTGATCTATGCGGCATTGCCGCTTGGGACAGTCATTTATGGGGCCGTGCAATATTATACCAAGCCGGCAATCTACGACATTTCCACCGATCTGGCTGATCCGCCGGCTTTTATCTCCGAATTGCATTTCGCCCAGCGCTGGCTTCCCAGACCCCCGGTGCCTGAGGCAGGCGAGCGGCGTGCCCAGTTCGCAGCTTACCCGGGTTTGATCGGCAGGCGGTATGAGGGTGCGCTTGACCGTGTTTATGATGGCGTCCGCAAGGCATCCCTATCCGCAAGAATTGCGATTGCAAAGACCGACGGGCTTTCGCTGGTCGAGCCTGACCGGACCGAGCGAAGCGCGCCGAAGGATGACCAGGCGCCGGTCCCGGATATCGCGCCAGTGCCTTTGCCACGGCCCGAACCATCACTGGACGGCGCTGTCGGCAATCCGACCGAGGTCGTGTTGCAGGGTGCGACCCGCACATTGATTGCCGGATTGCGTTTCGATGTTGTTATCCGTTTGCGCGAGGATGCCGAAACGACCTTTGTCGATATCCGTGTCGTCTCTCGCTATGGGCCGCATGATCTCGGTTTCGGTGCGGAGATCGCCGAGGATTTTCTCGACCGCCTCGACGCGGAACTGCTCGGGCTCTCAGGCGGCTAGAGCAATTCCAGCAAAAGTAGGAACCGGTTTTGCGTCCGGAATTGCGTTAAAACAAAGCGATAGAGCCGTTTCGCATTTCGAAGAAAGGCGGAAATGCTCTAAAATCGCAACCGGATTGCGTAAGCAAAGCGACAGGCAATTCTATCAGGCCGGCCGATAGATCCCGTGCAGCGAGGGTGGCCCATCGGTTGCTACCCTCCCTTTTTCAAGAAGGTCTTCGATATGGGCAAGAACCGAAAGCGCCGCCGCGCCATGCAGCTTGGGATCTGTCTTCACGTAGATGGCCTTGACCATGTCGGCGATCAGTCTGTCGCCGGCCAGAATGCGTTCCATCACGGCTCGCTCCCGCATCCGTCGATGGGTCCGCAAACCCCGCAGGAATGAAGCAGGCTCGCGCACCGGGCCGCCATGGCCGGGAAAATAGATCCTGTCCTTGCGGGCCAGCAGCTTTTCGACAGAGGCCATGAAATCGGCCATGGATCCGTCCGGCGGCGCAACGATCGTTGTGGCCCAGGCCATCACGTGATCGGCCGAAAACACGATGCCGCTATCCTTCAGCGCGAAGACGGAATGGTTCGCCGTATGGCCGGGCGTGTGAATGGCCGAAAGCGCCCATCCATCGCCTTCGATCACCTGCCCATCGGCAATCGCGATATCCGGCAGGAAATCCGTATCGGCGCTTTCCGAAAAAGGATTGATCTCCCCTTCATGCAATGGCCGCGCCGCGCGATGTGCGCCTTCTGCTACCGTCAATGCACCCGTGGCGTCCTTCAAGCGCGCTGCCAGCGGCGAATGATCTCTGTGCGTATGGCTGACGAAGATATGGCTGACTTCCCGACCGTCGATGGCCCGCATCAGCGCATCGAAATGCGCTTCGTTGTCGGGGCCGGGATCGATGACGGCCAGCGAGGATTTGCCGACGATATAACTGTTGGTGCCGTAAAAAGTGAAGGGGGAGGGATTGTTGACGGTCAGTCGCTGAACGTCCTGCGCAATCGGAACGGCATGGCCGTAGTCCGGTGAGAATTCGGTGTCGAAATCGATATCGCTTGCCATGCCTTGCGTCTTGCTAGCCTTTTCCTTCGCCATATCCCGCTTTATTCCAAAAACTATCGCAAGGAAAATAGCCGGATGAACGAAGATAGCCGTTGAGGGCGGGATAAAGCTTTGCTAGAGGAAGCGCCTGCCGTGCGGCATCTTCATGCGGTCACGGAAGTGTTGGGGCGTCGCCAAGCGGTAAGGCACCGGTTTTTGGTACCGGCATTCCCAGGTTCGAATCCTGGCGCCCCAGCCATATTTCAGCAAAATGTGTTGGTGACCGAGGAATCCATCCGCCGAATCTGTCGCAGCACGCGATAGGGCATGCTGGCCTTGGTAACGATATAACGGGGCGATGTCTTGCCGCCGAAGCCGGAGAACAGCAGGATCGAGCCCGCGTTGACGATCCCGTCGAAATCGAAGACACGGCCCATAGCCGCCGCAGACTGGATCGCGTTCCAGAGCAGAAGCGGTACGACGCCGTTGCCGGCATCCGGTGCGCGGGTCGACATCAGGTAATAATAAGTGCTGTTGTCGAAGACACAGAAAATCGCCGCCTTCGGCCTGCCGGTTGCGCTCTCTCGTGCGACCCAGATGTGGCCGCGTCCGCGACTCACCGCCTGGATCGCGACTTCCTTGCAAACGCCGAAATCGATATTGGCCTGCAGGCTCTTTTCTTCGAGATGTGCCGCAGAAAGGTGGAAGAAGGCTTCCGGATCCGAACTTTCGTGAACGTCGAAATTCTCCGCGGCCCGGCGGATGACATTGCGTGTCTTGTCGCGCATCGCCTTCCAGATCACGGCGTCCGGGTAGGGCTCTATTTCGAAAGTGAACTGAACCTGGACATTGTAGCCCTGTGCCTGAAAGGGCAGGGCGTCACATACGCCGCGATGCATCTTCTGACGAAAGGATGAAAGCGGCGGGAGTTTGCGGATAAGTTCCTGCGTGATCGAATGGCGTTTGACATAGCGATTGGCTTCGCTGCCGCCGCCGTCATCGATGCCGGGGCCGAGAAAATGCGTCAGCGTCGGCATGTTGCTGCTTGTCAGGCCGTATCGGGAATTGACCATATAGGGAAGGCGCCCGACCGTTCGTCCGCCATCGGTCACCTCGACGAAATCGACCCGCCCGCGTGTGGCAGCTTCCAGCCACCATTGTTCGTGGAATATTGTCGGCGTCAGCTTGTTGAACGCCATCTCTGCTGCCGCTTTTAACTGGCCCTGTTGGTCAATACTCTTGCTACGCGTGATCATCGAACCTAGCCTCAGTACTATAGATTCTGAACTATGCCTGCTGAGCGGGTATCTGTCGGAGTTATTTGCATTGTATTTGCAGCGTCATGTTAAACGAAAATTAATTAATGTGAATAAGAGCATTCATATTTATTGATTCAAGTTTAATTGCTGCGCTGCAAATAAAATCGGTCGCGCGGCAAAGTAAAAATATTAATTCGATGAATCAATAGCTTGCCGACTGGCCTGTAGCGGCTGTCGGCGAGGTTTCGTCGGAGGAAATGTAGATCGCTTCGGGTTCTAGGCCTGCTGCTCAAGCGAAAAGGCACAGTTTGTGGGGGCAGGTGAGTGAAACCTGCCGCGTCCTTGCTTCAGAGCGGGATAGGGTGGTCGCCGAAAAATATGGATCAGACAGCCTGACGCGTCGCGCCGATGAATTTCGGTTTTGCCATGGCGGACCGGTAGACCGCCGTCGTTTCCAGGGCGACGCGTTCTATGGTCAGGTTGTCGATGCGAATCTGGCTCTTTTCCTGCCATTCGCGAAGAGTGGCGGGATCGGCAAGGAGGTTGGCAAGGGCTGCGGCCAGCATCTCCGGTGCCGATGGAGGCACGAGTATGCCGGCTTCGCCGAATTCCAGCAACTGCGGAATCCCGTCGACCTTTGTCCCAATGATGGCGCAGCGCGCCTCGCGCGCCTCGGAAATCACCAGAGGCGCAGGATCGGCAAGCGACGGCAGGACGAATATGTCGGCCGCCAGCATGTAAGGATAGGGATCGTCGAGCGAGCCGACGAAGGTGATTGCGTCACCGCAGCCCGTCTGCCTCGCCAGTTCCCGGTATTCTTCGCCCATAGGGCCGCTGCCGACGATGAAAAGCCGCGCTGCGGGATATGTGGCGTGAACAATCTTGAACGCCTGTATGAGGTCCACGACCCCCTTGCGCGGGTGTAACCCGCCAACGAATAGGATGCTCGGATGCGCAAGATCGGCAGGAGCCGCTTGCCTGTTGGCAAAACGTGCAGTGCCGATCGTGCCGTTGAGCACGACATGCAGCTTTTTCGCCGAAATTCCGCGCTGCTGCATGGAGCGACTGACGGATTCGCTGACGGCGATCACCCGGGTGCCGAGCCCCATCAGGATGGCGCTTTTTTCAAATTCATTGTGAACGGTGGTGACCAGCGGAATCCCGGACAGCTTGCAGACCGGATAGGCCAATACGGCGCTCGTCATCATATGCGCATGGATTACGTCAGGTTTCCACTCGTTGACATGACGTTTCAATGTCGCGACCGAGCGGACGACCGTCAGCAGTCTCCGTTCGTGATCGACGATGCGGGTTGCTACATGGTTGCTTGCCAGCAGCTCGTCGAAATCGCCGCCGCCGCTGGCGATGCACACCTCGTGACCGAGCCTTCTTTGCTCGCATGCGAGATCGACTGCTGCATGGACATGTCCGTTCAGCCGGTAGGTGTGGTTAAGAAGATGCATGATACGCATGTTTGATTACTATCCGCTTTTACATGGAATAAGCTCAAGTCTCTTGTCGTGCCGTTCCCGACGGTCCGGATTATCTGCGGGTTCCGGGTGACGGTAGCCCAAAGCCCGTTCCGCTTCCAATGTCGAAACTCTGGCTGTAGGTTGATAGTTGAATGCGCCGTGGCGTCCGAAGGACTCGATCCCGAACTGTCTCAGTCGATCGATTTGCCGGGCAGCTTCCGCCGGCGCGCCGTGCGTATAGATCGGATAGGCGTTTTTAAGAACCTGGCCGCCCTCCAGCTTCAGGTCGCCGTTAAATATGGCGTTGTTGGCAACATGCGCCCTGAATTCCGCTTCGGCAAGTTCAATGCTGGTGATCGTGTCGTTGCTGACGACCTCGACAGCGAAATATTCGCGGCCGTCATTGCGGCCATAGAAATCGGAATAGATCGTCAGCCGCTTCCATGCTGCTTCATAGGAGAAGTTGTAAAGGATGGATTGGGTGAACCCGCGATCGCCCGAGAAGCTGAAATAGAGACTGATAAGCGTGATTGTCTCCAGCGACTTTTCCTGTTCCAGCCCGCAAAGTCGAAGCATGATGTTGATCGGCATGGTCGAGATCACTCGCGCAGCCGCTATTGTCTTGCCTTGTGCTGGCGTTACGATGAACTGTTCATCGTCCTTGGCCACCTTGGATATCGGCGTGCCAAGCCTGAAGGTGACCCCGTTTTCGATGAGGCCTTTCTTGGCTGGCTCGTAAAGGACCGCATAGCCTTCCTTCGGTCTTGCCAGCTGCTTGTTCTTTAGATGCGGCAATTTCCTCTGGCGCATTTTCCGGAGCAAGCCTCGCAGCGACGAGTGCTCCTTGATCCACATCATGCGCTTTTCGGCCAGTTCCAGGTCGATATGTTCGGGTGGAACGCCGTAAAAGCGCGCCATATAGTTTTCCAGCCCCGAACGCTTGAGGAGGTAGCCGCCGATCCAGAACCTGGCGAAATCCTTGGCGTTGCGCAGCCGACGGCGCCAGATCCGCGCATGGATGATGGAGAGGACAATTCGGCAGATGCCAACCGGCCCGGCGCCAAGGATGTCATCGACGATCGAAATCGGGTAGCGCGTAATCTGCCTCTGAGGATTGAGCCTTCCCCAAGTCGGATGGACATGAACGTAATGTTCGAGCAGTTCCGGAAAATGCTTGAGGAGTGGAGAGTCATCCTGAAAGATCAGGCTGCCGATGTCGAAGGTGAAGCCATTGGCCGACCAGTCGATGTGGTTCCCGCCAATGTGTTGATATTCGTCGATAATCGCAATGCGCGCGCTGTTTTGTCGAAGGAGTACCGATGCAGCAACGAGGCCGGTTATGCCCGCGCCCAGGATGATTGCATCATAGACGTCAGCCTCAGATGCCGTTTCCGACTGCAACTTGTAAGAATCAAGCATCGATTCTCCCTCATAGTTGGCTAGGAGGCTAACAATACTTTCAATAAATATCACATACATCAAATCCGCACTATAATTACTGGCGTGTCAATGCAGGAAATGCACAATAAGTTTGGATTTAATAATTCATAATTCACGACGTATTTCGAGATATCTTTGATTTCAGTATAGATTATCGCCTGTTTGTGTGTATCGTTGATTTAGTCGAAAGGTCTGTTTGCGCTCTTTATCGGCATTGTCGGCATTTATCGATCGGAAATGCTCAGCTTCGGCTAGGTTGAATTCGCGTTTATGACGTCCTCTGTGCCGGTTCGTCACGTCGGACGGAAGGACGTTTTCCAGATAAGTGAGCCTTATTCTCGAAGGCTTGCTGACGGTCTCTTTTGTTTGAGGGTTGGGTCGTCCATGCTTGCATTTGCCACGCTAAGAGGCGCATCCTGGCTGATCTTCTCGCGCCTGTTCGGCCGCGTTGTCGACTTTGTCAATCTTCTCATCCTGGCGCGCCTGCTCGTGCCTGCCGATTTCGGCGTCACTGCTTTGGCCATGGCGCTGGTGCTGATTATCGACAGTATATTGGAGGTGCCGGTTACCCAGGCGCTCGTGCGCCTTCCCACGATAGACAAGCAGCATCTGGATACGGGCTTCACGCTTGCCGTTCTGCGAGGCATCGCTGTTGCCGCACTCACAATCGGCTGCGCGTGGCCATATTCCTGGATCAATGGTGATCCGGAACTGGTACCCGTTGTCTGTATTCTGGCGATCGGCACGGTGGTCAAGGGGCTCTACAGTCCGGCAATGGTCTACTTCGCCCGCAATATCGATTTCCGTCCGACCTTTATTGCCGAGACGACCAGTAAGGTCTGCGGCCTGATCGCCGCTATCGTCATCGTTTATACGGAGGGCGGTTATTGGGCGCTGGTCGCCAACTATGTCGTCGCGGCAAGCGTCACGACAATGATGTCATATGTTTTTGCTCGCTATCGCCCCGCTTTCTCTCTTCGGCGTCTTGGCGATTTTGCCGGCTTCATGGGTTGGTTCACCGCCTCGCAGGTCGTGTCTGCACTGAATTGGCAATATGACCGGCTGATGATCGGCGCCTATGTTCCGAAAGCTTTGCTCGGCCGCTATACGGTGGCGAATGACGTTTCGTTGATACCGACGCAAAGCTTTATCGGCCCGGCTTTGCAGCCTCTGATGTCTGCATTTTCGAAGATGAGTTCGGACCGGGCAAGGGTCGGCCAGGCATTTCTGAAGGCAATCCGTATCGCCATGCTGATGTGCGTGCCTGCCACGCTCGGCATCGCTCTGACCGCGGATCTGGTCACTAATCTTCTGCTCGGGCCGAAATGGGCTGAGGCTGCGCCTTATCTGGCCTTGCTGTCCATCTCCATGCTGCCGGTGCCCTATTTTCAGACGCTGATTTCTCTTAGTCTTGCCCTTGATCGTCCAGATCTTCTGTTTCGGATAAATCTGATCGATTTCATCCTCCGCACGATCGCTGTCACGACCGGTTTCTATTTCTTTTCGATCGAGGGCGTTATCTACGCAAGGCTTCTGATGGCCGCCGTAATGGGGGCCTATTACGTGTTTCAGCTGCGGCAGCTCCTCAATCTCGGGTTCCGGCGGCAGATCCGGAATCTGTGGAAGGTTGCGGTGGCCGGCGCCGTGATGGTCGTTGCCGTCTATTGGTTGCGAATGCAGTTCGCCGGTCTGGAAATCCCCGATTTCCTTGAGATGCTCCTGATTGCAGGTTTCGGCGCGGCAGCTTACGGCGTAACGCTGCTGGCTCTGGGCTTGAGGCTTAAGCTCGGCGGTGGCCGCTTTGAGCTGTTTGACGCACGCTGACGTCGTCACGTGCTCAAGGGCAAGGCTTCCGGCTCTGGCGTCTGATGGGTGTCTGGCTGCCAAAGCAGTCGCAGCGGAAGCGGGATGGCCATCAATATCTGTCGGATGATGGATAACCTGACCCAATTGTCTGGATGATATTTTTATTACTGTCGAGTTCTTCTTTAAAGCTTAACAATAAATAAAAACTCTTGCTCGCTCCGTTAATTTATGTTTTGCTTGGGTCATCACGTGAAATTGCCAGCATTCGAGTATCCTTAGTATTTCAATGTGAGATCCATTTGCGGCTCTCACAGAGCGGGTGGCGTGTTTTACTATGAAAGCTGTAATTTTGGCGGGAGGTCTTGGAACAAGACTTTCCGAGGAGACGTCGACTGTACCAAAGCCTTTGGTTGAGATAGGCGGACAGCCAATTCTCTGGCACATCATGAAGATATACGCCGCTCATGGCGTGAAAGACTTCATCGTGTGCTGCGGTTACAAGGGACATCTGATCAAGAAGTTCTTTGAAGACCTGCGTATGCGTGGATCGAGCGTGACTTTCGATCTTGCAACATCGGAAGTTACCTATCTCGACCCGCCTTGCGAAGATTGGCGCGTCACGTTGGCGGATACGGGCGCAGATACGATGACCGGCGGCAGGCTTGCCCGGGTTCGGCATCTTCTCGGCAACGAGCCGTTTTTCATGACCTATGGCGATGGCGTCGGTGACATAGACCTGACCGCGCTTCTGAAATTCCACAAGGACCACGGCAAAAGCGCAACCGTGACTGCCGTGCAGCCGGTCGGCCGGTTCGGTGCCATGTATCTGGAAGACGAGGATCCGCGCGTCCAGTCCTTCAATGAGAAGCCAGAGAATGGCGGGACCTGGATCAGCGGCGGTTTCTTCGTCCTCAACCCGTCCGTGCTCGGGCTGATCGAAGGCGATGAGGTGATGTGGGAGAGAGGTCCCATGGACGAGTTGGCCAAGCAGGGCGAGCTTATGGCTTATCGCCATCGTGGCTTCTGGCACCCGATGGATACGCTGCGGGACAAGACGGTGCTTAACGAGATGTGGGCATCCCGTTCGGCTGAGTGGAAAGTCTGGTAGCCGCAGGCTTGAGGAGGCGTCATGAACTTCACCTCTCTCGGCGGCTCGGATGCGAAACTTATCGATCTGAAGGTTCACGGCGATAGCCGCGGCAGTTTTGCCCGCACATGGTGCACGAAGCTTTTTGATGATGCCGGTGTCGTGTTCACGCCCATTCAGGGAAATACGTCCCTGACGAAAACGCGCGGCGCTGTTCGCGGCATGCATTTTCAAAGGGCACCGCATGCTGATGCCAAGGTCGTCCGCTGCAGTCATGGGCGTATCCATGACGTGATCGTCGACCTTCGCGAGGGATCGAAGACATTGGGAGAGAGCTTCCATGTCGAACTCGGTGCCGACGATGGAAGGATGCTGTTCATTCCGGCCGGTTTTGCACACGGGTTTCAGGCGCTGAGCGAGGACGCGATCGTAGAATACCTGATGGGTGATGCCTATTACCCGGAACTTTATGACGGAGCGCGTTACGATGACCCGCTTCTGTCGATCGAATGGCCGGAGCCGGTGACGGAAATCTCCGACAAGGATCGGGAATGGCCTGATCTTCTGGCGAGAATGCCCTGGCTCCAACGGAGCGCCGCATGATGCTGGATGGTGTGTTCAAGACTGCAGGCAATGACGACGGTGGCATCCTGCCGCCGCTCGACGTGATGTCCTTGCTTCGCACCCTGTTTCCGTTGCCACGCAGCCTGACGGGGAATGGCGTGCGCGCGACGCTGCAGGCATTGAAGCAGCATATCCCGCTCGATATCCACGAAGTTGCCACCGGCACGCAGGTCTTCGACTGGGACGTGCCGCGCGAATGGAATATCCGGGCAGCGTCGATCAAGGCGCTCGATGGCCGTGTGCTCGTCGATTTTGCCGATAACAATCTGCATGTCGTCGGTTACAGCGTGCCCGTCCGCGGCACGTTCACCCGCGAGCAGCTGGCCGCGCATATCCACACGCTGCCAGACCAGCCGGAGGCCATCCCATACCGCACCTCCTATTACGCCGAGAACTGGGGCTTCTGCTTGCCGCATTCGCTCTGGCAGACGATGCAGGACGAGGCCTACGAGGTCGAGATCGATAGCGCGCTGGCCGATGGCGCGCTGACCTATGGCGAGTTCCTCATTCCCGGCGAGACAGATCAGGAGATCCTGATCTCCGTGCATGTCTGCCACCCGAGCCTCGCCAACGACAACCTGTCCGGCATCGTCGTTGCCACTGCGCTCGCAAGACATTTCCTGGCGCAGCCGAAGCGCCGCTTCGGCATCCGCTTCCTCTTCCTGCCGGCCACCATCGGCGCGATCACCTGGCTGGCGCAGAACGAGGATCATCTCGACCGCATCGCCCACGGCCTTGTCCTGACCTGCATCGGTGACGATGGACCGTTCCATTACAAGAAGACTGTCGACGGCGCGGTGGTCGATCTCGCGGCCGAGCATGTGTTGCGGCATAGCGGGCATGCGTTCGGAATGCTTGAATTCTCGCCTTATGGATACGACGAGCGGCAATACGGCTCCCCTGGTATCGTCCTTCCGGTTGGCTGCCTGATGCGTTCCATCCACGGCACTTTTCCGGAATATCACACCTCGCTCGACAATTGCGACTTCGTCACATCGGAGGCGCTCGACCAGTCTTTCCACCTTCTGGTGGATCTCATCGAGCTGCTTCAGCGGAATGCCACCTATCGCCGCGTCGACGGCAGGGGCGAACCACAACTCGGGCGGCGCGGGCTTTATCGCGCCATAGCCGGGCAGAAGGAAGCAGGCGGGGCCTCGCAGATGGACCTGCTCTGGGTCCTGAACCAGTGCGACGGAAACCGCTCGCTTCTCGATATCGCGGAACGCGCCAAGGCGCCGTTTTCCAGAATACGTGCAGCCGCAGATCTATGTTTGAACGCTGAATTAATCACGGAGGTTCGGCCATGACTATCGCAAGCATTCAGGTGGAAGCATCAACGCCGAAGTCCGGCCGTATCACAGCCTGCAGGTCCTGCGGCGGAAATCATCTCGATACGATCCTTGATCTCGGCAATCAGCCGCTTGCAAACGCGCTGCTCGAACCCGAACAGCTCGGCGTTCTGGAGCCGCTGTTTCCGCTGGAAGTGGTGCTCTGCCAGGAATGCGGCCTCTTGCAGGTCAGCGAGGATGTGCCGCCGGAAATCCTTTTTGGCCAGGATTATCCGTATTTCTCGTCCTTCATTCCGGCCCTTCTTGCCCATAGCCGCGAACACGCACTCGATCTAATCGCGGAACGGGGTCTGGGAGCCGACAATCTTGTCGTCGAGATTGCCAGCAATGACGGTTATCTTTTGAAGAATTTCGTCGAGCACGGCATTCCGGTCCTCGGCATCGATCCTGCTGGCGGCCCGGCCAAGGCGGCGATCGAGATCGGCGTGCCGACGGTCATCGATTTCTTCGGCAAGGACGTGGCAACGAAGCTGGTTGCCGAAGGCAAGCGTGCGTCGGTCATGCTGGCCAATAACGTGCTCGCCCATGTCAACGACATCAACTATTTCGTCGAAGGTTTCGCCATTCTGCTGGCCGATGACGGCATTGCCGAATTCGAATTCCCTTACGTCAAGGATCTGATCGAAACCTGCGCTTTCGACACGATCTACCACGAGCATTTCTTCTATTATTCGCTGGCAGCCCTCGAACCGCTGATGGGCCGTCATGGGCTTTATCTCAACGATGCCAAGAAACTCGATATCCATGGCGGCTCGCTGCGTCTGCGGGTCTCCAAGACCGAGGGCAAGTCCGAACGGCTGCAGAAGATGCAGGCGGAAGAAGATGCGATGGGCCTGACCGGCTTCGATTGCTACCGTGATTTCGGCCTGCGCGTTTCCGGCATCCGGGATGACTTGCGGAAGATGCTCGGTGCCTTCCGTGAAGAAGGCAAGACAATCGCCGCCTATGGCGCGGCCGCCAAGGGCGCGACGCTTCTGAACTATGCCGATCTGCCAGCCGGTACGATCTCCTATGTCGTGGACCGCAACACCCACAAGGTAGGCAAGTTCATGCCCGGCGTCCGCTTGCCGATCCGGCCGGTCGAGGAGCTGGTTACCGCGCCGACCGATTATCTGCTCATCCTGCCCTGGAATTTTGCCGAGGAGATCGTCGCCCAGCAGGCTGATTACAAGAAGAAGGGCGGAACCTTCCTCAAAGCCATTCCCTATCCTCAGGAGATCGAGGTGGGCTGATGTCTGACGCCAACAAAGTCCGTAACCTCGTCTTCGCACGCGTCGGCCGCCTGTCGCTGCATCGCAACTGGCTGGTCGAGCCGAAGGCGTCGCGAAACTGGGATCTGCAGCTGAGCACTTATGACGAGCAGCAGTCGGATCTCGATGACGGAGACTTTCCCCTCTCCGTCGACACCGGCACGAAATGGGATAGCGCCTGTCGCTACCTGCGGGCCAATCCCGATCTGCTTGACCGCTACGACTACATCATGTTTCCCGATGACGACCTGCTGTTCGAGCCGAATGGCCTGTCGAACCTGTTCGACCTCATGACGTCGAACGATCTGGATATAGGCCAG
The DNA here is from genome assembly GCF_044987325.1 of Rhizobium sp. ZW T2_16. Classification (NCBI taxonomy): domain Bacteria; kingdom Pseudomonadati; phylum Pseudomonadota; class Alphaproteobacteria; order Hyphomicrobiales; family Rhizobiaceae; genus Rhizobium; species Rhizobium sp. ZW T2_16. Next base: position 261,986 of record NZ_JBJDRG010000002.1, read on the forward strand.
CCATCACTCCTCCCGTCGAGCCATATTTCCTATCCGGTCACGGCGCATTGCCCCGGTTTCACGCTGCGATATTCGAATTATGTCGAACCGATGTGCCCGATTATCCGCACGGATTATCTGCGCACGCTCCTTCCCATCCTTGCCCGTTGGCCAACCGGCTGGGGGCTGGATGATATCTGGACCATGATGATGGCAAAACCGGCCTATCGCGCCGCCTTCATCGATGCCTCGCCGATCCTGCACACGAGGCCGCTTTATACCGGCGCCGTCTACAAAACCTTCGAGAGACTGGGCATGAACCCGGAGGGCGACCTGAGGGAGGTCAGAAGCACGTTCCGGGGCGTGCCGCAGCCGAAACTGATCTATGGCGGCATAACTGATGGCAGCCGCAAGGTCAGCCATCTCGCCGCCAATATTCGCAATGGCCTGCATCTCCTGCGCGCCGCAAGCGCAATGCGCAAACCGCGCGAAGCCAGAAGGGCGGGTTACGGCATGCTGATACGCACGGTCACCCAGATCGGCTACCGGCCGGTGCAGCTTGAAAAGGTGGTCGGGGCGAGCCCCGCCGTCACCGTTCTTTCGACAACCACAACCACAAGATAGAGGCGGTTCGTATATGCGTATCCTAATCACCGGAAATATGGGTTATGTCGGCCCGGTCGTGGCAGCACATTTTCGCTCGGTCTGGCCGGACGCGGAGCTTATCGGGTTCGATACCGGTTATTTTGCCCAATGCCTGACGCTGCCTGATGAATTTCCCGAGCGTGTGCTCGACAAACAGGTATTCGGCGATGTCCGTGACTTTCCGGTGGAATTGCTCGAAGGCGTGGATGCGGTCGTACATCTTGCAGCGCTTTCCAACGATCCGATCGGTGCCCGTTTCGAAAAGCAGACGGAAGGCATCAATTACCGCGCCAGCGTCGATATCGCCACGGCAGCCGCTGAGGCAGGTGTGAAAAGCTTCGTCTTTGCCTCCAGCTGCAGCGTCTACGGCTTTGCCGAGGGTGGGCCACGCAAGGAAAACGACACGCTGACACCGCTGACCGCCTATGCAAGGTCCAAGATCGCCACCGAACAGGCGCTGGAACAGCTGGAAGCGCCGGACATGGCGATTACCTGCCTGCGTTTCGCCACCGCATGCGGCCAGTCCCCGCGGTTGAGACTGGATCTGGTGCTGAACGATTTCGTCGCGACGGCCCTTTCGACCGGCGAGATCAAGGTCCTGAGCGACGGCACGCCCTGGCGCCCGCTGATCGATGTCAAGGACATGGCGCGCGCCATGGAATGGGCAATCAAGCGCGATAGCGACAATGGCGGCCGCTTCGTGTCGATCAATGCCGGCCGCAACGAGAACAATTACCAGGTCTTCCAGCTTGCCGAGGCCGTCGCCCAGGCGATCCCCGGAACGCGCGTTTCGATCAACAAGGACGCACTGCCGGATCTGCGTTCCTATCAGGTGGATTTCACCCGCTATGCCAAGGCAGCCCCGGACCACCAGCCGGCTGTCTCCCTGTCTGAATCGATCACGCGGTTGGTCGACGGTCTAACGAGTGCAAAACAGGCGGGACGTGAAGTCATTCCGGCTGCTGCCAAGCGACTGACCACGCTTGAACGCCTCATGGATGCGGGACGTCTGTCCGACGATGTTCGCTGGGTAAACTGAAGCGCCGAGACCAAAAGAGACGAGTGGTGATAAGGGAACGATGATGGAGCATCAGGGATATGCGATCTTGGGCAGCGGAATGGCCGGGTTCGGCGCTGCCAACGTTCTGTTTGCCAATGGCATACGGGCCAGGATCTACGACAAGCGCTCCAGGCCTGGCGGCCTGACCTCGAGCTTCGGCAATGGTGACGGCTTCGTCTTCGACGAGGGCGTGCATATCTCGTTCACGAAAAATCCCCGCGTGAAGGATCTGTTTGCTGAATCGACCGGCCAGAAATTCGAGGTCGGCAATGTCTATTGCAACAACTACTGGCAGGGGCACTGGATAAAGCATCCCGCCCAGGTCAACCTTCACGGCCTGCCGGCCGAGCTGGTGGTCAATTGCATCAAGGATTTCATCGAGGCGCGCCAGATCGAAAACCCGAAGATCACCAATTACGAAGACTGGCTGCTGGCCGCCTTCGGCAAGACCTTCGCCGAAACCTTCCCGGCAGTTTACACTCGCAAGTATCACACCACGGATGCCAGCAACATGTCGACGGACTGGCTGGGGCCGCGTCTCTATCGCCCCAATCTGGAAGAGGTGCTGCGCGGCGCGCTGGAACACGAGCCGCTCGACGTTTTTTACGTCAATGAGTTCCGTTATCCGACGGAAGGCGGCTTCGAATCCTTCATCAGCGGCTTTTACGACAAGGCCGAAGTGCTCTGCGACCACGAGATCGCGGCGATCGACACGAAGGAAAAGCAGCTGACATTCAAGGACGGTACGACGCATGACTTCAAGAAGCTGATTTCGTCCCTGCCTCTCCCGATCGTCATTCCGCTGATCAAGGGTGTGCCTGATGATGTTCGCGAAGCTGCAGCGAAGCTCGCCTGCACCCAGGTCGTTGTCGTCAATATCGGGCTCAATCGCCCAATCGAGACCAAGCCACAATGGTCCTATTTCTACGATGAGGACATCCCGTTCGCGCGCGTCAGCTACCGAGGCAATCTGTCGAAGAAAAGCGTTCCCGATGGCTGTGGGGCTCTGCAGGCGGAAATCTACTTCAGCGAAAAATACCGGCCGCTAACCGGCAGCCCGGACGAGTGGATCGAACCGGCCATCGATGCGCTGATCAAGTCCGGCATCGTGCAGTCGCGCGCCGAGATCATTCACAAGAGCGCAATCATGCTGCCCTTTGGCAACGTGATCTTCGATCTTGACCGAAAAGCTGCCGTCGAAACCGTGCATGCCTATCTCGACGAGGTGGGCATCGAATATTGCGGCCGCTTCGGCCAGTGGGGCTATATCTGGACCGACGCCGCCTTCCTGAGCGGTGAACGAGCCGCACGTGCAGCGCTCGGGCTCACCGGCACTGTCGAGGAGTAGAGCAATTCGCTTCAAGGTGGGAACCGGTTTTACGGCCGGAATTGCGTCAGAACAGGGAGATGGAGCGATCTCGCGTTTTGAGGAAACGCGGAAACGCACTCGCTCGACGGCGCGCCAAACGCACTTAACCACAACGGCGGGGTTGCTGCGATGAGTATCCCGCCCGTTGGTGTTTTCACACTTATCGTCGGCATCCTCTGCCTGATATCCGGTTATCGCGCCACAGCGATTGCCTTCGGCGTGATGACCATATTCGGCGGAGCGGCTGCGGTGATGATCGGCGGGGCAGGCATTCAGCCCGGCCATCTCTTCGTCGGCTTCCTGGCGCTCGCAACGCTCTCCTACCGTGAGAAGATGAAGGTCGCACTCAACGCGCTGGCCTTTCCGCAACCTGCTTTCTGGCTTCTCTGCCTTCTGACCTATGGCGTGCTTGCAGGGTTTTTCGCTCCGAGGCTGTGGGCGGAGACGATGAACATCATTCCGCTCGGCTCGTCGGAATATCCCGAGACCGGCGGCGCGGTGCCGCTCGGTCCGGTTTCCAGCAATCTCACCCAGGCCATCTACAACACCGCCAATATTGTGACCTTCGTCATGATCGTTGCGATGGCCTCTACCATGGCAGGGTTTCGCGCGGCGACCGGTACCGTCTTGGCCTTCTCTTCCGCCAACCTGCTCTTCGGCATTGCCGATCTCGTCACCTACGGAACCCCGATCCAGGAACTCTTCAGCTATATCCGCAACGCACCTTATGCGTTCCATGACGAGGCGATTGTCGCCGGCGTCAAGCGCGTTGTCGGTTCCTGGCCGGAAGCCTCCACATTCGCCGGTGTCAGCCTGGGCGTGGTGGGTTTTGCCGGAACGATGCGCATTTGCGGGCGCTACAGCAAATTGACAGGTTTTCTCTTCCTGCTGACATCGATCATGGTGATCAGGTCCACTTCGTCTGCAGGCCTGTTCGGTCTGCCGGTCTGCCTCGCAATCCTTTACATGACCTGCTTTTTCCGCTGCGGCGGCCAGTCCGGCACGCGGATCAGTGGCGGCGTCGTCCTTTTCGCGCCGATCATCCTCGTCCTCATCGGCATGATGATCGTTATGAACGAGGATCTTTTCCGCCAGCTTTATGCCTATTTTGATCTTCTGCTGTTCAGCAAGGCGAACTCTGCATCCGGCATCGAACGGGGCATGTGGAATGCCTATGGCTGGAGCAATTTTATCAACTCTTATGGCCTCGGCGTCGGGCTGGGCACATCCCGCACATCGAGCTTCATTATTGCGCTTCTTTCCAATGTTGGCATTCCGGGTGTGATTTTCTTCGGCCTGTTCTTTTTGTCTGCCTTTTACACCAGGCGAGGAACGCCACGGACATTCGACAGTGATGTCCGGCTTGCCGGCCGCAACGGCTGCCTTTGTCTTCTCATCGGCGCTTCGGTATCGGGATCAACTGTGGATACCGGGCTTTTGTTTTTCGTCATGGCAGGGCTTGCGACAGCGGTGCCGGCCGAAGAGCGTGAGACGTCTTTCGCGCCGGTGCCTGCTCACGCATAGACCTTCACATAGTCCACTCGCATCGATGTTTCCTTGTGTTCGGGAAGCAAGGGGTCCGGGTAAGGCACATCCGCACGCAGCGCGAGGGTCACGAGCGGCCAGAAGAGATCGTTATTGGCCTTGATTTCAGCAGCGCGCCCGATCGGCCAGACGGTCGGCCGGCCGCTCGCGGGATCGATCACCGGCTCACGTTCGAAATACGGCCTGCATTCGCTCTCGGTCACCAGCATCCCGTATCGACAATATTGCGTCGTCATGTCGACCGGTGTCCTGACGCCGACTTCGGCGTGCCGTTCTCCCGGCTGGCCCCATTCGTGCAGGTAGGCACCGTAATTCGTCGGCTCGAACCCCTTCTGCTCGACAACATCGATCTCGATGCTGGTTTTCGGGAAAAGAATGCTGCGGCCATTCATCAGCCAGAAGGCGGGCCATGTGAGCGGATGTTTGGGAAAGATCATCCGGGTCTCGAAGTAGCCGGTCCGCCATCCCTTGAGAATTGTCCCGTCTCCGCGGGCAGTCTGAAGATTGCCGGAAATCCATTGCTTCTGCGGGTCCCCGTTGCCGTAATAATGCGGCACGGACATTTGCCGTCCGATATATTTTGCCGAAATCTGCAGCGCCTTGCCGTTTGCCGTCGCGTCGTCGTCGACGATTGCGTAAGGATTGAAGCCCTCCTCGCCGGTGCTGCGGGCAAAGGCGGAATTGCCGTAAAAGCCCGGATCGAATGTCGTGGCTTTCCGCCCGGCTTCCCAGATCGTCCAGTCGATCGTTCGGAATTGCTCGTCAAAGATCAGGCGGCGTCCGCTGGTCGGGTCACTTGCTGCCAGCGCCCGGCCACCCAGCATCACCCCGGCCCCTGCCAGTACCGATGCCTTGACGAATGTTCTACGCGGCAGCTTCGACATGTCCGATCCTATCTTCAAGGAAATTGAGTGTGTCCTGGCAGGTCAGCGGCTCTGGGATGATCGCTTGGATATATCCGTTTTTATTATCCGTATTTCCCGATGTTCGTGAAAGGGAGGTGAATGCTCCATAGATTGATCATCGGTTATTCAGTGTTTCTGTATGTATTGATAGGTTAGACTAGCGATAGACACGGCGTCCATCGAAAATAAACGTCGATACGTATATTTGATTGTCGTATGAAGACTTAGTATATCCCAGGCGCATGGGATGGAATTCGATTGCGAAATTTGAATATTTGCTTCGAATAGGCCGAAATTATCCGCATCCGGCCCGAACACGCCTTCGGCTATCTGCCGCGCCGGTCAGGGGTGTTGCTGATCGTGAAGATATTTGGTGCCAGATTCCAGCTCCGAATGCCGGTGCTTGGCTTTATGTGCCCGGCTATGGGCCACGTAGCATACGAAATGAGAGGCAATATAACCAGCGCCAAGCGCAGTGCTCAGCATCATGATCCATATGAAGGTAGATGCTAATGAAAGTCCCGACAGGACTGCGGTCAAGAGATAGACAATCGCAACAAACACGGAAAGTATAGTAAAGACAACGACATGAAGCCAGATTCCACAAACGGCGCCAATGGCGACAGAAAGGATCAGGACCCAAATAGCCATTCATTACTCAATTTTAATTAGGATTCTCTAATATTAATATCGCATGTCTAGGCGTGTTCGATCAAGCCCCGAGCGCTGCCGTGGCGAGTTTTCCTCTCTATTAGGGTTGATGCCGGTTATTGCGAGGCGCCCCCGTTTTGCGTCACCGCATTTTGTTGAGGCTCGACACGAATGACGTCGCCGGGCTGAACGGCATCGTCGTCCTTGACCACGAATGTCTCTGTCGCGCCGTTGATCGTGCGGCTGATTTTCGTGATCGTACGCGGGCGGCCTTCGGCATTCAGCGCGGATAGGGCCGCCGGCACGCGCATCTCGATATTCAGGAGCAGTGCCTGCGAGGTTCTCATCTTCTCGTCATTGGCTGCAAGCTTGTCTCTGAGCTCTGATGCTTCCATCAGTGCGGATGCCTTGAACTTCTCCACGACGGCCAATGCATCCTGGTCGAGTTTCGTCAGATCCTGCTGAGTAGTCAAAAGTGCAAGCGATACGTCGAGATTGCGGCTCTCGAGATCCGCGAGATTCTGGTTCGCGCCAAGCTGGCGTGATGACACGGTCAGCCCTTGTGATACCAGCTTGTTGACCGAGCTCAGATCCTTGTTGGCGAGATCGATCTGCTTCGTCAGCGACGCTTCCTTCTGCTTAAGTCCTTCGATCTGGTTCTTGGCAAGAACCTTGGACTGTTCCAGCGCGGTAAGATCGGAATCCATAGAGCGCAGGCGGCTGTCCAGAAGCGCCTGCTCGTTTCGCATCACCTGCATCACGGCGGTCTGGGACGAGCGCTCCGTCAGTTCGCGCGGAAAGCTGATCTTGACGTTCTTCGCCAGCATGGCATCCACGCGGGCTTGTCTCGCCAGCAGGCCAAGCCGCTCTGCTTCGAGCTCCCGCATCGTGCCCTGGTTCACAAGGGCCTCGCGCTGAACCTCCATGACCCTAGGATCAACGCTTCCGCTTCCTCCAGCCATGCTGAGCGCCTGGGTTACGGTAAGGCCGGGGAGGAAATTGAACTTGCCGGGTGTCCCAACTGCGCCGGTAACGAAAAATGGCCGGTAGCTGGAGATTTCGATCGATGCATTCGGCCGTTTCTGAAGACCGATCTGGGCCTGAAGTTGCTCGCCGATGATCTCGGAAACTTCCTCTGGTGTCTTGCCGGCAACCGGAATTGTACCCACGATCGGCAGTGAAAGCGTTCCGGAGGCCGAAACCGTAAATTCTCCCGTCAGCGGCACCCACTCATATGCGATACCCGCACTCGGCCGCCATTCGAAAACGCGGATCTTCAACACGTCGAGCGGACCGAGAAGATATGTGGCTGCAAGGGCTTGCCCGATGGTCGATACGAGCATGCCCGAGGCAAGCGCAACTATCCAAGCGCCTGCGGAGAAGGAAAAGAATGCTTTGCGGTTACGGCGGCAGGAGGAATTGGTATGCGTCACGTTCCCTATGCTCCTTCGGCTATTTCACCTGTGTCATGCTATCTGTGCGGGTCTCACGGCCGGCGGCGGCTCCGTGCCGAGGGCCTTGTACGCAAAGTTACTGAACTTCCTGATGAACACAGGTGTTGCGAAATCTGCAGCGCGTGTCACTGCATCGGCCGGATCGAAGTCCATGCGCTCCAGCCGATCAATTGCGTCGATAAGCGTCTCGACGGTTTGATCCTTGAAGAATACGCCTGTCCTTCCATCGATGACCGTCTCGGTTGCTCCACCGCGCCCAAATGCGATCACAGGACGACCGCTCGCCATGGCTTCCAGTGGGACTATACCAAAATCTTCCTCACCCGGAAAGATCAGGGCTCTGCACCGTGCATAGTGATACTTCAGCACGTCGAAGGATTGTGAGCCCATGATCGTCACTGTCGGGCCGGCTATCTTGCGAAGATAGTCCAGCATCTCGCCGCCGCCGATGACGACGAGTTTTTTCTTCATCAGATTGAAGGCCTCTACAGCCAGATCCGGCCTCTTGTAGCCGACGAGTTCGCCCACCATCAGATAGTAGTCGCCGACCTCCTGCATGGGCACCGGGCGGAAAGCCTGAGTGTCGACAGGCGGGTGGATGACATCCGCATCCCTGCGATAATAGCTTCTGATCCGGTTGGCGACTGTGACCGAGTTGGCGGCGAAATGATCAACCCGGCTCGCCGTTCCGATATCCCACGCCCGGAGGCGATGCGCGAGCGGCGGCATCATCAGCCGCGTCATTATACCTGACTTCCGATAGTATTCGTGATACATATTCCAGACGTATCGCATCGGAGAATGACAATAGCAGATGTGAACGGCCGGAGAATTCGGAATAACGCCCTTGGCAGGGCCGGATTCGCTACTGATGACGAGATCATATTGACTTAAGTCCAGCTGCTCCAGCGCCATCGGCATCAGGGGAAGGTACTTTTTATACATACGCTTTGCATACGGCAAAGAATTGATGAACGTCGGGTAAATTGTATGTGAATTGATCGCAGCTGATATGGAAGCCTTGTCATATACATGTGTGTAAATGTCAGCTTGAGGGTAAATCTTGCAGATCGCCTCAAGGACTTTCTCGCCGCCTCGCATTCCGACGAGCCAATAGTGGATAATTGCCACACGCATGAACCACCTCACGAGAATCGTTATATTCTATAAATCGTATTAGTTCCGAGAGTTCTGAGGATAAACCTGTAATTTCGGTTGTTCCAAAGAAGAACTAAGGGAGAACGGTCCGGAAAGTTTCACTAAAGACTTTCTGGAGTTTCTAACATTTTTCAATAGACTACAGTCAATAAATATATTGTCAAACTTTTAAGCATTTGTTAGCAATGATTAACAGTGCTACGCAGTGCATGCAAATCGACTGACCTTTAATCACATCTGCTGATATGGAGTGCGTCAATGCGTGACGTCAATGTAAACGCCGGCGAAAGTGGCATTCAGCGATTATTTGTTTTCGACAAATTCAAGTTAAGGCTGTCTCCTAGGCTATCTTTATTTGCAAAGCGTGCTTTAGATATTCTTTTGTCTCTGACAGCTTTGTTTGTTCTTGTGCCATTAATATTTATAACATCTCTCGTATTGCTGCTGATCCAAGGAAGGCCAATCTTCATAGCTCATAGCAGGATTGGGCGAGGCGGGGGCATGTTCCCATGTCTTAAGTTTCGCACCATGGTCAACAATAACGAAGCGTTGCTTGAAAAATACTTGGCGGATAATCCTGCGGAGCAGGCGGAATGGGCGGCCACGCGCAAGCTGAAGAACGATCCGCGCATCACGCCGTTCGGCGCTTTTCTGCGCAAGAGCAGCATCGACGAGATTCCCCAGCTCGTGAACGTCGTTCTTGGCCATATGAGCATTGTCGGTCCTCGCCCGATCGTTCCCAGCGAGACGGTTTATTATGGCCAGAACTACGCCGATTATATTCGCGTGCGTCCGGGTCTGACAGGATTGTGGCAGGTTAGCGGGCGAAGCGATGCAGATTATGTCAAGCGCGTGCAGCTCGATGCGCTGTATGTCGCCAATCGCAGTCTTGTCGGCGATCTGGTGATTATGGCCAAGACCATACCCGCCGTGTTGAATGCGCGTGGAAGCTATTGAGGAGTAATGCCTTTTGGCATTGCGGGCATCATTCGAGCGCTGGTTGGGTCTGGTAATATATCGTCGAAAAATCGGGGTGTATTCCCTTCTGGATTAACTATTTCAACTCTTCAGTGCTGAAACTTGAATTTATCGTGCTATTGTTATTGAAGTATCCGGTATTTTTACTGGAATAGGATTTCAACAATAGTTTCTGTGGCAGGGAAGGCGTTGGAATTTATCGATGGGCCTGAAGGATAGTTTCGCAGTCAACGGCCGCTTTCTGACCCAGACGCCAACCGGCGTGCAGCGCTACGCCTTGAATGTGCTGAAGGCCCTCGATGAGGCAAGCGGTGGCGGGGCGGTCGCTTCGCTTCTTGTTCCTTCCGGCGCTGCCGATCCAGGTCTGAACGCCTTTTCGCGGATTGAAGTCGCCAGCCGCCTCAACGGCCATGCGTGGGAACAATGCGTTCTGCCTTGGAAATGGCGTGGCCCCTTGCTCAATCTCTGCAATACGGCTCCTGTCGCCAAGAAGAACCAGATCGTCTGTATCCATGACGGCAACGTTTTTGCAGCGCCTGACAGCTACAGTCTGGCGTTCCGGACGGCCTACAAGTCCATCCAGCCGGTGCTCGCCAGACGGGCGATGCGGATCGCGACGGTTTCGCATGCCTCGGCGCGCCAGCTTGCCCGCTACCTGCCGATAGAGGCAAAGGATATCGCCGTCCTGCCGAACGGCTACGAACATGTCCTGCAATGGAATGCCGACGCGGCCACCATCGCGCCGGGGATCGTTCAGGCGATCGCAGCGCGGTCTCGCCGGTATGTTTTTGCGCTTGGATCCCGCGCCAGGCACAAGAACCTGGCGCTTCTGTCCAAGATTGCCGCGGAACTGGATAGGCTTGGAATAGATATTGTCATTGCCGGGGGGGATTTCGGTATTTTCAGCGAAAGCGCGGCGGGGCAGCACGACAATGTCATAATGGCCGGTCGGGTTTCCGATGACGACATCGCCTATTTTCTGAAACGTGCCCTGTGTCTTGCCTTTCCCTCCCTGAATGAGGGTTTCGGCTTGCCCGTCGTGGAGGCGATGGCACTGGGATGCCCGGTCATATCGTCTTACCATTCGAGCATGGCCGAAGTCTGTGGCGATGCCGCGCTGATGGCTTCGCCCTTCGACCCGGCTCAATGGATAGCTTATGTCGAGGCCCTGAGGAACTCGGCTTCGCTGATGGACGACCTGCGTGCGAAGGGTTTCGTCCAGATGCAGAAATTCTCCTGGCGTGAGACCGCTGCAGGATATTGCGAACTGCTTGACGAGCCGACGGTCCGCCTGGCGCCTCCTGCGCCGGCAGCGCCGCCCATTGCCAGGGTTGCTGTCGCCATCGCCACCCGCGGTCGTCCGGCAGTCGTGTCGCAGACCGTCCGTCACCTTCTGGAAACGCAGACATTGGCGCCCGAGCGGGTAATCCTTTCCTGCGTGGATAGCAGTGATGCTGGAGATCTTGCCGATGATGATCGTGTAGAGGTGCTCACCGGGAAGGCGGGCTTGCCGGCCCAGCGCAACAACGCTCTGGATCATTTGCCAACGGGAATTGACGTTCTCGTGTTTCTGGACGACGATTTCGTTGCCGACCCGAACTGGCTTGCCACCGCGGCGCGCGCCTTTGCGGACGAAAGCAGTGTGGTGGGCTTTACCGGGCGTGTGGTCGCCGATGGTATCAAGGGGCCGGGCATACCCTTTACTGAGGCAGTCAAGCTTGTCGAAGAGGCCCCTGCGACTGAGGGATCGGTCTGGGAGCGTCCCTTCAGCCCCTACGGCTGCAACATGGCGTACAGAGTATCGGCGATAGGCGATAATCGCTTCGACGAGCGTCTCGTTCTTTATGGCTGGCTGGAGGATCGCGACTTTGGTGCATCGCTGGCGAAAAAGGGCGGGGACCTGGTCAAATGCGCCGAAGCCTATGGTGTTCACATGGGAGTGAAGGTCGGCCGGGTCAGTGGCCAGCGCTTGGGATATTCGCAGGTAATAAACCCCGTTTATCTACGTCGGAAGGGAACGATGACGACCAAACAGGCGATCGGCCAGATCTGGCGCAACATGTCGATGAATTTCGCAAAGTCCGTGGCCCCGGAACCGTTTATCGACCGGCGTGGCAGGGTAAAGGGAAATCTAGCAGCCTTGGCTGATCTTCTGTGCGGTAAAATCAACCCGGAAAGAGCGGCCTCTCTGGATGTTCCGCCCACCAAACTCGAGCGCCTTGGCGGAGGTGCCGCACGATGACTTTTGACAGACCTGGTCCCGTCGAGCGAGCGTCGCGCATCTGGCCTATAGATAACGTGGCAAAGGATAACAGGGTCGATGGCCCTGTCATGTTCCTTAAACTGGTTTTTGTCATAGCGTGGCGATACAAGCTTCGCCTGCTTGCCTGCATGTTTTCAGGTGTCATTGCCGCAGCGCTTTACGCGCATTCTCTGCCGCGCACCTATGATGCGACAGCCACGATCTTGCTCGAACCGCGCCAGTTCGCCAATGCCAGCTCGATATTGCAGCAGGGGCTTGATCTGAACAGCGCCGAAAGTGAACTGCAGATCATTCTCTCGGAGCGGCTTCTCTCGGCAGTTTTCGAAAGCCTGAAATTGTATGAAAGCCCGGAGCTTGCGCCCCAGCCTGTGAGCTTGCTCAAGTCGGCCATTACCGGCCCGATCGAGTGGGTCCGGTCGACTTTCTCGGGACAGCCCGCGGAAAATAACGCCACCACGCTCACCCAAAGCCCGGAAGAAAATCTCAAGCGTGTTGCCTTCGCCAACTTCGTTGAGAGAGTGTCCGCACGCCGCGTCGGCCAGTCCTATGTTGTTGCGGTCGGTTATTGGTCCACGGACCCAACCCAGCCCGCGCGTGTCGCCAATGCCATCATCTCCGGTTACATCCTGCAATCCGTCACCTCGAAGGAACAGGTTGCCAGCGCCGGAACGGAAACCCTGCAGGGGCGACTTGATGCATTATCCGCCCAGATCGCGACGGCCACGCAGGCGATGAAGGAAGGCACGCTGCCAAAGGCCGCGACACCGGATGCCGATGCCAAGATCACTGGCGCCGCACTTCCCCCTCTTGCTCCGTCAAGTCCAAAAACCTCTCTTATCGTGGCATTCGGCGGCGTGCTGGGATTGTTTTTCGGTATGGCTGCGCTGGCCATGAGCATTGCTTTCGATCGCAAGGTCCGCAGTCCCAAGGATCTGGAAACTGAAACCACGATGCCTTGCATGGCTCAGATACCGGAGGTCGGGGGCCGATTGCAGCTTGCGACGCGGGTCGGGGCCGGACAGCGGATGCGGCGCCACGCGGCGGCCATCCGTGATCTGCGTACCTTGATCGATATCTCCTATACCCACAAGAAGGCCGACAAGAACGCCGTGATCGCGCTGGCGGGCTATTCCCGTGACGCGGGCGGATCGGCGCTCGCGCTCAACCTTGCAGATATGCTCAATCGCAGCGGACGTCCCGCAACCGTGTTCTGGTGCGGTGAACAGACCAGAGGCGTATCGGGCGGCCCGCTCGCATCGCTTGCAGATGCCGCAATTTCGGAAGCGGATATCGCGGAGATAACTTTCGAGCAGCGGGATGGGATTGCAATTTTGCCGGTTCTCTCCCGTGATGCGGTGACCAATATCTATTCCAATTTCCGTCACCCGCGCATCCGCGAGATCATTGAAGCGGCGCGTCAGAAAGGTGATGTTATTATCGATCTTCCTGAATTGGATAGTTCGTTGGACGCCCTGGCTCTTGCGTCTCAAGCCGATGTCGTTGTCCTCGTGACGCGATGGGGTCGCACGACGCGTGAAGCCGTCAAGAGCGCCGAGCAGCAGCTGCGCAGGGCCGGAGCCAATCTTGTCGGTTATATCATCAACAGGCAACGGTCATGACCGACGACATTGCCTTGAAAACGCTTGAGTCTATGGTAGCGGGTCAGGGCAAAAACATTTCCATGGATACGCGGGGTGCCGGCTCTCCCAAATTGGCGGTCATCGTTACCTGCTGGAATTATGCCGATTATGTCACCGATGCCATTGAAAGCGTTTTGAGGCAGGGTCGCCGGGATTGTGAACTGGTCGTCATCGATGACGGATCGACAGATAATTCCTGGGACGAAATATGCCGAACTGGCGTCCGGGCGTACCATATCGAAAATGCGGGGCAAAGGCTCGCCTGCCTTCGCGGGCTACAGGAGACGACGGCCCCTTTCGTCCTGTTTCTCGATGCCGATGACGAATTGTTGCCCGGCGCGCTGACGGAAGTCCTCTGGCACCTCGACAAGGATGTGGCGAAACTTCAGTTCCCGCTGCTGAGGATGGATGCGCGGCGGCGGATCATGAGCGGTCCCGTCCCACCGCTTTCCGATTTTCGTGAGAGGGAACTGCTCGTCCGGGAAGTTCTGAAGACCGGATACTACACAAGCCCTCCGACATCCGGAAATGTGTTTCGCAGGGATGTCTGCCAACTGATAGAAGGAGCGGATTACGAACGCGCTGTCGATGGCGTCATCCTGTTCGTGGCTCCTTTCATGGGTGACATCATAAGTCTTTCGAGGCCGCTCGGCCTTTACCGGGTGCATGACCGTAATGATTCTGGTTTCAGCAGTGAATTGAACCCGATCCCGCTCAAGCGCGAGGCGGAGCGTTTCGAGCACCGGCTGGAGCATCTTCGCTCGCTTCTTGATAAGACAGGTCTCGGATCCCGCCTGGTGACCGCCAATCGCGCCTATTTTCATCAGGAACGCAGCTTCTATCTGGCCATCGCAAACAGCGCACGTGTCGGGCTGCGCCAACTGCTGTTTCTGCTGTCGCTTTTGTGGACCTATCCGTATTCCGCCAAGGTCAAACTGTCGATGACAGTCTTTTTTGCGCTAACCTTCATGCTTTCATCCGAACGGGCAAAGCGCGTCATCAATTATCGCCTGCAGGCGCACAGCAGGTCCGCCATGGGACTTATCAGGGCAATTTTCCGGCGTTAGCCATCGACGTTTCACTCGCGGGCCCGGGCAACCGGGAAAACCGTGAAGAGAAGCATTCCGACAAACAGAAGCCCTGTCGATGTCGTGATAAGAAAGGGCATGTCCAGCCCGGTGTCTCCGTGCTGTACGTAAAATCCTTCGCGGAATAGCACGACGACCTGGGTAATCGGATTGGCAAGGAGCACGTCCGAGAACGGATGCGGCATATGCGACGGCACGTAGAACACGCCCGATAGCAGGAAAAGCGGCCGCATGACGATGTCGAAGATCTTCTGGTAAAGCGGAAACTTGAAGAACAGCACGGTGTTGCCGAGTGCCACCCCGAGCGCCATGATCCAGGCAAAGGCGATCGCCTCGACGATATAGGCCCACTGGATGGTAACCGGCTGGTTCGTCGTCCACAAAGCCGCGTAGAGAATGATCCAGGTCACCACGCAGGACGTCATTGCCTGCAGGATGAACCGCGAAATCACCGCATCGAATGGCGATACTTTCGGGTAGCTCATCAGAGCCTTGTTACCGCTGATCGCCGAGACGAGATAACCTTCCATGCCTTTGTACATGCTGAAGGCGAGGTAGCCCGTGGCATAAAACAGGGTGAAGCTCGTTCCGAGCGCCGGCAGTCTTCCCAGTGACCCCAGAAGCAGCGACATCAGCCCGATGAAGGCAACCGGCTCCAGCAGGGCCCACACATAACCACCCGGGCTCCTGCCGTATCGGGTCGCAATTTCACGGATCACGAAAGCAGTGACGATGCGGATATGGGTGGTCAGGTAGTTCAAGGACGTGCCTCGTCTGCAGGCGAATGGATGGCCGGCGGTGCGGGTTTCCGGACCGCCGGGATACCGTCAGTGTCGGTCGCGGATATTATAGAAGACCATCACGGCAACACCCCAAAGCAGTAAGCCCGCCAGTGTGACCAGGATCGGGTTCAGCAGGCGATGCGGATATTGTGCCATCTGCGACAGGGTCGGTTTGATGAAGACCGCAAGATAACGCTGTTTCGCCCCCGCTTCTACACGGGCCTTTTCGAGAGAGGCGAGCGAAGCCGTATAGGCGCGCTCGGCAAACTCGTTCTGTGTCTGGATTGATTCATAAAGCGCGATACGACCGGCAACATCGGTTGCCTGACCTGTCGAGCGACCGCCTTTTCCGGAAACGCCGCTACCGAAGCGCTGGCGTTCCTTTGCAATCTGGTCTTCCAGGCTGGAGATCTGCGAACGGATGAGGCGCACGCGCGGAGTGTTGCTGCCCATTTGGGTCAGTGCTGTCGAAAGCTCGGTCTTGAGCTTGACCAGTTGTTCTTCGAGCGAGCCGATCAACTGGGCCGCGAGCTTTGCGCCTTCGACCGGGTCGGCTTCCTGCGAGGCGTCGCGATAGCTTCTAAGCGACGCGCGGGTCTGGGTTAGGCGGTCTTCGGCAGTCTGAACCTCGTCCCGTGCCGTCTTGAGCACTTCGTTGCGGGCCGTCAGCGACAGGTCGTTGATCAGCTTTTCGCTCTGGGCGATGACGAAATCGGCAACCTTCTGCGACATTTCCGGGCTGAATGCCTTCACCTGCAGGTCCATAATGCCCGAGGTCTGGTCGAAATTCACGGTCACCATGTTGCGCCAATAGGCCAGCCTGTCTTCGATCGGCATATCCGGGCTGATACCATAGAAGAAATCCATGCCCTGGCGTGCAAATACCGCATCAAGGCCAAAGGCCTCGTCGACCATCTGAACCATCCGCTCGCTCAGGATGAAGTCGACCAGTACGTAGGAATCGGAAAGCGTGCTGCCGGATGAACTTTGCGAGAACATGCCGAGCAGGTCGCTCGACGGTGCGGCTTCGATGCTGCGCACGGAGAAGGACGAGAAGCTGTGATACTGGTCGGCCGCGATGAAGGCCATGTAACCGGTGCTGACGACTGAAGGCACTGCGACCAGGGCGAGAAAACCGCCAACGATCGCCATATGCCGCGTTTTCAGTGCTGACAGCCAACCCCGCTTGGCAGGTTCCGGCGATGCGGGGTCTATCGTGATCTCAGGCGATGCCGGTTGAGCAGGCTGCACAGACGGAGCCGGCACGGACGCAGGGCGTTCGAGCAGCGATTCCAGTAGGCGCAGGTTCCTGCTCTTCGGCGCGGCTTGGCCGTTCTCGGAGGGCAGAGCAACTTGATTGCCTGATACGGTGTTTGGAGCCGTCTGGTTCAAAGTCAGTGCCTCTTCATATTGCTTTCATGCACGGCGATGGCCTCGTTGATGTCATCGTAGTAGGTCATCTGCCCATTTTCCAGAACGATGCCGGTCTGGCAATAGTCGCGCAACGTTCCGGTGCTGTGGGAGACCATGATCACGTCGGAATTGCTCAGCTTTTCCTTGAAGGTCTGCTGCGATTTCCGCTTGAAATTGGTATCGCCCACGGCGGTGATTTCGTCGACCAGATAATAGTCGAAATTGATTCCCATGCTCACCCCGAATGCCAGCCTAGCCTTCATGCCCGAAGAGTAGGTTCTGACAGGCGCATGGTAGAATTGCCCTAGTTCGGCGAATTCGGCAACATAGGCAACCAGCTCGTCGGTATTCACGCCATAGATGCGGGCGACAAAGCGGACATTCTGCTCGCCGGAAAGATTGCCCTGGAAGCTGCCCTGAAAGCCCAGCGGCCAGGAGATTTTTCCCTGCCGGATGATGCGGCCGCGGTCGAGTTCGAGCGTACCTGCGATAATCTGAAGCAGCGTCGACTTTCCCGCGCCGTTACGGCCCAAAAGCCCGATGCTCTTGCCACGCGGAAAGGTCACCGACACATTGTCGATGATCATCTTTCTCACGCCTTTCATGCGCACCTCTTTGGTTGCGCGCTCCAATCGGATCATCGGTCTCTCAGCCTTCCCCTGGATGTCGTAAATAGCACAAGCCCGATGAATACCAGGCAGGCCGCGACACTCCAGACATAGAACCCGTCATATCCGGCTGCCCGGTATTGCGGATAAAATCCGGTCCTGAATTGCATGACGATATGAGCCAAAGGGTTAAAAAGTATCACATCCTTGGCGATCGGTGGCAGTGAATCCGGCAGGAAGAATACGCCGGAGACGAGGAAAAGCGGGCGGGTGACGATGCCATAAAGCTTTTCGTAGATCGGGTACATGACGAACAGCACTGCATTCGCGAGCCCGATGCCGAGCGCGATCAGGCTCGCCGCTACCATGGCTTCCAGGATGGGCGGCAGATGGATGGAAACGGGATGGCGGACCGTGAACACGATATAACCGAGCACAACGATTGCGACGATTGTCGTCGTCACGATCTGCAGCACGTAGCGTGCAGCAACCGTGTCGATCGGCGCCACGCTCGGATAGCTGAGCAGGGCCTTGTTGCCGCTGACGGCGCTGTTCAGATAGCCGGCCAGCGCCTGGTAGAACTGGAAGCCGATATAACCGGTGGCAAAGAACAGCGGGAAGCTGGTTCCAAGCGGCGGCAGATGGGCGATCGCCATGAAGATGACGGACAGGAAGACGATATGGCTGACCGGATCGAGGAAGGCCCAGAGATATCCGCCCGGCTTTGCTCCGAAGCGCGTCGACATTTCACGCATTACCAATGCGCTGACGACACGAGCGTGAGTTGCTAGATAGGACAAGCGCGTCTGGAAACCCTGGTTGAAGAACGGCCGGAAACTGACGCCAAATTATGTCAAATCGGCGGTTTATGCTACCAAAAACAATGGTGGCTCAAGACGGCTACCCTGATTTGCAGCCATCGCGCGTGTTCTGAAGCGTAGCACCGGTCCGGGGAGCGGTGCTACGCAAGTCTCTACAGGTGCTGTTACGCGCCGGCCAGCAGTTCCTCGCAGTAGCTCGGTCCGGTTGCGCCGGGGCGGTCGGCGGTGATCTCGATATTGCGGATCGTGTAATCGGAGGAAACGGTGATCTTGGCCGAGCAGCTGACGCTGGCGCTCTTGCCGTTCTCCAGCTTGATGCGCTTGTAGCCGCCGCGCCAGCTATAAACTGTGCTGGAACCGGAAGTAACGTCATCGAGCGGCGGATTGTATTTTGCAAAGAACTCGCCGGCAGAGTGGCCGACCCAGCGCTTGGATATCGGGCTGTCGGTTATGGTAACGGTCGTGCAGCTGGAAAGTGCAAGCGCGAGAAGGGCGGTCGATGCGATGAGGCGGCGGCTCATGATCCGTGAAAATCCTTGTGTGATGGGCTGGTCCCCAAGCAATGCCTGCGGGACATATGTCATGTTCCAGCTAGCAGATTTTCCTGGCTCACCGCGAGATCACGGGACGGCTTTGACATCAAATTCTTGAAGCGCCGCTTTTTTGCAACGGATTCACGGCAGTGCCACAAGGTGCGACAAACGAATTAAGCCTTGTCACATTTTTTTCGAAAACGGTGCTTGTCGAAGGAAAAATGCTGTTCTATAGAGGCGCCACTGGTCACGGAGTGTAGCGCAGTCTGGTAGCGCACCACGTTCGGGACGTGGGGGTCGCAAGTTCGAATCTTGCCACTCCGACCAGTCAAAAGCCTTTCAGAGCAAAGGTTTCAACTCCCGAAAGACTTTCTCCGCAGAATTCCTTTTCTGATAAACGGACCGATTGGGGACTGTTTTATCGTTTGGGCTTAAGAACGCATTTGTCGGCGCGATCTGGACGTCCCAGTTTGCATGTGTGCGGTCTGTTTAAACCCTTTCGCTGCCGCCTCCATTACCATGTCCGAGATCGATTAATCTCGAACCAGCAGGTCCTGTATTCTCATTTTTGGGAACAGCTGAAGAGAGCCGGCGTTATCAGCCCATCGAAACCGATGGAGGTGACTATGCTTAAAGGTATCGCATTGTGGGCAATGGGTGTTCCTATCCTTGTAATCGTTCTGCTCTACATGTTTGTTTTCTAGCTGCAGCCACTTGTTGCGCCATTGAGCAGAAGCAGCTCAGCCGAAGCATTATCGGCTGCAAAACAACAAACTCATATGAAAAGGCCCGCTTTCGCGGGCTTTTTTTGTTTCCGTAATTTGTGATCTGAGAGCTACTGGCGCTGAGAGTTACAACGCACTTGTCGTAACACGAAGGCGGCTTGCGCCGCCCTCGTGACATTCTTGCGTTCAGATATCGCTTCCGGCGCTGGGGAAGAACTCGGCTGCTTCTGCGGCCGTCAATCTCCGGATCTCCGCTTCGTCGCGGCGTGATGCGAACAGTTCGCTTGCCATCAGTTGTTCGGCCAGATCCGCGGGCAGCGAAAGCACGATGCGCTGTTCACCTTCCTTGCCGCGATGGATGCCGCCGACATCTGCGCGCTTCGCGGTAACCATGCCGCCGGCAACCGTATTCAGCGTGTCGGGATCGATCAGGACGAAGGCGCCGGTGGCGCGGTTCTGCTCATAGGCATCGAACACCGCCGGTTCTTCGAAGGAAAGATGCACCTTGCCGATCGCGTTCATCGAAAGCAGCGA
Source organism: Rhizobium sp. ZW T2_16 (assembly GCF_044987325.1). NCBI lineage: Bacteria > Pseudomonadati > Pseudomonadota > Alphaproteobacteria > Hyphomicrobiales > Rhizobiaceae > Rhizobium > Rhizobium sp. ZW T2_16. The sequence goes on from NZ_JBJDRG010000002.1 coordinate 282,137, forward strand.
GGCATGCGGCTTCCACTGGCCGGTCGAAAGATCGAGCTGCGACGTGGGTTCGATCGTTACCCGCTGCCGGCGCGAGCCGCTTTTCAGCCAGTAACGCTTGCCCGGCTCGATGCCGCCCGGCTGAAGCGACACGAGCTGCGCGTCGAAGGATGTGCCGGTCATCGGCTGGCCATCGATGGAGACAATGATGTCGCCACGCGCCACATCCACCTGCCGGTCGAGAACGAGCGTGATCGCATCGCCGGCGACCGCTGCATTGCGCACGAGATCGAAGGTGACAATCTGCTTCACATTGGCGACGGTGCCCGAAGGCAGGATCGCAACCGAGTCACCCGGCTTGATCGCGCCGCCCGATACCGTACCCTGATAACCGCGAAAACTCTCGCCGGGGCGCACGACGCGTTGCACGGGGAGGCGGAAACCGCCGGCCTGGGTGGAACGGCTGGTGGCAAGCTCCAGCGCTTCGATCAGCGTCGGGCCTTCATACCAAGGCATTGCATCAGCGCCGGAGAGAACGACATTCTCGCCCTTGAGCGCCGACATCGGAATGGCGGTGATCTGCCGCACGCCGAGTGCCAATGCGAATTCGCGGAATTCGGCCGCGATCTTTTCGAACACTGCCTTGTCGTAACCGATCAGGTCGATCTTGTTGACCGCCAGCACGAATTGCCTGATGCCCATCAGCGCCGCGATCGTTGCGTGCCGACGGGTCTGTTCGAGCAGGCCGACGCGGGCGTCAGCCAGAAGGATGGCGAGATCGGCGGTAGAGGCGCCGGTCACCATGTTGCGGGTATATTGCTCGTGGCCGGGTGTATCGGCGACGATGAAGGAGCGGCGATCCGTGGAGAAATAGCGATAGGCGACATCGATCGTGATGCCCTGTTCGCGTTCCGCCTGCAGGCCGTCGAGCAGCAGCGCGAAATCCGGCAGGCCGAGATCGTTCTGCGCGCCACTGTCACGCGCAAGCGTCGCCGCCTGGTCTTCCTTGACCGCCTTGGTGTCCCAGAGAAGCCTGCCGATCAGGGTCGACTTGCCGTCATCGACAGAGCCGCAGGTGATCAGGCGCAGCGGCCGCGTATCGCGCGAAACGCGGGCGGCGGATTCGGCGAAGGGAATGACATTCGCCGAAGCAGCGACGGGCGTGGTTGTGGCTGTAGCTGTGGCGCTCATCTTAGAAATATCCCTCGCGCTTCTTCTTTTCCATGGAGCCGGACTGGTCGCGGTCGATGGCGCGGCCCTGTCGTTCGGAAACGGTTGCGATTTCCAGTTCCGCGATCACCTCTTCCAGGTTGGACGCCGTCGAGCGGATCGCACCGGTGAGTGGAAAGCAGCCGAGCGTGCGGAAGCGGATCATGCCGTGCTGGATTTCTTCGCCGGGCTGGAGTTCCAGCCGCGGATCTTCCGCCAGGATCATCATCCCGTCGCGCTCCACATAGGGGCGCTCGGCGGCGTAATAGAGCGGCACGAGCGGAATGTCTTCCGCCTGGATGTATCGCCAGATATCGACCTCGGTCCAGTTCGACAGCGGGAAGGCGCGAACGCTCTCTCCCTTTTTGATCATGCCGTTATAGATGTTCCAAAGTTCCGGCCGCTGGTTGCGCGGGTCCCATTTGTGGTCCGGCGTCCGGAAGGAATAGATGCGTTCCTTGGCGCGGGAGGCTTCCTCGTCGCGACGGGCGCCGCCGAAGGCCGCATCATAGCCGCCTGCATCGAGTGCCTGCTTCAACGCTTCCGTCTTCATCACGTCGGTATAGAAGGCCGATCCGTGGGTAAACGGCGTGATGTTTTCTTCGGCACCGCGCTTGTTGGTATGGACCACGAGATCGAGGTCGTATTTTTCGGCGATCTGGTCGCGAAACTCGATCATCTCCTTGAACTTCCAGGTCGTGTCGACATGCAGAAGCGGGAAGGGGACGCGGCCGGGGAAGAAAGCCTTGCGTGCCAGATGCAGCAGCACGGATGAATCCTTGCCGATCGAATAGAGCATGACCGGGTTTTCGAACTCCGCGGCAACCTCGCGAAAGATATGGATCGCTTCGTTTTCGAGGGCTTTCAGATGCGGATCGAGCGGCGGGCGGGAAACGGGTGGGTTCCTGATTTCCGTTTCCTGTGCAGACAGGGACATTTCGGTCTCCGGTAGATTTTGAATGTTACACACAAAGAGTGGGGATTTGGGCCTCAGCGGGCGATGGAACTCGCGAGCGGTGCTGAAGCCGGTATCGGCTGAGACGCGCTTTCCGGGACATGCAGTCCGCATTCGCGTTTCTCGTCGTTTTCCCACCACCATCGTCCGGCGCGTTCAGGCTCGCCGGGCTTGATGGCGCGGGTACAGGGCTCGCAGCCGATGGAGGGGTAACCGCGGGCATGCAGCGGGTTGACCGGGATATGCTCAGCCGTCACATGGGCATTGATCGTGTCGATATCCCAGTCGGCCAGCGGGTTGACCTTGATGAGGCCGCGTTCGGCATCATATTCGGCAAAAGGCGTGGTGGCGCGATTGCCGGACTGGCCGCGGCGCAAGCCGGTCACCCACACCTGCGCTTGCGAAAGCGCCTTGGCGAGCGGGATCAGCTTGCGCACATGACAGCAGGCGTGACGTGCTTCGATACTGTCGTAGAAACCGTTCAAGCCGTATTTCGCGGCATAGGCATCGATATCGTCCTGTTCAGGATAGAACCGCCGGATCGTCATGTCGTAACGTTCCTCAGTTTCCGAGATGAGCGCGACCGTTTCCTGAAACAGGCGTCCGGTTTCCAGCGTGGAAACTTCGATCGGAAGGCGATGCGTACCGATCGCGGCGGTGATGACCTGGTCTTCTATTCCAAGCGAGGTGGTGAAAACGGCGTGGCCAAGTTCGGCAGCAGCGGAAAGACGGCCGGCAAGATCGAGGCTTGCAAGTCTGGCGTTCAATTCTTCGGCGAGGCTCTCGTTGCCTTCTGCATACGCGGTACGCTCAATCACATCATGCGAGGTCATGGTTCTTCTTTCATCAGCAAGTGCTGTAGTATTGCGACTTGCAGGGGCTGATGACAGGAAAAGCCGTTTCTTCCGCCGGTTCTGGGGAGCAAATATCTCTAGAAAGCCGGGCCTACACAGAAAACCTGCCGCCTTAACCAAATGTGACTGTTTTTACGGCAGCAGATGCCCGCATAGGTTTGTATTTTCTGCATGTTTGCGGTACTCCAGAACGGAGTGTGCAATGCGGCATAGCCGTGTGCACGAACGCGACCGCGGATGTCGCATCCAAGATATTCGCGAGGCGCAGGGATACGAAGTGTGAAGCGGCGACGTGAGGGCAAAAAAGCCTCGCGGCGGCGTTGCTGTTGATGGTTGCGTGATGATATCCCAGAAAGCGAAATATGCGCTTCGAGCCTTGGCTGCTCTGGCGCAGGCCGACCCGGATGAGCCGATGCTGATCTCGGAGATCGCGGTCCAGCAGTCCATTCCGAAGAAATTTCTGGAACAGATCCTGCTCGACCTGAAACGCTCCGGCATCGTCATGAGCCGCCGTGGCAAGCAGGGTGGATATCTACTGCTGAAGCCCGCCGACGCAATCTCCTTCGGTGAAGTCCTGCGGCTTGTCGACGGGCCGATCGCTCCGCTTCCCTGCTTGTCGCAAACCGCCTATCGCAAATGCGATGATTGCGATGGCGAACACCTGTGCGAAATCCGCCATGTCTTCGCCCGTGTAGCCGACGCCACCCGCGACGTTCTGTTCAACACCACGATTGCCGATGCGATCGAGGGGGCAGGCGAAGGTACACAGAAGCCAGCTCAGGTGAGAGAGCTTCTGACGGCGTAAGCCCTCTTGCTTAATTGATATTGGCGTCTGCCTACGTGCAGCAGGGCATGCTAATGTACTCTCCTTGTCGAGAGGCTGGCATGTTTTCTGTGTCCATCGCAAAATCACCGAAGGACTTCGAGATCGCCGCGGCGCTGTGCCGGGAACTGGCGGATTGGGATATCGCCATGGCCGCGACCCATGGCGTCGATCCTCAACTGGTGACGGATCTTTATCACGGTGAGACTGCGGCAAGCCTTGCCCGGCGTTACGCGCAATCGGGGACAGGAATGTTGCTGGCATCATGGGATGGCCAGCCGGCGGGATGTTTGGCATTTTCCATCTTCGACGATACGGCCGACGAACTTCACAAATTCTACGTGGGCCCCGATTTCCGGCAAAGAGGCATCGGCGGCGCAATGATGCGGGCGGTCATCCATGCTGTCGAAGCGCGTCGGAAGAGCACGCTGCTGGCGCACACCACCATCTATATGACCGATGCTATCTCGATCTATCGCGCCTGCGGTTTCGACTTCTGCCCACCCTTTCGAGACGTGCCCAAAGCGGTTGGCCATACGGAGATTTTCCTCAGGCGCGACTCTCCGCCGGGTTGAAATCGAGCCTCTGGAACGAATTTCGGCCGGATTGCGTTTTTGCCGTTCGGTGTTTTCCCGATGCTGCTGTTCTGTGAACTGATGCTCATGGAACGCATTCTTTGTCGCGCGAACCCGCCCGAGGGAAACAGTTTTGCCTTCTTTTCGCCGTGAATTGACTAAGACGACCTGACCGATAGAGTTTAGCCCATATCAAATGGCCCGATGATCACGGGACACTGGTCATGGGACAAGGATCACAGGAGAGACTCTATGCTGAACTTCACCGATGGGATTGGAAAGCGGCTGGCAGTGGTTGCGCTCGGCGTGACGCTCGCTGCAGGAAGCATAGCGCCGGCCTTTGCCGCGAGCCAGCTTCTGAACGTGTCCTACGATCCAACACGCGAGCTCTATAAGGATTTCAACGCCGCCTTTGCCAAGCACTGGAAGGCGGAAGGTGGTGAGGATGTCACAATCCGTCAGTCGCATGGCGGCTCCGGCGCGCAGGCCCGCTCTGTGATCGATGGCCTTGAGGCCGATGTCGTGACGCTGGCGCTGGAGAGCGATATCAATGCCATCCAGAAGACCGGCAAAATCAAGGAAGACTGGCGCACCCGCCTGCCCAACAACGCTTCGCCCTACACCTCGACGATCGTCTTCCTCGTTCGCAAGGGTAATCCGAAGGGCATCAAGAACTGGGGCGATCTGGTGAAGGGCGACGTGCAGATCGTCACGCCGAACCCGAAAACATCAGGTGGCGCCCGCTGGAACTATCTGGCTGCCTGGGCCTGGGCCAATGAAGAATTCAAGGGCGATCAGGACAAGATCAAGGCCTATATCGGCGATCTCTACAAGCGCGCTCCGGTTCTCGATACCGGTGCCCGCGGATCCACCGTCACCTTTGCCCAGCGCCAGATCGGCGACGTTCTGCTCGCCTGGGAAAACGAGGCCTATCTGGCCGGTGAGGAATTCGGCAAGGATGCGTTCGACATCGTCGTGCCGCCGATCTCCATCCTCGCCGAACCGCCGGTCGCAGTCGTCGATGCCAATGTCGACGCCAAGGGCACCCGCAAGGTCGCCGAAGCCTATCTCCAATATCTTTATTCCGACGAAGGCCAGAACATCGCGGCCAAGCACTTCTATCGTCCGTCCAAGCCGGAAGTGGTGAAGCCGGAACTGTTGAAACAGCTGCCTCCGATCAAGCTCGTCACCATTGACGATCCGCTCTTCGGCGGCTGGAAGAAGGCGCAGCCGGAGCACTTTGGTGATGGCGGCATTTTCGACCAGATCTACAAGCCCGGCGCCAAATAATCACTCAAGTGACACTGGAGGCACGGTGCGGTAGTTTGTTGCCGCACCGTTGCCATGTCGGGCCTGAACGTAGAATTCGGAACCAAGCATGACCGCATCCGCTACCGTTTCCACGGCGGGCTGGAGATTGAAACAGCCGAGCATCATCCCGGGTTTCGGGTTGACGCTCGGCTTTTCGCTCGCCTACCTGTCGCTGATCATTCTCATCCCCATCGCCGGCCTGCTCTGGCGCACGGCCGAACTCGGCTGGTCGGGCTTTTTTGCCATCTTCTCCGATGAACGGACGATCCGGGCTCTTTATGTATCCTTCGGCACGGCCTTTATCGCGGCAGTGATCAATGTCGTCTTCGGCACGCTGCTCGCCTGGGTGCTCACCCGTTATCGGTTTCCCGGGCGCCGGCTGATCGATGCGATGGTCGATCTGCCCTTCGCCCTTCCGACGGCTGTTGCCGGTATCGCGTTTGCCTCGCTTTATGCGCCGAATGGCTGGATCGGCTCGCTGTTCATGCCCTTCCGCATCGCTTTCACGCCGATCGGCATCGTCATCGCGCTGATCTTCATCGGTCTTCCCTTCGTCGTGCGCACCGTGCAGCCGATCATGGAAGAGATCGACAAGGAGGTGGAAGAGGCGGCTGCCACGCTTGGCGCCAACCGGTTCCAGACGATCTTCAACGTGCTTCTGCCCGGTCTTACGCCAGCCCTTCTCACAGGCTTTGCGCTCGCCTTCGCGCGCGGTGTCGGAGAATACGGCTCGGTCATCTTCATCGCCGGTAACATCCCTTACGTGTCTGAAATCGCACCGCTGCTGATCGTCATCCGGCTGGAAGAATTCAACTATGCCGGCGCGACCGCCATCGCCACGATCATGCTTCTGATCTCCTTTGCCATGCTTCTGGTGATCAACCTCATCCAGGCCTGGAGCCGCAGGAGATATGGCAATGTCTGATAATCGCCGTATCTCCTTCCGTAACCCGGCTGACGAAAGCTTCTCCACCAAGCTGATCCTCGTCGCCCTGACGCTCGTCTTCCTCGCCTTCTTCCTGTTCCTCCCGCTTGTGTCGGTTTTCTACGAAGCCTTTCGCGAAGGATGGGTCACCTACGAGGAGGCGTTGCTGGAACCCGATGCCTGGGCAGCGATCCGGCTGACTCTGATCGTGGCTGCCATCGCCGTGCCACTCAATCTCGTCTTCGGTCTGGCCGCCTCCTGGGCGATCGCCAAGTTCGAGTTCAAGGGCAAGGCGTTTCTGATCACCCTGATCGATCTGCCGTTTTCGATCTCGCCGGTCATCTCCGGTCTGGTCTATGTTCTTCTCTTTGGCAGCGGCAGCCTTCTCGGCCCCTGGCTGAAAAGCTATGGCATCGAGATCCTGTTTGCCGTGCCCGGCATCGTGCTTGCGACCGTCTTCGTCACCTTCCCCTTTGTTGCGCGCGAACTGATCCCGCTGATGCAGGACCAGGGCACCGGCGATGAGGAGGCGGCACTGTCTCTGGGCGCGTCCGGCTGGCAGACGTTCTGGTATGTGACGCTGCCCAATATCAAATGGGGCCTACTTTACGGCGTGCTGCTCTGTAACGCCCGCGCTATGGGTGAGTTCGGCGCCGTCTCAGTCGTTTCCGGCCGTATCCGCGGCCTCACCAACACCATGCCGCTGCATGTCGAGATCCTCTATAATGAGTACAACATGGTCGCCGCCTTTGCGGTGGCATCCCTGCTGGCTCTTCTGGCACTCGTCACGCTCGCTTTGAAAACCTTTCTCGAACTTCGGTTCGGTGCCGGCGCCGCCGGCGGCCGGCACTAGGATACCCCGCGTATGGAAGTCAAAATCAACAATATCCGCAAGGAATTCGACCGTTTCGCCGCGCTGAATGACGTATCGCTCAATATCGCTTCGGGTGAATTGATCGCGCTGCTCGGCCCGTCCGGTTCCGGCAAGACGACACTGCTTCGCCTGATCGCCGGCCTGGATTTCCCGACTGCCGGCCAGATTTTCTTTGGTGAGGAAGATGCCTCCCGCCATTCGGTCCAGGAGCGAAATGTCGGCTTCGTTTTCCAGCATTACGCGCTGTTCCGTCACATGACCGTGGCACAGAATATCGGCTTCGGACTCAAGGTCCGTCCGTCCGCCAGCCGCCCGCCGAAAAGCGAGATCAAAAAGCGGGTTTCCGACCTGCTCGACATGGTGCAGCTCTCGGGTCTTGAAAATCGCTATCCCAACCAGCTTTCCGGCGGTCAGCGCCAGCGCGTGGCGCTTGCCCGTGCCATGGCGATCGAACCCCGCATCCTTCTGCTCGACGAGCCTTTCGGCGCGCTCGATGCCAAGGTCAGGAAGGAACTGCGCCGCTGGCTGCGCGAATTCCACGACCGCACCGGCCACACGACCGTGTTCGTCACCCACGACCAGGAAGAAGCGCTTGAACTTGCCGACCGTGTTGTCGTCATGAGCCAGGGCAAGATCGAGCAGGTCGGTTCAGCGGATGATGTCTACGACCGCCCGCAGTCGCCTTTCGTCTTCTCCTTCATCGGCGAATCCTCGCATCTGCCGGTCGAGGTGAAGAATGGTACGGTTCTGTTCCAGGGCGAGCCGATCGGCATTTCGGAAAAGACCGATGCGGCCGGAGACCTGTTCTTCCGCCCGGAAGACGTGGTCCTGACCGACGAGAAGGACGCATTGTTCGGCAAGGTTACTGCCTGTCGCCGTCTCGCCGGCACCCGTATTGCCGAGATCGACATCGCCAACAACGGCCACGATCCGTTCCATGTCGAAGTGGAGGTGCCATTGCATGCTCCGATCGAGCTTGGTTCGGAAGCCCGTTTCCGCCCGACCCGCTGGAAGATCTTTACCAAGTAACTGCCGGACGGTTTACGCTCGGAGTCCGTGAGCTTGTTGATGTTCCAGCCCTGTCCGAAGATCAAGGAGAGGCTGGAATACTATTCCATCCAAGCTTCGTCTGTCGTCTTGCCCGCATCGGTTTGTATATCCGGCTCATGTGTCGCAGCCGCTACATCTTTAAGGCGTAAGATTCGATAAATACAAATACGCTAAGGCAATTGCGGTTCAACGTCTTTAATAGGCTTAAAATGTCGGCTCATGTCGATGAAACCTGCCAACCGAAGCAGCATGAGCTGCTATCCCCAGCTGTAGTCGATACAGTTTCGGCATCTCGTCAGCCATTGTTCGGGCGCTTTTTGCGTGGCGCTGGCCAAGCGCAATCCAGAGGGCGCACCCTTCGGCAAGGCCCTCCGCCGGAAGATATGGCGAAGGCGCTGGCCATCCTTGCAAACCAGCCGAATGCCAGCGCTGGCCTTGTCCGGCTTGGAGACAAGCAGATCCTGTTTTCCGATTGCGAGCAGGCGTTTGTCATGTATGCCCGGCACGGCCACTCGCTGGTCGCGCTGTTCGATCCTGTCGGCCCGCAGGAACTGTGGCCAAACCTGCTTGAAAAGTTCATGGCGACGGCGCGTCATCAAGGCAGCCGACCGGTCTTCTATCAGGTTTCGAAAGCTTTCCTGCCGCACGCCTTTGATTGCGGCCTGCGTCCGTACAAGCTCGGCGAGCAGGCAGTGGTAGACCTGACCCGTTTCGACCTCAAGGGCGGTGCCTGGCTGAAACTGCGCCGCTCGATCAATCGCGCCGAACGCGACGGGCTGGAATTCTCCATGCTTTCACCCGATGAGGTGCCCGAGGTCATAGACGAGCTGCTCTCGGTTTCGCGTGCCTGGCTGGCCTCGCACAACGCCTCGGAGAAGGGTTTTTCGCTCGGCACATTCGACCTCGCCTATGTCAAGGCATGCCCGGTGGCGATCATCCGCTTGGAAGGGCGCATCGTCGCTTTCGCAAACATTCTCGAAGCCGGCCAGCATGGCGATGCCTTCATCGACCTTATGCGTCACATTCCCGAGACGCATCGCGGCATGATGGATCTGCTCTTCGTGCGCATCATGGAGCATATGAAGGCGCGGGGTTTCCGCACGCTCAATCTCGGCATGGCCCCTCTCGCGGGCCTGGCGGATCATCACTACGCGCCGCTGTGGAACCGGCTCGGCCGGGAGATCTTCGAATTCGGCGAGCGTTTCTATAATTTCCGCGGCGTGCAGGCTTTCAAGTCGAAGTTCGATCCGGTCTGGCAGCCGCGTTATCTCGTCGTTTCGGGCCGCGGTCTTCCGCTCGCTTCCATCTTCGATGTAACGATGCTGATCGGCGGCGGGTTGCGCGGGATTTTGCGCAGATGAGGGCTTTGCCGGTTATCGTTGCAGCGCTCACGCTGGTTGCCGGTGCCGTTGAACTCTATCACATGCAGTTCGCTCAGAATGAAATCGTCAGCCTGCCGACCTCCCGCATCAGCGATCCGCAGGTGCAGGAAAAAGGCATCGTCGTGCTTCTGTCGGACGCCGATGGCTGGGGCCGCGAAGAAGACCGCATGTCGGATGCGCTGACAGCCGATGGTGCTGTAGTCGTCGGCGTCGATCTGCCCGACTATTATGCCGGGCTTGGCGAAGAGAAGCGGGACTGCCTCTATCTCGTCTCCGATATCGAGGAACTGAGCCGCCAGATCCATCGCGATCGGGACATGACGACCTATCGCGCTCCGCTGGTGGCAGGCATCGGCGCCGGCGGATCGCTGGCTCTGGCGATTGCCGCCCAGACACCGTTCTCCACCATCGGCGCGACGCTGGCGGTCGACCCGGATCCGTCGATCGCCCTGTCGAAAATACTCTGCACGCCGGCGCCGAAAAATCAGGTCGATGGCGGTATGCGCTATGGCCTGACCGAAGGCGAGCTGCCGAACGATATCGACGTCGTATTCACGCCCGAAGCCGCAAAGGCGGGGCGCGAGCATGTCGAAGATCTGAAACGCACCCACCCCGACATCGAGGTGACTGCGGATGACGAGGCTTCCGAGGAAGCTTTGCTTGCAGTTTCACGCAGCGTGATGACAGCCGCTGAGGCCACCGGTTCTCCGCTGGACCTTCCGATTGTGCCGATCGAGGCCGCGCCGCGCCGCAATACGATGGCGATCATCTATTCCGGTGACGGCGGCTGGCGTGATATCGACCAGAAACTCGCGGCATATCTGAAGGACGAGGGAATCCCGGTCGTCGGCGTCGATGCCCTGCGCTATTTCTGGAACGAAAAGACGCCGGCACAGACGGCAGCCGACCTTTCCCGCATCATCGCCACCTACCGCCAGCGCTGGAATGTCGAGAATGTCGTTCTGATCGGCTATTCCTTCGGCGCCAACATTCTGCCCGCCACTTACCGGCTGTTGGCGAAAGATGACCAGGAGGCAGTTCGTCTCATGTCGCTGCTGGCACTGTCGCATCAGGCCGATTTCGAAATCGCCGTCACCGGATGGCTCGGTTATGCCGGTGCCGGCAAGCATGGTGACCCGGTGGATGACTTAAGAGCGATCGAGCCTCTTAAGATCCAGTGCGTCTATGGGCTTGAGGAAGAAGATACGGCCTGCCCGGATGTGGGTGAAATCCCGGGTGTCGACATACACCCGCGCAAGGGTGGTCATCATTTCGACGGAGATTACCGCGCACTCAATCAACTCATCATTGATCGACTGAGCCAGCTTCTATCAGTGATGTGACAGTGAAATTCGGTTGTTGCCACGGCAAGCGAAACGGAAAGATCGCGGCGTGCTTTAGATCGCCGCGAAGCTTGCTTCGTTGGGCAGGAGATCGACCTGCTTTCCGTCGAACAGGTCCGAATGTTCGCCGATCGCCTGTTCCCAGGCGGCTGCGGGTCCCTGGGCGATCAATTGCAGCGAACCGTTCATGGGGTTGACGACTTTCAGTCCGAGGGGCTCATAGGCATTCAAGGCGTCAATGACCGGTGCCTTGGCGCGCAACGAAACGTCCCGCAAGGCCGCCTTGCGGGCCATGATATCCGATATCTCTCGGGCCTGAGACATTTCCTGATCGGCATTCACTTCGACGATGAAAACGATCGAGTCCTGCGGCGACGAGCTCGAAACGATATTCCTGACTCTGGCATTCAGCATGGTCAGTCCTTTCGATGGAAGAGCCGGCGTCATGGCAGCAGGCCTTCCAGGTCAATGCAGCCACGCCCCACTCTTGGGACAATATTGGCCCAATTTTGATTACATCTAGTAAACTCCATCAGCGTTTCCGTCAAACGTCGAGGCTGGCCGGTGAGTTCCGGATACTTCTCAAGAATGAGCGCCAGAGCTGATGAAATACATGGCGCCGAGAGCGAGCTGCCGTTCATGGAGGCGTAGCCGCCGCCGGCCAGAGCACTGTGTATATCCACGCCCGGTCCTACGATATTCGGTTTGCTCGGGGCTTGCCGCGCTGTATCGCCGTAGGAATACCCCCAGTCGCTGAAGGCGGCGACACGATCGTCCCTGTCGATCGCCCCGACGGCGACGACATGCTCAAGCTTGGCGGGAAAGCAATGGTTGCCCATACCCAGGTTGCCGTTGTTGCCGATTGCCGCCACGACCACCGCGCCCTGGTCTGCAGCGTTGCCGATCGCCTTGTAAAGGCTGCTGATATCCTCTCGGGTCAGGTTTCGTGTGCCGAGCGATGCGTTGACGATCTGGACGCCGTCGCCTTGAGGGCCTGCTTCGTTGACGAGCCAGTTCAGGCCGCCAAGCAACTGCGCAAAGTAACCTCGCAATCCCCCGTTCTCCGACTGCTCCGTCAGCACGGCCGCAACCGAGAGATGGACCTGCGGTGATATGCCGGCGTTCTGGCCGGCGCATATGCCTGCCACATGTGTTCCGTGGCTGCCGAAATCCCGCGGGCTTGCGCCCGGCACTTCGACGCCGTTGAGGTCGAACTGCCGGTAGACGATATGGTCGCCTTTCCTGTGTGAAAATTCAGGATGATCGACATCGATGCCTGTGTCCAGAAGGCCGATGGAGATGCCGTTGCCCCGGTATGCCTGGGGAAGCTCGCCTCGATTGGGAAGAATGCGACGGTGCCAGAAGTCGGGTGAAGTTTGCAACTCCCGGATCTCCGGCGGATGCACCAGGATTTCCGAGTTTGGAACGACCTCGACGCCCTGTTCCTCGAGGATATCGATCATCGGCTGTTCCAGTCGAGGCAGGATCACCGCTCCCAGCGCTTCGAGATAGACCCCGCGCAGAAACAGTCGCTCGCCGCGGCTAACCCGCGCAACCGCGGGCAGAGCCTGCCGATAGGTGTTGGAGGCGTTGATGAGATCCAGTGTCGTTTGCGATCGGGACGTCATCGCCACATGCATCAGCCGCCGCAATTGTTTGCGGGAATCCGTCTGGCTCGTTTGCGGCAAGATGATTTTGTTCTCGGAACCCGGACCGGCCTTGTCGCTCTGTTCGTCCAGATAGCGATTGTCCGGAAGGAGAATGATCACGGACGATTTGGGCGACACCTCGATATCCGCAGTAAGCCCACCAATCTCCGGGCGACTGTACCGGGCAAGCGACTGGATGCCGCGCTTGTTCTTGTAAAGGCGGATCCAGCGCCTTCTGAGATCTCGCCGGTGGCGTTTTCCTGCAAAACCGCCGCTTCCGCGCCAGACGGACGACTGCTTTGCAAGCGCACGCACAAACTCTTCCGGCGCCAGCGCCAGGATCCTGCTCATCATGATTCGCCCCCAACTTTTGACTGAGGCGAGAATATTATCGCTATTTAAGATTGCAACAATTTCCTGCGCAACCAAAGGGTGAGACGGGTTGCATCAGCGGTCGCTGAGTGCTGCCCGCGGATTGACCCAGGGCTCTTGATTGCTCCGGGGCAGGGGAACTTTTCCGAGGATATGATCTGCCGCCTTCTCGCCGGTCATGATCGAAGGCCCGTTGAGATTGCCATATGTGATGTGCGGGAAGATCGAACTGTCCGCGACCCTCAAGCCTTCCACTCCGATGACGCGACATTCCGCATCGACGACAGCTTGTCGGTCGTCAGCGCTTCCCATCCGGCAGGTGCCGCAGGGATGGTAGGCGCTTTCCAGATGCTCGCGCAGGAAAGCGTCGATCTCGTCATCCGACTGCAGGTTTTCACCGGGCTGGATTTCCGGTCCGCGATAGTCGTCGAATGCTTTCTGGTTGAAAATTTCGCGCGTCAGCCGCACGCAATGGCGGAATTTGATCCAGTCTTCCTCATGGCTCATGTAGTTGAAGCGAATGACCGGATCATCCTTCGGATCCGCCGAACGAAGGGTTACGTTGCCACGCGATTTAGAAAGATTGTAGCCGACATGCGCCTGAAAGCCATGGCTCTTGGCGGCAGCTTTCCCATCGTAGGAAATCGCCACCGGCAGGAAATGATACTGGATATCCGGTTGCTTCAAGCCGGCCTGCGAGCGCAGGAAGGCGCAGGCTTCGAACTGGTTGGAGGCGCCAAGGCCGCCCTTGGACAGCACCCATTGCGCCCCCGCCACCCCCTGCCAGAACCACGGCAGCCAGGAGTAGAGCGAAACCGGCTTGGTCGAGACCTGCTGGAAATAGAATTCCATATGGTCCTGAAGATTGGCGCCGACGCCCGGGCGGTCAACCTTCACCTCGATACCCATGTCCTTCAAGTGCGCCGCAGGCCCGATACCTGACAGCATCAGAAGCTTGGGCGAGTTGAACGACGAGGCTGCCACGATCACCTCGCGATTGGCTTTAACGACTTCCGGCACGCCGCGCCGCAACACCTCGACACCGGTCGCTCGTCCATTCTCGATGACGATCTTCTGCGCCAGACCATAGACGATCTCGACATTCTTCCGCTTCATCGCTGGCCGCAGATAGGCATTGGCGGCAGACCAGCGGCGGCCCTGATGGATCGTCTGTTCCATCAGCCCGAAACCCTCCTGTTTCGAGCCGTTATAATCCTCGGTCGTTTCGAAGCCTGCCTCGGCACCCGCCCGGATGAAGGCATGAAAGAGCGGGTTCTTCACTGGCCCGCGCTGCACATGCAAAGGCCCGTCGGTACCACGCCAGCCTTCTTCTCCCCCATGGCTGTGCTCCATCCGCTTGAAGTAGGGCAGCACGTCGGCATAGGACCAGCCTCGCGCGCCAAGCTCCTCCCAACGGTTGTAATCCTCCGCATGGCCGCGCACGTAAACCAGCCCGTTGATCGAGGATGAACCGCCCAGAACCTTGCCGCGCGGCGCGGTGATGCGGCGGTTGTTGAGATTGGGTTCGGGTTCGGAGAGATAACCCCAATTGTACCGCTTCATGCTCATCGGCCATGCCAGCGCTGCCGGCATCTGGATGAACGGACCATAGTCCGACCCACCGGCCTCGATCACGATCACCGAATGCCTGCCATCTTCCGAGAGGCGGTAAGCCATGGCAGACCCTGCCGAGCCGGAACCGATGATGACGAAATCTGCGTTTTGCATGGTCAAGTCCAGTTTTGGGATTTTGGCCGGCGGTATCAGAGTGGATAATCGGCTGCGGGAAGGGGCAGCCTGATGCTGCTGGAGACGGGCACAAGAACATGAAAAGCTACCGATGGCCTGTCAAATTGCGACCCATGCGCGATGGCTTTTGCCCATTCCGATCCAATAGAATTTAAAAGGCTGGTTAGCTCTTCGAAGCCTGATGTATTACGGCGAAGGAAAAGATCTGCCTGAGAGAGTATGACGACAAATGCACCCTTGGGATTTATCGGATGCAGATCTCTCATGACGTCGACAAATGCATCCGTATTGAGATTTCGGTATGGCAGGGACAATCCTGTCATGAAAGACCGAAAGGCGTCGGAGAGGCTGCTGCAATGGCCCAATTCGACTTCAAATAGATGGCTGATTTCGGCATCGCGAACAGCTTGTTCTAACTCGGTCTTTTCTGCCAGGATGCGATGAACGTAAGGCGGATTCACCGAAGTCAGGAAAGATGCAAAATCGGTAGCCGCTTTGGCCATCAATACGGCGCCTCGACCTTGCCCATTCCCACATAGACCGTCTTCAGCTCCGAATAATGCTCCAGCGCCGCAAGCGAGTTTTCCCGCCCGAAACCGGACTGCTTCGATCCGCCGAAGGGAATTTCCACCGGGCAGAGATTGTAGGTATTGATCCACAAGGTCCCGGCTTCCAGCTGATCCACCACCCGGTGCCCGCGCGAAAGGTCAGCGGTGAACACGCCGGCCGACAGGCCGAATTCTGTCGCATTGGCTCGCGTGATCACTTCGTCCTCATCGTCGAAATCGAGCACGCACATGACCGGCCCGAAAATCTCCTCGCGGGCGATGGTCATCTCGTCGGTCACGTCGGCAAACACGGTCGGCTGGATGTAGTAGCCTTCACCCGTCACATCGTTGGGAATGCCGCCGCCGGTCAGGAGCGTGGCGCCTTCCGCCTTGCCCTTGTCTATATAGCCCAAGACCTTCTGCCGCTGGTCGAAGGAGATCAACGGCCCCATCTGGGTCGCCTCATCCATCGGCTCACCTATGACGATCTTTTCCGTCCTCTCCTTCAGCCGTGACAGGAACTGGTCCTTCACCTTGCGTTGCACGAAAACGCGGGTGCCGTTGGAGCAGACCTGTCCGGTCGAATAGAAGTTGCCGAGCATCGCCCCGCCGATGGCGCTGTCGATATCCGCATCGTCGAACACGATCAGCGGCGATTTTCCGCCAAGCTCCATCGTCACATGCTTGAGCTGGCCGGCGGCGGCGGCCGCCACCTTGCGCCCCGTCGGCACCGAGCCGGTGAGCGAAACCTTTGCGATATCCGGGTGGTTGACCAGCAGCGGCCCGGTCTTGCCGTCACCCTGGATGACGTTGTAAAGCCCTTTCGGCAGACCGGCTTCGATCAGGATCTCGGCAATCTTCAGTGCACCGAGCGGCGTGTTTTCCGACGGCTTGAACACCATGGCATTGCCGGCGGCAAGCGCCGGCGCGCCCTTCCAGCAGGCGATCTGCTGCGGATAGTTCCAGGCACCGATACCGACGCAGACGCCGAGCGGTACTCGTTTCGTATAGGCAAAGTCACCGCCGAGCGGGATATACTGGCCGTTCATGCCCGCCGCGATCACGCCGCCGAAAAATTCAAAGCTGTCGGCACCCGAAGTCGGGTCGGCGACGATCGTTTCCTGGATCGGCTTGCCGGTATCGAGCGTTTCGAGTTCCGAAAGCTCGCGGTTCCTCTCGCGCATGATTTCGGCGGCACGCTTGAGGATTCGGCCGCGCGCCGTCGGGCTCATTGCCGCCCATTCGGGCTGGGCGCGTTTGGCCGCTGCGATCGCCTTTTCCACAATCGCCGGCGTTGCCGCATGCAGCCTTGCGATCACCTCGCCGGTGGCGGGGTAAAGGCTCTCGATGACGCTGCCTGCGGTATCCTCCACATATTCGCCGTCGATGAAGTGGCTGGCTTTCGGCTGTGCTTTCATTCTCTTGTCTCCGTCCTCACTCCCCACGGGGATAACGCTTGGACTCTTCCAGATTGTCGAGGTTCATGTGGTTGCGCATGTAGCGCTCGGAGGCTTTCTGCAAAGGCTGGTGATCCCAGGGGTAATAGGCGCCGTTCCTCAGAGCCTCGTAAACGATCCAGCGACGCGCCTGGCTTTCGCGCACGGCGGCGTCGAATTTCGCCATGTCCCATTTGGCATCCCGCTTGGCGCGAAAATCGGCGAGAACTTCGGCATGAGCCGGGTCGCCCGCAAGGTTCGTGAGCTCCTTCGGATCGGCTTCGAGATCGAAAAGTTGCTCTGGATCGAGTTCGCAATGGATATATTTCCACTTGCCCTCTCGAATTCCGACGAGCGGCGCGTAGGACGCTTCGGCCGCATATTCCATCAGCACCGGCGAGGTCCGTTCGCCGCCATCGATCACCGGCTTCAGGCTTTCGCCATCCGTCCATGGCGCAATCTCGGAGATCGATATCCCGGCAAGGTCGCAAAGCGTCGGCGTCACGTCGAGATTGGAAACGGGAGCTTTGTGCAGGGCAGGGGCAATGCCCGGTCCCGCCACCATCAGCGGCACACGCGCGGAGCCTTCGAAGAAGTTCATCTTGAACCACAATCCGCGCTCGCCCAGCATGTCGCCATGGTCGGAACAGAACAGGATGAACGTATTGTCGAGCATCCGGGTGCGGGTCAGCGTATCGATCAGCTCGCCGACCTTCTCGTCGATATAGGAAATGTTGGCGAAATAGGCCTGACGCGAGCGGCGCACATTTTCCTCGGTAATGTCGAAGCTCGCATAATCGCATGATTTCAGGATGCGCTGCGAATGCGGATCCTGGCTCTCCAGCATGCCGACGTCCGGCATCAGATACTCGCAGTCGTTATAGAGATCCCAGAACTTTTTCCGCGCCACGTAAGGGTCGTGCGGATGGGTAAACGAGACCGTCAGAGCCCAGGGCCGACGGTCGGCGTCATCGTTTTCGCGCGCCAGATGATAGAGCTTCTGGTTGGCCAGAAACGCCACTTCATCGTCATATTCCATCTGGTTGGAAATCTCGGCGACACCTGCACCGGTCACCGATCCCATATTGTGATACCACCAGTCGATCCGCTCGCCCGGCTTGCGATAATCCGGCGTCCAGCCGAAATCGGCCGGATAGATATCGGTCGTTAGCCGCTCCTCGAAACCGTGCAACTGGTCTGGTCCGACGAAATGCATCTTTCCCGAAAGTGCCGTGTAATAACCGGCGCGGCGCAGATGGTGAGCATAGGTCGGGATCGACGACACATATTCCGCGGCGTTGTCGTAAACCTGCGTCCGGCTCGGCAATTGCCCGGCCATGAAGGATGCGCGGGCAGGGGCACAGAGCGGCGAGGACGTGTAGTTGTTGGCAAACCGCGCCGAGCGCGCGGCAAGTGCCTTCATGTGCGGCGCATGCAGCCACTCCGCCGGTCCGTCGGGAAACAGTGTGCCATTCAACTGGTCGACCATGATGATGAGAAAGTTCGGGCGGTACATGATCGCGGCAGGACCTCTGTAGGCAGGAATGGCAATGTAAGGAGTTATTTTCGATCTTGTTTTCGATCAAGCGATGATTGCGAAACGCGCTATCCCAAATGCGTAGAGCGCATTGAACGCGCCCGGCCACTCAATCATGCAGTCTGATCCGCGATTGACGCTACCAAGTGCCGCAGCAGATTTGGATAGTCATCGGAAATGCGGGTAGCGTTTGCCATCAGCGTGATCGCGGCATTTGCCGGTCCCGTCATTGCGTCAGGCTGGCCGGTTAACAGCTTGGCAGTGCTTGGCATTTCCCTAAAGCTGGACCTGTTGTCCAAGACTGGTCAACCTCCGCGCCGGCACTTGCCGCACACTGTCCAAACATCGGATAATTCCTCGTAATTCATTGAATTTTAAGCAAATACCGGAAGGTCGTCACAAAACCTTCATGCGATTTTCATAGAGGAGCAACGGATTGTTGACGGGTAGCGCCGCAACCTGCGCAACGTCATTTAAGGCCTTTTTTCGAGCATTTTGAAAAGCGCTCGTGCAGTGGAGTAATGCGTATGTCGTCTGCGGCTGTTCTCGAACCGGGTGTTGTCCGGCGATATGCAGGCGACCAGCTTGTTACCCTCGGGAAACTGGTTCTCGAAAACGCCTTCCAGCCGATTGTCGAAGTGGCGACAGGATCGGTCTTCGGTTACGAATCCCTGCTGCGTGGCCATGAACGGATCGGCTTTTCCTCTCCGCCGGAATTGCTCGACGAGGCCCAGCAGGCAGGCCAGCTTCTGGCGCTGGAGCAGATGATGTCCGGCCGCGCGCTCGCCAAATTCGCGACGCTTCCCGACTATTCGTCAGCCACGCTTTTTCTCAATCTGGATGTCCGACTGATCCGTCAGGGGCATGAATTCCTCGAAAGAGTGCTGCACCATCTGCGGGCGGCCGAGATCGCGCCGTCTTCGGTCTGTTTCGAATTCTCCGAACGCTTCGACAACACCAGCGTACCGGAATTTGCCGATCTGGTGGCCGATATGCGCAAGGCGGGCTTCAAGCTCGCCATCGACGATTTCGGTGTCGGTCACGGCGAGATGAAGCTGCTCTGTGACTTCCCCGTCGACTACCTGAAGATCGACCGGCATTTCGTGTCCGATATCGACCGCAATCCGCGCAAGCGCCATCTGGTCAAGAATATCGTCAACATTGCCCACACGCTCGGTATCCGGGTCATTGCCGAGGGCATCGAGACGGAATCCGAATTTCTGGCCTGCCGCGAATATGGTGTCGATCTCGTTCAGGGCTATTTCATCGCCAAGCCGACGACCTTCCTGACCGAACTGCAGCCGGCCTTTCCGCATCTTGCCGATATCGGCCGTGCGCGCCGTTCCAGCCAGTCGCTGGACGAGATCCTCATCCGCAAGCAGATCGAGAGACTGCCGACGGTTTTCGAGAATGACGCGATCGATTCTGTATTCGAATTGTTCCGCCGCAATCCGCGCCAGGCATTCTTTCCGGTCCTGAACGCCAATGGCGAACCGCGTGGCGTCATCAACGAATACCACCTGAAGGAATTCATCTATCAGCCCTTCGGTCGCGACCTTCTGAAGAACAAGGTCTATGAACGCTCGATCGCTCACTTCGTCGAGCGCGCCCCGATCATCGGGCTGGATGCCGAGGCGGAAGAACTGATGAGCCTTTTTGCCAACATGGAAAACAGTGCCTGTGTCATCCTCACCGAAAACATGCGTTATGCCGGCGTCGTCTCGGCCGCATCTCTCATCAAGGTGGTGAACGAGAAGCAGCTGAAGATCGCGCAGGATCAGAACCCGCTGACTAGCCTGCCGGGTAACCGCGCGGTACGCGATTTCATGCAGGAAGCTGGCCGCGACGACGAAGAAAGCCGCTTTTTCTGCTATTGCGACTTCGACAATTTCAAGCCGTTCAACGATCACTACGGTTTCCAGAAGGGCGACCACGCAATCTCGCTGTTTGCCGCGCTGATGAAGCGTTACTTCTTCTCGGAGGGTGACTTCCTTGGCCATATCGGCGGCGACGACTTCTTCATCGGCATCCGCGATTGGACACGCGAGGAGCTGGACGAAATCCTCGAGCGCCTGCTGTCGGATTTTCACGGCGATGTGATCGAGCTTTATTCCGAAGAAGAACGAGCCTCCGGCAGGATCCGCGGTCATGACCGCTCGGGCCGCGAACGGGACTTCCCGCTGTTGCGCTGCTCTATCGGCGTTCTGGAGCTGCCCAAGGGCCTGCTTCTCGATGATATCGGCCGCATCAGCGTCGAGATCGCATCGGTCAAGGCAACTGCCAAGGAGAGCGAAGGCGGTCTCGTCTTCTCGTCCTTTGGTGAGACAAAGTGACCGGCCACATCCACCGGTCCCTTTCTAAGGCAGAGGTCGTGTCCTAAGTCAGTGGTCTCATGCTGACAGGAGACTTTTATGCCGCTTCCCAATGAGATGCGTTTCATCGACCTGCCGTCCTTCGGTTCCCCCGACGTGATGGTGGTTGCCCGCGGGCCGCTGCCGAAACCGCGTCCCGGCGAAATTCTGGTCAAGGTCGAGGCAGCGGGCGTCAATCGCCCCGATGTGGCGCAGCGTCAGGGCAATTATCCGGCGCCCAAGGATGCAAGCCCGATCCTCGGGCTGGAGATTGCCGGCGAAGTCGTGGCTCTCGGAGAAGGCGTTTCGGAATATTCGGTAGGTGACAAGGTCTGCGCACTGGCGAATGGTGGCGGTTATGCAGAATATTGCGCAGTGCCGGCCGGCCAGGCTCTGCCTTGGCCGAAGGGCTATGATGCGGTCAAGGCGGCTGCGGTGCCGGAAACCTTCTTCACTGTCTGGGCCAATCTCTTCCAGATGGCCGGCCTGACCGAGGGTGAGAGCGTGCTGATCCATGGCGGCTCAAGCGGCATCGGCACGACCGCAATCCAGCTTGCAAGGGCCTTTGGAGCAACCGTCTATGCAACGGCCGGATCTAAGGAGAAATGCGACGCCTGCGAAAAGCTCGGCGCCACGAGAGCGATCGACTACAAGTCGGAAGATTTTGCCGAAGTCATCAAGACAGAGACTGAAGGGCAGGGCGTCGATGTCGTGCTCGACATGATCGGGGCGGCTTATTTCGAGAAGAACCTCTCCGTGCTGGCCAAGGATGGCTGCCTGTCGATCATAGCTTTCTTAGGGGGAGCCAAGACCGACGCCATCGATCTGAGACCCATCATGGTCAAGCGCCTGACGGTGACCGGTTCGACCATGCGGCCGCGCACCGCAGACGAAAAGCGCGCCATTCGCGACGATCTCGTCACCGAGGTCTGGCCGCTTCTGGAAAAGGGTGAGATCGCCCCGGTAATCCACTCGGTGCTGGAATTCGGTCAGGTCGCTGATGCCCATAGGCTGATGGAAACCAGCAGCCATATCGGCAAGATTGTTCTGAAGATAGGGGAAGGAAAGGTGGCTTGAAGGAATCACAATCCGGTTCAGGCTTGCGAATGCTAAGCCGGGATCGGTGATTTTGCAAAGCACTTATATTCGCGCAGCGTTACATAACTTGCCTTGCAAGACATGCGTATGACACCTACCTTCTAGTCATCGTCAACGTAGTGAAAGGAAGGTGATCCAATGTCTAATGAGATTTCGGTCTGCGTAACGGGCAATGGAAAGGTGGCGGTCTTGACGGGGCAGCCCTCGGCCTGAACCACATCTTCTTTCGGACTGTCGAGAGACGGGCCGGGTTCGTTGAACGGACCAGATTTCATGGAAGGGTCGCCTCGGCGGCCCTTTTCCTTTTCTGCAGCAGGCATACGCGCGCGGCATGCCCGCAGCGAGGCTTCGCAAAATTGATGCGAGTTTTTTGAGCTTAATTCTTTCAGGTATGCCTATTTTTAGCGCGGTTGCTTTGACCGAGATCACAAAAATCCCTGCTCATTTGGCAAGGGTGTGCTGCTAATCGAGTGCTACTTCAAGACGGTCTTCGCGCGTATAACAAACGCATCGAAACAAGAGGGCGCCACCAACCGGCCGCCGTTTCGAAAGCCCAGGAAAGGGGGACCATCATGAACGTGAAACGCACTTTGACGAATTGGCGCAACTACCGTCGGACGGTTGCCGAACTGGAGCGGATGACGACGCGCGAACTGGCAGATCTCGGGATCACCCAATACGAGATCCGCAGCTTCGCTCGGACCGCCCACGGTTTCTGATCGAAAAACAGGCAAATACTTCGATGAAAACGCCCGCCATGACGCGGGCGTTTTGCTTTTGTGGGATTCCGCCGGATCAGATGCCTATCCGCCCGAGTGCCGGTATCTTGAGGCCGGGTCGGGCAAGATCGAAGCCCGCGACAAGTCCGAGAAAATGCACTTCCAGACCGCTGCGCTGGCCGACCGAGAAACCGGCAAGTCCACGCAGCGTTACATGAAGGTCGCGCCGGTCTTCGTCCAGATGAACGAATTCACCATTCGGCAGATAGTCGCGCCCCACCGCATGCGGCGGCAGCACGGCGCCGATTTCCGGCACGGTGCGCAGCACATAGGCGACGAACGTATTGGAATTCGGCCCGGGCCAAATCGTGTAGCCGCCGGGTTCTGCATAAGGATAGGCCGCGATCGCGCCTTCTATCTTCGGGATCAGTAACTCGGCCTTCGATCCCGTGACCGTGGCGACCAGCTGCGGTTCGTTCGAATACCAGTAGGCGTCGGGCGCCCGGTGATTGCGCCGGATCGGCGATCCCCAGCCCACCTTGTCGTAACGGGTATAGGCCGATGCGCCTTTTTCCTTGGTGACGATCCAGGCGTGGCTGGCGACAGAACCTTTAAGCCCACCCGTCATGGCGGAGAAGATGTAGATCGCCGCATCCTTGTTATCCTCGGGCTTGGGCAGGATGCCCGCCGAGGTCCAGCGCGCCGCACTCCACCCGGATGGATGATCCTTCATTGCCCAAAGCCCCGCAGACGCGAAGGTCGGCAGCAGGTAGACGATGAAGATGACGACCAGCAGACGTTTTACCGATTTCATAAGCATTTCCCGTGCAAGTCTTCCGCGAACAGGATAAGAGCCTGCCACCAATCTCTTGTTGCCATAGAAGCCAGCAAAATCAGGACAGACCATGCAAAATCCCGTTACCGTTGAAGTGACCCGCGGTTCTTCCGTCGAAAGCCGTCACAGAGGATTGGGTGTGGTTGTCGATGGAAGCGGAAAGACGGTGTTCTCCTTCGGCGATGCTGAGGCCGGCGTCTTCCCGCGTTCCTCCTGCAAGGCCATGCAGGCGCTGCCCTTGATCGAGAGCGGTGCTGCGGACGCCTATGGTTTCGGCAATGCAGAACTCGCCTTTGCCTGTGCCTCTCACTCCGGCGAGGATCGTCATGTCGAAATGGCGGCATCCATGCTGGCCAAGGCCGGGCGCGATGTCTCTTCACTCGAATGCGGCGCGCACTGGTCTTCCGATCAGGCAACCCTGATCCATCAGGCGCGAACCATCGACAAGCCGACGGCGCTGCATAACAACTGCTCGGGCAAACATTCCGGCTTCGTCTGCACCTGTGTCCATTCCGGCGCGCCGGTCGAAGGTTATGTCGGTTACGATCACCCGCTGCAGCGCGAAATCCGCGATGTCATGCAGAGCCTGACGGGTGCAGTGCTTGGCGCCGACAATTGCGGCACGGATGGCTGCTCCATCCCGACCTATGCCGTGCCGCTCAAGGGACTGGCCCATGGTTTCGCGAAAATGCTGACCGGCGAAGGGCTTGCCGCATCGCGTGCCAAGGCGTCACGACGCCTGATCGATGCCTGCATGGCCGAGCCTTTTTACGTCGCCGGCACTGATCGCGCCTGCACGAAGCTGATGGAAGTGGCTCCGGGCAAGATCTTTGCCAAGACCGGTGCCGAAGGCGTTTTTGTTGCAGCACTTCCCGACCAGGGCCTCGCCATGGCTGTCAAATGCGAAGACGGCACGACCCGCGCCGCCGAAGCGATGATCTTTGCGCTGATTTCCCGCTATTTCGAAAAGGGTGGCGAAACCCAGACGAAGCTGATGGCCATGGCCAACCGCCAGATGAAGAACTGGAACGGCATGCCTGTCGGTGATGTCCGCGTAACCGACGCCATGTTCGCCTGATAGAAGCGTATCGGCATCGCTCTGCACTGGTCTGCGTCTCCTGTCATGTTATGACTGTTGCAGATCAGGAGGATGTGGATGAACACGTTCTATTTTTCGCCCGGCAGTTGCGCGCTTGCCAGTCACATCGCACTCGCCGAATCCGGCCTGCCTTATCAGGTGAAGAAGCTGAACTTCGCCGAGGGCGAGCAGCGGTCTGAGGCCTATCTGGCGATCAATCCCAAGGGGCGTGTCCCGGCGCTTGTCACGGATAAGGGCGTGGTAACGGAAACCGTTGCCATTCTCGGCTATATCGCCCAGGCGGCACCGGAAGCGAGGCTTGCGCCGCTTGCCGATCCCTTCCTCTTTGCCAAGATGCAGGCCTTCAACGCCTACATGGCGTCCACCGTGCATGTTGCGCATGCGCATGGCCGGCGCGGTTATCGCTGGGCCGATCAGGAAACCTCATTCGAGGACATGAAGAACAAGCTGCCGCAGGTGATGAGCGAGTGTTTTCGCATTATCGAAGACGGCATGCTCGAGGGTCCCTATGTGCTCGGAGAGCACTATTCGACCGCCGATCCCTATCTCTTCCTGATGTCCGGATGGCTGAAGAGCGACCGGGTGGAAATCGCAGATTTTCCGCGCGTACACGCGCATTACCGCATGATGCTGGAGCGTCCCGCCGTGCAGAAGGCACTGGCGGAAGAAAAGGCAGCCTGAAGCAGAAGCAGCAACCGGTTTGCATCCCAAATTGCGGTGAACGCTCTATGCGCAGCGCGCGAGTGGCATGCTTTCCGGCTGAGCTTCGGCATCGGCTACCATCGGTGCCGGCATCGGAAGATAAGGCATGGGCAGGTCTGCGAGCTGCAGCAGATCCATCGCCCGAATGTCAGGATGGTCGAGAGCGTCTGGTCGGAGGGCCTCGGCCGCCGAGCGGGTCGACATCGTTTGTAGTATCGTGTTCAAGAAAATCTTGAGGGGGTTCATTATTCACCTCGCAAATGGTGGTTTCATTTGCAGGTTGAATATGTGCTTCGTTCGGCG
This sequence comes from Rhizobium sp. ZW T2_16, assembly GCF_044987325.1. Taxonomy (NCBI): domain Bacteria; kingdom Pseudomonadati; phylum Pseudomonadota; class Alphaproteobacteria; order Hyphomicrobiales; family Rhizobiaceae; genus Rhizobium; species Rhizobium sp. ZW T2_16. Next base: position 307,815 of record NZ_JBJDRG010000002.1, read on the forward strand.
TCACTACAATCGACATTATCAGGTACTCGTTATAGGTTTTCTATATGAGTAATCTGAATCTCGTCCATCTGAATGGTCTTCGGGCACTGGAGGCTGTCGCCCGTTTGGGCTCGTTGCAGGCCGCAGCGGCAGAGCTTGGCGTTTCGATCGGCGCCGTCAGCCAGCAGGTGATCAAGGCGGAAGCGCAGCTTGGTCATCCTGTCTTTCAACGCCTGCCGAAAGGCATGATGCCGCTGGATACGGCAAGGCCTATGCTGGCGCGACTGACGGACGGGTTCCGCAGCCTTTCGGAAGCAGTGGCTGTCGGACGAGCGCGAGATGACAAGCTGCTGACGATCTCCGTGGCGCCGGTCTTCGCAGCCCGTTTCCTTGTGCACCGGCTCGACCGGTTCACGGCATTGCATCCCGAGATCCGCCTGCGCATCGATGCGACCACCGCTCTGGCGGATTTCGTCACCGATGGCGTGGATATCGGCATTCGTGTCGGGGCAGGAAAATGGCAGGGTGTGAATGCGGACCTGCTGTTGCCGCAGCTCGTTTTTCCCGTCTGCGCGCCGGCTCTGGCCGCGAAATTGCGCGAGCCGAAGGACATTCTCGAACTGCCCACGATCATCGACGGGCATGCGATGTTTTCCTGGGATGTCTGGCTTAGTTGCGTGGGCCTCGAGGGGCGGCAGATGCAGGTCCGTCACGTCTTCAATGAAGCCTCGCTCTGTCTCGACGCAACGATAAGGGGCGAGGGCGTCATGATCGCCTGGCAGACGCTTGCCGATTATCCGCTGGCGCAGGGCAAGCTGGTTGAGCCCTTTGCCATTCGCGCCGCGACCGGCTTCGGGCATTATTTCGTCACGCCCGCCGGAATTCGCCAGCCACCGAAGGTCAAGGCCTTTCATCGATGGCTGACGCAGGAGCTTGAGGCCTTGCAGCCTGAATAGTCTTATGGATTTGCCGGTTCGGCGTTCCGCTTTGCCCACATCGCCTGATAGCCGGGGCGATGGGTGCAGGCCTCATACCATGCCTTCAGCGATGGACGGTTGTCGAACAGCGAGTGATAACCGCGTGCATAACGCAGGATTTCGATGACATTGATATCCGCGGCGGTAAACCGATCGCCAACGAGATAATGTGTTGTCTCAAGATGCTTTTCGAGCGCATCCAGAGGACGGACGAGGCAGTCGGCTGCATCGTCGATCGCTGCGATGCCTTCCGGCGTGTCGCCCTTGGTTGACTGGATCTTCAGCGCATCCGTTTCGATGCTGGTTGCCGCAAACAGCGACCACTGCACCATCAGTGCTTCTTCCTCGACATTCTTCGGGCCGAGTTCGCCGCCATATTTGCGGGCGAGATAAAGCGAGATCGCAAGTGACTCATGCAGCACGAAGCCGTCGTCGTCCATCGACGGGATCGATCCCATCGGATTGACGGCAAGAAACTCGTCCGAGCGGGTGTGCACCGGGCAGCCGGGGGCAGACGTGTCAGCCAAGCGATAGGCCTGGATGATCGGCACGAGCTCGAATGGCAGGCCGATTTCCTCGATAAGCCAGAGTGGCCGCGTCGCGCGTGAACGGTAAACCCCGTAGATCTTCAGCATCGATATCTCCTTGATGAGTTGGCGCGAAGCTAAAGCAATTCCAGCAAAAGTGGGAACCGGTTTTGCGTTCGGAATTGCGTGAAACAAATGATTAGAGCACTTCTGGCGAAATCTATTTTCGCCAGAAATGCTCTAAGCAGGTTCGGTGACGAACGGAAGATCATCCTGGGTTGGACGCCCATGAAAGTTTTCGATAGGATTAAATCGTGTCGGATAACCTCAAGGAGCTTCCCATGCGCACCACCCAGTCCCTCAGCATCACGCTTCCGATCGAGATGGCGGAAATGGTCAAGGCCAAGGTCGCCTCCGGTGAATACGCATCCGAAAGCGAAGTCATTCGCGACGGCCTGCGCACCCTGATCGCCCGCGACGCGGCAATCGAAAAGTGGCTGGTCGAGGAAGTCGTGCCGACGATAGAGGCGGTCGATGCCGGTCGGGTGAAGGCTCGTCCGCTTGAAGAGACACGCGAACGTCTGCATGCGAGGATCGACCGCATGGTCGCTGATCGTCGATGAAATATGAGGTCATGTTTTCTGACGACGCTGAAGATGATGTCGCGGAACTGTTGGCCTATCTCGTGCCGAGGGCAGGCGAGCGTGTGGCCAGACGCTATGTCGATAGGCTGATTGATTACTGTCACTCATTTGAGGATTTTCCGGAACGAGGTATCCGCTCGGAGCTCGATCCCAACCTTCGACTGGTCGGTTATCGAAGGCGTGCAACGATCGCTTTCCGTGTCCTGGACAATACAGTGCTGATCGCCCGTATCTTCAACCGGGGTAGGGACGTCGGTTTTAATGAAGATGATCTCGATCTCTAGCTTGCCCGATTGCCTTCTATGGTCAGATGCGAAAATCGCTCTGCGCCGCCCTTTGACAGATCCCCGGTCGATGCTTCTCTCCACCGATACCCGATGATCGCGCCCCGTCTCGCCCCCTGAAAGATGTTGTTGGCGATGATAGCGTCACCTGCACCTTCCACCACGGTCACGACGCAGCCCACCCCGGCGTCGCGCACGATATTGCCGGTCGCCGTGACATTGCGCAGGTAGGGGCCGAAACCGAATGCCAGGCCGCCATAGGGCGCGTTCTCGACCATATTGCCCGTCACTGCCGTATCCGCCTCGGCGCTGATGCCGACGCCGAAGATCGGGTCCTCGACCGTGTAGGGGCCAACCAGGCGCAGGTTGCGGACGATATTGTTGGAGATGGTGGCAAGCCGTCCCCCCTCGTTGAAATTGACGACCGAAATGCCGTTGGCCGCGCCATCCACCAAGTTGCCTGAGATCATCGCGCCTTCGAAGGAGAATTCGGCGTAGATCGCCGTCTCGCCGGATGCGCTGCAGTGATTGCCAGATATCATCGCATTCGAGGCGCTGTTGGCGCGGATCGCGGAAAAGGCCGAATCCGAGATGTGGTTGCCGGAAACGATCACGTCATCGGCGCGGTAAAGGTTGATCGCATTGCCATACTGGCCGGTGCCGCCATTACCCGCGCCGGTGCGCGAGATGCGATTGCCGGAAACGATCGTCCCATCCCGACCTTTTTCCCAGCGATGAATGAGAATGCCGCCATTGCCACAGTCCGAGACGATATTGTCGGCGACCGTGAGATCGGCGCTATTGACCGCATAAAGCCCGTATTCGGCAGCGCGCGTCATCCGGTTGCGCGTAATTCTGCCGCCGCATGCCTCAAGATGCAGCCCCGACTTGCCCCCATTTGCCACGTCGCAATTTTCGATGGCGAGGTCCGCCACGTTGCGAAACAGCGCAAGCGCCGGGGCATCTCCACCAGCCGCGCGCCCCGCACCATCGATGGCCAGGCCCGACAGTTCGATGCGGCGCACGTTTTCGGCCCGCAGCAATATCCCGGAGCCGGACAGGATCAGGCGTGTCGCGCCGGCAATCCCGATCAGGCGGGTGCCATCGGGCAGATCAAGGCTCGATATCGGATAGTCGCCGGGCGGCAGATAGACAGGCATGTTGCGCCCTGCAGCCTCGGTGAGCAGCCGCTGGAGATTGCGTCGCGTCGTTTCTCCTCCGCCCGGTGCGACGCCATGGGCGCTTGCATCGATGGAGCCACGCAATTCGCCGCTGGAGATGGCCGGTGATCGGGCTGCCGCCGACCGGGCAAGAGCCGCAGTCGAGGCCGCTGCGACCAGCCCTGTCAACAGTCGACGTTTCGAAATCATCCAGCTTGCCTCACCACGTCAATAAATAGTTTCCCATTGCAGTATCTGTGATCGACCTGCGTCACAAATATTTGCGTATCCGGGTAAAAACTTTGCAATCATCTCAACAAGACATGTCATCGCACGATTTTATTAAGCAAGGGGTAGTAATTGCTTTTTAAGGTGTATTGCGTGGGGCATGCAATTTCTGGACGTTTCGGGGGCTTGGAGACGGACATGGTAATTCCCGTATCATATGAGATGACGGTGGAAACGCCGAGGGAAGCATTGGAAGATGCGTGCGAGCGATTGCGACGCTCCGTTATGGACAGCGGTTGCGCGCTGGACCTTGCGGAGGCGTTGCAGGAGCTGACGGCGCTGAGGGTGCTGGATCAGTTGCCCGATTTCATTTCGATCAAGGACCGCCGCAGCCGGTTTGTCTTCGCCAACGAAGCAGCCTGCCGTGCGGCCGATATCAGCGATTACTCCAGCCTGATCGGCAAGACCGATTTCGATGTCTTCATCGGAGAGACCGCCAACCGGCTTTTCGCCATGGAGCAGCTGGTGATGGAAAGTGGTTTGGCCGTTGAGAAGCAGGACGAATATCTCGTCCGCCATGACGGCAAGACATTCTGGCTGTCCATCTCGAAAATTGCGCTCAGGAACTCTGCCGGGCAGATCGTCGGTCTGGTCAGCATTTCGCGCGATATCAGCGAGCGAAAACGGCAGGAAGAGCTGCGCCACGGCCAGGCGCGCCTGCTGGAAATGATCGCGCGTGGTCAGCCGCTGGATGTGGTGCTGAATGCAATCGTCCGGCTTATCGAGGCGCAGCTTCATGATGTGAGGGGCGCCGTAATGCTGCTTGACGAGGACCGCAAGCGGTTCTCAGGAGGCGCGGCCCCCGGTCTTTCACCTTCCTATGTGCAGCTCATCGAGAGCATCGAAATCGGTCCAAGTCGTGGTTCCTGCGGCACGGCGGCCTGGACCGGTACGCTCGTGACAGTCGCGGATGTAGAGGCCGACCCGCTCTGGGAGCCATATCGTGAGCTTGGTTCCCTGTTCGGTTTTCGCTCTTGCTGGTCGACGCCGGTCATCGGCGCCGAGGCGCGCGTGCTTGGCACGTTCGCGCTTTATTCGCCCACAAGGCGCGAGCCGACGACGATTGAACTGGAGTTGATGGCGATCGCCACCGATCTTGCCGGCATTGCCATAGAGCGTGCTGAAAGCGAACGCCGTATCCGTCATCTGGCGCATCACGATCCGCTCACCGGCCTGCCCAATCGCACGCTTTTCTGGAGCCAGTTCAATCGCAGCCTGCACGAGGCGCGGCGCGAAAGCCGCAAGGTGACGGTTGCCTATATCGACCTCGATAATTTCAAGGCGATCAACGATACCCACGGCCACGCAGCTGGTGATGCAGTTCTCAAGACGCTTTCGGATCGCATGGCTCACTGTATCCGTGCGAGCGATCTCATCGTCAGGCTGGGCGGCGATGAATTCGCCATCGTCTTCTCAAATCCGGATGGCGACCGCAGCGGCGTGTTGCGGCGTCTGGATAAGCTGCGGGCCCTCATTGCCGAACCTGTCTTGGTTGAGGGAGAAAGCATCGGCGCGACCTGCAGCATGGGCGTCGCCTTCTATCCCGAGGACGGCGAGCTTGCAGAGGATCTCCTGGCAAGCGCTGACCGCGCCATGTACGAAGCCAAGGAACTCGGCCGCGACAGGCTGACTATCTGTGGGTGATTGTCAGGCGCTGGTGAGGATACGCGCGGCACTCGGGCTGCCGGCCTTCTCGTTCGGATAGGTTTCCTCGAACTTGCTGACGAACTTGTCGAACAGCCCGGCGAAGACGTTGAGTTCCTCCTCACTCCAGCCATCGAGCATGGAGGCAAGCAGCCGTCGTTTGGTCGCGTCGACCTGTGCCATCAGCTGGTCGCCGAGTTCCGTGCGCACGACGATCGACCGGCGTCCGTCAGCTTGCGATGCATCACGTCGCAAAAGCCCTTGTGTCACCAGTTCCGCGACCAGCCGGCTCCCGCGTGAAGGATCGAGCCGCATCACATCGGCGATCGCACCGACCGTGACCTCGCCGTCGATACGGTTCATTGCCCGTAATGCATCCAGGTGTGAGATTTCGAGGCTTGGAGCAAGATTGTCGACCAGCGTCCGGCTGATCACCCTGCGGCCGATCAGCAGCCGCATCCTACCCATCACCTCGCTGATATGGGCAATATCGGCGGCGGCTTGAAAGAAGTGTTCTTCGGTCACTGTCTTTGTCATGGCGAAGGAAAATAGCAGAGCTGTATATCCGGGCAAGAATTATCTGCCGCCCGCATCTGGGTGCGATTGACAATTATATGCTAAAAGCACATAAATTGCGCCTCACACTGGATAGCCCATGACACCTCCCGCATCCCTCGTCGTCCCGCTGGTTGCCAGCCACCGCCAGCGATTGATCGTTTTCTGCTTCCTGATGGCGGCGCTTTTCATGGCGACGCTCGACAACCAGATCGTCTCGACGGCATTGCCGACGATTGTCGGCGAATTCGGCCAGATGGAGCGTTTCGGCTGGGTCAGTTCCGCCTTTCTGCTCGCCACCAGCGCCGTAATGCCCATTTATGGCAAGCTGGGCGATCTTTTCGGCCGCAAATACGTCATGCTGGCTGCGATCGTCATCTTCACGCTCGGTTCGCTCGCCTGCGGTTTTGCATGGTCGATGGATAGCCTTATCGCTGCCCGCGTCTTTCAGGGACTGGGCGGCGGCGGTATCATGGTGTCGATCTTCTCGATCAATGCCGATCTCTTCGAGCCGCGCGAACGCGCCAAATACCAGAGCTATTCCAGTCTGATGATCATGGCATCCGGCAGCCTCGGCCCCGTCCTCGGCGGCACGATGAGCGATCTCTTCGGCTGGCGGTCGATCTTCCTCATCAACCTGCCGCTCGGCGTCATCGTCATCACCGGTCTCGTCCTGATGTTGCCCTATCGCCGCCCGACGCGTCAGCCCAGGATCGACTATATCGGCGCCGCAGTCCTGGCCGCGACGATCACCTGCCTCGTCGCCTTTGCCGACAGCCGCCAGATTTTCGGCTCGCTCATTGCACCGGCTTCGCTCGCCCTTCTGGCTGGCGGCATCGTCTGTGCCTGCCTCTGGGTTTTCGTCGAAAGCCGCGTGCCGGAACCGATCGTGCCGCTCAAGCTTTTCCGCGATAGCACGTTCTCGCTCTACCTCATCATCTCGCTTTGCGCTGGTTCGGTCGGCATCGGCCTAGTCAACTATTATGCGCTCTTCCTGCAGACAACGACCGGTCTTTCGCCCTCTGCCGCCGGCCTGTTCTTCATCGCGCTGACCGGTGGCATCGTGACCGGCTCGATTTCCGCCGGCCGGCTGATCTCGATTACCGGGCGCTATAAGCCCTTTACCGTGATCGGCCTGGCCATGAGCGTCGTCATGCTTTTCTGCTTCTCGCAGATCGGTCACGATGTTTCTCTGGTCATGGTCGCGATGATCATGTTCCTGCAGGGCCTCTCGGTCGGTTTCGGCCAGCAGGCGCCGATCATCGGCGTGCAGAATGCCGTGCCGCGCGGCGATGTCGGGGCCGCAAGCGGCGCCGTGGCGCTGATGCGCATGGGCGGCGCTTCGATCGCCATCTCGCTCTTCGGTGCGATCATCGGCACGGGCCTCAAGGCTCATCCGGTCGAAATCCCCGGACTGCCCGATATCGAGACGCTGACGCCAAAGATCCTGGCCACCTTGCCCGAGGCATCGCGTCAGGCCGTGGCGGCCGTCTATCATGATGTCTTCTCGCCGCTCTTCCTCGTTGCGGCAGCCATCGCCCTGATCGGCCTCGTCGCAGCTCTGTGCCTGAAGCCGATCCAGCTTCCGACGATGCAGGCAGCAAGCCAGCCGAAAGAGGAAAAGGCGGCGGCCTGAGGTCCTCGAAACTGCGCCTCTCGAAAGTCTCGGGTTGTCGCCTATCTTGATAGGCATGAAACCCGAGGCTCTGCTTCATCCGACTCCCGCCGGGCTGTTCTGCCCCATCGGAAATTTCCACGTCGATCCGGTCCGCCCCGTCGAACGGGCGCTGATCACCCATGGTCATTCCGATCATGCCCGCTCTGGCCATGGCCATGTGCTCGCCACACGCCAGACGCTCGACATCATGGCGATCCGTTACGGAGAGGATTTTGCAGGCAGCGAACAGGCGGCCGCTTGGGGCGAGGAAATCTTCATCAACGGCGTCAAGGTGATGTTCAAACCGGCCGGCCATGTTCTCGGCTCGGCCCAGATCCTCATCGAAAAGGACGGCATGCGCATCGTCGTCTCGGGCGATTACAAGCGTGGTGTAGACCCGACCTGCGATCCCTTCGAGCCGATCGCCTGTGATGTCTTCATTACCGAAGCAACCTTCGGCCTGCCGGTCTTCCATCACCCCGACCCGAAGGTCGAGATCGCAAAACTGTTCACCTCGTTGAAACAGTTTCCCGAGCGTAGCCATCTTGTCGGCGCCTATGCGCTCGGCAAGGCGCAGCGCGTCATCCGCCTGATCCGCGACAATGGCTATTCCGACCCGATCTATATCCATGGCGCACTGGCGCGGCTCTGCGATTATTATCGGGGGCAGGGCATTGAACTTGGTGATTTGAGGCCTGCAACCATCGAAAAGAGCAAGCCCACGGAATTTTCAGGCGCCATCGTCGTCGGCCCGCCATCGGCGTTTCAGGATCGCTGGGCGCGGCGTTTCAACGAACCGCTGATTTCGTTTGCTTCCGGCTGGATGATGGTCCGACAGCGCGCCAAACAGGGCGGTGTCGAACTGCCGCTCGTCGTCTCCGACCATTGCGACTGGCCGGAACTCCTGTCCACGATCAGGGAGATTGCCCCGCAACAGGTCTGGGTCACCCATGGGCGCGAGGAGGCGCTGGTAAGGTGGTGCGAGCTGCAGGGCATTCCGGCAAGGCCGCTGCATCTCGTGGGCTATGAGGATGAGGGGGATTGATGAACGCCCGTCCGCATCGAAACACCCCCCTCTGGCCTGCCGGCCATCTCCCCCACAAGGGGGGAGATCACAGGTGGCCTGCACCTTGCCCAGCTCAGGCGTTTGCGAGTGCATCGATTAAACCGTCTCTTCTTTCGTTGAATTTGATCGAGGCAAGCCATTACGCCCAGCTGATCTCCCCCCTTGTGGGGGAGATGGCCGGCAGGCCAGAGGGGGGCTGGCACGGCAAAGCCCCGGCCACCGGGGAGACTCCCCCATGAAACCCTTCGCAACCCTGCTCGACCGCCTCGTCCTCACCCCATCCCGCAACGGCAAGCTCACCCTGCTCGTCGATTATTTCCGCACCACACCCGATCCCGATCGCGGTTATGGCCTCGCAGCCCTTGCCGGCGCGCTGGATTTGAAAAGCGTCAAGCCTGCCATGCTGCGTGAACTGGTCATGGAGCGGATGGACGAGGTCCTGTTCCGTTATTCTTACGATTATGTCGGCGATCTCGCCGAAACCATCTCGCTCGTCTGGGATGGCGGCGCCAAGGACGTTGCCGACCATGCCCCGCAACCCCGCCTGTCGGAGGTCGTCAAGCGGATGAATTCGCTCGGTCGCACCGAAGTTCGCGGTGCCGTGCGCGATCTGCTCGACCAGCTCGACACATCCGGCCGTTTCGCCTTCCTCAAACTTGCCACCGGGTCGCTGCGCATCGGGGTATCCGCCCGTCTCGCCAAGCAGGCGCTGGCCGATATGAGCGGAAAAGACATCATCGAGATCGAAACTCTCTGGCATGGCCTCACACCACCCTACGAAAGCCTGTTCGCCTGGCTGGAGGGCAGGGCGGACAAGCCGGTTCTTGCCACCCCGGCGATCTTCCATTCCGTCATGCTCGCCAATCCGGTGGAAGACGGTGATCTCGAAAAGCTCGATCCGGCCGATTATGCTGCCGAATGGAAATGGGACGGCATCCGCGTGCAGATGTCGAGTTACAGCGGCACGAAGAAACTCTATTCCCGCTCGGGCGATGATATTACCAACGCTTTCCCGGATGTCGTCGAGGCGATCAATTTCGACGGCGTCATCGATGGCGAGTTGCTCGTCGGCGGCACGAAGCGGACCAACGCTCCGACCCGAACTTTCTCCGATCTGCAGCAGCGCCTCAACCGCAAGACGGTTACGGGAAAGATGATGGACGAATATCCCGCCTTCGTCCGCGCCTATGATCTTCTGTTTCAGGGCGAGGCGGACATTCGCGATCAGGGCTTTCTCACCCGTCGCGATCGTTTGGCTGATGTAATCGACAAAGCCCCTCACGACCGGTTCGATCTCTCCGATCTGGTGCCCTTCACCGATTGGAGCGAACTCGACCGGTTGAGAGCCGACCCGCCCGATCCGGTCATCGAAGGCGTGATGATCAAGCGCAAGGACAGCTCCTATCAGGCCGGTCGCCTCAAGGGGCCGTGGTTCAAGTGGAAGCGCGATCCCTATAACATCGATGCCGTCATGCTTTACGCCCAACGCGGCCACGGCAAACGCTCGAGCTATTATTCCGACTTCACCTTCGGCGTCTGGACCACGACTGATGAGGGGGAACAGCTCGTGCCCGTCGGCAAGGCCTATTTCGGCTTCACTGACGCGGAACTGGAAGTGCTCGACAAGTTCGTCCGCGATAACACGATCGACCGTTTCGGCCCGGTGAGGGCGGTCAAGGCGACGCCCGATTTCGGCTTCGTGCTGGAAGTCGCCTTCGAGGGCATCGCTCGCTCCACCCGCCACAAATCCGGCGTCGCCATGCGCTTTCCCCGTATTGCAAGGCTCAGGCAGGATAAGCTGCCGCGCGATGCCGACCGGCTGGAAACGCTTGTCGCAATGATCGAGACACGCGAGGCGAAAACCTGAAATTTTCGATCATGCTTAAATTGTGCATGACGTCAGTTAGCGGATGCCTCTCACGCCAAGGTGATTATTTTGGCCGCAGCGGTTGCGCCTTCTGCGACGCACCAATCCGCTTGTCCCGCCCGGCGGCCTTCCCGTGTCGCCTTGCATTTTCAAAGCCCCGTGGGCGAGATCGCCAACGCGCATATTTGAGAAATACGATGTCCATTCCTGAAATTGCACTGCCTCGCCGCCCGCTATCTCTCAAGTCCAGCGCGGTTTCCCTGCCGCGCGGCTTCTTCTGGTTCGTGCCGGTCATCATGGTGCTTGCCGGTTTCATCATCTGGTGGCAGGGGCCGGGCCTTTGGCGTGACTATCAGATCAGCCGCAACCCGGTCGTGCTGCAGGACGGAGACATCCGCAACGGCAAGTGCACCACGCGAAAGGGCGTGATGACTGAATGCGAGGCAAAGCTTGCTTATAGCTACCAGGGGCGAGCTTATGAGACGGAGACGCATTTCTTCTTTGTCGATATGCATTCCGGCGACTACATGACCGAACTCGTCATCGCCGCCGATCGCCCCGAACTCGCCACGCTGACACTCGGCCTGGAAAAGCTCTGGAACCGGGCCATCTCCTTCGCCGTCCTTGGAGGCCTGATGGTGCTTCTCAGCGGCGCAATGGTGTTTCTGGCGATCCGTGTCTGGCGCGTGCGCGGCCAGATATGCAGGCCGGCGGAACTGACGCTGATCCCGGTCGCGGTCACTGCCGCGAAGAAGAGCCGCAAACGCCTGTTCGTCACCTATGTGGACAAGCTCGCGCCCGGCATGACCAAGCGCACGGCCTACACGCTGTTTGGGCGCGATGAGGAGCCCCTGTTCCTGACTGATCCGCAGGGCAATCCGGTCGGTGCCGCCGTCCGCCATGGAAAGACGGCCCTGCCGGTGATGATAGATGCCGGACTTCAGCGCATTGACCTGACGGCAGAAGAGCGCGAGACGGCACTCGCTTCGATCCGTGCCGCCGAGGCGGATGCCAATGAAATCGAGCCGCAAGCCGCACCGAAGAAGAAACTTCAATGGATGCAGGGCTTCAAGACGCTTCTCGTCGGCATCATTCTCGTCGTGGTCGCTGCGCTCGGTTACTGGGCCTGGTACGTCACCACGTCGCCGACGCAATTCGACCAGATCGGCATGGAGATCAATAACGTCATGCCCGGCCCGCTCAACGAGTGGGGCTGCGGCCAGTTGCAGAAGCGTTTTGGCGATGACCGCGCACCGCGTGGCTGCTCGGCTGCCGATCATCTGAGCTGGAAATAGGGCGGCAGTCCGGCTTTCGTTTTCTTGAACGCCTCCGGCCCCATTGACGAACATGTGACACGCAGCATTTTATCGTCTGCTAAGAGTGCCATGTGTTCGTTCCGCTTCCGGATGTTTCGCCCATGATCGTGACCCGCCGCCTCGTGCTTGCCGGCATCGCCGCCGGTGCCCTTTCCAGAAGTGCTCTCGCTGCCACTCCCTTCCCGACGCCGGATATCCCGCCGCTTGAAAACCGGGACTATGCGCAGGCGCGCAAACATTTTCGCACCTCTCTCCTGCGCAAGGGGCCGTCGCCGGAAGTCTCGCCGCCGCTCGGCACACCGCCGGGTGCAACACGCGTTACCTATCCGGGCGGCCCGGATGGTTCGATCCAGCTGATCGCCTGGCTTTCCCATTACGAGCCGTCGAAGACACTGAAACCCGCAGTGCTTTTCCTTCACGGCGGAAATGCCACCGGCGACGGCCATTGGGAACTGATGAAACCCTATTGGGAAGCAGGCTTTGTTGTTCTTCTGCCGTCCTTCCGTGGGGAGAACGGACAGGCCGGTTATTACTCCGGCTTCTACGATGAAACCGCCGATGCGCTGGCGGCTGCGACCTATCTGGAAAATCTGCCCGGAATAGACCGCAATCGCTTCTTCATCGCCGGTCATTCGAATGGCGGCACGCTGGCGCTGCTCGCCTCGATGACGCGCAAATTCCGCGCCGCCGCGCCTATCTCGGCCGGTGTCAGCGCCTGGCGCTATTTCGGTCGATATTCGAACGAAATGCCGTTTGATCCGGCGGATCCGATGGAATTCGTCATGCGCTCCTCCGCCTGTTTCGGCGCCAGCCTCAAATGCCCGACATATCTGCTGCGCGGCTCTGAGGAACGTCCGTTTGACAAGGACCATGAGTTGCTGATGGAGCGGGCAAGATCGGCAAGCGTCTCGATCGAAAAGAAACTGCTACCGGGCACGCATAACGGTGTCGTCCCCGGTGCCGTTGTCGAAAGCATCCATTTTTTCAACCAGTTTGCCTGATCGCGGGTGCTGCCGGGGCCGTTTGTCGAGCCAATAAAAAAGGCGGGATCTTGATCCCGCCTCTTCTTTTCATGTCGCTGATCTGATGATCAGAACTCTTCCCAGTTGTCCGCTGCCGGTGCCGCCGCAGCGCCGCTGCGACCGCCGCCGAAGGCCTGGGCAAGCTTGCCGACCATGCCGCGTGCTGGCGAGGCGACCGGTGCAGTGCCGCGCGAGGCGGCTTTCACCGGCGCGGCCATCATCGATGCCGTCTGGCGCAGTGCACCTGTCTGTTGCGAAAAGCCTGCGCTCGAACCCTGGCCGAGCTGGAACTGCGATACCAGTTCGCGCAGACGACCCGATTCCGTGGCCAGCGTGGCGCCTGCAGCATTGGCTTCTTCCACCATCGCTGCATTCTGCTGGGTCACCTGGTCCATCTGGTTGACCGCGGTGTTGACTTCCGCGAGGCCGACCGACTGTTCACGCGAGGAGGTGGCGATCGAATCCATATGCTGGTTGATCGTGACGATATAGGTCTCGATCGTCTTCAGCGCCGTACCGGTTTCGCTGACCAGCTTGACGCCGGTCTCGACCTCGACCGACGACTTGCCGATGAGATCCTTGATCTCCTTGGCTGCCTGGGCGGAACGCTGTGCCAGTTCGCGCACTTCCTGTGCGACAACGGCAAAGCCCTTGCCCGCTTCACCCGCACGCGCGGCCTCGACGCCGGCGTTGAGTGCCAGAAGATTGGTCTGGAAGGCAATGTCATCGATCACGCCGATGATGTTGGAAATCTGGCCGGACGATTCCTCGATCCGTTCCATGGCGTTGACCGCGTTGGCAACGACGACGCCGGACTGGCGGGCGCTTTCATTTGCCTGGATAGCAACGGTGCGGGCTTCTTCCGCACGCTTCGACGAGTTCGACACGTTGGTCGTGATCTGGTCGAGGGCGGCGGCGGTTTCTTCCAGCGAAGCGGCCTGCTGTTCGGTCCGCTTGGAAAGATCGTCGGCGCTCTGGCTGACCTCGCGCGAGCCCGAATCGATCGAGCTTGTCGCCTGGGCGACCGAGCCGAGCGTTCCGCGCAGCTGCGAAACTGTGGCGTTGAAATCTGCGCGCAGGCTTTCGAATTCCTGGGCGAAGGCCCGGTTCAGCTGGAATGTCAGATCGCCGGAGGAGAGGTGCTTGAGACCTGTGGCAAGGCCATTCGTGGCTTCAGCCATCGCTTCGGCGCGGATGCGGGCATCCTCGGCATTGCGCTGGCGCTGCTCTTCTGTGAGGCTGCGCTGTGCTTCCGCTTCGCTTTCAAGCGCCTGCGTCTTCAGGGCGTTGTCCTTGAACACCTGAACCGCCTGCGCCATCGTGCCGATCTCGTCGCGGCGGTCGAGACCAGGGATCTCGCGATTGGTTTCTCCCGAAGCAAGTTCCGCCATGCGGTCGCTCAGTCGAGCGATCGGGCCGGTAATCCCGCGCGAGGCGACGTAGAGGCCAAGCAGGATAAGCACGGCAAGCGAAATGCCCAATGCAATCACGCCGGTGATGATCGTATCGTTGGTATCGGCCTGAAGTTCGGCGGTGCCGGCATCGACCGTCTTCATCAACTCGTCATTACCGGAGGCGAAAAGCGGCAGGACCTGCATGACCTTGGCGCCGGCATCGCGCATGGCAGCGCGTGCCTGGATCGCCTGGCCGTTCTTGGCGAGCGTGATGACCTGCTGGCCCAGCTGGTCGAATTCATCGACTGCCTTCAATATGGCGTCGGCGGCAGCGCGGCGTGTGGGTACGAGATCCACGGTCATGCCGACGCGCTGCTTCATCAGGTCGCGGTCGCCTTCGTATTTTTTCACGGCAGCTGCAAATTCCGGCGAGGCCGGATCATTGACCTGCATCAGGCCGAGCTGCAGGCCCATCTGCAGCAATCCGGCCGTTGCGCGCGCATTCAGCGTTGCAGCCGTGCTCTCGTGCGAAATGAAATAGGAGTATCGTTCGTCGGCATTCTTGAACTGCATGCTGACATAGAAAAGCCCGATGAGTGCGATCGCACCCATCAGTGCGATGACCGCGACGATCTTCGTGCGGATTTTTGCATTTTCGAGGAACTGCATTTCGCTTCCTATTGGGAAAGGGCGATCCCGTGCGAAAATGCTGTCATACGCAGGGATGCTGTCTGAACCGATTACATGACGATCACCACCGCTCCCATCGCGGCTGAACCTCTTGCACCGTCGTGTGAGATCTAGCCTGGGCGCATTTAAATTTGATTAAACATGTTTCGAACCGTTCCTGATCGCGGGAATGCGCGCTGCGCCAGACACACCAGCTTCGCGCCAGCGCCACCTGCCAGAGTGTACATAGACGTCATCTGCTCGAGCGGGTCTTTATGCCGAACACATTTTCATCGTTTCGCCGCGCCACCGGTCTTGCGGCCGCACTGATTGCAACGACGGCGCTCGCCGGTTGCCAGGTTCCGTTCGTCACCGATACCAGCCGCGTGAACCCGAATGTTTTCGTTCAGGAAACGGCTCCGGTTTTCCACGTCCCGCCCTATCAGGATCCTCCGTCTAACCAGCCGCCGCCAATGCCGGGTGCCATCCCGCAGAAACGTCAGCTCTACCCGTCGGATTTCCACCAGAAATACGATCTCGGCGCGACCTACGGCCTGCCTGTTTCCAACCCCGTCTATCGAACCATGTACGACGTCACGCGCGACGCCGACCACACGCTTCCGGCGATCCCCTATTCGCGCGTCGATCAGCGTTTCCTGAGATCGCAAGTCGACTATCGCACCAACGAGGCGCCGGGCACGATCATCGTAGATACCCGTGCACACTACCTCTATCTGGTTCAGCCGGGCGGCAAGGCGATGCGATATGGCGTCGGGCTCGGCAAGGCCGGCTTCGCATGGTCCGGTCGCGGCGTGATCCAGCGCAAGGCGAAATGGCCACGCTGGACGCCGCCCGATGAGATGGTGTCCCGTGATCCAGGCCTGCGCCAGTTTGCTGCCGCCGAGGGCGGCGCGACCCCAGGCCTCAACAATCCGCTCGGTGCCCGCGCGCTCTATATCTTCAAGGATGGCAAGGACACGCTCTACCGCGTCCATGGAACGCCGGACTGGCAGTCTGTCGGCAAGGCCACGTCTTCGGGCTGTGTGCGCATGTTCAATCAGGATGTCATCGATCTTTTTGATCGTGTTCCGAACGGCACTCCGATCGTCGTTACCTGACCGATTATCCGTTGACTATAAGCCTGGAGCCGCCCGCAAGGCGGCTTCTTGCGTTCCTTCGGTCAATGTAAACGTTGCCGATTTGCCGCAGACCCGTCTCTTAGAGGTGGAGCATATGCTGCTGGAACCTTTCGCCTTCGAGATCGTTCGATTAAGCTTTGCGTTATCGCGTTCCTCTGGATGGTTCTCCCTGACATGACATTCGACACTTCCTTCTCTCGCCGGAGCTTCCTTACTCTTCTCGGCGCGGGCGCAGCCTCGACGCTTGCCGGCTGTGCCTCGACCACGCCATATGGCGGGCAGGTCATCACCTATCGAGACGGCATCAGCACCCAGCCGCCGGAGCCGGCCGGATACGATGCCGATGCGGCCCAGATGTATGGCAGCGTGCAAGATGGCGGTTTCGTCATCCCGGCCATCCCCTATCAGAAGATCAATCCGCGTTATTATCGCCAGCGCGTCGTCGATCCGACCGGCGAGCGCCCCGGCACGATCGTCGTCGATACGCCCTCGCGCTTCCTCTATCTGGTCGAGCCGGGTGGCTCTGCCATGCGTTACGGCGTCGGCATCGGCCGCGAAGGCTTTTCCTGGTCAGGCGAGGGCGTCATCCAGTGGAAGCAGAAATGGCCGAAATGGACCCCGCCGGATGAGATGGTCGCCCGCCAGCCCGAACTGGTCAAATATTCCGCCAAAAACGGCGGCATGGCTCCCGGCCTCAACAATCCGCTCGGCGCCCGCGCGCTCTATATATTCCAGAACGGCCAGGACACGCTTTACCGCCTGCATGGCTCGCCGGAGTGGAACTCGATCGGCAAGGCCGTCTCCTCCGGCTGCGTGCGCCTGATGAACCAGGACATCGTAGACCTTTATGAACGCGTTCCCGCCAAGACACGCATCGTGGTCTGGCAATAACGGAACTCTTCTCAAGATGTTATCCTCGGCCTCGTGCCGGGGATTTTCTTTCCGGCACGTCAGTCTACGCGAACATTTCTAGGATCGCACCGAAACATGTGTTAAGCGCCAGCCGAATAAAAGCAGGAGCGCAACATGACCGAACTGACCGTAGAAGACGCAACCAACCGCATCTATGAATCGCTCCACGCGGACAATGCCGATATCGACACCCATATCGCATCTCTGAAAGCTGCTCTGGCAAAGGCCGGCCAAAAGGAAGCCGTCTTCGATCCGGCCAAAATCTCGCAGAACAACCGTTCCGGCCGCAAACTGATGCAGGCCTATTTTCGCCAGCGCGGCGTGACGGTAAAATTTTCGGCGTGATGACTTGGTCGAACCGTGATGCAGGCTTTGCATCACGGCTGACTTGCGGGCGAAGCGGATGCCGGAGGGTGATTGAGCCGCGCGGGCAGCCAACTGGGCCAACCGCAAATGCTCCTCTTATATGAGGCCGTGCATGTGCTTCATGGGCTGCAGTACGATATCCGCAATGGCCGAAATTCCGACCTTGAATGCCTCCTGATATCCAGGATCGGCGACCATATTCTTGAATGCCGACCGATTTGGATATTGAACCAGCACGGCAGCATCCCACCCTGCTGCCGGCCCTGCGGTGAGCAGAGGCAGGCCGTCACCGCCAAACAGAATTTGTGCGCCAAAGCGCGCCAAAATCGGCTTGGCCATCTTATGGTATTGGCGATACCTTTCCCGTCCGTCATCGGGTTTGAAGTTGATCAGGTTCAGCATCACGATGGGCGTGTCGTCGGCTTCACTCAGGAAGACCTCGACTGCAGCTGGGGACAATTCAGCCATTCGCTTATCTTTCTTAAACACTTTGCTCGGAGGGCGTGCACCCGGCAAACGAATAGCGTGTTCATTTGTCAGAAACTGTCAGGAGTGAACGCCAGTCGCGATCCTGTTCGTGCCACTGTTTCACGATCGATTGTCGTCGGCCGGGATAACGCTCCTGCAAAACGGTTGTCAGTTGCAACCGATCTATGCGGAAGTGACGGAAGGCCGATCTCTGTTCGCACCATGCGGCGAGTACCCGCACACCGTCGAAATAGACGATGGCTATCGGCCAGATGGTGCGATCCGACAATGAACCATGAGCGTCTTCATAGCTGATCTCGACTTTGCGCTGCCGACGAATGGCCTCTCGCAATGATGCGGCGTGTGGAGGGTCGACAAGCTCCGACGATGGCGCCGCCGTTATAAGGCCAGACGCTTCATCGCTCGTCGCAGAAGGTGCCTTTCCAACGGAAAGGATCTTTGCCAATGCGCTTTCGCTGCCATGTGCCAGCGCCGGATCGGCGCGTTGCTGCACCCAACTCAAGCCGAGCTTGATCGCGTCCAGTTCGTCCGGTGAAAATGCGAATTCTGGAAGGAAGTAGCCATCTCTCAGACAAAAGCCAATGCCCGCTTGTGCATCGATCGGCGCTCCCAAAGCGCGCAACGTATCTATATCCCGGTATATGCTCCGCTCCGACACCCCCAGCCGATCCGCGAGATCGAGGGCAGTGACGGGTATCCTGCGTGCTCGCAGTATGCCGAGTAGTTCAAATAATCGACCCGTTCGCGACATATGCAGATATCCCTCGGCAAGTTCGGTGCCCGCTTCCTACTTCTCCTCGGCCCCCTCAAGCCGATCCTTCAGCCCCACCAGCGCGGCCCTCAGCGTTCCCACCTCTTCGAGGCTGCATCCTGTCGCCTTGCCGATGGCTTGCATCACGCCGGCTGACCGATCCTTCAGCTCCAGCCCCTGCGGCGTCAGCGTGATCTTCACCTGCCGTTCGTCTTCCGCATCGCGCTTGCGCTTGACGAGGCCGGATTGCTCCAGTCGCTTGAGGAGCGGCGAGAGCGTGCCGGAGTCGAGCCCCAACCTGTCGCCGAGCGCCTTCACCTTCTGACCATCTTCCGCCCAGAGTGCCATCATCACCAGATATTGCGGATAGGTCAGTCCGAGCGGTTCGAGCAGGGGCTTGTATGCGCGCGTAAACGCATGCGCCGCGCCATAGATGGCGAAACACAGCATCGCATCCAGCCCGCCGGCTGCTGCCTCGCGGCTTTCGACCTCATCGTTTTTATTCGGCTCTGCCCCTGTCATCACGAAACCGTGCTCTATCTCTTTCATAATCTATTCTCGCAGGCTTGACGTCAGAATGCAATGCGCATAAATCTATTGCACGCAATTGAATTGCGAACGATTTAACCGAAGGGAGTACGAACATGCCCATTCTTTATACCACCAAGGGTTCTGCCACCGGCGGCCGTGCAGGCCACGGCGCCTCTGAAAACGGCGTTCTCGATGTCACGCTGACAGTCCCGAAGGAACTCGGCGGCGACGGCGCAACCGGCACCAACCCCGAACAGCTTTTCGCAGTCGGTTATTCCGCCTGCTTCCTCGGCGCGCTGAAGGCCGTTGCCGGCAAGGAAAAGGTGAAGATCCCGGAAGACGCCAAGGTGACGGCAACGGTCGGCATCGGCCCGCGTGAAGACGGCACCGGCTTCGGTATCGAAGTCTCGCTCTCCGTTTCGATCCCCGGAATGGACAAGGCACAGGCCGAAGATCTGGTCGCCAAGGCGCATATCGTTTGCCCCTACAGCCATGCCATGCGCACCGCCACGGAAGTTCCGGTCACGGTCGCCTGAACATCGTAGGCATATGAGGTGCCGTCTTCGGGCGGCATCCGGACCATGTTTTTAAAACGGCTGGAAGCCTCGGGGCTTCCGGCCGTTTTGCCATATCAGTTCCGTTGCAGGGCGAGATGAGCGCCAAGCCCGATCAGAACCGCCCCGCCGGCCCGCTGCATCATCTTTTGCGCCGCGGCCGATTTCTTCAGGCCCTTGACGACGGCGCCTGCGAGAAACACGCAGACGATATCGGCGGACGAGAAAGTGAGGTTCACCACCGCGCCGAGGATCAGGAACTGCAGCCAGACGGGAAAGGCCGCCGACGCATCGACGAATTGCGGCAGGAAGGCCATGAAGAAGATCGCCGTCTTCGGGTTCAGCACCTCGACTGTAATGCTTTCCACAAAGGCGCGGCGGGCGGATTTCTGGCCGATCACGGGCAGGGAAGGATCGCCGCTTGTCCTGGCTCTAAAAAGCGAGATACCGAGCCAGATCAGATAGCCCGCTCCGATCATCTTTACCGCCAGATAAAGCGTCGGCACTGCATGGAAGAGAACGGAAAGCCCGGCAGCAGAAGCAACCACATGCACATAACAGCCCAGATGAATGCCGAGCGTTGCCATCAGCCCGCCTTTGCGCCCCCGCGCCATTGTCTGCGCCGCGGCATAGAGCATCGCCGGGCCGGGAATATAGGCGAACACCGCAGTCGTGATGAAGAAGGTGATCAGCAATTCGACAGATGGCATCGGGTGATCCTTGGCGAGAATGATAGGCGAAACACTATTCTTTAGCCCGGCCAAAAGCCATCAGGTCATCTCATCCGAAAATCTGCAAAACCATTGTCTTTGGAAAGATATCGTTTATATTCTTTCGTGGGAAAGGAATAATGCCATGGCTTACGCATCGAAAAATCCCGATCTCGTCATCTCGGAAGCGCAGGTGGTGACCAAGGCCACTGTCGCGGCTGCAGACCGGCTCGGCCTCAGCGCCCGCACGCTTGCCGGCATTGTCGGCGTGTCGGAAGCCTCCGTATCGCGCATGAAGCGGCTGGATCATCTCCTGGAAAAGGGCACAAAACCCTTCGAGCTGGCGCTGTTGCTGATCCGTCTTTTCCGCTCCCTCGATGCCATCACCGGCGGCGATGAACAGGTGGCGCGCGCCTGGCTGAAGAACCACAACACGGCTCTCTCCGGTATTCCCGCCGACAAGATCCTCTCCATTTCCGGTCTGACTGATGTCCTTGCCTATCTGGATGCCCGCCGCGCTCTCGTCTGAGTTCAGACGGCTGAGCACGACTGTCTGGCGTCTCGTCGAGGCGCAGCATCGTGTCTCGACGATGAAGCTGGTCGATCATGTCGATGAGCAGGCGCTGCTTGAAAACCTTCTGGAAGAAACCAAGCCCGCCTATCCGCCGGAATGCGAAGGGCTGGATTATCTGTTGAAGACGCCGTTCCGTTACGGCGCGGCCTATCCGCATGGCTCCCGTTTCCGCCGCGCCGGCAAGACACCGGGCGTTTTCTATGCGGCCTTCGAGATTTCCACCGCGATTGCCGAAATGGCGTTTTACCGTTTGTTGTTCTTCGCAGAATCTCCGGCCACGCCGCTGCCGTCCAATCCCGCCGAATACACGGCCTTTGCCGTCTCGATCGACAGCGCAAAGATCCTGGACCTCACCACAGCCCCATTCGATCGGGATCGTGCGGCCTGGGAAGATCGACAGGACTACGCTGCCTGCCAGGCTTTCGCTGAAACCGCCCGCAGCGCCGATGCCGAAGCGATCGTCTACCGTTCTGTTCGCGATCCTGAGGGCGGGTTGAATATCGCGCTGCTGATGGCCTCCGCCTTTGCTGCGCCTGAACCATCAGAACGGCAGACATGGCGAATTCGCCTGTCACGGGCAGGCGTACAGGCGATCCGCAATCATCCGCTACTGAGAATGGGATTTTCAATTGCCGATTTTGCTGACGATCCACGTATAGCGGCGGTGATCAAGCCCTGATCGGCCTCAGAATGTCGGGTGTAAAAACGAAAAAAGGCCGGGGCAATGTTGCTCCGACCTCTCTCATCGCCGCTTTACCCACCAGTGCCAGTACATCCGTGGTCAAAAGCTGAAAGCAGCGGCGGCAATTGCGAGCAGCACATGGGTTAAGCGCTCATCAGCAATGCCGATGAAGCTTATGTAATCCATGATTGTGTTGAAATCAAGAATAACTGCTATCTGCGGCAATTATGCGCGTTTGCCGCGTATCATGCGGATTGCCCGTTTCTGTCCGCCTGACGAAATCGACGAAGGCGCGCAAGGCCGCCGGCATCTGGCGACGGCTCGGGTAATAGAGATAGAAGCCGGAATAATAGGGGCACCAGTCTTCGAGCATGCGCGTGAGCCGGCCATCCGACACCAGGTCCTTCACCTGATCCTCGAAGGTGAAGGCAATGCCAGCACCTGCAAGTGCTGCATCCACCATCATGTCCTGATCGTCGAGCACAAGGGCGCCATCCACCTCCACCGACAGTTCCACACCGCCACGCTCGAATTCCCAGGCGTAAAGCCGACCCGTGCCGAAACGAAAGCCGATGCAGGGCAGGGATTTCAACTGTTCCGGCGTAACCGGCTTCGGATGTTTTTCGAAAAAGTCGGGCGTCGCGACGATCGCTGTCCGCTGCCTTGGACCGATCGGAACCGCGATCATATCCTGCGCAATGATTTCGCCGAAACGAACACCGGCATCGAACCCTTCCGACACCATGTCGACCAGCTCGTTGTTGATGACGATCTCGATGCCGACCCTCGGATGGGCCTCCAGAAACCGCGCGACCAGCGGCAGAAGCACCATCCGCGCTGAAGGCCGCGAGGCATTGATCCGCAACCGCCCGACCGGCGTGCCGCGAAAATTGTTGAGGTCGTCCAGCGCATCCTCGATATCGCGGAAGGCGGGGGCGACGCGCGAAAGCAGCCGCTCGCCGGCCTCCGTCAGCGCCACGCTGCGCGTCGTGCGGTTGAACAGCCGCACATCCAGCCGCTCCTCCAGCGCCTTCAGGGAATGGCTGAGCGCAGATGGCGTACAGCCCAGTTCGTCGGCCGCGCGACGAAAGCTCTTGTGTCGCGCCAGCGCCAGAAACGGTGACAGATCGGTGGGTGAGAAAATTGCCATTGCTGAATTTTACTCATCAACTCGAAGAGAATCCAGTCGATTATCTCACGAGCGGTGTCGGCGTAAAAATGTCCTCAGCCGCCGATCAACGGAACGGCATCACGAAAGAGGAGATTTCAACATGCGTACATGGTTCATCACTGGTGCATCCCGCGGCTTTGGCGCCCTGATCACCGAAAAGGCTTTGGCAAAGGGCGATAACGTCGTCGCCACCGCCCGCAATCCGAAATCGGTGACGGAACGTTTCGGCGACCATCCGAACCTTCTCGCCGTCGCATTCGATGTCAACGACGAGACCCAGGCTCATGATGCCGCCAAGGCTGCGATTGCCCGCTTCGGCCGCATCGACGTTCTGGTCAACAATGCCGGTTTCGGCCTGCTCGGCGCAATCGAGGAAGCGAGTGCTGAGGAAGTCGAGGCGATCTACCGCACCAATGTCTTCGGGCTTCTCTCCGTCACCCGTGCCACACTCCCGCATATGCGTCGTCAGCGCTCGGGCCATATCCTCAACTTCTCGTCCATCGGTGGATATCGCAGTTCAGCCGGTTTCGGCGTCTACTGCTCGGCGAAATTCGCCGTCGAAGGCCTGACGGAAGCGCTGGCCGATGAACTCGCTCCCCTCGGCATCTTCGCCACCGCCATCGAACCCGGCTATTTCCGCACGGATTTCCTCGAAGGCAATTCGCTCAGTGTGAGCCCGGTCGAGATTGCCGATTATGCGCAAACCGCCGGCGTGGTGCGCGAAAAGGCAAAACACATCAGCCGCAACCAGCCCGGCAATCCGCAGAAACTCGCCGACGTGCTGATCGATTTCGTCGATATGGAAAACCCGCCGGTCCGCCTACCGCTCGGCAGCGACACGGTCGCGGCCATCGAAGCCAAGATCGCCTCCGATACTGCGCTGCTGGAGCGGGTAAGGGCGATCTCTGTGTCGACGGATTTCGACAAGACTGAAGCCGCCTGAGCGGCCGCGCTACCAATATCAAAAGCGCCCGGTGATGAGCCGGGCGTTTGGTTGCTCTGTATTTGCCAGATCCATCAGCCTATCGTCATGCGCCGCAGCACATTGGTTTTCCAATAGAAATGATGCGCCAGTGCGCCACCGACATGCATTGCCAGTATCAGCCAGAGAATGACTTTGAGAATATCCGCGTGGAGGTCTCCGGCACTGCCCCAGCCCAGATAATAGGCGCCGATACCCGTCAAGGGCATCATAAGCAGCAATACGTAAAGCAGAACATGCGCGATTTTTGCCCCAAGCCTGAATATCGCAGGCTCACTCACGGGCGCAGCCGGAACGCCCTGGATATTGCGCAATAAAAGCCGAAGCAACACCATGAGCAATACCGCAAGGCCGGCATAGGCATGGATATTGGCCGAGGCAATCTGATCCACGGTGGCGGCTCCGGTCCGCCGCATGGCGTGTTGCCACGCATTCATGCCGTCCGGCAAAAGCAGGTTGAACAACACGAGTATAGCAGTCAGCCAGTGGAGAATACGCTGCGGCAGAGAATAGGTAATCGGCGATGTCATCTGAATTCGCTCTCGATTTGGAAGAACTGGTCGTTCGGCGACTGATTTATTTGGTGACGGTCAGGGTCCCATGCATGCCCGCTTCATAGTGGCCCATGATGTTGCAGAAGAGCATGTAATGACCGGGTGAAAGTCTGGCTTTCAACGAACCGTTCGCGCCTGGTTTGAGATCCGCGACCTCGCCAAGACTTTTAAGCTGCTTTTCATCAATGCGATGCTTGCCCTTGATGACGGTGATCTTCTGGTCGGCAGACTTCAGCTTCACCAGCACCATTTCGTGTTCCTCGGTCATCGCCGCATTGTGCACCGAAAAGACGACTTCACCGGCCTTGATGATGGACTGGTCCATCTTGAGGCTCATGGGGCCACCGCCTTCGCCGTCTTCGATGACATTGATAGCCGTGGCCGCGAAGGCCTGTGGTGCCAGCGACATAAATGCGATTGTGCCTAGTGCCAGGAAATGTCTGCGCATCATGGATCTCCTCAGGTTTATCCCGCCGGAGACTTAGAACCGTTTTCTGACGGCACTCTGAACGCGAAACGTGTCTAGGAGGCTTGTTTCAATCCTGCCAGCAATTGCCGCACCCCATCCGATCCGCCAGCACCCAGTTCAGCATCGATTTCCGCGTGAACCCGTGTCCAGATCGGCAAGGCTGCAGAAAGCATCGCCATCCCCGCTTCGGTCAGCGTCAAAAGTCGCCCGCGGCGATCTTTCGGGTCGGTCTCGGTTCTGACCAGCCCGCGCCGTTCCAGAACCTTGAGCGCCGCCGTCAAAGTCGTGCGGTCCATGGCGAGTAGATCGCAGACGGATTTCATCGTCGCCGGCACCGGTCGGTTGAGTGACATCATCAGCGAAAACTGCCCGTTATTCAGCCCGATAGGTTTCATCGCCACATCGAAACGCCGGGCAAGCGCCCGTGCCGCCCGCTGCACATGCAGGCACAGGCAGGTGTCCCGTACATGCAGGGTCGTGGAGAATGGAATTGATTCGGAATTTGACAGCATGGAATAATCATGTTGATATCAACGTAATCTGTCAAGGAAGAGGAGGTTCCGGGCATGGATATCACCGCATCCGCAAAGAATAACCCCGACAATCCGGTCGTCGACAAGGATGAATGGCGCAATGCGCGCCTTAAACTTCTGGAGCTTGAGAAGGAAGAAACCCACCTGCGCGACAGAGTGCGGGCGGCGCGCCAGGCGCTCCCTCGGGTGAAGGTCAACAAAGATTATACCTTCGAGACGCTTGCCGGCCGAAAGACACTCGCCGAGCTTTTCGATGGCCGCAGCCAGTTGCTTGTCTATCATTTCATGCTCGGCCCGGATTGGGACGAGGGCTGTATCGGCTGCTCCTTCTTCTGCGATCATGTCGAAGGCGCGCTGCCGCATCTCAACAACCACGACGTCACCTGGGTGGCGGTCTCGCGCGCACCGCTCGCAAAGATCGAGGCCTATCGCAAGCGCATGGGCTGGAATTTCCCCTGGGTCTCGTCCTTCGGCGATGATTTCAACTACGATTACAACGTCTCCTTCTCGGATGAGGAGCGGGCATCCGGCGCCGTCGAATACAATTACCGTAAGGTGCCGACCACAGAGATCGCCGATGAGGAACACGGCATGTCCTCTTTCTACCGTAACGAGGCAGGCGAGATCTTTCACACCTATTCGACCTACGCCCGCGGCGGCGAAGAGGTCTGCGGCACGCTGATGCTGCTCGACCGGGCACCGCTCGGCCGCAATGAAACCTCGACCATGAGTTTCCTGAAGCGCCACGATGAATATGAAACGGCGCCAAAGGAGAAGGGTTCATCCTGCTGCCATTGAGGCGGTGCAGATTTCATAATCAGGGAGGAAAAGACAATGACGATGGTCATGGCAAAACCGCGCGCCGAGCACGGGTTTCTGGAGAGGATGGTCGGCACCTGGGATGTCACCTCGGATATGAGCGGCGAAATGCCATGGGTCGAAAACGTCCGTTCGCTTCAGGGAATCTGGATTATCGCCGAAGGCACCGGCATGATGCCGAAAGGAGACGGCGGCGAAGGAGGAGAACCCGCAACCACCATGCTCACGCTCGGACATGACGCCGCCAAGGGCAAATATGTCGGCACCTGGTTTGGTTCGATGATGGATTATCTCTGGGTCTACGAAGGCGAGGTCGAGCCGGATGGCAAGACGCTCAGTCTCTATACGACAGGGCCGACGATGAGCGGCGAGGGCATGGCCGATTACCGCGAGCAGGTCACCTTCCTGGCCGATGACCACCGCACTTTCACCTCCAGCGCCAGGCAACCGGATGGCAGCTGGAAACAGTTCATGGAAGCGCATTATCGCCGCAAAGGCTGAGAGCCTTCCTTTCCCTAACCGATCACGAGGATAGTGCCATGCTGCAGACTGCTTCCAACACGCGTTCCGCCATTCATGGAAAATTCATCTGGTGCGAGCTGATGACCTCCGACACCAGGGCCGCCGGTGATTTTTATTCCGCCGTTGTCGGCTGGAAGGTGAATTCCATACAGATGCCGGATTTGCCGTCCTATTATCTGTTCGAAATGGGCGAGGGAGAAAACTGCCCCGGCATCGGCGGCATGATGAATTTCCCGCCCGAACTGGAAGGCAAGCTGCCGCCGAACTGGACGGGTTACGTCGCGGTCGATGACGTGGATGAGACGGCGAAGGAATATGTTTCACTCGGTGGCCGGGTTCAGCGCGAGCCGGACGATATTCCAGGCATCGGCCGGTTTGCCGTTGTCGCCGATCCGCATGGCGCAGTGCTTTGCATCATGACGCCGATCCCACCGGAAAATCCGCCACGCGAACTGGGACCGGAAGACCCGGGCAATGTCGGCTGGCGCGAGCTTTACGCCGGTGAGGTAAACGAGGCTTTCGACTTCTACGCCAAGGTTTTCGGCTGGACCAAGGACCATGATTTCGACATGGGCGCGATGGGGCCGTACCGCATCTTCGCCCATGGAGGCAAAGCCATCGGTGGCATGATGACGAGGCCCGAAACCGTGCCGATGGCCTGCTGGAGTTATTATTTCAATGTCGAGGCGATCGACGCAGCGATCGACCGGATCAAGGCAAATGGCGGCGCGGTGGTGTTTGGCCCGCAGGACGTGCCCGGCGGCAGCTGGATCGTCCAGGCGACGGACCCGCAGGGTGCGTTCTTCTGCCTGGTGGCACCGGGAAGGTAGATAATTAAAGACCTCTCCCAACCCTCCCCACAAGGGGGAGGGCTTAACCCAGCCGAGACGTTGAAGCAAAATCAGGGCAGAAGTTTGCCGCGGATTTTCTCCCCCTTTGTGGGGGAAATTGCCGGCAGGCCAGAGGGGGAATTGTCCCGCGCCATAACGTCTGACGTTGTAATGAGCGCCTCCATTCCTACCGCTTCAAGCTCCCCAAAATCCCGCGCACGATAGCCCGGCCGAGTTGCGTGGCAACCGTGCGCGTCACGCTCTTCATCGCCGCTTCCACGATCGTCTCGCGCTGGTAGCCCGAGCGGCCGACGGTCTTGCGCCCACGCTGCTGGTCCTGATCGTCGTCACCGCCGCCGAAGCCCGGCAAAGTCCAGCCGGTCGTCTCGCCGGAACCGGCAGGCGGCGCGGGGTCGAGTTCGTCCTGTGCGTTTCTGGCGGCAGCCGCATCGGCGGCTTGCTTGGCGCGAGAGGCAAGGATCTCGAAGGCGCTTTCGCGATCGATATCCTCGTCATAAAGCCCAAGAACCGGGCTGCGGTCCATGATCCCCTGACGCTCGGCATCGGTGAGCGGCCCGATCCGGCCCGACGGCGGGCGGATCAGCGTGCGTTCCACCATCGAAGGTGCGCCCTTTGCTTCCAGCGTCGAGACCAGCGCCTCGCCGGTGCCAAGCTGGGTGATTGCGGTTGCGCAGTCGAAATCCGGGTTGGGGCGGAACGTATCGGCCGCCGTCTTCACCGCTTTCTGCTCGCGCGGCGTATAGGCGCGCAGCGCATGCTGCACCCGGTTGCCGAGCTGTGCCAGCACCGTTTCCGGTACATCGAGCGGGTTCTGCGTGACGAAATAGACGCCGACGCCCTTGGAGCGGATAAGGCGTACCACCTGCTCCACCCGGTCGATCAGGATCTTTGGCGCCTCATCGAACAGAAGATGCGCCTCGTCGAAGAAGAAGACGAGCTTCGGCTTGTCCGGATCGCCCACTTCCGGCAGTTCCTCGAACAGTTCGGAAAGCAGCCACAGAAGGAAGGTCGCGTAAAGCCGCGGGTTCATCATCAGCTTGTCGGCGGCCAGAATGGAGATCTGGCCGTAACCGTTATTCGGGTTGACCCGCATGATATCGGTGATCTTGAGCGCCGGTTCGCCGAAGAAATGCTCGGCACCCTGCTGTTCCAGCACCAGAAGCGCGCGCTGGATGGAGCCGACCGAAGCCTTGGAGATCAGGCCGAATTCCTTGGAAAGCTCGGTCGCATTCTCCGCCATGTAGTTGAGAAGCGAGGTGAGGTCTTTGAGGTCCAGAAGCGGCAGGCCGGCCTTGTCGGCCAGCTTGAAGGCGATGTTGAGCACACCTTCCTGCGGCTCGGACGCGTTCATCAGCCGGGCGAGCAAGAGCGGTCCCATTTCGGCGATCGTGGTGCGCACCCGATGGCCTTTTTCGCCATAGATGTCCCAGAAGATCACCGGAAACTGTTCGAAGTCATAATCCTGAGAACCGATCTGTTCGGCGCGCTTCAGCAGGAAATCCTTGGATTCTCCCTTGGCGGCGACACCGGAAAGGTCACCCTTGATGTCCGCTGCGAAAACCGGAACGCCTGCCTTGGAAAAACCTTCCGCCAGAACCTGCAGCGTCACCGTCTTGCCGGTGCCGGTGGCCCCGGTCACCAGACCGTGGCGGTTGCCGAATTTCAGGTCCAGATATTCCGCCTTGTTCAGCGTGTCGTCCGGCTTGCGGCTGCCGCCGATGAAGAGCTTACCCGTCTCGTCCGTCATGCAACTCTGCGCTCCCTCGCGGCGTTTGTTCTCAAATGCTTATACGGCGGGCTTTGGCGGGCGGCAACGATTTCCCGAGGCCCCGAGCGATCAGATCACGCGAAGGCGAGGGCCATATGACGACGAGCGGCAACCTGCTGGAGAACGGCACCGGACATATCGACAAGGACAATATTTCTGGTCCGCATCACGGACGAGGGCGCGACGCCGATAAGCCCGCCGAAATTCCGGCTCGTGGTTTGAAGGATGTCTTCTGGCGGATTGTCTCCGGGGTGATGGAAGACAGGGTCACGCTGATTGCGGCCGGCGTCACCTATTATCTTCTTCTGGCTCTCTTTCCAGCCGCCAGCGTGCTCGTCTCTCTGTATGGGCTTATGGCCGACCCCGCGGCGATCGCCGACCGTATCGCTTCGCTCGGCTCCGTCATGCCAGCGGACGCGCTTGACATCTTTCTCAATCAGGTGAGGGCGCTGTCGGCAGAGCGCGGCGCCACCCTGTCGGCAGGTTTGGTCGGCGGTCTGGCGCTGGCGCTGTGGAGCGCCAATAACGGCATCAAGGCGCTGTTCGATGCGATGAATGTTGCCTATCGCGAAAAGGAAAAACGCAGCATCGTCCGCCTCAATCTCGTCTCGCTCGCCTTCACCTTCGGCGCCTTCCTGATCGCCATCGTCATCCTGTTTTCGATGGGCGTCGTGCCGGCGGTGCTGAACTATTTCTGGCTGGATCGCTGGGCCGAACTCATCATTCGCGTCGCCCGCTGGCCGATCATGATGGTATTCGTCGGTTTTGGCATCATGGCTCTCTATCGGTTCGGCCCCAGCCGCGAGCCCGCCAAGGTCCGCTGGCTCACATGGGGCGCTGTCTTCTCCACGCTCCTCTGGTTCGCCGCCTCCCTCGGCGTCTCCTTCTATCTCTCCAATATCGCCAACTACAACGCGACCTATGGTACATTGGGCGCGCTGATCGGTTTCATGGTCTGGACATGGATATCGGCCATCATCGTGATCGTCGGGGCCGAGATCAACGCCGAACTGGAACACCAGACGACGCGCGACTCGACCACCGGCACGCCGCGGCCCATGGGAGAACGCGGTGCCTACATGGCCGATACATTGGGAGAAACGCGGGATTGATCGGTGGCGGCGATTAAGCACTTGCGCTGCCATCCCTGGATCGCGAATAACAATGTTCCAATCTCCCGTCATGGCTGGTCTTGCCGTGGCTGAATGTGTATTACTTTGACGTCAACGTCAGAATTTTGAGGAGACATCCTGATGAACGAACTGGTTTCCCGCGTCGCCGACAGCGTCGGCATCACGCCCGATGTAGCCGCAAAGGCGATCGGCATGATGCTCGGCTTCCTGCAGCGCGAGGCCGATGATGGCGCGGTAGCAAAGATGATTGAAGCAATCCCGGGCGCTCCCGAACTGGTGGCCCAGTTCAACGGCGAAGGCGCTGGCGGCGGCGGCCTGCTTGGAGGCCTGATGGCAAGCTTCGGCGGCGGCGTCATGGCGCTTGGCCAGCAGCTCATGTCCCAGGGCCTCGGCATGGGCGAAATCACGGCACTTGCCAAGGAAACCATGGCAGTTGCCCGCGAACATGCCGGCGATGAAGTGGTCGACACGGTTATCGCCTCGGTGCCGGGCCTGTCTCAGTTCGTTTGAGCTATCGTATGGAAGAGGCCGTC
The DNA here is from genome assembly GCF_044987325.1 of Rhizobium sp. ZW T2_16. Classification (NCBI taxonomy): domain Bacteria; kingdom Pseudomonadati; phylum Pseudomonadota; class Alphaproteobacteria; order Hyphomicrobiales; family Rhizobiaceae; genus Rhizobium; species Rhizobium sp. ZW T2_16. The sequence continues at coordinate 338,907 of NZ_JBJDRG010000002.1, forward strand.
CCGATTTCTGAGGCGGCCTCTATTCGACCTCTTCTGCGCGCCCGGCTTCGACTACGAGATGCGGTGCGCCTCCCGTTTTGAAAAAGCGCCAATCCTCACTGCTTGCTCCGCTTGGGAAGAGCTGAAGATTGTATCCCCCAGAGAGCGATAAATCCAATCCGCCGAATTCATCAACCTTGATGGAGAGCACAGCGAAATTATTGGTTGAATTCACGATGCTTCTCGCGGCTTCGTCATAACCCTCCAGAATGTGGAAGAGGCGCGCACGCTGGAGAGTACCTGAACGATTGTTCTCCTCATCAAGCTCTCTATTTTCTTGGGGTGGTTCATAACGATCGAATGAACCGGTCAGGATCATTCCCTCGGATACGATTCTCCAAGGGCACTGAACATGTAGTGCATAGGTTCCGACCGAACCTTTGCCAGATGGTGACAGGTAGATGTCGCCAAAGTGAAACATCTTCATGTCCAGCGCGTCGCGCACTATACTGAGTTGCAGCCCGACGAGAGCGTCAAGTCTGCTCTGAATATGGTTTTTGAAACTGATTCCGGTCATTCGTTTTCGCGGATTAATGAAAGTCACAGTAATTGCATGTGTCTTTTACCCAATCTACTCTGCCTTTTGGCCATTGCGATCAAAACAAAAAGGCCGCCGGTTCCTGTTCCGGCGGCTTTTTTGTCGGGTGGCCAATCGGGGGAATGCCAAGCCGAATAGGGCAGGGGTGTGCCCGGCCGAAGATTGTGCTTCGGACCATCGCCGGTTGATCTGGGAAATGGCGACAAGATGAATTTATATTAGATTAGCCTAATTTACAAGTGATGATTGCTGGCAGCGAGGTCGCATCCTTGCCATTTTTCGACCGCCATCATTCCCATTGACTTTCCGGTGCGACAGGCCCATGTGAGCCTCAAAGCGGCTGCCCGTCCGGGCGTCGCTCTTTCAAAGGACAAACCGAGATGAACCCCGACAGTCGAAGTTCGACGTCAACAGATAGACCTGCCGCTTCGGGGCTCTGATCCGTTCTCTCGGTGATGCGCTCCGGGGACCAGATGGTCCGAAAAGGAGCCGTCATGCTGCGCATCCACGCCTATGACCTTGACCGCCTTGTACCTGCAGCCTTCGACCAATCGTTCGAAGGCGAAAAAGCTGTTGCGCAGACCGAAATTCAATCCGCTGAACGTAGCGCCTCCGTCGTCTGGTACGATCTGATCAGCCCGACCGCAGAAGAAGAACGCCAGGTCGGAGAATGTCTCGGCCTCGTCATACCGACCATGGACGAGATGGAGGATATCGAGCTTTCCGCCCGGCTCTATCAGGAGGACGGCGCCGAGTTCATGACCATGACCGTGCTGATACGCCCGGATGCCGGCACGCCGATCAAGGTGCCGGTCACCTTCATCATCAAGGGGCAGATCCTCGTCACCGTCCGTCATGCAGAACCGCGTCCGTTCGATGCCTTCATGGCGCGTGCCCGCAAGGCAAACGGGCTCGGCACGCATACGGCCACCGGCGAGCTGATCATGAGCGGTCTGGTCGAGGCGATCATCGACCGCATGGCCGATACGCTGGAAAGGCTCGGCGCCGATATCGACCAGATCTCCCGCGACGTCTTCGAAGCCAAAGCCTCGAAGGCCAACAAGAAGCAACGTGACCTGCAGGAACTGATCCGCGCAATCGGCCAGAAGGGCGAGTTCATCACCGTCGTGCGCGAAAGCCTTGTCAGCGTTTCCCGCGTCGTCGCCTATTATGCGGCGCTTGATGGCGTTGACCGCAAGCTTTCAAAGGAAGTCCGCCAGCGGCTGAAGCTGCTGCAGCGGGATGCCACCTCGCTTGGCGATCACTCGGCCTTCATGTCGAACAAGATCAATTTTCTGCTCGATGCGACGCTCGGCCTGATCAATCTGGAGCAGAACCAGATCATCAAGATCTTCTCGGTCGCCTCGGTCATGTTCCTGCCGCCGACGCTGGTCGCTTCCGTCTACGGCATGAACTTCGCCTATCAGCCGGAACTGCAATGGCATTACGGATATCACTCGGCGATCATCATGATGATCTTCTCGATGGCCGTGCCCTATCTCTATTTCAAGCGAAAAGGCTGGCTGTAACGCCGGCCTTGAAATGAAAGAAGGCGGGGCATCGCTGTCCCGCCTTCCTGTCGTCTGGATTGTGCTGAACCGTGAGGCTTAGAATTCTTCCCAGTTCTGCGCCACGGCTGCATTGCCGGAAAACGCGCCTGCGACCTTGCGGGCGAGTGACCGGGCCGGCGAAGCGGCCGGGGCATCGTTTCTTGCCGCGGGGCGAACCGCTGCCGGCGCATGGCCATCGGCCAGCTTGAATTGCGCCAGCAGCGAATTCAGAGACGCGACTTCGCGGGCCAGGCTATGGCTGGCGGCAGTGGATTCCTCGACCATCGCCGCATTCTTCTGCGTGTCCTGGTCCATCTGGTTGACGGCGGTGTTGATCTGCTGGAGACCGGATGACTGTTCCTGCGAGGATTCGACGATCGCCGCGACGTTGCGGTTGATCTCCTGAACTTCAGAAACGATGTTCTTCAGTGCTTTGCCGGTCTCTCCGACCAGTTCCACGCCATTGCGAACCTGCTCGTTCGACGTTGTGATCAGCGCCTTGATTTCCTTGGCTGCATTGGCCGAGCGCTGCGCAAGTTCGCGAACTTCCTGTGCGACGACGGCAAAGCCCTTGCCGGCTTCACCGGCGCGTGCTGCTTCGACACCGGCGTTCAGTGCCAGCAGGTTGGTCTGGAAGGCGATATCGTCGATGACGCCGATGATGTTGCCGATCTCGCCGGAGGACTTTTCGATCTCCTCCATCGCCTTCACGGCGGTCTGGACGACTTCTCCGGACTTTTCCGCACCTTGACGGGTACGGGCGACAAGCGCACCGGCTTCGGAAGCACGCTTGGCGGCATCCTTTACCGTGGTGGTGATCTGTTCAAGTGCTGCGGCCGTTTCTTCCAGCGCTGCGGCCTGCTGTTCGGTACGCTTGGCCAGGTCGTCGGCGGCCGACTTGATTTCGTTGGCACCGGCATCGATGCCGCGGGCATTCTGGGCAACGCCGCGCATGGCTGCCTGCAGCTTGTCGGCTGAGGCGTTGAAGTTGTGGCGCACGCCGTCGAGCGTTTCGGTGAACGGCTTGCCGATCCGGTAGGCAAGGTCGCCGTCTGCCAGATGCGAAAGGCCGTTTGCCAGGTTGTCGACCGCAAATTTCACGTCGGCAGCTTCCTTCGCCTTCTGCTCTTCGCGGGCGGCGCGTTCCTGTTCGGAAAGGCTGCGGTTGGCGCGGGCCTCTTCCTCGAGCTTGGCGCGCTCGATCGCATTGGTGCGGAACACGGCGACTGCTTCGGCCATATGGCCCACTTCGTCCTTGCGGCCGAGGCCCGGAACCTCCTGGCTCGTCTGACCGCCGGCAAGTGACGCCATGCGCTGGCGCAGCATGTCGATCGGACCGGAAATGCCGCGCGAGGCAACGAACAGCGAGGCGGCGATCGCAGCGGCAAACAGCACTCCGAGCGTCGTGATCAGGGTGATGAGGGTTGAATTGATTTGCGCTGTGATTGCGGCACTGTTGTCTAGTACCGTTTTGGTATTGGCAACATTCCAGTCCTTGAAGTCATCGCGGATCTTGGCGATGTCCGGATCGACCTGTGCAAGAACGACTTGTGCATCCTGCATCTGGCCCTGCTCGGTCAAGGCGACAGCCTTGTCCGTCATCGCCGTGATTGCAGCTGCGCGTGTCTCGAACGCCGACAGGTCATTCGCCTGCTCGGGGATAAGCTGCTTGGCCGAACCTAGCAGCGTGCCGATAACCTTCTTGCCGCTTTCATAGTTCTTCTGCGCAACGGCGCGGAATGCGGAACCCTGCGGATAGACCGTCAGCTGATAGGCGCTGTAGGCAACCGAGTTCATCGAGGTCGATGCGCGCGAAACCTGTGTCGCAGCGACGCTGTCTTCCGCGATGAAGGCTGAATATTGGCCGTCCGCCTGCTTGAAACTGTAGGCAGCCACACCAATCCCGGCCACACCGATCAGACAGACCGGCACGATCAGAGACAGTATCTTGGTTCTAATTGTCGCGTTTGAAAGAAAACTCATAGCATGCACCGTGAGAATGGACCGCGTGGACGCAGGTCGCCTGGGACGATCGGACAGGGGAGGGAAGGCACGAGTGGAAGCTATCGAGGCCGGGGAGGCGCGGGCTGGGCTTTCATGCAGGCCTGTCATGGGCTTGGCCGCACGCTATGGCAAGGTTGCTTAATCGCAATTTAATCAAATGCGCATGAAGCGAAAAAAATGTTGCGAAACTGAATATTTGTCAGGAAACAAAGTTGAAATTCTGCAGCGATGCAAATTGAGATTGATATGCGCAGCTTCGCTTCGGATTGACGGCACTCATTGTCTTGTAGATCCGCTATAAGTGCGAATTTTTGCAGTTGACGTTCTCGGCTTGAGCCTCAAATTCAGTCAGTTAATATTCTATGTCTTTCGGGGGTAATCAGAATGCGCATTTTCACGTCGAGGGCGTTTGCCGTCGCCGCGGTTTCGCTTTTGCTGCAGGTGCCGACGATGGCGCCGGTTCTCTCCGGCACGCCTGCTTTTGCCCAATCCTCCACAGCGCCTGAAGCGGAGGTTGACGTTTCCGACGCGGCGATCGTCAAGATGAATGCCTATGTCGAATTCTTGAACCGCTCCATTCGCGCCTCGGAATCGCTCGAGCGTTACGGGAGCTGGGTCGATATGAAGAAGGGGCCGACCGGCAAGGAGAGGGTCATTTACGGCCTCTACTCGCTCTATGACGTGCGCGACGAGATCGCAGCCGTCGAGCAGGCAGCCAAGGCCGATCCGAAAATGCCGGAACTCGATGCAGCCATGCTCGCCTATGTCGAGACCTACCAGAAGCTCGCGCCGGTGATCGAAAAAGCCAACAAATATTACGAGCGGCTGGACTACAAGTCCGACAAGATGGAAGGCGCCAAGGCCTACCATAAGGATATCGCAGCACTTGCTCCGACCTATGGGGAGCGCCGAGACACGGCCGACCTGACGCTGCGGGCGGAAAAGGTGAAGCTCGACCTGGCGTCGCTCAAGGCTCTCGAACAGGCAGAGGGGCGCAAATCCCGCTGGCATGTCCGCAACGTCATGATCCGCGCCGAAGCGATGATGGACCTGATGCCGGACAACGAAAAACCGGTGGTCGACATGGCCGTTTTCAAGGGTGAGCTCGACGCCTATGCAAGCGCGGTGCGCGAATTCGACGACTATGCCATCGATCACCCGGACAGTTTCCACGTCTTCGAAAGCCGCCCGGCTTCGCTTCTTTCCAAACTGCGTGATCTCGACGAACAACTCCGAAAATTCAAGGGCGACGCCCGCAAGGCCGGCGGCAACGACATCGAGTGGATCGTCTCGGACTATAACACCATGGTAACGACCTCGCAGACGGCGACGACCTTTGCCAAGGACTGACTAGATCATTCCGCGCAAGTGCAAGCCGGCCCCCTCTGGCCGACAGGGCAGAGGGGTATCGGCAGGCTCCGGTTTGCTTATTCCACCGCGGGCTCAAATTCCGGCAGCAGCTTGCATGCCTCGTCATAAGTCTTGCGCTTCTCCTCGCAGAGCGCCGCGACGGACTGCTTGGTCGGCTTTTCGTTTCTGTCAATCCAGCTCAGCATGGCGGAAAACAGTGCCGCATATTGTGGCGTAGACAGTTTCGAATGCTCCGCCTCGTCGGAAAAATTCTGCTGCAGCAGGTCGCCATTGCCGGCCTTTTCCACCGTCTGGCGATAGATAGCCTCGTGATTGACGAACACCGTCGGGTCTTTTCTGGCGTGCAGCGTAATCGTCGGCAGGACGATCTGGCCGGTGAGATCGGCGTCGTAGACCATCGCCCGGTGCGCTTGCGGATCGGCCTTGAACCTCTCGACCCCCTTGTTCAGCGCCGCATCGTCATCCGATCCCTTGTACTGAACCTGCGAATTGTCGAACGGATTTTTCCCGTCCAGCCGTCTCCAGACGATATCCTGAAACATCCCCGTCGCCCAGGCGAGATGCGCCACCAGGGTCTTTTCCGGCACATGGGTGACGGCAAGAATATTGGCGAGGTTTCTTGCCTGCTCCGATGATCGCTTATCCTTGGCAAGCGACAGGCCCGTGCATTCGTCGACGCGTTTTTCCAGCTCCTCGCGCTTCATAGATGCGCCCTTTGGAAGTCCCTGCCAGACCGGATATTGCACCTCGTCGGCACGCGGATGGTTCATGCAGTAATACTGGTAGACGGCGCGCAGATCGGCGCGGAAGTCATAGCCGCGGCTTCCGCCTGCAAGGAGCCCGCTGGTCAGCACCACACCGTCGTAATTCTTGTGTCCACGCCAGTCGAGCGCATAAAGTTCGGCGGTCTTGGCGGCCACATTACCGCCCCATGATTGGCCATGCAGTAGCACGGTCTTCGGTTCCCCAAGCAGCCGCTCGGCGATGCGACGTACATTGTCGGTGTCCGCTGCGGCCATCCGCACGCCATAACCCTGTCGGCGATAGTTGGACCCTGCCCAGGCATAACCCTCCTGAACCGTCACGGCGAAACGCTCCAGATCCTCCACCGGATCGTCGGGTTTCGGCTTGGCCGTCCGCGGCCCGCCATGGGCATGGACGACAAGAACGCCGTTCCAGTTCTTCGGCTTGGCGATCCAGTAATAGGCGCCGCGCATATCCCGGCCTGCGAAACACTTGGTGCCGGCGGGCAGGCTTTCGGGGCAATCCTTCGGTGTTGGTTCATCACCTCGCCGTTGTGCCGCAGCAGGCAGGCTTGTTGTGGCGATCACCGCCGCAGAGAGCAATAAGGTTCTGAAAAGCATGGAAAATTCCTCCTTCTCCAGCCCGCTTGGAAAACTATGGCGATGGCCGGGGGAGGCAATGGTTGACCGAAACAGTCCGGCACAATGATGGCCTCTACTTGCCCGGATGGGTGATTTCTTTCCCAAATGCGAAACGAAACGGGTGCTTCCCCACCCATCCTGTCCTCAGTCGGTTCGGCTCCTGTCCCATGTCGGCTCTCCGGCGAGGAGAACGATCTCCACTGGCTCGCCGCATATCTCCACCTTCGGACCACCGCTTTCATTCCAGTAAAACAGGTTGAGATGCCATCCGCCCGGCATCTTGCGGGATCGATCGATGATCCCTCCCGCACCTGCGGCGCGGGCGATATCGGCGTTGCGCCAGGAAGCAGGCTCGCGACCTTCCGCAATCGCTGCCTGCCACGGTTCGTTGGAAAGATCGCGCTCTATGCCGAATGCCCGGCATGCCTCTTCGTTATGCTGGTCGAGCACGAAGGCCTCGCCGATCTGGAGCGGCACCATCATTCGCGGCAGACCATCCTTTCGCATATAGCCGGAGACAGCCGCGATAGCGGATTCGAATGTCGCGCTCGTATAGAGAATTCTCTCGCCGGGACGATGATAACGGCCGGCACTTTTGGGATCGGGCGGATCGAGAATTCTGTCCAGCCGTTCTGTCGGCACCGAACGGAAGAAGCGGCCTTCCACCCGACGCAGGAGCGGATGCGCGGCGGCCGGATTTTTCTCTTCATTCATACGCCTGATACTCACAATCACCCGGACAAAAAAGCTCCGGAGATGTTCTCTCCGGAGCGTCGATCATTCAACCCGAAACTGGGATCTGGATTTACTTATCCCATTCCGGCGCCAGATGGCCCGGATTGACGATGCGGCCGTCCGGGCGGGCAAGTTTGTGAACTGCTGCCATCTCGTCTTGCGAAAGCGCGAAGTCGAAAATGTCGAAATTCTCCGGCAGACGGCTTTCCGTGGCGGTCTTCGACAGCGCGATCACGCCCTTCTGCTGCACGGCCCAGCGCAGCACCACCTGTGCGGCGGTCTTGCCATGCTTGGCGCCGATATCCTTCAGCACCTCGTCCTTCGGCACGGCGCCGTCGGCCATCAGGTAATAGGCTGTCACCGACATGCCGGTCTTTGCCGCTTCCGCCAAAACCTTGGTCTGGTCGAGATAGGGGTGATATTCGATCTGGTTGTTGACGATCGGTGCATCCGACAGTTTTACCGCTTCCGCCATCAGCGTGGTGGAGAAGTTGGAGACGCCGATATTCTTGACCTTGCCGGCCTTTCGCAGCTCGTTCAGCGCTCCGATCCGGTCAGCCAGCGGCATCTCGCTCTGCGGCCAGTGAAGCAGAAGAAGATCGACATGATCGGTCTTCAGCTTGGTCAGGCTTTCATCCACCGACGCGATGAAATCCTTGTGGCCGACACGATCGACCCAGACCTTGGTGGTGAGAAAGATGTCCTGCCGGGCAATGCCCGAAGACTTCAGAACATCGCCGACGGCGGCTTCGTTCTTGTAGATCTGAGCGGTATCGACATGGCGGAAGCCGAGCTTCAGGGCTTCCGGCAGGACGCGATGCACATCGGCATCGGGCATGCGGAAAGTACCGAAACCGAGGGCGGGGATGTTTGCGCCGTTTGCGCTGACGTCGAACATGAAAACTCCTTTGAAAAGCGAAGCCCGGCCGAGACTAGACGAAAAGTGGCCGAGCCAGAAATGAAGCCCACTCTACATGGGCTGTTTGACGGACGGATCAACTGCGAGATTTTGTCGGATACAGATCCGTCCGGTGGTAATCACCCGGCAAGCGGTGGATTGAGCTTCGCGAACCCGTCCTGCCTGTAATAGGGGAAATGCGGATAGGGCACCGTCACGGCGCTTGCCGTGTCCAGCTTTGCGATCTGCTCTTTCGTCAGTGACCAGCCCACTGCGCCGAGGTTCTGCCTCAGTTGTTCCTCGTTGCGGGCGCCGATGATGACCGAAGAAACGGTCGGACGGGATATCAGCCAGTTGATCGCCACCTGCGGCACGGTTTTTCCCGTTTCGGCGGCCACGTCCTCCAGGGCGTCGACTACCCGGTAGAAATGTTCGTCCTCCACCGGCGGGCCGAAACTTGCTGTCTCATGCAGCCGACTTCCCGCCGGGATAGGTTTTGAACGGCTGATCTTGCCGGTCAGCCTTCCCCAGCCGAGCGGGCTCCACACCAGTGCGCCAAGGCCCTGGTCTTCGCCGAGTGGCATCAGGTCCCATTCGTAATCGCGGCCGATCAGCGAATAATAGACCTGATTGGCGACATAACGCGTCCAGCCGTTCTTCTCCGCCGCCGCCAGCGACTTCATGATCTGCCAGCCGGAGAAGTTTGAAACGCCGATGTATCGCAGCTTGCCGTCTCGAACGAGCCGGTCAAGCGTCGACACCACTTCTTCCACCGGGGTCGAAGCATCGAAAGCATGCAGCTGGAAAATGTCGATATGGTCGGTGCCCAGCCGTTTGAGCGCTTTCTCGACGGCTCCGATCAGCCGGGACCGCGACGAGCCCCAGTCGTTTGGCCCATCGCCGGCCGGCAGGCTGGCCTTGGTGGAGATCAGCACGTCGTCACGACGGCCCTTGATCGCCTGTCCCAGCACCTCTTCCGATGCGCCGTTCGAATAGACGTCCGCCGTATCGAACAGGTTGACGCCGGCTTCGAGGCAGATGTCGACGAGGCGTCGGGCCTCTTCGACATCCGTATTCCCCCATGCGCTGAACAGCGGGCCGGACCCGCCGAATGTTCCGGCGCCGAAGGAGAGAACCGGCACTTTCAAACCGGATTTTCCAAGTGTGCGATAATCCATGACCGTCATCCTTGCTAACTGTTATTCTGCCGGTGAAAGCTGGGCGGCATTGCCGCTGCGGCTCTTGTCCATGCGGATCGCGATAAGGGCGACTGCAAGGGCTGCGATCGGAACGAGGCCGGCAACCAGGGTAACCGATCCGAGACCGGGGCCATGGTCGATGACGGCGCCGCCGAGCCATGCGCCGATCGCATTGCCGAGGTTGAAGGCGGCAATGTTGAAGGACGAAGCGAGGCCCTGGCCAGCGCCTTCGGCCTTGGCAAGCACCCACATCTGCAGCGGTGCCACGGTGGCAAAGGCAGCGGCACCGAACAGGGCAATCGCGATCACCATAAGCACAGGCTGGTGGATGACGACAGTCATGGCGAGAAGCACGACGGCAAGTGCGATCAGGCTGCCGACAATGGTCGGCATAAGGTGACGGTCCGCCAGCCAGCCGCCGGCGAGATTGCCGATCACGAGGCCGCCACCGAAGACAAGCAGGATCGGCGAGACTGCCGCTTCAGAGAAACCGGTAATCTGTGTGAGGATAGGCGCGATATAGGTGAAGCCGGCAAAAACACCCACCCAGGAGAGCACGGTGGTCAGAAGGCCGAGAAGAACGGCGCGGCGACCGAGCACGGCAAGCACGCCCTGCGAGGCTTCTTCCTGTGTGTCGGATGCCTTGTCCTTCGGTACCAGAAGCGCGATCACCGCAAATGCTGCGACGCCGATCAGTGTCACGGCCCAGAAGGTCGAGCGCCAGCCATAGGCCTGACCGAGCCAGGTACCGAACGGCACGCCGAGAATGTTCGCGACCGTGAGGCCGGTGAACATGATGGCGATGGCCGACGCCTTCTTGTTCGGCGCGACGAGGCTGGTCGCAACCACCGAACCGACGCCGAAGAACGAGGCATGGGCAAAGGCGGTCAGCACGCGGGCGGCCATCAGCGTCCAGTAGTCTGGCGCGATGGCGCAGGCGAGATTGCCGATGGTGAACACCACCATCAGCGCCATCAGCAGGGTCTTTTTCGACCACTTGCCGGAAATGGCGCCGAGGATCGGCGCACCAATGACGACACCGAGCGCATAACCGGAAATAAGCAGGCCGGCAGCCGAGATCGAAACGCCGAGATCCTTGCTGACATCGATCAGCAGACCCATGATGACGAATTCCGTGACGCCGATGCCAAACGCACCGGCCGTCAACGCATAAAGAGCGAGAGGCATTGGGGGTATCCTTGTCCTGATCCCTTGGGAGGAGGGGGCCAAGGGAAGATCATTCGATGCGCCGCAATATCGTTGCTGGACACTTGCCTGTGTAGCGACATAAATTGATAATCATCTGTGAAATGAAATCACAGGTGATGTCTTGGATAATTATCCTTTGGTTCAATCAAATTCCACGCTGAGTGCTTGTGCCTGGATCCTCGGGTCAAGCCCGAGGATGACGAGTTTGAGGACCCCTTCACCCAAGAATACCATCCCTTTTCGCGCGGTGTTCTCAATGAGGTACTTTCGGCACTCCCTCTCATCCGTCATCCTCGGGCTTAACCCGAGGATCCAGACACAAGCCTGCCAACCTCGCGAGGGCAACAGAGGGTGGCCAAGGCAAGCGGAGGCATGCTGATGGACAACCGCGCCGGAGAAATGGAAGTCTTCGTCCTCGCCGCCGAGCTGAAGAGCTTTTCGGCGGCAGGCCGACGGTTGAAGCTGTCACCCTCGGCAGTCAGCAAGCTCGTCACCCGTCTGGAAGACCGGTTGGGTACGCGGCTCGTCGTGCGTTCCACCCGTTTGCTGCAACTGACGCCGGAAGGCGAAACCTATCTGGCCCGCGCCTCGCGCATCCTCGCCGAGATCGCCGATACGGAAGAGATCGTTTCCGGCGGCGGGCGGGCATTGCCGCGCGGTCCGCTGTCGGTCAATGCCTCCGTCGGCTTTGGTGAACTCTACATCCTGCCGATGACCCGCGAATTTCTGCAGCTCTTTCCGGATGTCCAGCTGGATGTCACGCTGACCGACGATACGGTCGATCTCATCCGCGAGCGGGTGGATATCGCCATCCGCCACGGACCGTTGCGCGACTCCTCGCTGATGGCGCGAAAACTCGGTCAGACCCGCCAGGTGGTGATTGCCTCGCCCGCCTATATTGCCGAACACGGCTTGCCGCAATCGCCGGCCGACCTTGAAGGGCACAACTGCATCAACTTCAATTTCCGCCGATCGGTCGAAGGCTGGCCGTTCCGCGATCCGCTGACCGGCAAGATCGATCTGCGCCCCGTATCCGGAAGCCTTAAGGCCTCAAGCGGTTCGATCATCCGCCAGTTCTGCGTTGATGGTCTCGGTATCGGTCGCGTCGGCCGCTTCCATGTGGAACCGGACATCCAGGCCGGCCGCCTCGTTCCCATATTGGAGGATTTCAACCCGGAAGATATCGAAGACATACACGCTGTTTACGCCGGGCATGAACATCTGGCGGTGCGCATCCGCGCTTTCATCGATTTTCTCGCGGAACGGTTCTGAACGCATCCTGCACGATGGCGTTCAGAGCGCTTTTTTCACCTTGTGCCCGAACTTCCGCTTGAGGAAGCTGGAAGTCCGATAACGCACGCCGGCAGGCCGCTCCGGATCGGCAATGTCGGATTCGGCAATCAGCTCCTCGTCCGCCGTCAGATCTCGCATCGGCACAGGCACAAGCCCGCGTCCACTGTCCCGGTTCAGCGCTTCGATTGCAGCGATGATCGACCCGCCATGGGCCGCGATCGCTGCCGAAACCTCCGACACATCGCGTCCCAGATGCTCGGCAATCAGGTCGTCCCGCGTGGCGATGATCTTGTCCGTGAGATCCGTCTGCCCTTCAGAAGCCTCCAGAATGAGGTCGCATTCTGTGTCATAGCCCATTGACCGGTTGTTCAGATTGGCCGAGCCGATCTTCACGATCCGGTCGTCGGCAAACATCATCTTGGCATGGACATAGATCGGCGTGCGCGCCGCATTGACCGGATAATAGAGGCGGAAACGGTTGTGGACGTCCGCCTCTCTGACCAGCTTCATCAGCCGGATACGTGCGCCGTCCATTGCCTTCGCTTCCAGAAACCCTTCGCAGCCTTCCGGATTGATCAGCACGATCTCCGGGCCGTCCGGTTCTTTCAGGCGCTCGGCCATGGCTTCCGCGATCCGCCGGGAAGCGAAATACTGGCTTTCCACATAGAGCGTCTTTTTCACCGCTGCGATGATCGCAAGCTTGGCGGTCTCGATCTCGACGACCTGTTCGCGACTGTCATATTCCGGTGCGGTGCGCGCAATACCGATGGCGATGTCGCGGAAACCGACATCGAGCCCCTCCGGCCAGGGTGTATCTTTCTGCGCCAGATCACGCGGCTCAGGCAGTTTCTCGTCCGTTGCGCGTTTCCATCGCATCCGCGCGATTTCGCCGAGCGCCCGCGCCGCCTCGCCGGAAAGACACGTTGTTGCATCATGCCAGGGGCCTTGCGCGAAACCCATGGGAGACTTGCGCAACGGTTCGTTTTCCGCATGGTCGCGCGTATCCCAGCGCCCGACCGTCATGTCGATCCCGCCGCAGAACGCCACCTCGTCGTCGATCACCAGCAGCTTCATATGATGCGATGAAATCGATGGATGCGCGCCGTCCAGCTTCAGGTTGATGCGTTTGTCGAACATCCATTTGAGAATGTAGAACGGCGTCTCTCCACGTGTGATCGAGTTGATCAGCCCGATATCCCATTTCAGGATGCGGATATCGAGATTTTCATTGCGCGCGGCGATCGCGTTGAGAAACTTGCCGAGCTGGTCGGGCAGTTCGTCGGAGGCCTTCCGGTTCCGTTGCCTGTCGTCGCCATTGCCAGGTATCAGGTCGATCCGCGTGTCGAAATCCCAGCCGATCAGGTAGATAGAGCGTTGTGCCTTTGCCATGGCGCTCTTGGCGTAACGAAAGAAGTCGGCGGCATCGATGATGATCGAAAGCCTGTCTGCCTGTGCGATCCGCCAGCAGGTCTCGCCTTCCTTCAATATGCTCTGCATCTGCCCCGTTGCCCGCCGTCAATTGATATCGACGGGCGCATATAGGGCGATGGCACAGGTCTTCTATGGGCAGCTGGCGGTGTTTCGAGGATCGGGGTCTTGCGCTGTCTTCTTGCTGCTCCGGCGGCTGGCAATGGCGACTGCGATTATGAGAAAGGGCCATGCAGTGGTCAGCAACAGCCCCGAAAACCGAGCCGCCGTCCACGGAAGGTTGCGCAACGCGCCCTCGATCAGGGTGATGACGAAGAAGATTTTCGCAATCAGCAAATAGAGGATAAGCGCCGTCGTCGTCACAGTTTCTGCCATTCTTTCTTCATGTATACGTATGGCTGGCCCTCTCGTGGAGTGCCCCGAACAGGTTTGTCGAGGGAGCCAGCCATTTCAGTCAAGGGCTGACAAGGCCCCTCAAGCGTTCAATCACGATCGAAGCGTGAGGTCTTCACCCATTTGAGGGATAGTACGCCGGGATGCACAGTGCGATGAGCCTCGATGCGAAGAGTGGAACCGCTGCCGTCAGGTAAGGCGCGCAGATGTGTAAGGCGACAGGGTGCCGGCCGCATTGGTAGGAGCTTGGAAGGCCGAGGCCCCGTGGACTGCTTCCACTTCCTTCGCCACCAGTTCCTGCAGCCGCCAGAGATTGCGGTCGCGAATGCCGAATTCCGCCAGATGGACCACGGTATTATAGAGATATTCGGCGCAGGAACCGCGATGCCCGCAGGCACGCGCCAGAATGGGGGCCACTTCTTCCAGCGGCAGTAGCGGCTTGACGATCCGCGGACTGTCTCCTCCCGCCCAGAATGTCAGGGCCGGGATCGTGCCGCCATCCTCCGTCCTGACCGGCAGAAAACGAAACGTCGACAAGCTGTCCTTATTGCTGAGTTCGCGCCTAAGCGCGCTTTCGATCTGCTCGCGCTTGTCGTGGTCGGCCACCCTGTAGATCAACCCGTCGCAACGTCCCCCGCGCGATAACATCATCATCAGCCCAGGTTGAGCGGGAGAGCCGCGTCCGCGCTCGATACGCAGCGAAAACGATCGGTGCCAGCCATAGGCGGTTGCGCGCTTGCACGCGATGGATGCGAAACCCGGTTTCCAGATCAGCGAGCCATAAGCGAAGATCCACAACGGCTCGTCACCGATTTCCTCGACCAGGCGCTCGGTCAGCGCCGTATAGTCGGCGTCGGTCAGCGGGGTCCAGGCCGCGGGCAACCCCGGATCTTCCTCCTCGCGAAAGCAAAGGTCGACCATCTGCTGGGTCAGTGACATTGGAGATGATTTGGGCATGGCGTTTATAGTGTCTAGACTTGTGGGATAGCAGCGAAGCTCAAAATTGCGCTGCCTTTACAGGCCTGTCAACGCAGTGCCGTCCCATGTTTATTCTTATTGCCGCATAGACGCCCGATTGTTCTGGTGAAAGATCACGGATCATGTCGGTCGATATAGATCCGTGAACGAAATGAAGAGGTGTCCCGTTGCGTTGGCTGTTTATCCTTGTTCTTGGCCTTTTGGTTGCATGCGTGCTGAGCATTATCTGGATGAATGATGCCAATCGATTTCCTGCTGGCGGCCATCTGCAAGGCGCAGACCCGACACAGCAGAACCCTTTGACCGGGCAGCCTCCCACGCCCAGCCAGCCCGGCGCCAATCCCTGATCGGTAATTGACGAAGAAACATCAATTTTTGTGATGTTTCATCTCAGATTATCGCTTGACCTTCCGTCGTCTGAAGCCTTCATTCGCGCCATTTTTCGTGCCTGCTTTGAAGGAGACTGATCATGGCCGTCGATACATCCCCCCGCTCGATCACCTGGACCTATGTGGACGGGGAATGGATTGATGGCAATCCGAAGCTCATTGGCCCGACCTCGCATGCCATGTGGCTGGCCTCGACAGTCTTCGATGGCGCCCGCTGGTTCGATGGCATCTCGCCGGACCTTGACCTGCATTGCCAGCGCGTCAACCGCTCCGCCACCAATATGGGCATGAAGCCGACGATGACCCCGGAACAAATCGAGGCGCTCGCACTCGAAGGCGTCAAGAAATTCGACGGCAAGACGGCGATCTACATCAAGCCGATGTATTGGGCCGAACATGGCACATCCTACAGCGTCGTCGCGCCTGATGCGGAATCGACCCGCTTTGCGCTCTGCCTGTTCGAGGCGCCGATGGGAACCGCAAAGCCCTCTTCACTGACGCTGTCGCCCTTCCGTCGCCCCAGCCCGGAAGTCGCCATGACCATTGCCAAGGCCGGTAGCCTTTATCCCAACAGCGGCCGCATGATCATCGAGGCCCATTCGCGCGGCTTCGACAATGCGCTCGCGCTCGACATGAACGGCAATGTCGCGGAAACCGCGTCCTCGAACATCTTCATGGTCAAGGACGGCGTAGTCATGACGCCGATCGCCAACGGCACCTTCCTTGCCGGCATCACCCGCTCGCGTGTCATTGGCCTGCTGCGTGAATCCGGTTTCGACGTTCGCGAAGTAACGCTGACGGTAAAGGATTTCGAAACTGCCGACGAGATATTCACCTCGGGCAACTATTCCAAGATCGCACCTGTCACGAAGTTTGAGGAACGCTCACTGCAGGAAGGACCGGTCGCCCGCAAGGCTTTGGAGCTTTACATGGACTGGGCTCGATCAGGCGGTCGCAACGACGCCTGATCGTCCGGAAAACCAATGAAAGCTGAGATCGTTATAGGTATAGGCTTTCATGGAAACAAAGACTTAGAGGTTTAGAGTAAATTGTGCCTGCAGTTGAAATAATCCAAGTCGGATATCGCCAATGCTCGGGTAGAATAGTGCCCGGGCATTGATCTTGTTTGCCGTATTATTTATCGAATAAGATAGAGTATTATATAGTTATTTCTGTCAATTGTATTGCGGCGTAGAAAGTATATGCTGAATTGACCTCATATTTTTGCCGCATTGCAGCAAAAATATGCCAAATGAGTTCAGGTAGTATCTGCATCCTCTCTCCCCCTTGGGAATACAGGCCCCTTAGGAGTGGCAATGTCAGTAGACGTATCATCATCGAGTGCATCGCAGCCCACCGACCTTGAGACAATCGCCCGAAATGGCAGCCGGTTTCGCCGGATGGCGGTTAGAATTCCAACCTATCTTGCGGACGTGAAGGAAAATCCGGCCTGGTTGCCGATGTTCATGCTTGCCCGCACGATGCCCGGCCGTCGTGCCCATTGGGCCCTGTCGGCAAAATACAAGCCCTCGGGTAAGCCGCAGCCATCCCTGTTCGGTAGGCTGGATGCAGCCGCGATTGCTGATGCCCTGCGCGGCGACGGTATTTTCACCGGCCTGCAGATGCCTGCCGAGATCCAGCAGGAGATCGGCCGCTTTGCGTTGATGATGCCGTGTTTCGGCAATTTCGACCGGTCTCTCGAATTTGTCGCGCCCCGGCATAAGGAGGCCGAGCAGAGTTTCGGTCGCTCGCTGCTGAGCGGCCATTTCTTCGAGCGATCGCTGAAAAGCCAGGGTGTACGCGCCATCCAGGCCGACCCTTTGCTGATGGATGTCGCAA
Source organism: Rhizobium sp. ZW T2_16 (assembly GCF_044987325.1). NCBI lineage: Bacteria > Pseudomonadati > Pseudomonadota > Alphaproteobacteria > Hyphomicrobiales > Rhizobiaceae > Rhizobium > Rhizobium sp. ZW T2_16. The sequence goes on from NZ_JBJDRG010000002.1 coordinate 356,155, forward strand.
AACATTATCTCGGCGCCAGCGCCCGGCTTATAACCACTCGCATCTGGTGGAGTTTCCCGACTCAGGCCTCTTCTGAAGCCGACCGCAGCCTTGCGTCGCTCGACAAGTTCCATTTCGATCTCGACGACTGGCGAATGCTGAAATTCTTCTTCAACCTCGTCGATGTCGATGAAGGCACCGGCCCGCATGTCTTCGTCAAAGGTAGTCACAACCGGCGCAAGGCAAAGCACCAGTACACGCTGCTCGTCGGTCATCCGGCGGATGAAGTGCTGGATTATTACGGTGCCGATCAGGCAGTCACGTTGACTGGCCCGGCCGGCTCCGGTTTCGTCGAGGATCCTTTCGGCTTCCACATGGGCACGGTACCGGTAACGAAGCCGCGGCTGATGATGGAAGTCGGCTTCGGCGTATCCAAACCGTCCCGCCGCCGTTTCCACGGCGAGCCGATTATCAGGAAATAAGCCGCCCGGCGCTCAGTTCCGGGCGATGCCTTCCAGGAAATCCGCAGCGCGGTCGACACCGCCGATCGAGATCGTATGGCCGAGGCCCGGCTCGATGACCGTCTCGACGCCCACGCCTGCCGCTTTGAGTTCGGTTTCCGCCTTCTCTGTTTCCCAGGAAGGGATGACCGGGTCGGACGTGCCGTGCACCAGCAGAACTTTGGTTGCTGTCGATGGCGCCAGCGGCTTTTCGGTCGCCAGCCGCCCGGAAAAACCGACGACAGCTGCGACCGGCCAGCGGCCGCTCGCGACAGCATCAAGCGACATGATCGTGCCTTGCGAAAAACCGACCAGCACCACCCGGTCGAGACGCCCGTTGAAACCGTTTTCCTCGATGATGTCGGAAATCACCGTATCGAATGCGGGGCGGGCCGCGGTAATGCGGGCAGGGCGGTTTTCTTCGGTCACGCCGGCAACGCTGAACCACTGGTAACCTGTTCCGAAGCTCGACCGTTCCGGTGCATTCGGTGAAACGAAAACGGCATCCGGCAGGCGCGCTTTCCAGTTTTCGCCGAGCGGCGCGAGATCGGCGCCGTTGGATCCAACACCGTGAAGCAGGATGACAAGAAGGGAATTCTGCAGGGCGGTCATGACAATACCTTATGCGCAAGGGATACGGATCGTCCGCATCAAAGGAAGATCGGTCTACGACAGGAACCGGAAAGGAGCTAGGCCGCAGCCTGTGACCGCTCCGTTCACCGATAGCATATCTGGATGACGATCGGTTCGCGTGGCTTGGATGATCCGACTTATGTCATGCCATGAGGCATAGTGATCCCGCAGCGTTTCAGCGCCGCCGTGATGTCTGCTTTACGTGAAATCCATCCGTGTCGATCTGCGGAAGAGACGGGTTGTCCTCCGCCCCGGTCAGGCCGGCATATTGCGCGATCGGGCCTGCCCGGCCGATCAGGTGGCCCTGCAGGTTCTGGCACTGCGCGTCTTCCAGAAACGCGCGTTGTTCTTCCGTCTCCACACCTTCCGCCACGATCGGAATGTTCAATCCGCGCCCGAGCCCGATCACCGCGCGCACGATCTCGTCGGCGCTCGAGTCGGCCACCAGCTTGGAGGTGAATGACCTGTCGATCTTGATCGTATCGAAGGGGAAGGATTGCAGATAGGAGAGGGACGAATACCCTGTACCGAAGTCGTCCATGGCAATCCGCACACCAAGTGCCTTGAGGCCTCGCAGGATTTGCAGCGCCCGGGCGAAATCTTGTACCAGCACGCCCTCGGTGACTTCAAGTTCCAGCCGGTCGGCGGAAAGCCCCGTTTCCAGAAGCATCGTATGAACGTCGCTAACGAGGCTGTCCTGGCGAAACTGGATCGGTGAGATGTTTATGGCGATCTTGAGCCGGTTCGGCCAGCTTGCAGCTTCACGCCCGGCTTCGTTAAGCACCCAGCGGCCGATTTCGACGATCTGGCCGCTTTCCTCAGCCAAGGGCACGAATTCGTCGGGCGTGATCAGGCCGCGGGTTGGATGATGCCAGCGTAAGAGTGCCTCGAAGCCAAAGATCTCGCCGGTAACGGCGGCCTGTGGCTGATAATGCAGCATCAGTTCGCCACGTTTGATCGCATGGCGCAGGTCATGCTGCAGCACGCGCCGGTCATGCATTCGGCGGTCCATGCGGGAGTTGAACGCACAGAAGCGACCGCGCCCTTCTGCCTTGGCGCGATAGAGCGCCGCATCCGAATTGGCAAGCAATGTCGCGGCATCGGCGCCATCCTGCGGAAACATCGCGATTCCGATGCTGAGGCTCACCCGAAGCGAGCGCCCGTCCACTTCAATTTCCTCTTCCATCACCCGCGTCAGCCGCTCGGCAAGCCGTGTCATCGTTTCCGGCTGGTCGTCACCAACGCTGATCACGGTAAACTCGTCACCGCCAAGGCGCGCAGCCACGTCGTCTTCATCGATCACGCTCTTCAGTCGCCTGGCCAGTTCCGCCAGCACGGTATCGCCGGCTGCATGGCCGAACACGTCGTTGATATCCTTGAAACGGTCGACGTCGAAACTCATCACGCCAAACTGGCGGCGCAGCACCCGGCTTTCCGCAATCAGCTTGGCAAGCTCTGCCGCAAACCGCATGCGATTGGGTAGGTCGGTGAGCGGATCGTGATGGGCGAGATAGGAAACCCGCTGTTCCGCCGTCACCCGCGCAGTAATATCCTGCTGTGTGCTCAGCAGATATTTCCCGTCAAGCAGCACATCCTGGACGTCGATGATCTTGTCGCCGATCTCCACCTGCGTCACGGAAGAGCCTTCTTCGAGCAGCTTGCGGATAAGACGCTCGAAATAGGCGATTGGGTCCTCTTTCCAGTCGGCCATCCGGCCATCGGCAACGACATCGGCGAAAGTCTCGTCCTCGTTGTGCCATCGGCTGTCGAGGTCATGCAATTCCTGGAAGCGACGATTGGCGTAGAGCGGCCGTCCTTCCAGCTCAAAAATGCCGACGGCGACCGGCAGGTTGTCCATTGCCGCCATCACCGCCTGCAGCATTGCCCTGTCGTTTGCAAACCCGCGCGTCTTTGCCGTGGTCATGCCTTGCTCCCGTGGTCCGGAAAACTGTAGGCCTCACGGCTTAAATATTAGATAATCAAAATATATCAAATCCGACAATATCGGTGGAGATGGTTCAGGAGGCGCCAAATGTATGTGCGCTGTTCTCTTCCTTCACCCTCATGATTGCCGTTTCCAATCGTTCGAATGCGATCAGTCCCCGGGACCCGATGGAGCTTGCTGCACGCCGGATCGCCGATAGCGTCAGGGCAAGATCCTCGATCGCCAGATTTCGTTGAGCCGAGCCGTCCAGACGCCGCTGCCTGTCGGCAAAACGAAAGGCTTCTTCAGCCAATGTAGTGAAAAGCCGATCGGCCGTTGAGACGCGGTTCCCGTTATCGTCCACAGCCCGCCATATCGGTGTATGCGTATCCAGGCGATAGCCGGTAAGCGTGCGGAAGAGGATTAGTTCGCTTGTAGAATACCCGCTTCCAGATGCGGCAGCGGTCGCATTGAGCGCAATCGGGGGCGAACCCGCCTTGTCTGTCGTGTCGGAAACCTCAGTGGTATCCGGCACGAACAGATCGACCGAAGAGAGGTCGAGGGCGGGCAAGGGTGTAGCCGTATCATTTGCATCGTCCAGACAGGCGATATCGGAAGCTCGCCTGTCCAATTCATCGGTCACCATGGCCTGAAGAATATGATGATCGGTTTCGCGCATCAAAAATTGCGGAACTGCTGGAATATCGTTGGTGATCACATTGCTCTCATCGGTCAAATGTCAAAATCGCAAACGGAAACGCAAACAATGACCAACCATAGAAATGCAATCCTGCGCGAAGCTGATTGTTGATCGCATTTTGGCTTACGGCTTCACCGCCAGCTTTTCTGCACTGATCTCACCGCCGATTTCGGCCGTTTTTTTCTGCTTGTCGTAGACGCAGATGGTGCTGATCCTGGTTTTCGCACCGACAGCCTTCCCGGTCACGACGGCCATCCCGTAATGTTGGCTGCCATAGGGATCAACGACTGTATTGCCTTTTTCGATCAGTCCCTTGGAAGCCTTTACGCAGGCTCTGGAAACATCCGTCTGGAACTTTGCCCAGGCATCATCCGTGGATGCATGAGCAACACTGCCGGTGATGAGAAAGATGCTCAGCGCGGCAAACGGCGCGGTCGTGATTGTCATCGAATCAAATCCTCCTTTTGGAATGTTCCGATTGCCACCGATTGGCGGCAGTCCTGTGACGCGCCGCTAAATTCAGGTATTGGCGGAGCAATTTCCGGATCGCTGGAACGATGTTCCACGACATGGCGTTACCAAGCAAAGCTGCTGCGCTGCATCTTTGATTTTTGCCATAATTTTGGCATCGGGGCGTTGCCTCTTCTCCGGTCCGCTCCTATGTTCCCGCACGACGATTACCCAAGGTTTTGCCTAAAAGGAGTAGACCAATGGCCTTCGAACTTCCCGCACTTCCCTATGATTACGAAGCGCTCGTTCCCTTCATGTCGAAGGAGACGCTCGAATATCACCACGACAAGCACCACAAGGCCTATGTCGACAACGGCAACAAGCTCGCAGCGGAAGCTGGCCTTGCCGACCTTTCGGTCGAGGAAGTCGTCAAGAAGTCCTTCGGCACCAACCAGGGTCTCTTCAACAATGCTGCCCAGCACTACAACCACATCCATTTCTGGAAGTGGATGAAGAAGGACGGCGGCGGTAACAAGCTGCCCGGCAAGCTGCAGGCTGCAATCGACAGCGATCTCGGCGGCTACGACAAGTTCAAGGCTGATTTCATCGCAGCCGGCACCACGCAGTTCGGCTCCGGCTGGGCTTGGCTTTCGGTCAAGGACGGCAAGCTTGCCATTTCCAAGACCGCGAACGGCGAAAACCCGCTGGTTCACGGCGCATCCCCGATCCTCGGCGTCGACGTATGGGAACACTCCTATTACATCGACTACCGCAACGCCCGTCCGAAGTATCTCGAAGCCTTCGTCGACAGCCTGATCAACTGGGATTACGTGCTGGAAATGTACGAAGCCGCTTCCAAGTAAGCTTCAGCCGTTTCAGTCATCGGAAAACACCCGGCGTCTCGCGGCGCCGGGTGTTTTCTTTTGTGTTTGGAAGGTTTCCCCTCACTGCCGTTTCTAGACGGCTTCGGGCATGAAGCCTTCTCGTGGACCATCCTGCAGAACGACGACGCGGGTGCCATCTGGAACGCGGCGATAAAGGTCGACGATGTCCTGGTTGAGCAGGCGAATACAACCGCTCGAAACTGCCTTGCCGATCGTCCAGTCCTCCGTCGTGCCGTGAATGCGGTAGAGCGTGTCGCGACCGTCTTTGAAAAGATAGAGCGCGCGCGGCCCAAGCGGATTGAGCACGCCCGGCTCCATGCCGGCGGCAAGCGGACCGTAACGTTCCGGCTCGCGGGCAATCATGTCCTGTGTCGGCGTCCAGCGCGGCCACTGGCGCTTGTATTGAACCCTGCCGACGCCTTCGAATTCCAGTCCGGCCTTGCCGACGCCAATGCCATAACGCAACGCCTGGCCGTTTTCCTGAACGAGGTAGAGGTACCGGTTTCTAGTGTCGACGACGATCGTTCCGGGTCGTTCGCGCGTCGGATAGGCCACCTCGCGGCGATAATATTGCGGATCGACGCGTTTCAGGTCCGCGGCCTTGATCGGAAACTGCTCCCCCTCGATCGCGGCATACATGGCCGTATAGTGAGGGTCGACGGACGGCTTGAGGGCGATGGGCTGCACCGCTGATGTTGCGCATCCTGCCACAAACAGGGGAGTTGCGATGAGAAGGGTTCGGCGGGTGATTGCTGGCAAATCGTTCTTCCGGAATAATCAGGCAAAAGAGCGTATCTTCGCGATGACGCGCATGCAGTTCCTCTTACCCGCAATGACCGCGAGACCGGATCACAATGCCGACGATTATGTTCACGTCGTCTTTATCGCGGGTGAGCAGCCAATCTGCATGCCGTCCGTCACACCTCTGTCACAGATCGAGCCTAACTGCGCGCCATGTCTTCTGAAAAAACTCTTCTCCGCTTCGGCGTCATCGCCGATCCCCAGTATGCAGATGTCGAACCGAGGCTGGAATACGACCGGTATTACCGCAACAGCCCGAAGAAGCTGGCGGACGCGATCGATACGCTGAACGGCGAGGATCTCGCTTTCGTCGCGACGCTCGGGGATCTGATTGATCGCGACTGGGAAAGCTTTGACCCTATTCTTTCCGTCTATGAAGGGCTGCGCCACGAGAGCATCCTGCTTCCCGGCAACCACGATTTTTCCATTGCGCCGCAGCGGCTGACAGAGGTTCATGCGCGTCTCGGCATGCCTGCCCCCTGGCATCATTTCTTGCGCGGCGGCATCCGCTTCGTAGTCATCGACGGCAATGAGGTGAGCCTGTTCTCCACTCCGGAAGGGCATGCGCGTCACGCCGAGGCACGCAGTCGTCTGGCCGCACTGGAAGCTGCCGGCGCCATCAATGCCATGCCGTGGAATGGCGGCATCGGCGATGGGCAGTTCGCCTGGCTGGACCAGATGCTTGCCGACGCGCGAGAACGCGGCGAGGCGGTCATCGTCATGGGGCACTATCCGCTCTATCCCGAGAACCCGCATAATCTCTGGAATGGCGAGCGGGTTACCGAATTGTTCGAGCGCTCGGGCAACGTCATCGCCTATCTGAATGGCCATAACCATGTCGGCAATCTCGGACGCACTGGCTCCACCTGGTATGTCAATTTCAAGGGCATGGTCGATACCGAGACGGAAAACACCTTTGCCGTCGTCGAGGTCTACAAGGACCGTATCGAGGTGATCGGCTACGGCCGCGAGGAAAACCGCAGCTTGGCTCTCTGAGTAATTCCGGCTGAGGCGGAAACGCCTCTCGGTGAATTGCCGGCTCAACCCTGGGTGAGGCAAAGCGCCGCGATTGAAGATGGCGCCACAGACGCAGTCAAAACAGAAAGCCTTTCATTGGAAACGGTTTAAGCCGGTTTTCCCTGCCTCTCGTTGAGGTAACGAGGGATATCTTCGCGCGTTCTGCGACACTCTGTGTACTTGGATAAACTGACTTCGATCTGTTTCCTCACAATCGCAAGTAACGGCCCGAATGACTTATGTTATTTGTCAATTTTTGAACTGATTTGAAGAACCATCCAAAACCTATTTATTGATTTTCCGCAGGAAATGTTCGGGCCGTCTTCGCGAGTGTATTCAACTGGGAACGAGCGAAACGACATGGCCAGCACAACAGACACGGGAACCCTGACGCGACCCGGATCGCGGAATTTCAATGCAACCTCAAAATTTCTTCACTGGCTTATGGCGGCCATCATCGTGGTCGCCTGGGGCGTGGGATATTACGGCGGCGCCATGCTGCATTACGGTGTCAGCGACGGCGAGACGGCACAGAAGATCTGGGCCATTACCCTGCACAAATCGATCGCCACCACGACGCTTTTCCTCATCGTCGGGCGTATCATCTGGCGCGCCTATAACCGCCCGCCTGAACTGACGGACATGCCGGCAATCATGAAGACGGCCACCCATCTCGGCCACTTCGCCCTCTACTTCCTGATGGTCGCAGTGCCTGTTTCCGGCTGGTGGAACAGTTCTTCTGCCGGTTATGCAATCCCGGTTGCCGGTCTCTTCACCATTCCCGGCCTCGGCGGAAAGAACCCGGAACTGACGCCCTATCTCGTCTCTGCCCATTTCTACCTCTCCTGGGCGCTGGGCCTCGTCGTCGCCGGCCATGCCGCCTTCGCGCTGAAGCACCACTTCATCGACAAGGACGAAACGCTGACCGCCATGCTGCCGAAAAAAGACTGAGCCTTAATGCGGCACCGGATGCATGAGAGGTGCCAAAACGCCCCATGCATTCGGGTATCAGGCGATCGGTTGCTGCCATCCGTCGATCCAGACCTGGCGTAACCGGTCGCCTTGCCCCGGAAAGAAATCGTCCCTCGCTTCGCAATGCGTCACGCGGTCCGCACGAAAATTGCGGATCGCGTTGCGCAATTCGCACCAGGCGACGATGTTGGCAGTTTGCGAATAGTAGATGAGTGCAATCGGCCGGATCGCCCGATTCGTCAGATTGCCCGGCTCGTCACGATAATCGATCAGCAGCTTCTGCTCGTCACGGATCGCACGGCGCACAAGGGCCAGATCCACCGCGTCCGGGGCAGGGGCAATCGTTCCCCAGGCATGCAGTGCATCTGCCGAAAATGTTCGGGCAAGCGGCTCAGGAACGACCGCTGCGATCTTGCGGTTCACCCGCTTGGCGGCGCGTCTCAACTCGGTATCTCCGGTGCGGTCGAGAAGCGCCAGAGCCAGCACGATTGCCTCGGTTTCCTCGATCGACAGCATCAGCGGCGGCAGCGTGAAGCCGGGCCTCAAGATATAGCCGATGCCGCGCTCGCCTTCTATCGGCACACGCATGGCCTGAAGCGCTGCAATGTCCCGGTAAATCGACCGTATCGTGACTTCCAGTTGCGCGGCGATTGCCGCCGCCGTCACCGGCTTTCTAGCCGGCCTCAGGATCTGGATGATCTCGAACAGCCGCGACGCCTTGCGCATCAGATTTCTCCGTCATCATCGATTCAACTGACAGAACGCTGTCAGTTGCACTGGCTTATAGCGCCTCCTACCGGCCTGAAAAACAAGGGTAACCGGCGAATTTTCAAAAACGGGATGGCGCGACAACTGACATGAGTTACGGCGAAAACCTCTGGCTCTTCTTCACCCTTCTCTTCGGTATCATCATCCTGCCGGGCATGGATATGATATTCGTCCTGGCGAATTCGCTTGCCCGTGGCCGGGCGGCAGGGCTGGCCGCCACAGCAGGCATGATGCTGGGTGGCCTGGTCCATTCTGCCTATGGCGCCCTAGGCGTTGGCCTGCTGGCAAAACTCCTGCCCGTCCTGTTTACGCCGCTGATGCTGGTCGGCGCGCTCTATATGGCCTGGATCGGGTTCACCCTGATCAGAAGCGCTATCGTCGTCGATGATGTCGGGCGTGCCGATACGAAAAGCAATTGGGAGGCCTTTCGTCGTGGCGCCATTACCTGTCTCATCAACCCCAAGGCCTATATGTTCATGCTGGCCGTCTATCCGCAGTTTCTCAAGCCCGAATTCGGTCCGCTCGCGCCGCAGGCCCTCGTCATGGCCGCGATGACCGCGGCAACCCAGCTGGCTGTTTATGGCGCAATCGCTGTCGCGGCCGGTCGGGCAAGAAACATGCTCGTCGGAAATCGCACAGGCACAGTATGGATCGGCCGCTGCTGTGGCGGGATCTTGTTGCTGATCGCCGCCCTTGCTTTATGGGAAGCACTGCATCGGCAGCTGTAATCTGTCTGTCACTGTGCTGTATTTGTGAACACTGTGTTCAATGCAGGGTCCACAGCATTCCGCAATCCTGACAGGAACGTGATTTCTTTCAAACGGATAAGCCGGTCCAATATCCTCGCGCAATTGCCGGCTGTCTTGCCGCATAACGAGGAGACTTCTTCATGAAGATCAGGATGACCGCCATCACCACTGCCGCACTCTGTCTTGGCTTGGCGGCTGCAGCCGTCGCTCAGGACAATCCTGTCGCCAAGCGCGAGCAGATGATGAAGCAGGTCGGCGCCTCCGTGGGCGCGCTTGGCGCTATCGCCAAGGGTGAAAAGCCTTATGATGCGGAGGCGGTCAAGGCCGCTCTGACGACGATTAGCACCGACATGAAGGTCTTCCCGGATCACTTCCCGGCCGGTTCCGAAGTCAATTCTGCAGCTGCCCCGGCAATCTGGGACAACATGGATGACTTCAAGGCAAAGTCCATGAAGCTCGCCAGCGATGCCGATACGCTTCTCGCCTCCATGCCTGCGGATCAGGCCGGCGTGCAGCAGGCGGTGCAGACGCTCGGTGCCAATTGCGGTACCTGCCATCAGACTTACCGCCTGAAGCGATAAGCGAACCGGTTGAGGGATCGGCGCAGTCTCGGCTGCGCTGATCCGCTTCATGAACCTGAAGAACGGATGTCCGGAGACTTGCCATGGCCTCGACCTGGTCGAAGATAGCGGCGGCTGGCGTCGCGGTAATAGGTTTGGGAGCGGTCACCGCATGGGCGCTGACAAAACCTGAGCCGCATCCGGAAAGCTTCTGGGCGAATGCCGGCACGCCGGATCTGGCCCATGGCGAGCAGTTGTTCTGGGCCGGCGGATGCGCCAGCTGCCATGCTGCAACCGGGGCCGAAGGCGATGCGCTGAAGGTCATGTCCGGCGGGAGGGCGCTGCCAAGCCCGTTCGGCACCTTCCATATTCCCAATATTTCTCCCGATCCTAATGTCGGTATCGGCGGCTGGACGCTGGCTCAGTTCGGCAATGCCATGACCCGCGGCGTCGGGCCGAATGGCGAGCATCTCTATCCGTCTTTCCCCTATGGCTCCTATGCGCGCATGTCGCCGAAGGATATCGGCGATCTCTTTGCCTATCTGAAGACCCTGCCGGCAAGCTCCAATGTTGCCCGGCCGCATGAGCTGGGCTTCCCGTTCAATATCCGCATGGCGGTCGGCGGCTGGAAGCTCCTCTATTTCAGCGAGGCACCCCGGGTTGAACTCGCGTCAGCCGACGAAAAGATCCGTCGCGGCCAGTATCTCGTCGAAGGCCCGGGACATTGCGGCGAATGCCATACGCCGCGCAACGCCCTTGGCGGCTTCGAGTCAGGCAAATGGCTCGCCGGCGGTCCCAATCCGGAAGGCGAGGGCAAAGTGCCCGGCATCACCCCGTCAGGCCCGATCGGCTCGTGGAGCGAAGCCGATATCGTCAATTACCTCGAAACTGGCTTTACCCCGGAATACGATTCCGCTGGTGGCGCGATGGTCGAAGTCCAGAAGAACATGGCTCATCTGCCGAAAAGCGACCTGGAAGCCATTGCGGCCTATCTGAAAGCCGTGCCAGCGCCTTGATGGTCTCGAATATTACCTATGCTCGGCGGAAAACGGCAATAATTCCTCTTGCGCCGTCGCATCCCACAGTCCGAGACCTTTCAGGATTTCGACCGTGAATGTGAAGGGTGCGGTTCCAGCAGCTGTCACCACGCCATCGGCAGACACCGCCTTCGGGCCGTCCACATAAAGCTTTTCGCCACTATAGCCCGGGTATTCCTGATGCGAGGCAACCCGGTTGCCGGTATGCTTCACGTCGTTCAACACGCCGGCGCCGGCCAGCATGCTGGCGGCAGCGCAAATGCCGGCCGCCATCTTGTTCTTGTCTCGGAATGACCGCACAAGATCATGCAGGTCTGCGGGCACGCGCTTGTTTTCCCAGGCGAGTCCGCCGGGCACCACGAGCGCATCGAAATCTTCCGGCCTTACCTGCGCGAAAGAAAGGTCGGGTGTCACGTTCAGTCCGCCCATCGAAGTCACGGGACTGCCATCACCTGTCGCAGTCTTCACTGTCACTCCGAGATAGCTGCGTGCCACCGCCATCAGCAGCGCGCATTCCCAATCGGCGAATTCCGGTGTGAGCGCTACCACGATCGCTGTCATCTTTCGGTCCTTTCAAGGCCGCCAAGGGTCGGATTGCGCGCTCAGGTGAGCGCCTGTGTATAGCGCATGCCGGTCACCGGCCGCGGCTTGAATTCCAGATGTTCGTAGAAACGGTGAGCGGCCGAATTGCCCGTCGTGGCGCTGACGGAGAGGTAACCGCAGCCGGCGCCTTTGGCGATGTCGCGGGCGCGCGCCACCAGATGCTGGCCGATGCCGTGCCCACGCTGGCCGTCGCGCACGAAGAGATGATGCAGGTCCATGCCGCGGGTGCCTTCCTGGGCGCGGTAGAGCGGCACGAGAATGGCGTATCCGATCAGTTCCGAACCGGTATCGGCCACAAGCACGGTGATCCATGGCCGATCGCCGAACAGGTCGCGTTCGAGAATATCGGGCGTCATGGCAGAGGCATCATGGTGATGCGCTGCAAGTGCCGCGATCATCCCGTTGAGTTCGGGCAGGTCGTGGCGCTTGGCATGACGGATGGTCAGCACAGCTGGGCGGGGAAGGGATATTTCGCTGTCTTCGAGAAGAACTTGCGGCATTTCGGCATCCTTTGATCTTGTGGTGCCGTCAGGTGCCGTCTGAAACAACAAAGCCGCCTGACGGCGGCTTGTTGACATGATGATCTGTCGAGCCGCCCTTTACAGGTAGGCCCAAAAATACGTTGCGGCGGTGGTCAGGCGCGTATTGATCATGGCAGCTCTCATGCGCCTGTCCGAAAAACTTGTCAAGGGTGTCCTGATCGAGAAGAAGCCTCAATGCTCACTGTCGCAAAGTCCGTGATCTGAAAGCGAGCGGATCACGTAGCAGTCCTCGATTGCGTGATCGCCGTCGCAATGCGAGACGATGCGTGCCAGCTCCTGTTCCAGCTTCTTCAGTTTCTCGATCTTGTCGCGCACGCTTTTCAGGTGATCGCTGGCGATCCGGTCGGCATTGCCGCAGGGCTGGTGCGGATGCTGGCTGAGTGCAATCAACTCGCGGATGGCGGAAATGTCGAGCCCCAGGTCGCGCGCATGGCGGATGAAGGCGAGCCGCTCGAGATCCTGCCGCTCATAACGTCGCTGGTTGCCCTCGGATCGTTCCGCCGCGGCAAGCAGGCCCATCTGCTCGTAATAGCGGATAGTCGGAACCTTTACGCCGGTCCGTCTTGAAAGATCGCCAATCGACAGCATGAAACACTCCAAACCTATAGTCTCTGGAGATATCTAATCGGCGATCCCTTGCTGTTCAAGGTTTTGTACACCGGATCTGAAACGGTCGGGTCGCAACCTGTGCCGTTACAACTGTGTCTCGTCTTCCGCGTTTTTCGCAACGAAGTCGGTTGCATTCGGGACGTTGATGGTGACCGCTATGGCCTGCTTGTCCTCGTTGACGCCCATCGCCTCGAGAATTGCATTGCGGATATCGTCTTCTACCGCTTTGCGGTCCTCGGGCGACATCGCATTGACATCATCTTCGGTCAGGTCGTTATCCTTCAGGTACTGTTCTCGGATCCGTTCAGCGAGCGTCTTGTCGGCAAGATCCATGAATTCCTGTTCGTATTGGCTGTAGGCGCTCTTTTCGGTTCCCGTTTCGCTCGCATCCTTGGCTGTCTCTGCTTCTGGCCTTTCAGGCACCAGGAACATGGCTGCCAGCTTGGCGCTGAACGATGTGTCGCTGCCGGTCAAGGCATTGCCCTGACTGTTGCTGCCACTTCCCTGCTGCCGATTCTCATCCAGCACGAACATGTCGGTCCCATTCTTCGCGGACCTGTCGGTGTAGCCTGCATAGGCACTGGAACTCGAACTTGATGTAACGATCATGGTTGTCTCCTCAACTTTCTGACTAAGGCTTAGAAAGCGGGGCTTGCTCGGGGCTAGAGCTGACCTGCGGCAAGGTGGCTCAATGGTAGATTGCACCTTTGTGATCTTATGATAGTATACCCCCCTACACTATATTTGAGGTGAGACGTGTCGCACACCGTTCGAGACAAGGCAAAACTCCTGGCGCGCGTGCGCCGTATGAAGGGGCAGATGGAAGCCGTCGAGCGCGCGCTGGAGGCGGAGGCGCCCTGCGGCGACGTCCTGCAGCTTCTGGCTTCTATCCGCGGTGCGCTGGCCGGCCTGACCGGCGAGGTCATAGAGGGCCATTTGCACGAGCACGTGGTGCATGCCGAAAACGATGCCGAGCGGGACAAGGCGGCCGCCGAACTCGCCGATGTCCTGCGTACCTACATTCGGTGAGAACGGCCGCTCACAGTTTGAATGCGGCTTCGGCCGTTGATGTTTGGAAATGGAGCCTGTCATGGCAAGCAGTATCGATAGTCTGAAGCATGAACACGTGTTTCTCGGCGCGGATCATGAGCGCAACGAGCGTAAGGTCTGGCTGGTCATTGCGCTGACCGCCTCGATGATGGTAGCGGAAATCGTCGCCGGCTCGATCTTCGGGTCTATGGCGTTGACGGCCGATGGCTGGCACATGTCCACCCATGCCGGAGCCATGTTGATCTCGGCGCTGGCCTATATGTATGCAAGGCGCAATGCGAAGAACCCGCGTTACACCTTCGGTACCGGCAAGCTGGGTGATCTCGCCGGTTTCGCCAGTGCTGTGGTGCTGGCGCTGGTGGCGCTGTTCATCGCCTGGGAAAGCTTCGTGCGCCTGGCAAATCCGGTGGCGATCGATTTCGATCAGGCGATCTTCGTGGCCGCCATCGGCCTGGCCGTAAACTTGCTCAGCGCCTGGCTGCTGCGCGATGACCACGATCATCATCACGGCGGCCACCATGGACATCATGGCAGCCATAGTCACGCCGGTCATCATGGCGATCACGCTCATTCTGGTCATCACGCGCATGTTGGCACCGAAGATAACAATCTTCGCGCCGCCTATCTCCATGTTCTCGCTGATGCGCTGACCTCGGTACTGGCAATCGCCGCACTTATCCTCGGTCGGCTCTATGGCTGGAATGCGCTTGATCCGATCATGGGCATCGTTGGCGGCATTGTCATAGCGCGCTGGTCCTTCGGGCTTCTCCGCGCCACGTCCCGCGTGCTGCTCGATGCGCAGCCGGATGACGGGGATCTGGCGGTCAGGATCAGGAAGGTCATGGAAACGCCCGATGATACGGTCATGGATCTGCATGTCTGGCAGCTTGGTCCTGGGCACAATGCAGCGATCGTTTCAGTCGCGACGACAGTTCCCAAGGCGCCTGCGTCCTATAAGGAAAAGCTGAAATCCATCCCCGGCCTGTCGCATGTGACTGTGGAGGTAACCGCTCTCGGTTGATTGCCTCAACCAGGTTCCGGCAGACCAAAAAAGAAAGGCCCGAAACCGGATCCGGTTCGGGCCTTTTTTGTATCTGGTGTTGCAATGCCCGTCAGGCAAATTCCTGGTAGAGGTTCTGCACCCAGGCTTGCGGTGCTGCGGCCGCACTAAAGCTTGGGCCGGCGTCTTCCGCGTCCATTGTCCAGAGCGCGCTTGCAAGCGAGCTGGAAAGCTGCGTGCTGCTGCCGGTCAAGGCATCCGCGAAACGTGTCGACGAAACGGCGGTAGCTTGAGGCGCTTCCTCAGCCGTGCGCTCCACTTCAACGGTTCGGTTCGGATATTGATAGCCACTCAGGCCGCTATCGATCTTCATCGCTTTGGTCCACGTCCAGTTAGTTAACGAAGGGTTAACGCTGGAACCTTGCGCGAAGCTTGCGTCGGGCTGATGTGGGGACTGAAGAGGGCTTGACAGGCTGAAACATGCTTGTTCGAACCGGTAAAACGCCTGTAAAAGCGCAAGCTTGCGCGATTTCGCTCAGCTTCGCCGCCGCCAGGAAAATATGAACCCATGTCTGGAATTTAACTGTTACGGCGCGCCCTGATTATCAGCGCACCGTTTTTCCGCCTCTCCGTCAGTGTGGGGCGGCATGGTCTGAAGAATCATGCAAGGCGAGGCCCCATTGCAATTCGGGCCAGCAAGATGCTGGCCCGATTGTCAATTATCCGGTTAAGGTGGGTACCCGTATTCGCTTACATCTTGCCCGCCACCTTGATCGCGAATGCATATTCGAACGCGATTTCTTCAAGCCTCTGGAAACGGCCCGACTTGCCGCCATGGCCGGCCGCCATATTCGTTTTGAGCAGGATCGGCGCCGTCCCGGACGTATGCTCGCGCAGCTTGGCCACCCACTTGGTCGGTTCCCAATAGGTCACGCGCGGGTCGGTCAGTCCGGAAATCGCTAGGATCGGCGGATAGGCTTGCGCCGTGACGTTGTCGTAAGGCGAATAGGCCGCGATCCAGCGATATTCCTCCTCGGACTCGATCGGGTTGCCCCATTCCGGCCATTCCGGTGGAGTGAGCGGCAGCGTGTCGTCGAGCATAGTGTTCAACACATCGACGAAGGGCACTGCGGCGATGATGCCGGCGAATTTTTCCGGCGCCATGTTGGCAACCGCGCCCATCAGCATGCCGCCGGCGGAGCCGCCCTCGGCAATGATCCGGTCATACGAGGTAAAGCCGGTCGCAACCAGATGGTCGGCCGCCGCGATGAAGTCTTTAAAGGTGTTCTGCTTGTTCTCCATCTTGCCGTTTTCGTACCAGGCGAAGCCTTTGTCCTTGCCGCCACGGATATGGGCGATGGCATAGACGATGCCGCGGTCTGCAAGCGAAAGCGCATTGGTCGAGAACGACGCCGGGATGGTTATGCCATAGGCGCCATAACCGTAGAGCAGGCAGGGCGACGAACCGTCGAGTGGCGTCCCCTTTTTGTAGAGCAGTGAGACCGGCACCAGTTCGCCGTCATGCGCCCGTGCCATCACCCTGCGGGTGACGTAATCATCCGGGTTATGCCCCGATGGCACTTCCTGGGTCTTCAGCAGCACCCGTTCGCGCGTCACCATGTCGTAGTCATAGAGCTGGGTTGGCGTGGTCATCGACGAATAGGAGAACCGGATCATATCGGAATCGTATTCGGCTGCGCCCGAAAGACCGAGCGAATAGGCTTCCTCATCGAAGGCGATCGCATGTTCTTCGCCCGTCCGCCGGTCACGGATGACGATCTGCGGCAGACCGTCCTTGCGCTGCAGCCAGATCAGATGGCGTGCATAGGCCATGTGCGAGATGATCAGCCGGCCCGGTTCATGCGGCACGACGGGCTTCCAGTTCTCCTTGCCGGGAGCGGAAATCGGCGCCTCGACGATTTTGAAATCCTTGGCGTCGCCATCATTGGTCATGATGTAGAAAACGTCGCCGCCCTCGGTCATCGAATATTCGATGCCCTCTTCGCGCTCCGCCACCAGCTTCGGCTCGGCAGTCAGATCGGAAGTCGGGATCAGCCGGTATTCGGACGTCTCGTGGTCGTGGATGTCGATATAGATGAAGTCGTCGAGCAGCGAGCCTCCGACACCCATGAAGAAGCCTGGATCAGTCTCCTCGAACACCAGCCGATCGGAAGACTGCGGCTCACCGACGATATGGTGGAAGACTTTCGACGGGCGATGGTTCTCGTCCTGCAGCGTGTAGAAGAAGCTCTTGCCATCGGGCGCCCACACGCCGTCGCCAGCAGTGTTCTCGATCACGTCATCGAGGTCCACGCCGGTTTCAAGATTGCGGATGCGCAGGGTGAAATATTCCGACCCCTTGTCGTCATAACCCCAGATGCCGTGGCTATGATCGGTCGAGTGGTCCATGCCGGCCAGCCGGAAATAATCCTTGCCCGCCGCTTCCTTGTCACCGTCGAAAAGCGTCTGCTTGTCGCCGCCGTCACGCGGCGTGCGGAAATAATGCGGCTGCTCGCCGCCGGTCACGAACAGGGAACCATAGGCGTAAGGTCCGTCCTTCGTCGGCACCGAACTGTCGTCTTCCTTGATGCGGCCGCGCATTTCGGAAAACAGGGTTTTCTGCAGCTCTTCCGTATCGCCGAGTGCTGCTTCCATATAGCTGTTTTCGGCTTCCAGATGCTTGCGGATTTCAGGGTCGAGGATCGACGGATCCTTGAACATCGCCTGCCAGTTGTCGGCCCGCAGCCAGGCATAATCGTCCGAACGGGTAATTCCGTGACGCGTGTCGCTGACCGGCTTCTTGGGCGCTACAGGCGCTGTAGGGAGATTGGCGAAAGGCGATTTAGGGGAGGGGGCCAAGGGAGCACTCCGGTATGAAAGGAAGGAGTGCCAGAGATAGGTTGTGGGCGCCTGAGAGGCAAGCAGTGATGACGCCGCGCGTTACTTCTTCTTTGCATCCGAAAGCACCTGTTCAGCCATTTTTCTCCGCTCACCACCTCGTCTGTTCACATCATGGTATTTCGCGCCTTGGTTGGTGGTCAATTGACTGCACGTCTCCTAGTTTCCGCGCCATCCAAGTCGATATGAGTAGGGATCACATGAAGAAACAGCTGTCGGTGATGGCTCTTGTCCTGTTTTCCGCGTCTGCGGCACATGCGCTGGATACGCGCGTTACCAGGCAATTGAACGCTCTGGACCCCGATGAACGTCGCGAGCAGCGTTGCGACATGGAAGCGATGGACCAGATTCGCAAAACCGGCGAATTCCGCCCCGACAAGGTCATCGCCTACACCTTTTCCGATACGATCGAGGACGGAAACAAACTGAAGGCACCAGGCGCCGTCTTCCGCAGCGCGGGGGATTGGTACCGCCTCAAGTTCAAATGCGAAACCGGTGAGGCCGGCCTGAAGATCATGTCCTTCGACTATACGATCGGCTCCAAGGTTACCCGTGACCTTTGGGACAAATATTACCTCTACGACTGATCCTGTGTCGCCGCAGCATCGATAATGCTGCGGTGCTTCTCCAGCCTCAACCCGGCAGGTTTGGCGTTGCCTTACGCTCGGGAAACAGTTCCGCCAGCACCGTCATGAGGATCAGCGAAAGTGGCAGTGCCAGCATCGCGCCGACAGCTCCCCACATCCAGGTCCAGAACAGGATGGCGAGGAAGACGACGAAGGGATTGATCTCCCACTGACGCCCCATCACCGCCGGAAAGATCAGGTTTTCCATCGCGAGATGCACGGTGAAAAACAGGAAGGCCGGCAGCAGCGCCAGGAGAATGGCGTCATGGGTGAGAATGCCGGCAATCGCCACCGAGATCGTCATCAGCGTGATCCCGAGGAACGGGATGAAGCTTGAGAGAAACGCGAACATGCCCCACAGCACTGGCATGCTCAGTCCGCACAGCCAGGCGATTATCGTCATTACGATGCCGAGGCAGAAATACATCACGCTGGCTGTCGCGAAATAATAGCCCAGAACCTCATCGATCGAGTTCAGTATCCGGATTGTGATCAGACGCTGTCGGCGGTTGGGAAACGCCATGATCACGGTTCTGCGAAGCCTCAGACGTCCATAAAGGAACAGCAGCAGCGCAGCAAAGAAGATCATCCCCTGAATGATCGCAGGCGTCAGGCTGGCCGTTACCACGCCCAGAATGTTGGTGGAGTTTTCCAACAGCTTGTCCATCGACATCGTACCGGTCTGGAACCTAGCCGGCGAGATGTTCAGCCAGTGCTGACGTTCCAGAAAAGGCATGAGGCGATCGTAGGAGCGTTCGACGAATGTCGGCCCCTCCCGCATGAGCGTTGCAACCGGTTCCGCCAGCGCATTGGCGATCACGAACAGTACGAGAAACACAAGGGTCGACAGGATTACGGCAATGCCGAAACGCGGCACGCCCGCCCGGCCGAGCTTGTCTGCCACAAGCCCGAGGATCAGTCCCACCACGACTGCAAGTGTGATGGGGATGAGGATCAGCGCCATATAATGAAGGATGGCAAAGAAGATGATCGCAAATATGCCGATCACGGCCCAGGCCATGGCCACATTGAGTGCGTCACGTCCCAGCGGGACATCCTCGGCCGAGCTCAGATCTTCTTCCTCGACGACAGCGAATGCCTCGCGCCGACGCGACGAAAAATCTACGAAATGCTTCTTCGGCTTGCCGCTGCCGCGCGCGCTGGTCGTTGTCATGTGTTTCCTGAGTGCCCCGAGCCTGCGACAAAACGCAAAAACGGCACTCCGGTTCCGGAGCGCCGAGTGTTTATTAGCTTTCTGGTAATCCTGCCAAACAGGTCGATACTGGAGGCCTTAAGCTGCCAACGTCAGGCCGATACCCCACGGGTCTTTCAGCGCATGTCCTTCGGCTGTCTTCGTCGTTGAGATTTCCTGGGTTTTTAGCGCTGCGAGTGCCTTGGAAAGTGCTTCCTTGTCGTTGAAGCGCACCGTGTAATCGGAAAGGCCGGTCATGTTGTCTTGGCGTGGCTGAGCGCCCCGGCTGTTCCAGATATTGGCCGCGATATGATGGTGGTAGCCGCCGGTGGCAAAGAAGCTCGCACCCGGATAGCGCGCCATGATTTTCAACCCCAGCACGTCGCGATAAAATGCGTCCGCTTGCGGAATGTCGCCGACCTGCAGGTGGATATGACCAACGGATGTGCCCGGTGCCATGCCGTTCCAGTCGCTCTTTGGCGCCGAGTCGTAAAGCGCCTGGAGGTTCAGCCGGTCGGTTGCCATCTGCACCGTTCCATCCGGAAAATAGGTCCATTCATCCGGCGTGCGGTCACGATAGATCTCGATACCGTTGCCTTCCGGATCCGACAGATAGAGTGCTTCCGAGACCAGATGGTCCGACGCGCCGTCGAGCTGCACGCCCTTGTGCGCCGCATTCGCCAGCCAGTGGGCAAGTTCCAGACGGTTCGGCATCAGAAACGCGGTGTGAAAAAGACCTGCAGCCTGGCGCGGTGCGCGAGTAACAGTGCTGTCGGTCGTAAGCTGCAACAGAGGCAGGCCATGGGCGCCAAGCAGCACGCCGCTGGCACTCTTTTCCAACACCGACAGGCCGATGATCTCTTGATAGAATTTCGATGTGGTATCGAGATCGGTAACCACCAGATGCGCGCGGTCCACATGAGCCGGGCGTGTCAGGGCGAAAGCTGCTTCAGAAGAATTGCTCATTGATACTCTCCGGGGCGAGTTTGCATCGCCGCAGACGTCTGCGGCGGCAAAGCCGCGATGCCGAAATATCGCCCATTCTCATCGTTCACGAAAGTCGAAAAATGAGAGAAGCTTCGTTCTTAAAAGGTGAACAATGAAGCTTGATGCGAATCAAGGCGGTAGGTGTAAGCTGGGCAAAAATGCTGGACAGTTGAAGGAGATTGAAATGTACAAAACGATCCTTGTAGCAGTCGATATAGCCCAGGCGGAAAAGGCTGAACGTATATTGAAGCAGGCCGCACAGCTGTCTGCTGCAGGTGGCCGCATTCTGATGATCAACGTCGTCGAGGAACTGCCGGCCTATGTCGTGTCGGATCTGTCCATCGACATGCTCGTCGATGCCCGCAAGCGGGCTGAAACAGAACTGACCGAACTTCGCAACACGGCCGGAGTCAAGGCCGATATCGAAATCCGCCAGGGCGCGCCGGCGCGCGAAATACTGGCCGCCGCCGAAGACGCAAAGGCCGATCTCATCATCGTTGCCTCGCATGTTCCCGATCTCAGCAACTACATTATCGGCGCCACTGCCGACCGCGTCGTCCGCCACGCAAAATGCTCGGTGCTGATCGACCGCTGAAATCATGACGTCGCACGGATAGACGGATACTCCGATCTTACGGCTTTAAACCGAATGTGAGGCGGTACTCGCCTCACAAGTCTTGCCTTAACCGGCGACGCCAAGCATTCTGTCGTCGGACGGAGACGGCTTTTGGAATGAGTGAACTCTTCAACTTCGGACGGCGTTACGATCTGCACGAGGTCATCGCGGACGGTATTGTCCACGGGATCGGGATAGTTTTTGCCCTCGTTGGTGCCACAGCCCTGATCTTTTATGCCACCGTCTGGTCGAGCTATGGCGAACTCGCCGCAGCCTGGATCTATGGGCTGGGGCTGATCCTCTGCCTGTCGGTCTCTTTCACCTACAATATCTGGCCGCATTCGCGCACCAAATGGATACTGCGCCGGCTTGATCATTCGGCGATCTTCATCCTGATTGCCGCCACCTACACGCCTTTCCTGCAGCGCGGTGCGGCTCACGATACCTGGATTGCCGCAATGCTGGCGGCCATATGGATCACCGCCATCGTCGGCGTATCGCTGAAATGCCTCTTCCCCGGCCGCTACGACAGGCTCGCCATTCTGCTTTACCTTGCAATGGGCTGGAGCGGTGTGGTGGTGATGGAAGAGGTCTCGCAATATCTCCCGACGGTCACCACACTTCTGATCGTCATCGGCGGGCTGATCTACTCGCTCGGCGTCATCTTCCATGTCTGGGAAAAGTTGCGTTTTCAGAACGCAATCTGGCACGGCTTTGTCGTTGCCGCCGCCGCGGTCCATTATGGTGCCGTGATGACCTGTTTCAGCCTGACCGGCAGCATCTGAACAGTGAGCCCTGTCGCTGACAGCCCTCGACAGATAGATGCCGTCTGCTAAGGTGGATGAAATTGTAATATAGTGGACAAGGCAATGAGCAATACCCCGATCATCCGCGACGCAGATGAGGCCGACCTGCACGGCATCATGGAGATTTATAACGACGCGGTTCTCAATACGACTGCGATCTGGAACGAGACGCTGGTTGATATCGAAAACCGCCGCGCATGGTTCGATGCCCGTAAGGCGAAGGGTTTTCCGGTTATCGTCGCGCAGCTCGATGGCGACGTTGCCGGTTACGCCTCCTATGGCGATTGGCGTGCCTTCGACGGTTATCGTTTCACCGTCGAACATTCGGTCTATGTCCACAAGTCCTTCCGCGGCCACGGTCTTGGCCGCAAGCTGATGGAAGAACTGATCGCCCGCGCCGCCTCGAACGGCGTGCATGTGATGATCGCCGCGATCGAAGCCGAAAACCAGGCCTCGATCGCGCTCCACAACGCGCTCGGCTTCCGCATCGCCGGCAAATTCTCCGAGGTCGGCACGAAATTCGGCCGCTGGCTGGACCTGACCTGCATGGAGCTGAAACTCACTAAGGTCTGAACTGTCCAGCGTATTCTGCGTTTCCATCCAACACCCTACATTGCCGGCGATACTTGGAAGCAAAGGACACCCGAAATGGATATCAGGCGCAGCGGCTCACAGGCCTCGAAGAAACAGCCGGCGGATTATTTTACCGGCACGGTGCGGCTCGACCCGCTGATGGAGGCGCCGGAACCGGCGCGGGTGCGCGCCGCAAGCGTCACCTTCGAACCCGGTGCCCGTACCAACTGGCACACCCATCCGCTCGGCCAGACGCTGATAATCACCGCAGGTTTCGGCCGCGCCCAGACTGAAGGCGGCCCGGTCAGGGAATTGCGTCCGGGCGATGTGGTCTGGTTTTCTCCGGGCGAAAAACACTGGCATGGCGCAGGCGTCGAAACGGCCATGACCCATATCGCCATCCAGGAGGCGCAGGATGGCGTCACCGCCGACTGGCTGGAGCCGGTCAGCGACGTGGATTACTCGCGGCCAGTCGAGAAGGACTGAGCTTTCCGTCGATCTCCTTCAATATGTCGATGAAGGCCCGCAATCCGGTCGGCACATGCCTGTGCCCCGGATAATAGAGGCAAAGGCCGTCGATCTCCGGGCACCAGTCGGAAAGTACGGCAACCAGCCTGCCTTGCCGGATATAGTCTTCCGCCACATGCTGCGGCACATATGCGATGCCGAGACCCGCCGCGGCAGCCTTTGCCATCAACTCGGTATCGTCGAGCGTCAGCGGACCGGAAACATCCACGACAATCTCTTCGCCGCGCCGTTCGAATTCCCACCTATAGAGCTTGCCGCTCGGCATCCTCAGCCGGATGCAGTTGTGCCCTGAAAGATCCTGCGGCGTCAAAGGTTCGCCACGGGTGGCTATATAATCCGGCGAGGCCACCGTGATGAAGCGGGCAGGGCCGCCGAACGCGATGGCGATCATGTCCTGCGGCACGCTCTCGCGCAGCCTGATCCCGGCATCGAACCCGTCTACGACGATATCGACCAGCCGCCCGTCGCTGACCAGATCCAGCGCCACGTCCGGATAACGGGCGAGAAATGCCGGAACCGCATTGTCCAGCAGCCTGCGAATGACGATGCTGCTGGTGTTGATCCTGACCGTGCCGCTCGGCCCGCCGCGAAAATCATCGACCGCTTCCAGTGCCGCATCGAGTTCGCGCAGCGCCGGCCCGAGCCTTGCCACCAGCCGCTCACCCGCCTCGGTGGGCGAAACGCTGCGTGTCGTTCGGTTGAGCAGGCGCACGCCCATCCGCGCCTCCAGCCCGCGCATCATGTGACTCAGCGTCGAGGGCGAAAGCCCCAGTTCCTCTGCCGCCCTGCGAAAACTGCGATGCGCGATAATCGCCGTGAAGGCCGCAAGGTCATTGAGCGTCGGCTTTTCATTCATGGGGAAATTTCACCAGCTTATGCAGGATTGAACTGCTTATAGCATGAATTGGCAAGGGCTATCTTCCCTGCAGAAACTCCGGCTTCGAAAAGCTCGGCAAGCCGCAGAACGAAGGAGAAAGATCATGTCCAGAACCTGGTTCATCACCGGCACATCCTCCGGCTTCGGCCGCCTGCTCACCGAAAAGCTTCTGGCCCGCGGTGATCGCGTCGCCGCCACCCTGCGGCGCATCGATGCGCTGGACGATCTGCGCCAAACCTATGGCGACCGGTTGTGGATCGCAAAGCTCGACCTCACCGATCAGGATGCGATACGCGCCACCGTCGACCGCGCATTCGCAGAACTCGGCCCTATCGATGTCGTCGTCAACAATGCCGGCTATGGCCTGTTCGGTGCGGCGGAAGAGTTGAGTGACGAGGAAATCCGCCGCCAGATCGACACCAACCTGATCGGCTCGATTCAGATCATTCGCGCGGCGCTGCCGCATCTTCGCGCCCAGGGTGGCGGGTTGATCCAGCAGGTCGCGTCCGAAGGCGGGCAGATCACCTATCCCAGCTTCTCCCTCTACCACGCCACCAAATGGGGTATCGAAGGTTTCGTCGATGCCGTTGCCAAGGAAGTCGCACCCTTTGGCATCGGGTTTACGATCGTCGAACCGGGGCCGACGCGCACCGATTTCGCCAAGGGTCTGTCCATCGCCGCGCCAATGGATATCTACGCCGATACGCCCGCAGGACAGGTTCGTCACGCCATCTTCAATGGTGGTTTCGATATCAAGGGCGACCCGGACAGGATGGCGGAAGCGATGATCGACTATGCCGGCCATGAAAATCCGCCGCTCCGCCTGGCCCTTGGCGGTGCCACCTATCCGTCGATAAAGGCAGCACTTGAGGGGCGTCTCGCTGAACTGGAGGCGCATAAGGCGACGACACTTGCCATGGATTTTACCGACTAATCGGCATGAAGCGATCCGGATGTTCAAGTCGTCATTGAACGTCAACGCATGTCGGGCAAATATGTCGCACCGATTCCACGGCATGTCTCCCGAAAGCGGTCACCGGTTTCGGGAAGAAGACATGCGCAAAAACAAAGAGCTAAAACACGGCAGGCAAATCTGAAAGATTGCGACGTGTTTTAGCGTGCCGGAGGAACAGCAGCATGCCCGATATCGTCCGTATAACCAGCGATGAACTCGTCGCCGAGATTTCTTCGCTCGGCTCCGAAATGCAGTCGCTGCAGACGACCGATGGCCGGGACTGGTTGTGGAACGGCGATGCTGCCTTCTGGACCGGCCGTTCCCCGATCCTGTTCCCGATCGTCGGCAAGGCGCCCGGCAACCACATTGCCGTCGATGGCGTGCCCTACGAAATGGGTCAGCACGGCTTTGCCCGAAGGGCCGAATGGGTGCTGGCCGACGCCAGCACCTCCACTTGCCGTTTTGAACTTGAAAGCTCACAGGACACCCTGAAAACCTATCCTTTCGCGTTCCTGCTTTCGCTCACCCATTCACTCGAAGGCCACAGCCTGACGGTGACGGCCGAAGTCGAAAACCGCGACAGTCGTCCGATGCCCTTCGGCCTGGGCTATCATCCGGCCTTCCTCTGGCCGCTGCCGGGTGGAGAAGGCAAGCCACATACGATAACGCTCGACAATGGCGCAGAGCCGCTCCTGACCCGGCTTGAAGACGGGCTTGTCACAAGGGACAAGCTGCCGTCACCCTTTTCGAAAGGGCATCTCACCCTTTCCCATGACCTTTTCGAAGCCGATGCGATGATCTTTGCCGAAGGTGCAGGCAAGGGGCTGACCTATGCAGCCGAGGGCGGCCCGAGCCTCAAATTCGCGTTCGACAACCTGCCTAACCTGGCGCTCTGGCAAAAGGTCGGCGCGCCGTTTCTTTGCGTCGAACCCTGGCATGGCACTGCGGCAGAGGCGGGAGGTTCGGCCGAAATGGCAAAACGCCCCTACACCACAATTTTGCCTGCAGGCGAGAAGGTGCGCTTTACCTTTTCGGTTTTGGTAACTGGTTGATCCGGCAGTTGGTTTTCCGGCATCCCAGCCCTTGACGAGTGAGCAACGCAGAGTTGATATCCCCATGTTAAATCAATAATGGGGATAGGAAGTGACGCCCACTTTTTTCGACAGTTGCAATTGGATTTTTCCGTTTTTCTTTTTCTGCAAGCCAGCCGTTTCTGCCCTTTCGGACACAAGTTCCACGAGCTGGTGGAACATGGCTGCGACGATAGCTAGCGTGGTTTCGGCGGTAGCAGCAGCTATTGCCGCAGTCGCCGCCTATTTCACGATCCGCTCCACTAAAAGCGAACGGCGTGTATCGGCACTCGTCACCATCAAGGAGTGGTATAGTCGCAGCCACGAAAAGTTTGGAGATGTGACGAAGGAGCTGGATTACGGCACAATTGTCTACGATCCATTTACGCGAGAAAGCAAGAAGGAAGGGCAGTTGCTAAGCTTCCTCAGCACGCTCAACGAGGTTGCCTTTCTCGTGGAAATTGGTCATGCCACTGCGGAAGATATTCGTAAGACCTCGCTGGGATACTGGTTTACGGCCGCTCTGAGCGACGGCGCAACGGTTGCTGCCCTCGCCAAGTTAATCGTAGCCGACAAGGCGCGTGGGTATGAGTCCAGCGTGTTTCCGTTCCTGACGCAAATAGGCCCGAAGATAACCGGAAATAAAGCGCATGAGTTGGTGGAAGTGCGGGCAAAAGCCATGTCCGAAGACAAGAGCTTCAACGACAAGGTTCTCAGCGTGATCCGGCCCGCGTCTGGCGGCACGGTTGCCCCTTAATAAGCGATCGTCCGGCACATATGCCGTCGCATGGATGGCCTGCGAAACTCCGGCTCGTGGGAAACATCCCAGAGGTAATGGTCGATTTCCAGTATCGTCGACCATTTCCGCTCGGCCGCCAGTGTCTTTTGCAGAATGTTTCCTGCAATCACGGACGCTGCCCTAATTTCGTTTTCGGCGCGCTCTCCCGCCTCCAGGTATTCGCCCGCATCGATGCGCGCGGCAAGACGGTCAGAATAGACCAGAACGCCGAGCTGGCGAAGAACATGCGCGACCGCATTGTCGGCAAAAATAGTCAGGCGCTCGAGCCCGACCGTATTCCACCAGCCGAATTCGCGGCCGACGCGCGCCAGATCCGCGATCAGCAATTGCGCGCGTTTGTAATAGTAGATTTGTTTGTTGTCGTAGAGCGATACGTCCTCGAACCGCTTCATCCGCAGCAATGACTGCAGCATTGTATGCGTCGAGCGCGTATCGTCGATCACGGCGTCCAGATCGTCGTCATACCGGTCGATGAGCCAGTGACCGAGTTCGTTGAGGCTCAGCCTGAACTGCGCCATCAGTTCCGTGGCCCGGGGGTTGTCATTACCCGCCTGGCCGAAAAGCTCCCGCACCTCTTTCATCGTCAGGGCAATCAGCCTCTGCGAAGACACGATCTCCGGATCGCGCGTGACCGCATCCTTCAGCAGGCTTGCAATCGTATAATATGTGGAATTGGGCACAGACCGGATAAGATCGTGCGCATAACCCGATCCGAAATTGATTGCTCCGATGCAGAGCACATAACGAAGGGTCAGGGATTCTTCGCCGGTATAATGATGTCTTCCGGAAAATTGCCATGCGACTTTTCCGTTGCGCGGCATTGTCCGGGCAAAATGCGAAAGGGCATTGTCGTCGATTGCGACATCCCGGGCATTGTCGACTACGAAGGAACAGCTCGATATGACTTTCGAGAACGGGTCATTCGACCTGTTGTTGTCCGTTTGTCCAACTGGCATCTTCAAGGCTATATCGGTCATGTTGCGCCCGCTAACCATCTCGCTGACGTCACGAGATCAGACTCGTGCACGAAAGCCGACCATAATACCACGTCATCAACAAAAAAGTTGCATTTTCGTAAGCGTCTTGGCCTGTGCCGTCAACCTTTTGCGCGTTTGCTGATATGTACGGGGCGCGTTTTGCCGCCTCCCGGAGAAATTGCACCCGTCAGGAAATGCCCCGCCGGGTGCCTTGGCGGCTTATTCCACCGGCGTAAAATTCATCGCATGGCCGTTGATGCAGTAGCGCAGGCCGGTCGGCGGCGGGCCATCGGGGAACACGTGGCCGAGATGGCCGCCGCAATTGGCGCAGCGCACTTCGGTGCGTACCATGCCATGCGACGTGTCGCGGATTTCGGTAATGACATCCGGCTTCACCGCCTCGAAATAACTCGGCCAGCCGCAGCCGGAATCGAATTTCGTGTCGGAGACGAACAGGTCTTCGCCGCAGCCGGCACAGCTGTAAATGCCCTTTTCCCTGGAATTCCAGTAGGGGCCGGTAAAGGCGCGTTCGGTGCCTGCCTGCCGCAGGATGTAATACTGTTCCGGCGTCAGTTCTTCGCGCCACTCGGCGTCGCTCTTTGAGGTCTTTGGGGTGCTGATCGAGGACATGACCGTTCCTTTCGTTTGCTCCCTAGATAGGCGTCGTGATGCTGTGAATAAAGATGCATGTCACAGCCTTGTGCCCGGTTGAGCTTGAGGCAACTGCCCGTTTCACTTAAGACGATCACACGCGTTCGATGATCGACCGTGTGGGGGGTAGGAGAGATTATGGCCGCAGCCGCGCCGGCATGGACGTTTATTGCGCTCTTCCTGCCGTTCCTTGCCGCCATTCTGGCACCATTCCTCGTTTCGCGCCTCGGCGACAGGGCCGCCTGGATCGTTGCGCTCGCGCCTGCACTGTCCTTTCTGCATTTCTGCGGTTTTCTGTCGGAAATCTCGGCTGGTGAGGTCGCGACCGGCGGATATGCGTGGGCGCCCAGCCTCAACCTGTCGTTCTCCTGGTTCATCGATGGCCTGTCGTTGACCTTCGCGCTGCTGATCACCGGCATCGGCACCCTGATCGTGATCTATTCCGGCGGTTACCTGAAGGGGCACCGGCATCTGGGAAGGTTCTTGTCCTTCATCCTCCTGTTCATGGGTGCGATGCTCGGCCTTGTCGTCTCCGACAGTTTCCTGATGCTCTTCGTCTATTGGGAGCTGACCTCGATCGCCTCCTTCCTGCTGATCGGTTTCGATCATGAGCGGGAGGCCGCAAGGCGTGCCGCGCTGCAGGCGCTGGTCGTCACCGGGGCAGGCGGGCTGTCGCTGCTGGCTGGCCTCGTTTTCCTCTGGAACGTCACCGGTGTGACCCAGCTGTCGCTGCTCGTCCATCTCGGCGATGCGCTGCGGATGAGCCCTTTCTATCTGCCGGCCCTGTTTCTCGTGCTCGGCGGTGCCTTCACCAAATCGGCGCAGTTCCCGTTCCACTTCTGGCTGCCGAACGCCATGGAGGCGCCCACACCCGTCTCCGCCTATCTTCATTCGGCAACCATGGTAAAGGCCGGCGTCTACCTGCTGATGCGGCTCAATCCGGTTCTGGGCGGCACGCCGGCCTGGGAAATCCTGCTTCCCTTTTTCGGTGGCGTGACGCTGGTTGCGGGAGCGCTGATCGGCATTCGCCAGACCGATCTCAAGCTGATGCTCGCCTATACGACCATGGCCTCGCTCGGCCTGCTCACCATGCTCACCGGTTTCGGCTCGCCGCATGCCATCGAGGCGGCGGTACTCTATCTTGTCGCCCATTCGCTCTTCAAGGGCGCCCTGTTCATGGTTGCGGGCGCGGTCGATCACGGGACAGGCACGAGAGAGCTGCCGCTCCTGGGCGGTCTTCGCCGCGCCATGCCGATCACCTTCGTAGCCGCATTTCTGGCGGCCTGCTCGATGGGAGGACTGCCGCTTTTCGCCGGTTTTCTCGCCAAGGAAGAAATCTACGCAGCCCTTGCCACCGGCAATCCGCGCGCCGTCTTCTTCACGGCTGCGGCGCTTGTCGGCAATGCGCTGATGTTTGCCATCGCCCTTGCCGTCGGCCTGAAACCCTTTGTCGGAAAAGGTAATCAAACACCGCTGACGCCGCATGAGGCACCGGTCGCGCTCTGGCTTGGCCCCGTGATATTGGCCGCGCTCGGCCTCGTCTTCGGCATATTTTCGCCGCTGCTTCACGCTTACCTGACATCGCCCATGGCAAGCGCGGTCATCGACGAACCGACGGTGATCACGATCGGCACGATGCCGCATTTGGGCTTGCCATTCGGCCTTTCGCTGCTCACCGTGACGCTCGGCATCCTTGTCTATCGGGAGCTCGACCGGGCTCGCGCTCTGGCTGCGCAGATGCTGGAAGGCCTCGGCCCCGGCCCGGATCGCTGGTTCGATCAGTTTGTCAGCGGCCTTGTCCGTTTTTCCGCGCGCCTCGTCCGCATCATCCAGCCGGGACGGCTGGAAATCTATATCACCGCAACTTTCATCGCCGTGGCGGCAACCCTGCTTGTGCCGCTTTTCCTTTTTGACGAACTCCCCGCCATGCCGTCAGGGCCGGCCGGAGCCCTCGTGCAGGAAATCGCCTTTTTCGTCATTGCAGCACTCGGCATCGTCACCGTCTTGCGCGCCGCCGACCGCCTGACCGCGATCGTTTCACTCGGCATCCAGGGATTTGCGGTCGCGGTGATCTTTCTGCTGTTCGGTGCGCCGGATCTCTCCTTCACACAGTTCATGGTGGAAACGCTGTCGGTCGTCATCCTGACCCTGGTGATGACGCGGCTCAGGCTGTCGGTCACCGATCACCGCCCGCCAGGGCAGATCCTGCTGGACGGGACGATCGCAATTGCCTGCGGCCTCGGTTTTGCCCTGATGCTGCTGAAGGCGGTCGGCACGCCCTTCGATCCGTTCATGACGGATTTCTTCAACACCTATTCCAAGGCGATCGCTCACGGCGCCAATGTGGTCAACGTCATCATCGTCGATTTCCGCGGCACCGACACATTGGGCGAGATCGCCGTGGTGATGGTCACCGGCCTTGCGGTTCTGGCGCTGATCAAGCTGCGGGTCGGGAGGCGCGCCTCATGAATACCCTTATCCTGCGCACGGTCGCGCCCGTCATCACCGCCCTGATGCTGCTTTTTTCCGTCTTCGTCCTGCTGCGCGGCCATAACGAGCCGGGCGGCGGTTTTATCGGCGGGCTGATCGCGGCCTCGGCGCTGGCAATCTTCGGCATCGCGCATGGACCGGGTGCGGTGCAGCGGGCAATCCGGTTTCATCCGATGGCGATCGCCGGTGCCGGCCTGGCCCTCGCGGCCGTCTCCGGCCTCGTTTCGATCGCAGCCGGCGTTCCCTTCATGAGCGGGCTGTGGATCTATCCGGATATTCTCGGCGCAGAAGTGCCACTCTCGACGGTCATGTCCTTCGATATCGGAGTTTATCTCGTCGTGGTCGGTTCAGTCACGGCGATTGCGCTCGCACTGGAGACCGAGCCGGATGGCGGCGCGGGCGAAGGCGAGGGAGGTGGCTGATGGAAATCCTGTTCACCGGGCTCATCGGCCTGTTCTTCGCCGCCGCCGTCTATCTCATGCTGTCGAAATTCACGATCCGCATCCTGCTCGGCATCGTGCTCCTTGGTAACGGCGTCAATCTTCTCCTGTTTACCGCCGGCCGCATCACCCGCGAAGTTCCTCCTATCATCCCCGCAGATGCGTCGACGCTCGGTTCCGTCGCCGCCAACCCTCTGCCGCAGGCGCTGATCCTGACGGCGATCGTCATCTCGTTTTCCTTTTTCGCCTTCCTTCTGGTGCTGACCTGGCGCGCCTTCGAGGAACTTGGCACCGACAGCACCGACGAAATGCTGCTCGCAGAACCACGCGATGAACCGCTTCCGCCGACGGGGTATTGATTTGATGCATGTGCCCCAACCCGCTCCCCGCCGACATTTGCCGACACAGGGAGGCCAGCCCTGATGGCCTCACCATCAACCCCCGTAGATCTTGCCGCCGCCATGGTCACGACGGTCCCGGCGCTCGCCGACTGGCTCGTCATCCTGCCGACCGCGCTGATGATCCTTGCGGGCGCGGCTCTGATGATGATCCGCAAGTCGGTCCGCCTTCATGCGGTTATTGCCATCGCAGCGCTGGTCTTGCTCGTCCTCATTGACGCGCTCCTGCTCTGGCAGGTTTCATCAAGCGGGCCGGTCACCATGACCATGGGCGGCTGGTTGCCGCCTTTCGGCATATCCTTCACCGCCGACATGTTCGGAGCCGTCATGGCGCTCGTTTCGGCGCTCGCGGCTCTGTCGGCGGCGGTCTATTCGCTACGCGATATCGATGCGAGCGGATTGCGCCACGGCTTCTTCGCCTTCCTGCTGCTCCTGATGGCCGGCGTCTCCGGCGCCTTTCTGACCGGCGATATCTTCAACCTCTATGTCTGGTTCGAAGTCCTGCTGATCTCGTCTTTCGGCCTGCTCATTCTGGGCTCCGAGCCGAAGCAGATCGAAGGGGCGCTGAAATACGCAATTCTCAACCTCATCGGCACGACGCTGTTTCTCATTACTGTCGGTTATCTCTATGCGATCTTCGGCACGCTCAACATGGCCGATATCGCCCGAAAGGCTGGCGCGCTGCGTGGCGTGACCGAAAACGCGCCGCCGCTGATGACGCTGACGGCACTGTTCGTGCTCGCCTTCTGCATGAAGGCGGCAGCCTTCCCGGTGAATTTCTGGCTGCCTGCCTCCTACCACACGCCGCGCATTACCGTATCGGCATTGTTCGGCGGCCTGCTCACCAAGGTCGGCATCTACGCCCTGATCCGTGTGACGATCATGCTTCTGCCGGTCGAGCGGGAAGCGATCAGCCTCGTCGTTGCCGCATCCGCCGTTCTCACCATGATCCTCGGCGCGCTCGGTGCGCTTGCCCAGAACGACCTGCGCCGCATGGTCGGTTACGTCGTCATCGTCGGCATCGGCAACATGCTGGCGGGTGTAGCAATCGGTTCGCCGGCCTCCGTCAGTGGCGCAATCCTTTATGCGCTGCATTCGATCGTCACCATGACCGCGCTTTATCTGGTGGTCGGCGAGGCAGGGCGGCTGGCCGGCACGTTCGAACTGTCGCGCCTCGGCGGCCTTTGGAGCCGTGCGCCCTGGTTTTCCTTTGCGTCCCTGGCGCTGATGCTCGCCGCGGCCGGCCTGCCGCCGCTTTCCGGCCTCTGGCCCAAGGTCATGCTGTTGAAGGCATCGCTGGATATCGGCGCCTGGTGGCTGGCCATCGCCATTCTCCTATCTGCCTTCCTCGTCACGCTGGCGCTCGCCCGTGTTTTCCTGCTCGCCTTCTGGCGGCCGGCGCCGGACGGGATGGATCAATCCCTGCCTGAAACGGACTGGCGTTCGGTTTTGCCGATCGGCCTGCTCTCGGCCCTCGTTCTGGTTTTCGGTGTTTATCCCGAACCGCTTCTGGCGCTCGGCCAGGCCGCCGCCGATGGCCTTGCCGATCCGTCCGCCTATATCCGCTCGGTGTTTCCAGAAGGGGCAGCGCCATGATCATCTATGTCCTGTCATTGATGATGGCGATCATCTGGGCCGCGATCACCGGCAGCGCCACGATCCACAATCTGATCTTCGGTTTCCTACTGTCGGCTGTGGCCCTGTGGATCGTTCGCGACGAGATGAGCGCGACCGGTTATCTCCTGCGTCTTGGCCGCATCCTGTCGCTGCTGCTGCTCTTCTTCAAGGAGCTGGCTCTGTCGGCCTGGAAGGTGGCGGTGCTCGTCACGCGGCGGAAGATGCAGGTAAAACCCGGCATCTTCGCCTTTCCCTTGACCGTGGACAGGGATTTCGAGATCACGCTTCTGGCCAATCTCATCACGCTCACCCCCGGCACCATGTCGGTCGACGTGTCGAAGGACAGGAAGTTCCTCTACGTCCATGCCATCGATTGCTCCGATGTCGAGGCGACGAAGCGCGAGATTGCCGAAGGTTTCGAGCGCAAGATCATGGAGGCGTTCCGATGAACATGTCGGGCATGACCTTTGAGCAGGCGATCCTCCATGCCTCGATCTGGATTGCGCTTGCCGTTCTCGCCGTTGCCTTCCTGCTCACGGTCTGGCGGGTGGTCAAAGGTCCGACATTGCCCGATCGTGTCGTGGCGCTCGATATGCTGGTGGGCATCGTCATAGGCTTCATCGCCCTGATCGCCATCCGGACCGGCTTTACACTCTACATTGACATCGCCATAGCACTTGGACTTGTCGGCTTTCTGGCAACTGTCGCTTTCGCTCGCTTCATTCTCGCTGGTGCGGCAGGGCAGGCCGGCGCCATTTTGGCGGACGGGCCTGGAGAAAAGGTCAGCAAACTCGGCGGCAAGGCGCGCAAAGTTTCGACGAAGAAGATCGTCGATAGCGACAGCAAGTCGGCTTCGAAACGCTCCGGCAAGCCCGTAAGGCCAGTAAAACCGGAAAAATCGGCCCCATCCGTCAAATCGCCCAAGCCGGGAAAGGGGAAGTGATGCAGCTTGTTCTGGCAATACTGACTTCTGCTTTGATCCTTGCCGGCGCGGCATTTGCCCTGGTTGCGGCAATCGGTCTCAACCGGCTGCCCGATATCTACTCAAGGATGCATGCCGCATCCAAGGCCGGGACGGTCGCTTCGGGGCTTCTACTGCTCGCCGTTGGGCTCCAATCAGGCGATATCGCAGTGCTTGCACGGGCACTCGCCGGCTTCTTTTTCTTCGTGCTGACCGCCCCGGTATCTGCGCATTTGCTGGCTATGGCGTCGTTGAAAGCGGGATATTCAATGGCGAATCAGTCTGTCTGCAACGAAATGCCAGTGGTCAACAATGAATAATATTTTTCAGACGGTATTTATAAGCGCGCGATGATTGTAAAATCGCCTTATTGCCAGCAATAAATGTCAGAAATATGCGATATTCGTTGAGAAACCACTCGGCATTACTAGATTTCGCAATTGGACTTTCCTGATTGTAGTGATAATTGAATAGAAGTAGAGCAATGATGCTGTTGTAGACTAACGTTTTACCGCGTATTTATCTGAATTAGATCGGCCTTGATAAGGCCGCTTCGGATAAACTGGACGAATATGCGGTTTACGGAGGCTACATGCAGCATCTGGTGACGATCCGTTTTTCTCGCAGGAAGCTTAGGGGTAGGCTTCTGTCCTTGGACGCTGTGCGAAGGTTGGGTTCTCGTCGCCATCGCTCGACTACGGAAGAAGCCGCGGAGGTCGCGGCTGGCTCCGTATATAAGTCGAACAGGAGACCGGAAATGACAGATATGGCACTGGGCAAGGGTCCCGAGCTGCTGGTGGAACTCACCGCAGATATCGTGGCTGCCTATGTGAGTAACCACGTAGTTCCCGTCGGCGATCTCTCCAACCTGATTGCAGACGTACATACCGCATTGAGCGGCACATCTTCCCCGACCCCGGTCGTCGCAGCGGTTGAAAAGCCGAAGCCGCCGGTGCCGATCAAGAAGTCGATCGAGGACGATTATCTGATCTGCCTCGAGGATGGTCAGAAGTTCAAGTCGCTGAAGCGCCACCTGATGACCCATTACAACATGACGCCGGATGAATACCGCGAGAAGTGGGGCCTGCCGGCCGATTATCCGATGGTTGCTCCGGCCTACGCCGAAGCTCGTTCGCGTCTGGCGAAAGAAATGGGCCTCGGTCAGCGCCGCAAGCGCACCCGTAACTGATTTGTAGAGACTGGCCGGGCTTCGTCCGGCCAAAAGCAAATCCAGCCAGAAGCCACTTCGGGCGAGAGCCGCCTTGTGGTGAGCCAATGCCCGCGCGCTTCTGCATAGGAATTGGGTCGGAAATCAAAGCTTGAGCAATGGCTGTGATCTCTCTTAGCCAGTCTGCTTTGGTAAAATGCGCGCCCTGAGGCGCCACGAAAAGCCGGGCTGTCGCTCGGCTTTTGCGCATCCGGCCCATGTCCGAATGCTGGTCCTGATCTGCTTTTTGCCGGAAAACGGGGATGAATTGAGGAAATAAATCCTATTTCCGCACAGAGAAATCAAAAAAACATAAGCATTATCAATGTTTCTGTAAGAAGCTGCTCTTGCCTGCATTCCCCGTTAGCGCTCAAGGTGTATGAATTAATTCCTATTTAAGAAGGAGTTGTCATGCCTTTTGAGACTTCGACCAAACAAGAGGGGCCGACGAACGGGAGACGCTCCGATACGCTTGCTTGCAATATAGGTGCGGTTCCTCTGGTTGCCGACGCTAAGCCCGTCTACCCGGCAAGCCTTCCTGCGCGTATCGTCTGCCGTATCGTCAGCCAGATCACGGCGGAAACGATCTCGCTTCTGAGCGACCGGGTGATGGTGCGCAACGAGCGGCGCCGGCCTTCCTGCCATGTGCGGCAGATTTCCATGTATGTCTGCCATGTGGCGCTGCGAATGTCGTTCAGCGATATCGGCGCGGCTTTCGGCAGGGACCGCACCACTGTCGGCCATGCCTGCCATGTCGTCGAAGACCGGCGAGACGATCTGGCCTTTGACGAATTCGTCTCGGCGATCGAACGCATGGCGACGGCAGTCTTCCAGTCCTCGGACCTTTTCGGACGCGAGGGTGGTCATGACTGAAGGATCGAGGCGTGACCGTTCAGTGCAGCCGGGGTCGTCCACAACATCGGGGCGGGCCGTATCCGTCAAAGGTCTCACGCGCCTGGTGCGTCACGCCGTCAGTGCCGGAAAGGCCGGGCTGGTGATCGCGAACGGCTCTGCCGGTACCGTTCACCTTGGCGAGGAGCGTCGTTGTTATCCCGAGACGGTGCTGAGACAAGCCGTTTCGCTCGGCCTTGTCACTCGCGCAGCCGGCCTCGTGCAGGCATCAGCCGAAGCCCGCAACTTCCTGCGCCGCGCGCTTGCTGCAGCGGGGATGGAAGGTGAGGGTGGATTTGCCGGGCAGCATGGCGAGATCGTCAGGACGGAGGTGGAAATCGACGGTGCGCGCCAAAATGTCAGTCGCAATCTCGATGATACGCCGCTTTCCAGCCTGGCGCGCCTGAAGGACAAGGCCGGCACCCCTTTCTTTCCCTCCGAGGCGCTTGGCGCCGGCGAAAAGCTGCTGGATGATTTCACTCGCGGTCAGTTGCAGCCGCGTATCACCTCGTCCTGGGAGCCGCGCCTGTCTTCGCGCGGCAAAGGCGAGGCGGGCGGCCTTGCCGATATCGCGACAAGCGCGCTGGAAGCGCGCCGGCGTTTCGGCCGCGCGATGGAGGCGATAGGACCGGAGCTTTCGGGTGTAGCAGCCGATGTCTGCTGTTTCGGCAAGGGGCTGGAACTGGTTGAGCGGGAACGGCAATGGCCCGTGCGCTCCGCCAAGCTTATGTTGAGGACGGCGCTTCTTGCCCTTGCCCGTCATTATGCCCCGCCGCCGCGTCATGCGCAGAGGCGCCACAGCCATCATTGGGGCACGCAGGATTTTCGCCCCGCCGCCGAGTCTTACGGCAGCAGCGGGTCGTCGTAGATCTATCAGGCAGCAGCTTTCAAACGCGCCTCTTCGCGGATGCGCTTAACCATCGAGCGCAGTCCGTTGGCGCGTTGCGAGGAAAGATGTTCGACAAGCCCGATCTGGTTGAAGATGTCGATCGCATCGGTCGCCACGATTTCCGAGGCGTGCTTTCCAGAATAGGTGGCCAGTACGATGGCGACGAGCCCGCGCACGATATGGGCATCGGAATCACCTTCGAATGTCATCACCGGATCGGCGCTTGCATCCTTCACATGGCTTACAAGCCACACCTGGCTGGCGCAGCCCTGCACCTTGTTTTCAGCCGATTTCTGCGCCTCCGGCAGGTCGGGCAAAGCCTTGCCGAGTTCGATCACATACCGGTAGCGATCTTCCCACTCGTCCAGGAAGGCGAAGTCGTCGATGATCTGGGAAAGCTCTGCCATGGTCTCGTCCGGTGTTTTTCTGTTTTCTCCATATAGGTATTTTGCGCGCCGATAACAGAAAAAACTGAATAGATGCAGGCAAGAGGTGCGGCGGCGTCCCGCATCATTCCGAATTGGCTGAACGGCTGGCGTGCAAGCTTTCGCAACCGAAACCCTCAAGGCGTCAAACCCGTTTCTCTTGTTCGTATGGAACGAGGGATATCGCCACAGTCTTTGCCCGGATGAAGCCGTCCAGGCCGTAGCAGGGCAAAAGTTCGATCTCGATATCAAGCTCATCCTGAGGCAGTGCGTAATAATCGGATCGGCCTCGATCGGTCGCGCGCTGGAGCAAAAGCCCGCCGATTACATTTTGACCGCTGAAGCCATCCAGTTGCAGGTCCATGATGCCTTCCAGAGTGAAGGTCACGATGGCATGTTTGTCGAGTTTGATGAACCCGTCAGAATCGACTGCATCGGTCATGATCCAGCCATGTATCTTCAGCTCGCTGGCTCCGCTTCTGTTGAGGGACAGGCTGATAATCTCGGCATCGTGGAATGTTGGCAGTTCTCCAAACCATGCCAGCAATTCCTTTCCGCCCGCAACATCTTCGTAAATCATCGATCATCCCGCGCCCGACCCGGTTGTATTTCACAATAGCCGGCCGCAGGCGCCTTGCAACGTGCCCGGTCAACCCATCGGTCGAGTGCCGCGCAGGGTGGCGGTGTCCTGAAAGCCGGGATCCCATGCAAAAAAATCGCCGCAAGGAGTTTCTTCCTTGCGGCGTCAGCAGTTGCTGAATTCAGGGCGGGCAGTCAGGCGCCGGGAACCGTTGGCTGTGGGGCCAGGCGCAAGTCGTAAAATGCAAGGAATGGTCCGTTTATTGCGCGGGGCGTTTCAGCGGCAGCGGCACGGAACCGGTATGGACCGGGGCGGAAGGGGCGATCGACTGAGTCTTGACCGCATCTCCCGGGAAAGGCGTCGGCTCGGGATCCTGTTTCAGCGCCACATCGGCGGGATTGGCGGCAGGCTTGTTGTTGAAATGGCTGTCGAGTAGTTCAAAGGCGACATGCGCGCCTTCGGCAGCGCGCACGCCGAGAACGGAAAGCGTCTCCGCGCCTTTTGCACAGACATCCGGCTTTTCGGCGCATAGACCAGAAATATAGCTGTAGGCACCTGTCGCAGCCGAGATTGCGTCGCCCATCTGTACGGCGCCGGCACCCTCGCTGACCTCAAGCGGCCTGTTGCTGAAGTATGAAAGCACCACCAGCACGGCTGCGAAGAAGATACTTCCCTTGATCAGAAACCACATTGCCCTATTCCGTCCGACCTGGCCTGTCCCACCCTCGGGTCCGGCTTCGCCACTTGTTTTTTCCACAGCAGAGTATTTCTGCCGGGCGTCGGTCTGTGCCGCTCT
This sequence comes from Rhizobium sp. ZW T2_16, assembly GCF_044987325.1. Classification (NCBI taxonomy): domain Bacteria; kingdom Pseudomonadati; phylum Pseudomonadota; class Alphaproteobacteria; order Hyphomicrobiales; family Rhizobiaceae; genus Rhizobium; species Rhizobium sp. ZW T2_16. The sequence goes on from NZ_JBJDRG010000002.1 coordinate 395,182, forward strand.
TGAACACCACCGTACCGGGGGGAAGCAAATACCCCTTTGACGCGACCGCTCGGATTTATCTAAAATTTGATCTAAATCGACACACGCCCCGCATTTTCGCCGTCCAGCGCGGCATTTGTCTCAAACTTTAGCGAATGCCGTTAAGCATAAATGGGGCGGCGGTTCGAAAGGCAAGGCGTTTTGCCCGGCCCGTTCTGCCACAATCATTAACAGCACGCGAAAAATCGAGATAAATCCATCGCTTACCTGTCGTTAACTACGATTGCAGATGGGTGTCCGATTATGTGCCAAAGCCGGAAGACCCGGCTTCTGACAGAGTGTCGAATCGCGCATCCTTAGCCTTTCTTTAAGTCGCGGAAGCCTAATGTGACCGCGTAAAACGAGTTCGTGTCAGGGTATTGAGTGCGCGTATTGGGTAACATTGCCGGGAAGGCTGTTGAGGTAGTCGACAAGACCGCCGAACGCTGGCTGGCGCGCCTTGGTGGCGAAGTGGTTCGGGGAACCGACATCACGCTGCTGCGCCGTATGGTGCTGACCGCCGCCGTATCGCTCGTCGCGATCCCGATGGCTTTGACCGCTCTGCTGCGTCCGGTTCTGGCGCTGCCTGTCGGTGTTGCGATCGCCGCCTCGGCTTTCCTTGTCGCCGCTGCGATCGCCTTTTCGCGTCCCCGCCCGCTGCCGCAGCCGGCAGCCAGTGAAGATCTTTCTTTCGATGCATGCCCCGGCCTGATGTTGTCGCTGGATGCCCAGGGACATGTGCACAGGGTCGGCGGCCGTGATGCCCATTCGTTTCCCGCAACGATCCGTGATTGCGCAGGCGTAACGCTCGCCGAGCGCGTTCATGTTTCGGATCAGATCGCGCTACTCCAGGCTTTCGACATGCTGCGCCAGGGCGCATCGCGGGCCGAGACGGACGTTCGGGTGCAGAAGACGTTTTCGGTTGCCGATGGACGCCAGTTCGTTCTCGTCCGTTTCGATTTTACCGCCATCCGCGACGGCGAGGGTAGCCTTGTCCAGGTAATCGCCCAGGCGCGCGATGTCTCCGAATACGATGCGCTGAAGCGCGAGGCCGAGCGTCGCCAGGAAGAGGCCCGTTCCGCCCACGAGACGAAGTCGCGCTTCCTTGCGGCCGTCAGCCATGAGCTGCGCACGCCGCTTAATGCCATTCTTGGTTTTTCCGACGTGCTGGCCGGTGAATATTTCGGCAAACTGGCAAACGACCGCCAGCGCGAATATGTCGGGCTTATCCGCCAGTCGGGCGGTCATCTTCTTTCCGTCGTCAATACAATGCTCGACATGTCGAAGATCGAGGCCGGCCGCTACGAACTGCTGATTGAGCCCTTCGCGGCATCGGAAGCGATCGAGACCTGCCGCGCCATGCTGGACCTGCAGGCCCGCGACAAGGGTATCACGCTGACGGCGCGCGTCTCCCGCGCCCTGCCGGAAGTGCAGGCCGATCGCCGCGCTCTGCAGCAGATCCTTATCAATCTCGCCGGCAACGCCATCAAGTTCACCGAGCGCGGCGGCGTGGTGTCGATGGATGCTGCGGTCCGTGGTCGCGATCTCGTCGTCACAGTCAGCGATACCGGCATCGGCATCGCGCCGGAGAAGCTCGGCACGCTCGGCCAGCCTTTCACCCAGGTGGAAAATGGCTATAGCCGCAATTACGAAGGCACCGGCCTCGGCCTGGCGCTGACAAAGGGACTGGTTGCGCTCCATCGCGGCACGTTCGCGATTGCCAGCAAGCCGGGCGAGGGCACCGTCGTGACGATCACCTTGCCGATGGGCGGCCCCGATACGGCCGATGCCGACGAGCCGATGGCGGAAACGGTGGAGTTCCCGCCGCGGCTGAGGACCGTGCAGTTGAAGAATTCGGATGAAAAGGCCATGATGGAAGGGTCCGCGATGGAGCGGTCCGAAATTCAGCTGGGATGTGTAAATGACCACGCGGAAGCGAAAAGCGCCTAAGGGGCGACGGACAGCGAAGGAGCAAAGCCTTCCGTCCCGCATCCTTGCGGGCACGGGCTCCGCCGTGCTTTACGGCGCGACCGGTTCCGCACGCGGTATCGGCGGCGCCATCGTCCGCAATCCCAAGGCCACTCTCTACGCCACGACCTTCATCGTTGCTTTCTCCTTCGTTGCAGCCAATGCGCTCTGGTATCAGCCGGGTGGCCATCCGGCCCCTTTCCTTGCCACGCGTGATGCTCACGATCCAAACGCGATTGCCGGTTATCGCCAGTTTCGCCAGGCCGATCCCGCTGACGTGACCACTTTCCGGATCGAGCGCGCGCCGGCAGGCGGGCAGACTGCGCCTGAAAGATCCGCCGCCCGCCCGCCTGCTTCTCTACAGACGGTGGCCTCACCCGCGACACAGCCAGTGACGACGGCACCCGCGGCAGCACCCATGGAAGCACCCGCTGACGACATCCGTTCGATCATCGCAGGCCAGACGCCGGCGGCGCAGTCCGCGCCCGGCACGACGACGGATGCGGAGCTGGTTGCAGGCATCCAGCGCGAGCTTGCGCGCCGTGGTATCTATCAGGGCACCGATGACGGCCTGATGGGCCCCCGCACCGAAAGCGCCATTCTCTTCTTCGAGGAAGCCTCTGGCCTTCCGCAGCGCGGTAAAGCCACGCCGGAACTTCTGGCCGTTCTTCAATCGCAGTCCGGAAGTCGGAGCCAGGCTCAAGCACAGGCCACGGCCGCGCCGTTGCCGATCCCGCGCCAGGCTCCAAGAGCGGATGCATCCAGAGCCGAGGCGCCGAAGGCTGAGGCGCAAAGAACTGCGGCTCGACCCGCGACCCAGCCTGTCGTCCAGCAGATAAAGGCTCCGGCCCGCAACGAAGATCCGGTCACGGCTGCAATCCGTTCCTCCGAGCGTCAGCCGGGCATGATGCCGCCGGCTGAAATTCCGGGCGCGCGCCGGGCCGCTGCTGCGCCCGTACAGGCCGCCGCCAGACGATCCGATCCACTGCCCGCCTCGCAGATGGTGCTGCAAATCCAGAAGGGCCTGTCGAACATCGCCTATACCGATGTCGAGATCGACGGCGTCGCCGGCACACAGACCAAGGCCGCCATCCGTCGTTTCCAGAAGCACTACCGCCTGCCGGAAACCGGCGAGCCCGACGAAGTCGTGCTGCAGAAGCTGAAGGCGATCGGCGCGCTTTAGGGGGGAGGGGTCATCCGCCGGCGGTCACTCAGACGGGCAGGAAGATGAAGGCACCGTCGAGCTGGCAGCATTAAAGACAGCCAATCGGGCAAACGCCATTCCGCCGATCTCCTTTCGTTGCCCCATCATCCGTGCATGGGAGCAGCTATGTAAAAAGGCTCGCCTGTTTCTGCGAGCGTCTTCAGCCGCGACAGGGCTTCGGGCCATCCGCCACCAACCGCCTTGCTTGTGGCGGTGTCACCGCCGAAATCGTCGTGTGTCAGCGTCAGCTTGCAGGCATTTTCCCCGACAGCCTCGATGAGCCAGGTGACGCGCGAAGCCGGATCAACAGCGACATCCGGCGACCATTGGGCGCTGAAGGAATGTACGAAGCGGTGCGGAGGATCGATCTCCAGGACCTTGCCGACAATCATTTCGCGATCTCCGACAAAGAATGTGATCGCGCCGCCTACGACCCATTCCGTTCGTGAGGTCATGTTGAAGTGTTGCCAGAGCGGCGTTTTCTCATCATCCGCGAGAAGGGCCCACACATCTTGCGGTGTGGCACGAATGAACATTTCCCAGACGTGCTTCGGTATTGCTGATGCCATGGTTGCGTCCCTTTTCTCGGCGATAGCTTTGATGTCGTTTATCGTTTGAGCAAACGGTGCGGCAAAGCGCGAAATCCAGCGATCCGCGATCTCCTGGACGGGAAGCGGATTGAGGTAATGCAGCTTTTCCCGGCCGATCTTGCGGGTCACTATGAGATTGGCGTCTTCGAGTATGTTGAGATGTTTCATAACCCCGAAACGGGTAATGGACTGACTACGCCCAAGTTCGTTTAACGTCTGGCCATCTCGTTCACGGAGATGGTCTAGAAGTTCGCGCCGGAGCGGATGTGCCAAGGCATTGAAGATATCATCCATGCAGATGAATAGGTGACCAAGTGGTCACCTGTCAAGATGTGGCCATTTCGTATCATTTGCCTCCGCCGCCAATCCATCCTATTCACTCCCCATGCGCCTCCGTTCCGATATCTATGTCTCCGCTCTCATTCGCCGCGTCTATGGTCTCGGCGGTTTTGCGGCTGTCGAGCACAAGGGGGCGGACGCGGCGGGGGCGATTTTTATCCGGCAGCGGTTTCGCGACGGGCTGGAGAGCCTCTATGCTCCGGCACCGCAGAACTTCTTTTCAAGTGAGGATGACGGCAGCCGTAAGTTCGAGATGCGGCTTGAGCGTGCCGAGCCGGATCTCATGCGCGACGCGCTCGACAGGGAACTGCGTTTCGATCCCGATCTTTGGCTGGTCGAGCTGGAGATCGACGACATCGGTGATCTCTTCCCGGTGGTAAAGCCGGATCCCTGATCCTCAGCGGATACTGAAACCGGAGGCGCTTCTGCGCAGTGTAGCCGAGGTCCGCACGGACCTCTCCTCGATATCGGCTTCGGCTTGCGTTGTGTCGGTATCTGCGCCGGAAAACAGTCTGGAAGCAGCCTGGTCCGCACCATAGGTGTAACGATCGGCCCTGCGCCAGGCTTCCACACGCGCATTGCACTCTTCTTCGTCCAGTGACTGCCACAGGCTTTCTGCCTCCGACACGCCATCTTTCGCTTCCGCCAGATGGCCGTAGAGGCGGGTAAGGATATAGGTCGCGTCCGCCGATTGCATGCCGAGGCTCTTCAGCACGGTGGCAAGCTGGCGGCCGGAGAGATCGAGCAGGATACGTTCGGCCAGCCAGCGGCTGGTCGTCAGGATGTCCGAAAGCGCGGTGACGAGAAAGGTCGCTTCACGGTTGCGAGCAAACCGCACCAGAAGCGCTTCCTGCACTTCCGAAAGGCTGCGCAGGCCGAGACGATCGCCTTCGACCCGTTCCACATGGCCGGCAAGCAGCTTGATCCGGCGGCGCAGATCTTCTTCACGCGCACGTTTGTCGGTATCGATGGACGTGTCGACTTCCGCCGTCGGCATCTCCACGGGCGCCGAACCGGGATAGGGCTCGGCGGTGGCGCTTCTGGCCTGCCGGGAAATATCGGGACGCAGGCCTACCAGCGCATCGATGACTGTCGGAGAGAGCGCGGCACGGCTCACGATAGCGCGCGCATGCTCGGTGCCCTGGCAGCGGGCGATGGTGACCAGCGCCTCGTCGGAGAGGCAGGTCGATGTCATCAGGAACGGAGCTGCGACGGCGATCGGCTGGCTACCGAGAAAGAAGGCGACGGCGGCAGGAACGTTGGGAGATTGCGCAAGGGCGGCGACCGCCTGCCGGCGCGCCTCGTCGGATGAAGCGGAAAAGATCGGCATGAAGAGTTCGGCGAACTGCCGCAGCTCCGAACGCGTCGGATGGGACAGCGCTTCAAAGCTCGTCACCGTTGCCATCAGCACGACGTCCTTCCTGCGCAGCGCCTGCGGTCTCTCAAGGTCTCGAAACTCACTCGTCACGGGCAAACTCTTCGAACGCAATACAAACAGAGGTGCCGACAAACGCGTTTGGCCGCCGCAGGGCAGCCGACACGTCATCTACCTTACCTTGGAAACTCCCGGTGGGCGGGCAGTATCAGCCGGCGTTTCCGCCGGTTTCGTCACCCGCTCAAGGTCGATTTGATGCTAGGCTCAATAGGGTTAATGTCTGGTGAAGACGGCTCGTTTTGGGACATCCTGTCCACAGCCGATATGCTGGCCAGCGACAGGTCCGCATCCCGCCAGCTGGCCTCGGTCGCTGCGCCGTTCGCGGATAAATAGAGAAATCTGAATTCTGTGGCCCTGATAATGAACCAAATCTGCAACACCGCGTTAATGATCCGATCTTGAAAGCGGATTTCCAGCGGGCGCTACTTTAGCGTTAATATCTCGTTAACCGTCTTATGGCTGAATTTCAGCAATGACCGGCAATAAAGCCGGAAAGGGCAGTAGACTTGATTGTTGCTGCAGCTGCTGGTTCAGGCGGAACGGGCAGGTGAAATGTCGCAGCGTCTGGCAAAAAGACGCTTTGACGAGAAAGACGCGGATGTCCGTGAACCCTTCGGGGCAGGCACGGGCGCGTCGGCCCAGTTGGGCAGGATGAAATAGAGCCGCCTTCATCCCTCTCGATCCCTTGATTGGAGACGAGCATGGCAGAGATAGTGGTAATGAATCTATGGCGTGATCGGAAAGGCCGAAAGGTTTCGAGCCCGACGGATGCTTCCAACCTTGCTCTTGCGGGTGAAATCGTGATGTTCACCGGCGTGCGTTACGAACGCTTTGACGATCGCATGGACCGCAAGGCCGAAAATCACGCTGTCCGTATCGAACAGAAGTGAATTCAAAAACCTGATCTTGTGAGATGCTGAGGAATGCTGCGCAAAGACGCACGGCGGCATTGGTTTCAAGGCACGCGAGGAATACGGTGACCCCAGACGTCGCGAGCGGATCCGGACGATCGAGACGCGCTTAGAACTGGACCCTGGTTCTCCACTGGAATGGAGCACAGGTCGCCTGATCGAGAAATTTCGATATGACCGGAACGACGCTTTTATGCGTCACGAAACTTCTCAAGACCGCATAGCCCTCCGTCTGCTGCGCCTCGACCAGCACGGTCTGTGAAAAGCCTCTCGGCAGGCTCTTTCGAAGAGCGGCAAGTTGTGCCGGCGTTCCCACGACTACATCCAGAACATGATCCGCCGATGTGCGGTCGTTGATCGAGAATATTTCGTCGGACGAAGCATCGAACACGCCGAGCGACCAGAACGGAACACCGCTGTTCGGCGCCGTCAGTCTCACCGGTGTTTCGCTTATGTCGAATGAACAGACCGACATCTCCATCATCGGATCTTCCTTGGAAAGCCCGGCGCGGTCCGGCTGCTCGCCCAGACGATAGAAGCGGTGGCTCTCTCCCTCGGCAATGATGCGCGTATAGGCGTCCCGCTGGGAAAACTGCGGCAGCGAAAAGACGATGATCAGGTGCAGCAGGGCTGCACCCACAAGCCCGGTGAAGATCGCAAACAGAATCTTCAGCCACAGGAAGCCGCGTCGCAGCGAAAGGAAACTGAACAGCCTAGACATTGCCGCATCCGATCCTGCGGATGGCCGGCATGGAAAGGTCGATCAGGCCGGAGCTTCCAGCCGCCGGCGTATCGAGCAGGGTCAGTGTCAGGCGAAACTGGCCTTGCTGAGGGCTTGCCAGCCAGTTGCCGGGGCGGGCGCGCGAGGCGATCGTGATGTCGAGAGAACCATCCGGTTGTCGCCCCACCATGCGGGAATTGAGCGAAGAGGGCAGGTCCGCATCCGCAGCCGGTGGACGGCCGTCCGGTCCTGTTGCAAACAGCGTCCAGAAGCGCGCGGTCGGCGTCTGTCCGGTCAACTGATAGGTGCAGCTTCCGGAAAGTCTTGCGCCGCTGTCATCGGTCGTTGCCGTGAAGCTCAATCCTTCCGCCGTGGCATAAAGAAGCTTGCCTGCATTGGCGCGGTGAGACTTGGCATAAGGATCCGCATCCGCCGTCTGCGCCTCCGGGAAGGCTTCCCAGGAGCCGAGCTTGATCGCGCCGAAACCGATCGTGGCATCGAGCGCCAGCCGGGTCGACCAGATCCCGCCTCCGAAGGCGATGGCAAGCGCGATTGCGACGAGAAAGGGAACACGGAACACGAGCAGTCTGGGTCCTCGGCAGAACGGTGCAGGGAGGATTAGCATTGATTCTTTTGTGGGGAAATGCCGAGATGCCATTCCGTTGTGGGGAGCGTAAGTCCTCTCACGGTATCGAATTCGTCACCACCGGGCTTACGGTCGCCGTACCCTTGCGCAGATCGCTGGCGGAACCCTGTCGCAGGCCTGCTGCGGGTCTCGTGGCTTCGGCAACCTTTTCGACACCCGCCACCAGCGGCGGTGCGGCCTTCAGCGCCTGTGCCAGTTGCTTCAGAACGCGGGTCGATTCGCCCGAGAGCGAACGCGGGCGCGTCAACGCCATCAGTGCCGGATCCTCTTGGCGTTGCTCGGCCGGCGTATCGCCCTTTTTGTGGTTCCCCGTCGGAAGCGGATTTTCGATGCCGGGAATGGGTCTGAGTTCAATGCCCTGATGCGCATAGTCCATCAGCTTCTTGAACGTCATCGCCGGCAGTGCGCCGCCGGTCATGTTGTTCATCGAGGTGAAGTCGTCATTGCCGAACCAGACGGCAGTCGTGTAATTCCCGGTAAAGCCGATGAACCAGGCGTCGCGATAGCTCTGCGACGTACCGGTCTTGCCGCCGGTGACAATGCCGCCGTCAAGCGCTGCACGCCGCGCCGTGCCGATCACCGGGATCTGCGTCAGGATGCGGTTCATCGACGACATTGCCTTTTCCGAAAGCACGCGGTTGGCAGGCATCTCGTCACGGTTGAAGTCGTAGAGAACCTCACCGCCATAACCCAGAACCTGTTCGATCCCGTGGCGACGCGATTGCATGCCGCCTGCCGGCATCACGGCATAGGCGGTCGCCTGGTCGAGCACGGTCACTTCCGAGGTGCCGAGCGGAATGGTCTTGTCCATGCGCAGCGGCGTCTCGACGCCCATTGCCTTTGCCGTTTCGACGATCACCTTGGTGCCGAGCACATCCTTGGCAAGCCGCACGGGCACGGTGTTGAGCGATTGCGACATGGCCGTCAAAAGCGACACGCGGCCCTTGTAGGAGCGGGCATAATTCTGCGGTGACCAGCCGCGCCAGGTGATCGGCGCGTCGGAAATCATCGTTTCCGGCGTCATGCCGTGTTCCATCGCGGCCGAATAGGTGAACAGCTTGAACGACGAACCCGGCTGGCGCAGTGCCTTGGTGGCACGGTTGAACTGGCTCTCGCCATAATCCCGACCGCCGACCATGGCGCGAACGGCACCGCCGTTCTCGATCATCGCCATGGCGCCCTGCTTGACCTTGTAGCCCTCGCCAAACTCGCGCAGGCTGGATTCCATGGCCGCGTCGGCTGCCTGCTGCAGGCCCATATCGACAGTGGTACGAACCACGACCGAATGTTCCTTGATCTTGCCTTCCTTGGCCAGCTGCTGCACCTCATCGAAGGCCCAGTCGAGGAAATAGTCGGGAGATTTCACGTCGGCGCGGTCGATAGCGGTTGCCGGGTTGCGCCGCGCGCCGATCACCTGGCCTTCCGACATAAGCCCGCTCTGCACCAGATTGGACAACACGTCGTTGGCGCGGGCGCGCGCTGCCGGCAGGTTGACATGCGGCGCGTATTTCGCCGGCGCCTTGAACAGACCGGCCAGCATTGCGCTTTCCGCCAGGCTGACATCGGTGATCTTCTTGCCGAAATAGAATTGCGAAGCCGCCGCCGCCCCGAACGTGCCGCCGCCCATATAGGCGCGGTCGAGATAAAGCGACAGAATCTCCTTCTTCGACAGGTTGGCCTCCAGCCATACCGCCAGAAAGGCTTCCTTGATCTTGCGCTCGATCGAACGCTCGTTGGTCAGGAACAGGTTTTTCGCCAGCTGCTGGGTCAGCGTCGAACCGCCCTGCACGACGCCGCCCGCCTTGGCGTTTTCCGTCAGTGCCCGGCCAAGCCCGATGAAGTCGATGCCGTAATGGTCGAAGAAACGTCGGTCTTCGGTTGCCAGAACCGCCTTCATCAGGTGATCCGGCAATTCGTCGATCGGCACTGAATCTTCATGGATAATGCCGCGATGGCCGACCACATTGCCGTAACGGTCGAGAAAGGTGACGGCAAAATCGCCGCGGTTCTTCCAGTCTTCCTTGGTCTCTTCGAAGGCGGGAAGTGCCAGCGCCAGAAGGACGACAAAGCCTGCCGTGCCGAGCGTCATGGCCTCGCCGGCCACCTCGAAGGCGAGTTTTTTCCAGCCACGCACGCGAAAACGACGGAAGAATATGGTGATCTCTTCCCAGGCTTCGGCGAGTTTGAAGCCAAGGTTCCAGACGGTGGAATCGATCCAGCTGTCGACACGCAGCAGGATGTGGCGCTTCTTGCGCGGCCGGCCCTCGGGTGCTTTGGGTTCGTCCTGCAATCTTTCCTCCCGTCCGCAATGCCATTATTTTAGCTTTTGCGTTTGGCTTGACGTAGCCCCTGACAACGATCAAGAGCATAAGCTGGCCACGGTTAATCAGCATTAGCTGACAATTGGTTGATGCGCGATTGTAAAATCGCAACGTGAAAAGGGCGGCCGACACGAATTGTATCCGACTGCCGCAAAAGTGATGATGAACGACGTACCTTTCTGGAAACTGAAGTCCCTCGACGAGCTGACGCCGGGCGAATGGGAAAGCCTGTGCGATGGCTGCGGCCTCTGTTGTCTCAACAAGCTGGAGGATTGGGACACCGGTGATGTGGTCTTCACCTCGGTCGCCTGTCGCCTGCTGGACGGCACGACCTGTCGCTGCAGCGACTATCCCAACCGCCAGAAAACCGTACCCGACTGCATCCAGCTGACACCGCAGGAAGTGCGCGAGATCCACTGGCTGCCGCCGACCTGCGGTTATCGCCTGGTTCGCGATGGCGAGGATCTGTACTGGTGGCATCCGCTTGTCTCGGGCGATCCGGAGACCGTACATCAGGCGGGAATTTCGGCGCGCGGACGCACGGTCAGCGAGGTCGAAGTCGACGTGGACGATTTCGAAGACTATGTCGTCAGCTGGCCGCTGCATGTGGGGTCTGAGCGTTAAATCGAGGCAAACCACAGGTTTCCGATACGGGTGTACGATACCGTACAAAGCATTCCGCGTGACTAAGACGCCATTCATCTATGTTGTTTGGCGCATATATAGTCTATTGAACTGCTGATATGTATCGTTGCAACTGTCGAAAGCCGTGATTTCACTCGATGAATGCTCAAAGCACTCTGGCAGATCGCCTTTACGAGGCAGCCCTTGTCCCCGAACTCTGGACGGAGACTTGCGAGCGGCTGGCGATTGAGGCGGGGTCTTCTACCGCTTCGATCTTCACAGTCGATGCCAGCGGCAATCATCGTTACGTCACTACCCCCAATATCGCCGACCTGTTCGCCAAGTTCGTTGCCAGCGATCTGAGATTTCAAAACCCGCGCCCGGCGCGCGCCATGCAGGCTTCGCCCTTTTCCTTCGTACGCACCTCCGACATCCTGACGCCGGAAGAGATGCAGGGCGATATCATTGCGCGCGAATTCTTGAAGCCGCATGGTATCGACTGGGAAGCCGGCTGGGCCTTCCAGGAGCCGACAGGCCATGTGATCGTGATCACCCTGATGCGCAAGACCGGGCTCGACAATTTCTCCCACGCGCAGATTGCCAAGCTCAATCACCTGAAACCGGATCTGGCGCGCGCTGCCTATATGGCCTCGAGGCTTGCCTTCAATGAAGCGCGCTCGATGACGGAGACCTTGTCCATGCTGGGCCTTCCGGCCGCCGTGATCGGCGATGGTGGTCAGATGCTCGCCTCCAATCCGGAACTTGAAGCACTTTCGCCGCGTATCCGCACTGGCGCAGGCGACAAGATCCTGCTCGAAAGCCCGGGGGCTCGCGCACTGCTCGACGACGCGATCGAGCGCTACAAGGCGCAGGCGGTGCCGACCGTCCAGTCGGTGCCGATAATTTCTCGCGATGAGCTGCCGCCTCTTATCCTGCACCTTCTGCCGATCCGCCGCGCGGCACGCGATATCTTCTCGCGCTCCATGGCCGTGCTTTCAGTCACCCAGGTTGGCCAGGTCGGGCCGCCGGATATGCGGGTTCTCTGCGGCCTCTTCGATCTGACGCCCGCCGAAGCCAAAGTGGCGCGCGGCATTGCTATGGCCCATACGCCGGAAATGGTCGCCGCATCCCTTAACATCTCGCTTGAGACAGCGCGCTCGCACCTTAAGCGCATCATGCAGAAAACCGGCACGACCCGGCAGGCTGAACTCGTCCTGCTTCTCTCCGGCCTCAACGCGCCGGGCGTCGGGCAAGGCGGGCGTTAGGCAGAAGTTCGGCCCGTGCGTTTTCGTCGCTGCGAAATTATCTCGTTCTGTCCTTGACCTTCCCATCATGGGAAGCCTTACATGCGGATGCGAAAGGATCGCATCTCATGAATCAGCACCTTGGACATACCCATTCCGGTATCGCCGAACCTTTGACCATTCCCGTAGAGGGCATGACCTGCGCCTCCTGTGTGCGCCGGGTTGAGACCGGCGCTGCCAAGCTGCCGGGCGTTAAGACGAGCGCCGTCAACTTCGCGACGAAGAAGCTCACCGTCGAAACGGGCGAGGGGTTTGATCCGCAGGCGCTGGAAAAAGCGATCCACAAGCTTGGTTATGAAGTACCGGCGGGTGCGATGGAACATGCATTGCGCGAGGCGGGAAGGGTGGTGACAACCGCTCCGCCGGAGGCTGCCCCTCACCCTAACCCTCTCCCCGTGAACGGGGAGAGGGGACGTGGCCCACGCAAGGGCGCGGTGGATGAAGACGGTGCGGCATATCCCTTCTCCCCGTCAGAACGGGGAGAAGGTGGCGGCAGCCGGATGAGGGGCAGCGCCGCAGACCACGCTCACCACCATCACAAGTCTCACTCCACCCACGACCACGCCCATATGCACCAGGGCGAAGAGGCAGCGCTGAAGCGGGATCTGGCGATCGCCTTCATCCTCACCCTGCCGCTGTTCGTGCTCGAAATGACCGGCCATGCCTATGAACCGTTCCATCACTGGCTGATGGGCGTCATCGACCCCCAGACCCTCTATTATCTGTATTTCGTGCTCGCCACCGCGGTGATCTTCTGGCCCGGTCTGCGCTTCTTCAGAAAAGGCCTCCCCGCGCTTTTGCGCGGCCACCCGGAAATGAACTCTTTGGTCGCGGTCGGCGTGGCAGCCGCCTACGGTTATTCGCTCGTTACCACCTTTGCCCCCGGCCTGCTGCCGGAAACCGCCCGCTATGTTTATTACGAAGCCGCCACCGTCATCGTCACGTTGATCCTGTTCGGCCGCCTGATGGAGGCACGCGCCACCGGCCGCACCGGTGCCGCGATCGAAAAACTTGCAGGCCTGCAGGCAAAGACCGCCCGCGTCGAACGCGATGGCCGCGAGATCGATGTTCCGACGGCAGATGTCGTTCCAGGCGATATCGTCGTCATCCGTCCGGGCGAGCGGATTCCGGTCGATGGGACTGTGCTCGACGGCCAGTCGAATATCGATGAATCGATGATTTCGGGCGAACCGATCCCGGTCGCAAAGTCCGCAGGCGCCACCGTCATCGGCGGCACGGTCAATACGACGGGCACGCTGCGGTTTACGGCGGAAAAGGTCGGTCGCGATACGATGCTCGCCAGCATCATCCGCATGGTCGAGCAGGCCCAAGGGGCAAAGCTGCCGATCCAGGCGCTGGTTGACCGCGTAACCGCCTGGTTCGTGCCGGCGGTCATCGTGCTCGCTATCATCACTTTCGCTGTCTGGTACCTTGTCGGCCCCGATCCGAAGATCACTCATGCGCTGATTGCGGCGGTCGCCGTGCTCATCATTGCCTGCCCCTGCGCCATGGGGCTTGCCGTGCCGGTCTCGATCGTCGTCGGCGGCGGCCGTGCAGCCGAGCTTGGCGTTCTGTTCCGCAAGGGCGACGCGCTGCAGGGCTTGGCTGACGTCTCGACCGTCGTCGTCGACAAGACCGGCACCGTCACCAAGGGACGGCCGGAACTCACCGATTTCATCACCGCCGAAGGTTTCGATGAAGCCGAAACTCTGGCAATGGTTGCAGCCGTCGAGGCTCGTTCCGAACACCCGATCGCCGATGCCATCGTCAAGGCTGCAAGGGCGAGGGGGCTTGAAGCCGCGAGCGCCGAGGACTTTTCTTCCGTCACCGGTTACGGCATCCGCGCGCGTGTCGGTGGCCATGAGGTGGCGGTCGGCGCCGACCGTTACATGCAAAAGCTCGGCGCTTCAGTCGACACATTCGCCGACGTCGCGAAACGCCTCGGCGGCGAAGGCAAGACACCGCTCTACGCCGCCGTCGATGGAAAACTTGCCGCCATCATCGCCGTTGCCGACCCGCTGAAACCGTCGAGCGTCGAGGCCGTCCGCGCCCTGAAGGCGATGGGCGTCGAGGTCGTCATGGTCACCGGCGACAACCGCCGCACCGCAGAGGCGATTGCCGCCCAAGTCGGAATTCACAAGGTCGTTGCCGAAGTGCTGCCCGAGGGCAAGGTCAAGGCGATCCATGGCCTGCGGGCCGACGGCCGCAAGCTCGCCTTTGTCGGCGACGGCATCAACGACGCCCCCGCACTTGCCGAGGCCGATATCGGCATTGCCATCGGCACCGGCACGGATGTGGCGATCGAAAGCGCCGATGTCGTTCTGGTCGGCGGTGAACTTACCGGCGTCGTCTCGGCAATCGCCGTCAGCCGCGCAACGATGAAAAACATCCGCCAGAACCTGTTCTGGGCCTTCGGCTACAATGTGGCGCTCATCCCTGTTGCCGCAGGCGCGCTCTATCCGGTCTTCGGCCTGACTTTGTCGCCGATGATCGGTGCCGGCGCCATGGCGCTGTCTAGTGTTTTCGTGCTCGGCAATGCGCTGCGGTTGAAAACCTTCAGCGCGGAGGATCATGCATGAATATCGGTGAAGCATCGGGCGCATCCGGCGTCTCGGCCAAGATGATCCGTTATTACGAGCAGATCGGCCTGATCGCGCCGAAGGGGCGCACGGAAAGCAATTACCGGGTCTATGGCGCCGAAGAGGTGCATGTGCTGCGCTTCATCAAGCGGGCGCGCTCGCTCGGTTTTTCGCTGGAAGAGACCGAGACGCTTCTAAAACTCTGGCAGGACAAGAGCCGCACGAGCGCTAGCGTCAAGGAAATCGCCACGACCCATATCAACGACCTCGAACGCCGTATCGCCGAAATGCAAGGCATGGTGAAGACGCTGAAACATCTTTCCCATTGCTGCGGCGGCGACCACCGGCCGGATTGCCCGATCCTTGATGATCTAGCGGGCGAGAGCCCTGCCAAGGGCGAACGCGCCGCATCGGGCGAGAGCCCTGCCAAGGGCGAACGCGCCGCATCGGGCGAGAGCCCTGTTAAGGGCTAAAGCGTCGCATAGCCAAACACGATATCGAACACGCATAACCAAACCAGCTACCAAGGAGCTTTTCAGATGACCGCCATATTCACCGTAGCCGACATGACCTGCGGCCATTGCGAAAAGACTGTCCGCGCCGCCCTTTCCGAAGCCCTGCCGGGCGCTGCCGTCACCATCGACCTGCCGTCCCACAAGGTCACGGTAGAGGGCGACAGGGCAAAGGCCGAAGAAGCAATTCGCGAGGCTGGCTACACGCCGGAAACCGCAGCCGCCTGAGCAGCTCGAGTTGGGGGACGGGACCATGAGGCAACGGATCATCGTATGTCCGCTGATCGAAAATGACGGCGCTTACCTCATTTGCAAGATGCCCTCCGACCGGGGTGTGTTTCCGGGCCAATGGGCGCTTTCCGGCGGTGGAATGGAAGCCGGAGAAAAGATCGAGGAGGCGCTGCGGCGTGAGATCCGCGAGGAACTGGGCGAGGGACTGACGATTGCGGAAGTCACTCCCTGGACTTTTCGCGATGACGTCAGGACCAAGACTTATCCGGATGGCTCGACCGAGGAGATTTACATGATCTACCTCATCTTCGACTGCCGCGCGGTTAGTCGCGACATAACCATCAATGACGAGTTCGAAGACTACGCCTGGGTGCAGCCCGGCAAGTTCGAAGCCTATGACCTGAATGCCGCGACGCGGGTGACGTTAGCGGCGAAGGGTTTTCTGTCGGATTGATATGTGTTTTGGCCGGTCCATGTGCACTTTGTTTGCGAATGAATAGCTGATTGGCCGGTCTGCCCGCTGCCGTCCACAATCACGGGATCCAAGAGATGTTGAGGTTCAAAGCCGAGTGGGAACGTTTTCATGGTAACACGCCCCCTATAGCCTTTATGCTGAGGGACGTTGCAGGAAAGCCATGGGTTCGTTTTCACGCATTGCCGGCTCCGTCCGATACGCCAAAACCAGGCAAGAGCAGGACGAGATCCGGCGAAGAGCGGCTGTATTGGCTAACGAAACGCTTGAGAAAGGCTCCGATTGCTGGCTGGTTCAGTCTTGGCGCGAAGAGGATTCTAAACCCTCAAACAGCATTTCCGATTGCGAAATCCGGTACCGTGAAGATGGCGACGAATTTCAATGGGTAAGCTCGGCATCCCGCGTCCGATGTCACCAATACGCATTTGGCGATCTTCTGGGAGACATTGCGGAAGATAGCACCGGGCCAACGCTCTGGTTTGATGGCAAGACAGGAAAGGTCTTTGCACCTTACGATGGCGGGTTCGATCTTTTTCTGACTTCGGTGGAAGAGGTCCGCGAGTTTGAGAAGCGACATGAGGGGTGGCTATCTTCTCATCCGTCCGGCCTCTAAGAATACCTCGTCGCCGTTCTTCCCACCCATCCCTTAAAAGCCTCGCCATCATGCTCACCTACCGCCCGGCGGTCCCGTCCGACGCTCAGATGATCATCGACCTGCACGTGTCGATGAGCCAGAGCGTGTACGCGCATATCCTGCCGCAAGCCTATCTGAAGGAGGTTCTTCCGGCTGAAAAGCAGGAGCTTTGGAAAACGCGATGCGCCGAGCTGCCATCTCCCGATCACCTCGTCATCATTGCCTGCAACCGGGCGGAAATCGCGGGTTTCTGCTGCTTCGTCTTCAATGAGGAAACCGAATTCGGCACCTATCTGCACAATCTCTACGTATCGCCGTTTTTCCAGGGAAAGGGCGTAGCGAAAACGCTTCTCCGCGAGGCACTCTCCAGCTTCGAGAATTCGCGAAAAGACCTGCCGGTCCATCTTGTCGCCTTCGCGAAAAATATCCCGGCGACAGCCGTCTATGACCGGCTTGGCGGTTTGGTGATCGAAAGGCGGGAGGTCACACGGGCGGGCAATCCGGGCGTGGAACTGGTGCGCTATCAATGGCCCACAGCGCACGACATTCTGGAAAAGCTTGCGGCTTGAATGATGTCGTCGGCCCATAACCGACGCATTCCGGTGCCAGACAGCCCGCCACCGAAATCCATGCAGGGAGAACCATCCGATGAACGATAGCTGTCCCGTCCTGACCCCGGTAGAGAGGCAATATATGGAGATCGACGAGAAGGCCCGGCATGCCATGATGGCCAGGATTTACAAGGCGATCGAGGATGCGACAGCGCAGGCGGCCGAAGAACTGAAATCGACCGAATGGACGAACGCGCCGCCGGCCTACGAATATTTCGTCTCGGTCGCCCACCAGAAGCTCTTCGTCCACCTCTGCGGCGGTGATCCCGAAACCTTTCAGGGCGGCGATCCCGAACTGGCCGCCCATATCCTGAAGAACGGCCAGAAGATCGTCGATCATTATTTTATCGGCGCAAAGGCGGACCCCGGTGCAGATAGATCTACGGCCTGAAGAAGCTTGGCCGCAGGTGGATATCAACGCCCCTGCATCACCCTTATCATGTTGGGAGTGGGCGTGCTCCAGACAGACTTCACATCTTCATAGGTGATGCGGCCGCTCGCCAATCCGCCGTGCAACCTGTTGCAGAATGTCGATTTCGCCTGCTTTTCCTGCACGTTCATCAGCTTGGCCAGATTTCCGGTTCTTTCCGAAGACCAGTGCCTCTTCGTGCAATCGGCAATTGCCTGCGCACGCACCTGGGGGCTGCCTTCAAGCGTCGTCTGCAGCGCATCGTATTGCGCGCGCGTAGGCGCACAGGCACTTAAGGCAGCAACCAGCGATATTGTTGTCAAGATATTGATAAATCTCATTATATCCCTCGATTCTATAGATCGTGCGATAATCCTTCAAGCGAACGGCCGCAACATCGCCGATCAATATTTTATCGGAAAAAACCAAACCTGCTGTCGGATCGGCGATCAGCCCTACGTCTTCAATGCGAGATGGACCTGCGATCCGCCCGAAGAGGAAGAGCCGGACGCAACAGCAACGGGAGGCCTGCCATGAACAAGAACACAATCTGCCTTTGGTACAACAAGGATGCCGAGGACGCGGCGCGGTTCTACGCCGAGACGTTTCCCGATAGCGCGGTCGGTACGGTGATCCGTGCTCCCGGTGACTATCCGGATGGCGTCGAGGGCGATGTTCTAGTCGTCGAATTCACCGTCGCCGGTGTCGCTTGCGTCGGGCTGAATGGAGGCCCCCATTTCAAGCACAATGAATCCTTCTCCTTCCAGATTTCCACCGAGGATCAGGAGGAAACGGACCGCTACTGGAATGCCATCGTCGGAAACGGCGGCGAAGAGAGCGAATGCGGCTGGTGCCGTGATCGCTGGGGCATTTCCTGGCAGATCACGCCGCGCACGCTGATGGAGGCGCTTAAAGTTGGCGGCGCCGAGGCCAAACGTGCTTTCGATGTGATGATGACGATGAAAAAGATCGACGTTGCCGCAATCGATGCTGCGCGCCGGGGTTGAGGCAGGTCTCTGTCGGCTCTGGCCCTGATTGCCGCAGGACAATATGACGTCCTGCTTTAATATCCCTTGCAATCAGGTTGGCCCGAGGAGTATGGAGCGCCCATTCCAACAGGTATCGAGACGATCCCGGTATGGCTCGGGGTCTTTTCCCCGGCGTAATCCCGGCCGCCATCGAAAATGGCGTCGCGGAGCGCCGAAAGATCATGAAAGCAACAACGGCTTATGCCGTCGGCGGCAACGCCATTCTGGCCGGCATTCTTCTTATGTTGCTCGGCGACCTGATGTTCGCCCTGAACGATGCCATGGGCAAATGGCTTGTCGCCAGTTTTTCCGTCGGCCAGGTCCTGCTGCTGCGCTCGCTCGGTGCTTTTCTGGTTCTAGGGCCGCTTTTGGCCCGCAGTTCGACAACCTCGCTTTTCAAGGTCGAAAAACCGGGCCTGCAGTTTGCCCGTGTGGTCATGGCAACTGCCGATACCGGCCTGTTCTACGCCGCCGTGGTCTATCTGCCGCTCGCCGACGTGATGACTTTCTATATGGCCGGACCGATCTATGTGGCGGCGATCTCGCATTTCTTCCTTGGAGAGCGGATCGGCTGGCGGCGCTGGCTGGCGGTCCTGATCGGCTTTGTCGGTGTCATCATCGCGCTTCGCCCGTCGGAAGCCATGCTTTCGTGGCCATCGATGTTCGCCCTGGTCGGTAGCCTCTCCTTCGCTCTGTCGCTTGTGCTTGGCCGCGTGCTGCGCTCGACGCCCGACGTGACGCTGGTGACCTGGCAGACACTCGGCGCCCTTGTTGCAGGCATCTTCTTCAGCGTCGGCAACTGGAGCCCGTTTACCGGCCAAGAGCTTTTCGCGCTCCTGCTGCTCGGCGTCGTTTCCTGCTCGGCGCATCTGCTGATCACCCGCTCGCTCAAGCTCGCGCCGGCCTCGGTTCTCGCGCCGCTGCAGTATACGCTGCTTTTATGGGCGATCGTTTTCGGCTGGGCCTTTTTCGGTGATTTCCCCGATGCGCAGACGCTTGTCGGCGCCGCCATCATCGTCATTGCCGGCATGTTCATCTTCCACCGCGCCAAGGTGAAAAAGGTCGAACCCGTCGTGCCGAACAATTCCAGCCACGGGTGAGGGAAGGGATGCAGATCGACCGCTTTTGAGGTCGATCTCCTGTCTTTTGAACGTCAGCCATAATCCAGCGATGCGATAAACGCATCGAATGCGCTGATATCGTAGCGGAGCGGGTTGGTGGTGATGGAGCCAAGCGAAAGCCCGGTTTCCGGCAGTCCCCAGCGCACACGACCCGCCAGTATTTCGCCCATCCGCGTGTACCAGCGCAGAAGCGATGGCTGCAGCTGTACATTGAGATCGAACCGGTCCCGCGATTTTGACCTGTCGCCGTCACGCTGCTGCCGGGCTATGGCGGGATCGATGGCCTTGACGAAATAGGCATCGGCGAAGCCGAGCCGCTTTTCGGCAAATGCCGCGCGGCACGTCTCGAGTTGCAACCGCCATTGTGATTCCGGCAGAACACCGAGCTGAAACATGCCCCAGTTGTAGTGCAGTTTCTGCGGGTCGGTGTCGCAGATGGCATGGCCGGTTGCCTCTTCCATGGCAAGCGCATCGCCCCACCGCTTGGCATTCCAGTTCGTCCAGTAAAGTGCCGTCGCCAGTCCCGTCTCGGGCTGTTCCCTGCGATCTGCCGGATAACTCTCGCGGATCAGATGGGATTGTGCATGCTCCCGGCACCAGGTGGTTTTTCCCGCGGCGCTGATGCCCTCTATGACGATGATCATTCTGCCCTCCCTTGTGCTTTTCCGGGTCAGCTATCCTTCAGGCGAACCCGTTCGGTCATCCGCGTCATTGATCCGCGCTGTCAGCACATGGTCGCGCCATGCTCCGTTGATCTTGAGATAGTCCCGGGCGAGCCCTTCCACCTCGAAGCCGAGGCGCTTGAGCAGCGCACCGCTTCTTTCATTCTCGGGAATGTAATTCGCCATCACCCGGTGCAGTCCATAGCTGCCGAACACATGCGGGATCAGCCTGTCGAGCACTTCGAACATCAGGTTTTTGCCCTGCATGTCGTGGTCGATCGAATAACCGAGATGGCACGCCAGAAATACGCCCCGAATGACGGTGGTGAAATTCGCTACCGCGATAATCTTGCCGCCTGTCTCGAGCCTCACGACATATCGATAGGCAAAACCCTTGAGCGCCTCGCCGGCGAAATCCCTTGCCCGGTCCTTCCATGCGTCGGCCGAGTGATAGCCCTCCTCGCGCAACGGTTCCCAAGGGCCGAGATGCTCGGCATTGCGCAGGTAATAGGCGGACAGATCATCCGCATCGTCGGCGCGGACGAGGGTGATGAGCGTTCGTCCCGTTCTTATCGGTTGCATCTTGCTGTCCGCAATTTTGACGCTTCGGATGACCGGCCTGCGATCTATGGCGTGTCGTCGCTATCGTGCCTCGCATCCGCCAAGTCAACCTTTCCCCGCGCGGCCGGCGTCTACCGCTCGCTTGGCTGGGGCAATGCGCAGGATATCGGCAGCGCCGATATCCGTCTGACCAAGCACCGTAATAGAAGAGCCGCATAGGCTCCGGTGCGCACAAAAAAGCCGCCCGCACAGATCGTGCGGACGGCTTCTCCTCGTGCCTTGGCAGGCGGTATTCCTAGAACTTTACACCCACGCCGACCTGGAAGACATGCTGGTTGAAATCGACGTCCAGTCCGCCGATATCGCCGTTGCCGTAATCGTTGTAACGGTATTCCAGCCGGCCGAAGATGTTGTCGGTAAAGGCGTGGTCGACGCCCGCGCCGATCGTCCAGCCATGCAGGGTGTCGTCGTCGTTGAAGCCGGCAGGCCCGTTGACCTCGACATTTGTCGCAGTCCAGCCGCCAGCCGCATAAACCAGCGTGCGGTCGAAGGCGTAACCGACACGGCCGCGAACGGAACCGGAGAAGCCGCTCTCGGCATCGAAGCCGGCGCCGATGTCTTCGTTGTTCCAGTCGTAGTTCACGTCACCTTCGATACCGGCGACGAAACCGTTGGAGAACTGCCAGTTATAGCCGGTAAACGCGCCGAGACGCCATCCATCGAAATTATCCGAGCCGACGCCTTCGAGATCGCCGTCACCCCAGCCGTAACCGGTATGAGCGCCAAGATAGAAGCCTTCCCAGGTAAACGACGGCGCCATTTCAACGGCGACCGGCGCGGTCGGGATCTGCTCCACAGCGTCTGCTGCGTAGGCTGCGGTCGATGCGCTGAAAGCGGCGACGGAAGCGGCGAGAATGAAAAGACCCTTCATGGATTTTCCCTCCATAAGCATTGCGTGATGAGATGGCATGTAGGAGCGATTGCTGAAAAGGCAGTAGCAAAAATGTCACATGCTGAAAAATCGATCATTGACTGCCGATAGATTGGTCTTTGTGCCTTCTATTTGCGCGTCGATTGATCTCTTTCGAGGCCGGATGCAAATCAGGAGTCGACCCTGCCCGAAAGCAGGATTGGGCCACTTCCGCCGATAGCCAACTGGTCGCCAGGATTGCGCAAGGGGCAGGCCTTCAGCGACAGGCAGCCGCAGCCGATACAGCCGGTCAACTCGTCGCGCAGCCGCGTCAGCGCCTCGATCCGGGCATCCAGCTCGGACTTCCAGCGGGCAGATAACCGTGCCCAGTCCTTTGCGTTCGGCGTGCGCTTTTGCGGCAGGGTTTTCAGCGCTTCGGCAATCTCCTTCAACGGCACGCCGGCCCGTTGCGCCACCCGGATCACCGCGATGCGTCGCAGAACGTCGCGGCTGTAGCGCCGGTGGTTGCCGCCATTGCGCCAGCTTTCGATCAGCCCCTCCGCCTCGTAGAAATGCAGTGCCGAGATCGCCACGCCGGAGCGTTCCGCGACTTCTCCCACACTCAAACCCTGAAGTTCTTTGATCTTTTCCGATTTCGTCATTTTTGCCGTTGACCTCAACCAAGGTTGAGCTTTTACGGTGCCGATCCTGAAGAGAAAAGGCCTGGCTGAAGCAGGCGTGCATGAAAAGGTTTAAGTGGCATGACGGAATTGATCGGGGAGCGGGACGGCCCAATGGGGGATATCAGGCGGGATGGAGCGCCGGCGGAAGACGAAGCCTTGGGTTATGCAAGCCTTTTGAGCGGAGAAAGCGGCCGCATGCTGGCGCTGATCTCCAGCGGCATCGGCCTGCATGCCTTCAACCAGTTCGCCATCGTCGCCGCCATGCCGCTTGCAGCGGCAGAACTTGGCGGGCGTGATTGGTACAGCTGGGTCTACAGCCTCTATTTCATCGGCTCGATCGCTGGCGGCACGGCGGCCGCCTCCATCCGCGACCTGCTCGGCGTGCGGCGGGCTCTTGCCCTCTCGTCTCTCTTCTTTGCCCTCGGCGGGTTGAACGCCTTTGTCGCACCCGATTTTGGCTGGATCGTCTTCGGGCGCTTTCTGCAGGGCGTCTCCGACGGCCTGATCGTGGCGATCTGCTACAGCCTCATCCCGGCGAATTTTTCGTCTTCCTTGATCGCCCGTGTCTTTGCCGTCGAAGCGACCGTCTGGGCGGTAACGGCACTGCTCGGGCCGCTGATCGGCGGGTTGATGACCGAGGCGATCTCCTGGCGTTTCTCCTTCCTCGCGGTCACGCCTTTTCTCCTGACGCTGGTGTTGTTCACTTTTCTGACCGAGCCGAAGACCGGTGAGGGCAGGGCGGCAAGTTTCGCGCCCGTCTCCGTCGGGCTCTGCGTTGTCACCGCGCTCATCTTTGCGTTCTCCTCAGCCAGTGGGCAGCCGATTTGGCAAGCCACGCTACTGGTTTTCGGTATTCTGTCGCTGCTCTCGGTCGTCACCCTTGATGGCCGTTTCGGTTCGCCGCTCTTCCCGGTCGGCACCTTCCGCTCCGGCTCGGTGCTCGGCCGCGCCTTCGCGATGCTGTTTCTGATGTCGGCCGGGCATTCGGCCGGCAGCACCTATCTGGCTCTGCTGGTCAGCGAGGTATTCCGCCTCAGTCCCGCGGTCGTCGGCTATATCGTCGTCACCATGGCGCTGGTCTGGAGCGTCGTCGCGATGTTCGCCAGCCGCTACGAGGCCTTCGCATGGCGGCATGCGACCATGTGGCTTGGGCCACTCTTCCATCTCTCCGGTTTTATCGCGCTGGCAATCGCCATCGGCCTGCAATCACTGCCGCTGGTAATCTTCGGCCAGATCCTGATCGGCATCGGCTTCGGCCTCGCCTGGGCCAATGTCAACGAAGCGGCGATGTCTGCGGCCGAAGGAGCGGAGCGTGATCGCGCCAGTGCGCTTCTGCCCACCATGTCGACGGCAGGTTATGCAGTCGGCGCCGCACTCTCCGGCACGATCGCCACAGCAACCGGCCTGACGGCAAGCCTTGCAACGGGAACCGCCGGCGACACAGCCGCATGGCTTTATGGCACAGCCGCCCTCGGCGCACTGGTGAGCTTCGTCCTCGGCTTCGGCGTGAAGCTCAAGTCCACCTGATCGTCAGGCCTTCAATGCGCTTTTCAGCGTCTCGAAAATACGCGGATCGAGCGTTTGCGAGACGTTGAAACGCATGCAGTTTTTCGCCGATTGCGACAGGCTGAAGGCATTGCCGGGCGCAAGCACGATCTGCTTCTGCAGGCAGGCGCGCGCCACCTCGGCGGCATCGGTCTCACCGGGAAGCCTGCACCATAAAAACATGCCGGATTGCGGATGCAACACCGGCTCGATGCCGATTGCCGCGAGCTTCTTGGTCACCTCCGCCATCGCCTTGGAAAGCCGTGCCCTCAGCGCATCGAGATGCTTGCGATAGCCGCCGTCCGAAAGGGCGGCATGAACAACCTCCTCGGTCATCCGCCCGCCGGCAAAGGATGTGGCGATCTTGAGATCCGTCAGCCCCTCGATCCAGTCCGGCCTTGCCGCGATGAAACCGCAACGCGCCGCAGCCGACAGCGTTTTCGAAAAACTGCCGATATGGATCACCCGCTCCAATCCATCGAAAGCCGCAAGCCTCGGTGCCGCAACCGTCTCGAAATCGGCAAAGATATCGTCTTCCACGATCGTCAGGTCGAACTCCTCGGCGATCTTCAAAACCCGATGCGCCGTGACCGGCGAAAGCACTGCCCCGGTCGGATTGTGGATCGCCGAATTGGTGATGTAGAGCCGCGGCCGATGCTCGGAGACGATTGCGGCAAAAGCCGCAAGGTCCGGCCCGTTTGCCGTATAGGGCACGCCGACGATCTTTGCCCGGTGCGCCCGCAGAAGGGCATGGAAATTGAAATAGCAGGGATCGTCGACCAGTACGGTATCGCCCGGCTCGATCAGGAAGCGGCAGAGAAGATCGATCGCCTGCGTGCCGGATTCGGTCAGCATGATCTGTTCCGGTGAGGCTTCTATGCCGCGCTCGCCCATCCGCCGCGAAATCAGCCGCCGCAGCGGATAAAGTCCCAGCGGCGTGCCGTAATCGGCCAGCGATGAAGGCTCTGCGCGGGAAAGTGTTCTGAGCGACTTGCGCATCGCCTCTTCCGGAAGCCATGAAGGCGGCAGCCAGCCGCAGCCGGGTTTCAGACTGTCTTCGCTGCTTTCCAGCGATTGCCGCGAGATCCAGAACGGATCGACCGCCCGATCCAGTTTCGGCCCGGCCTCGGCGGGCGAAAAGGGCGCGGCCTGGTTGGCCACGTAAAACCCCGACCCCGGCCGCGAAACGATCGCGCCTTCCGCCACCAGCCGCTCATAGGCATCGACGACCGTGGAGGTGGAAACCGAAAGAGTGCCTGAAAGCGAGCGCACCGAAGGCAGCTTCGCCCCCGGCGTCAGCACGCGCCCGGTGAGCCGCTGCCGGATCACGCCCATCACCATCGCCGCCTTGGACGAGGTTGCCGATAAATCCATTCCCCAAATCTCCTGACTGTACTGCTGCATGAAGCATAACAGTTTGTCGAAATCGTATCAGACCGTTTCTGGCATGGCCATGCTGAAAAGAGCATAACGCAGCCATTGGAATGCCTGAAACAGCGCCCACGGATTGACCCTGTGCGGCGAGGGGAGAATGACATGGATCGCAGTCTGTCGGGTTGGCTCAACGGGTTTATCGGCGTGCTGATCTTTTCCGGTTCGCTGCCGGCCACAAGGCTGGCGGTGATCGGTTTCGACCCGCTGTTCCTGACCGTCGCCCGCGGCACGATTGCCGGTCTTTTGTCACTTCTGCTGCTCCTGGCCTTCCGGCAGAAACGGCCGCAAAGCAGCGAGATCTTTTCCCTCGTCATCGTGGCGCTTGGCTGCGTCGTCGGCTTTCCGCTGCTCACCGCACTGGCGCTGCAGCACATCTCGTCTGCCCATTCGGTCGTCTTCATCGGCCTGCTGCCGCTTGCCACCGCCATCTTCGGCGTCATTCGCGGCGGTGAACGCCCCAAGCTCGCCTTCTGGGCTTTCGCCATCCTCGGCAGCCTGCTCGTCACCGGTTTCGCGCTGGCGCGGGGCGGCACGGCTGCCTCGATTGGCCTCTCCTTCGGTGACTGGCTGATGCTGGCGGCAATCATTGTCTGCGGTCTGGGTTATGCCGAAGGTGCTGCTTTGTCGAAGCGGCTCGGCGGCTGGCAGGTCATCTGCTGGGCGCTGGTCATCTCGCTGCCGGTCATGTTGGTCGGCGCGCTGGCGCTGATGCCGGAAACATTTGTAGGCGTCGGCGGCTCTGCCTATGCAGGCCTTGCTTATGTCTCGCTCTTCTCGATGCTGATCGGCTTCATCTTCTGGTATCGCGGCCTTGCCCAAGGCGGCACCGCGACAGTCGGCCAGCTGCAGCTCATCCAGCCATTTTTCGGTCTGGCGCTGGCAGCGCTCCTGCTCGGCGAGCAGGTAACCTCATCCATGTTCATCGTCACCCTCGGCGTCATCCTCTGCGTTGCCGCGGCGAAGAGGTTTGCTCGGTAGGTAAGGAAGGGCGATGACGTAGCGTCTGGCTGATCTCCCCGACAAGGGGGGAGATCATTAGGAGCGCTCGGCACCGACAGCAAGAAAAACGGCGCGCCCCCAATCGGAGACGCGCCGCATAAAGCCCTCGTCAGGCCTCCTCGAAATTGAGCCTTAAAGCGTCGCGCCCAGCTTGCGCAGGTCGGCGAGGATCGGGGCCTTGGGCAGCCAGATCTTGTCGTATTCGGCAATCACCTTGCCGGCGTCCGCCACCTGCACGTCCTTGACTGCGATGACCTTGCCGAACTCGTCGAGCAGTTTTGCTTCGTTGGCGACGGTCGCGTCGATCTGGGCGTCGAGCGCTTCCTTGGTCAGCCTGGTGATCAGCTCGCGATCCGAGGCAGGTACATCCTTCCAGACGCGGCCCGAGGCGAGCGCGACGCAGGGCATGAAGATCGCGTTCATCTTCAGCATCGTCTTCGAAACCTTGTCGAAGCGCTGGTTCCACGAGAAGTCGAGATCGGCCTCGAGCCCGTCCACCTGGCCGTTCGACATGGCGTCGAACACTTGCGGCGTCGGGATCGGGGTCGGGGCGGTGCCGAGCAGCTGGTAGAAATCGCGATAGGCCGGCGTCGTATTGATGCGAAGCTTCATGCCGTTCAGATCGTTAAGCCCGCCGATCTCCTTGGCGGTGAAGACGACGCGCATCGTGGTGATGCCCCAGGCAAGACCCAGCGTGCCGGTTTCCTTCGGCAGCACGTCGAGCATCTTCATGGCCAGCGGATCACGCACGAGCTTGGCCACCTTTGCGGTGGAATCGACGACGTAAGGCGCGTTGATCGCCGCGATCGAGGGAATGCGCGAGCCGAGTTCGGCGGTCATGATCCAGCCGAAATCGAGCGAACCGGCCTGCATCTGCTGCATCATCACGGCTTCGGTGCCGAGCTGGTTGGCCGGGAAAACGGCGAGGTCGAGACGGCCCTTGGTCTCGGCCTTCAGCATCTCGCCAACCTTCAGCGCCGCATTGTTCCACGGATGGCCGGGCGGCGTGGTGATGCCGAGACGGAAGGTTTTGGCCTCCTGCGCGCGCAGCACGTTCGGCATCGAAAGCGTGCCGGCGGCAACGGCGCCGGCTGCAGCCATCGTTGAATTGCGGAGGAATGATCTGCGGGAAATTGTCATGGTCTAATCCTCTGGAGTTTTATTGTTGTGGTTACGGTTACTTGACGAAGAAGGTCGACAGGATCGGGAAGATCGAAAGCAGCACGAGCAGCACGCAGGAGGCGAAGAAGAAGGGCAGGGTGACGATGAACATCTTGCCCGGTTTCGCCCCCGTCACCGCCGAGGCGACGAAGAAGCACAAGCCCACCGGCGGCGACAGGAAGCCGAGAACGAGGTTGACGGTGACGACGACGCCGAAATGGATCGGGTCGATGCCATAAACCTCCGTCGCAATCGGAAGCAGGATCGGCACCGTCATGATCAGTCCCGGCGCGCCATCGATGACGGTGCCGATAACGAGCAGGATGACGTTGACGAGAAGCATGAAGGTGATCGGGTCGGATGCGATCGTCTGCACCCAGGCGGCGACATTCTGCGGCACCATGCCGTAGACCAGAACCCAGGAGAACACGGCCGCGGCCGCGACCAGCAGAAGCACGACGGCGGAATAGATCCCGGCCTTCAACAGCATCATCGGCAGGTCGGAGAATTTTAGATCCCCGATCCAGTAGCGCCCGACGAGAACCGCAGCGACCACGCCGACGGCGGCTGCTTCCGTCGCATTGGCAATCCCCGCCATGATCGAGCCGACGATGATGATCGGGATGGAAAGCGTCGGCAGTGCGCCGAGCACGATGCGCACACGCTGTTTCAGCGTCATCACGTCGCCGCGCGGATAGTCATAAACGAACCAGCCCATGCCGGCGATGACGACGCAGAAAATCGCGGTCAGAAGAATGCCGGGCAGCATGCCGGCCGTCAGCATGTCGCTCACCGGCACCTGTGCCAGAACCGAATAGACGACGAACATGATCGATGGCGGAATGATCGGCCCGAGCATGCCGGCGTAAGCTGTCAGCCCCGCCGCAAAGGTCTTGTGATAGCCCTTCTTTTCCATCTCTGGCACCATCATCTGCGCCATGATGGCGACCTGCGCGGTGGCCGAGCCGAGGATGGAGGAGACGAACATGTTGGCGAGCAGGTTCACATAGGCGAGCCCGCCCTTCATCGAACCGACAAAGGCCATCGTCATGTTGATGATCCGGCGGGTAATGCCGCCGCCGTTCATCACCTCGCCGATCAGCACGAAAAGCGGAATGGAAATAAGGCCGTAATTGTCGACCCCGCCGAAAAGCTGAACCGGAAAGCTGGCGAACAGAAGCGTATTGCCGGTCGCCCAGATATAGACGGCGGCGGCCATGCAGAGGCAAAGTCCGATCGGCACGCCGACCAGCATGAAGAAGGTGAAAAATGCGGTCGTGACCATCAGTTGACCCCTTCCGCATTGGCGAATGCAAGCCGCTGTCTTTTGGGAGCGAACTTCATCTCTTCAAGCAGATTGGCGGCGGTATGGATCGTCATGGTGACGGCAAACAGCGGCACAACGAGGCTGATTGCCCAGACCGGCCAGTTCAGCGTCTGGGTGTATTCGGTATAGAGGAAGTTGAAGCTCTCACCGGCATATTCCTTGGCGTCGAATCCTGCGGCTGCGATGCCGATCGGGTCCATCCAGTTCCAGCACATCACGCCGAGCCCGATGGAAAACAGCATCGCGAGAAAGGTCGCGAAGGCCTGCAGTCGCTCGGCATTCTTCTTCTGCAACTTGTCGCTGATCAGCGTCACGGCGAAATCGAGCCGCAGGCGTGTCAGTGCCGAACCTCCGATGAAGGTGAGCCAGACCATGGCGTAAACTGCCGCCTCATCCACCCAGTAGAGCGGCATGCCGCCATAACGGGTGACGACATTGAGCAGGATGAGGAAAAGCACGAGTGCCATGAAAAATCCGACGAGGAGCTTTTCCACGGCAAGCACGCCTTCCGACAGTCCGATGATCGCGCGTGCGGCAAAGGAAGGCGAACCGGGCGGCAGCCCGTCCTCCGTCAAGGCAGTCGTCATAATTTCAGTTCCCTCTTTGTTGGGTATAATGTAGATTTTATACATTTCGAGAGTCAACTGGCTTTTCGACGGAAATGGTGTAGCGGGGTTGCATGGCCTTAAAACTGAAACACAAGACGCTTTCGGGCGCCCTCATCACCGAAATCCGCCAGGCGATCCTGTCGGGAAAATATGCCGGCGGCACGCAGCTCAGGCAGGATGCATTGGCGGAAACCTATGGCGTCAGCCGCATTCCGGTGCGCGAGGTATTGTTCCAGCTGGAAGCGGAAGGGCTGGTAAAGATCCTGCCGCAGAAAGGCGCGATCGTCTCGGAACTGTCGCGTGCCGAAATCGACGACGTGTTCGACTTGAGGATCATGCTGGAGCCGCGGCTGCTTCTGGCCTCCGCCCCGGCCTTGAACGAGAAGGATCTGGCCGAACTCGATGAGCATCAGGCAAATTACGTCAAGGCGATAGCATCTGGCGAGCGGGATGATTACGGCCGGCTCAATGCCGACCTGCACATGGCCATGTATCACCGCGCAGACATGCCACGAAGCCAGCAGATCGTTGCCTCGCTTCTGCAGACCAGCGACCGCTATACCCGCCTGCAGCTGTCCAACGAGGCCGCAATGGAAAAGGCGATGTTCGAACATGCCGAACTGATCGGCCTGATCCGCGCCCACCGCTTCGAAAAGGCCGGCGAGCTGCTCGCCACCCATATCGGCTCCGTCCGCGAAGACCTGATCAAGGTCGTCGAGGGCAGGGGATAAGAAAAGTCGGGAATTTAAAGCGTGTCTCCCGAAAGTGGTCACCGGTTTCGGGATGAAGACATGCGCCAAAAACAAAAAGCGAAAGTACGGCCAGCGAATCTCAACGATCGCGAAGTGCTTTAGCGGACGGCCAGCGTGATCTCGCGGCAACGACGTGACGTCAATCTATCGCCCGACCCCGTTCTAAAGTTAACGGCAGTCGCGTCCGGTGGGGCTTGTGGCAGAACGGGACCGATAAGTCCAATCGTAAAGCTATCGGTCGTGCCTGGCTAGCCGATTGCGCCCGGTTACGGTCATCAACTTCGGCTGCGCGAAGACTGGAGTTTGACTTTGGGCGTTCGGTGTACTATCTGAGGTATATCGATATTTTTCTTGCCGAGATTTGGTTACTGCGCGAGTGGCACCGCGTATTGAACGACACTCCCTTTAAAGCATCGTTATCATCATCCGCGGCGCTTTTGCGCAGCGGTCCCTCTATGTTGCTATGAAAGGGTTCATCATGACCACTGGCACAGTTAAATGGTTCAATTCCACCAAGGGCTTCGGCTTCATCCAGCCTGACAACGGCGAAGCTGACGCATTCGTCCATATCTCCGCTGTCGAGCGTTCGGGTATGCGTGAACTCGTAGAAGGCCAGAAGGTCTCCTTCGATCTGGAGCGCGACCGCAAGTCTGGCAAGATGTCGGCCTGCAACCTTCAGGCTGTCTGAATTGGTATCCGCTTTCGTGTGACCACGGATGTACTGGCACTGTCGAAAGCATGGGACCACAGGAGGTCAGGCAGCCGCCTGGCCTTTTTTTATTGCCGTTGAAGAGCGGATCACGCTGTCGATGGTGCTCAAATGGCGCTGTAGCAGTTTCAGGTCTGCACATCCTGCTTTGCGAAAGTCCGGACTTCTGATCGAAGCGCCGGCGCGCACAAACCGAGGAAGACAATGACCGAGCAACACAGCAAAGCGCGACAGGTTGCCGAAAAGGCATTCGACAAGACACAGGCCTCAAGTGCTGCCGGCGACCGTGCCCGCGATGAGGTCGATGCCGTTACTAAGGCGCGTCAGGAAAAGACGTCCCGGTTGCGCGAAGCGCGTCTCGCCATGGAGGCGCAAAACGCGGCCGATGTGTCCGTCAGGAAAACCTGAGCGATTTCGAAACGGACCTGCTTGAAAGCGGCAGTGAGCGGCATTGACGCCTGTTGCGAAGAGAAAGAACAAAGACATGAACAGCACGACAACTGCTGCGCTGACCATTGAATTGACGCCAACCCAGATCAGGGGATTGAAGCTCGCAAAACTCGGCGACCTCCACCCCCAGGGCGGGAACCGCTGGACCCATCTTGGCGCCACCGAGACCTACGCAAAATCCGATCGCTTCAAGGAGCGGCCGCTGAAGGTGAAGTTCGCGACGACCGCCACACTCGAACAGCTTACGGGCTACGGCCTTCTCAAAGGACTTGACCCCGATGCCGAGGCCGGCGAAACCCCACATGGAATAACCATGGCGGGCAAGATGTGGCTGCTGAAGCACAAATGATGACAGGCGGCGCCTCATCAGGGCGCGGGGGGCGGGATTTTGATTACGCCCTTGACGATGATCTGTCTTCAGGCGATCAGGGCGCTGCTGACCTTCCGGATTGCCAGGCCTGTGGTGCCTGCTGTTCCTATTCGTCCGAATGGCCGCGCTTCACCACGGAAACCGATGAAGCTCTCGACTTGGTTCCGCCGCAGTTCGTTGCTGCGGACCAGCGAGGCATGCGGTGTGAGGATCAGCGATGTTCGGCGCTGTCCGGCCGTGTCGGTGAGAGTACCTCATGTCTGGTCTACGAGGTTCGTCCCGATGTATGCCGTGCTTGCGCCCCCGGAGATCCCGAATGCAGAACCGCCCGCTGGGCTTTCGGTCTGAAATAGGCGCAGTCAGGTCGATCAGGGTCAGTTGATCGGCCGAAAGCCAGTGTCGAGTGCCTTGATGAGCGCCGCGCTCCTCACGCTTCCCGATATGCCCATCCGGTTCAGGCGTTTCTTGATCCGCCAGTCGCTGACCTTGAAAAATCCGCCGAAGAAGAACAGTGCCACGGACCCGATGACACGGGCGTCCGAAGACGCTTCAACGTGGCGCGGATATCGAGCGTCTTGCCTTAAGTCGCCCGTAACGGATAGCTGCCAATGGTATGGGAAATATCGTCCAGAGGCCGTTTCATGTCCATTTCGCAAGATGATCCGAACAGGGCTGCGGCCCGCATCCGCCTCTTGCAGGAACATGATGCATCGCTGCCGCGGCTGGCGGTATTGATGGAGGAGATGCAGGCTCACTATGAGGTGCCGTGTCCTGCGCGCGCGGAAATCATTGCCGGGCTGCAGGCGAGGCCGCAAGGGGCAGAAATTCTGGTTGCCGAGCAGGAAGAAAGCGTGATTGCCTTATGTGCATTCAGTGCGATCTATCCGGGGCCGGGCTTGAAACCGGGCATTTTCCTCAAGGAGCTGTATGTCGGCAGAATGTCTCGCGGTCTCGGCGTCGGGCGGGCCCTGATGCGGGAACTCGCCGCCTTCGCCGGCCGGCGGGGGTTGTCCAGAATAGACTGGACCGCCGACGCGCAGGACGACAGGCTTCTTGCATTTTATGATGAGATAGGTGGCGTCGCAAAACCGGAAAAACTGTTCTACCGGCTGGATGGCGAGGCGCTGGCAAGGCTCGGCGGCGAGGCGTCCTGAAAACGCGTGGCGGGGCCTGGGGTTTCCGGTCTCAAGCCGCTTCCCGTCCCGCATCGACCTATATTCCCCCTGCAAGGCGGCGATTCCGCCATGTGCGTATTCCTTCGCGCGGGTTGATCGTCTCCATCGCCCGAATGCGCTTAATCCGGGCTTTAACGATAGAGCGTTGCTGTGCCTCGAACGGGCGGTGCGGGTGGATAAACGGTGCTTCGATGATTCGAAGCAATATCCCTCATATGGGGTATGCCCTGTCTGCAATATAAGGTATGGTTAACTTCCGGTTAACTCTTGGAGTGGCGCATGGAAAAGCTTTTTCGTCACCTTCAGCTGCCTTGCGGTTTCCTGAAGATGCTGCTCGCGTCTGCTTTTGTTGCTTGCGCTAGTCTGATTTCAGGCGATGGGGCGTGGTGGGCTGCCGGCTTTGGTGTCGCCTCTCTCGTCTTCATGCAGGTCGGCTACTTCGGTGCCGTCGTCGTCCTGTCTTTTGCGGAAAAAAGCCGTAGAAGATAATTTCCGGCTTCAGAACAGAGACCATACGAGTGCAAAAAGGCCTGTAAGCCAAGCTATGGTCAAAACCGCGACGCAGACCAGAAACAGCTTTATGCGCATTCTTCGTCCTCCAGTTGGAGAAAATAGGCCAAATGCCCGGCTCGGCAAATCTATTTTAGAATCCGCTTTTATTCTTTTCCGTCACAGTTAACCGACAGCTGATGATAGGGCGTGTTTTCCGCGCCAGGCTGCGGGAACGGCTGGCTCAAAGCCAATGTCTCCAGAATTGTGATTTGAAAATAAGCACGCGAAATATTGATGATAAAATGTGCAGGGATACTTGCGCGGTTGGCGATTTGTCGTTTTCTATGGGTCAATAACAACCAGCAGGGGAACATGATGCTGACTCGTAGATATCTGACTAAATTGGCCGCCCTGGCCACGGTGGCCTTGGGCACCGGTTTCTCCGGCGCGGCCTTTGCCGAAACCAACATCAAGTTCACGCTCGACTGGAAATTCGAAGGCCCGGCCGCCGGCTTCCTGCTTGCCGTGGACAAGGGATATTTCAAGCAAGAGGGTCTGAACGTCACCATCGACACCGGCAATGGCTCGGTGGAGGCGATCCCGCGCGTCGCGACCGGCACCTACCAGATGGGTTTCGGCGACATCAACTCGCTGATCAAGTTCCTCGACGAGGATCCGTCGCAGAAGGTCAAGGCGGCGATGATGATCTACGAGCGCCCGACCTTCGCGGTCGTCGGCCGCAAGTCGCTCGGCGTCACCACCGATCCGAAGTCGCTGGAAGGCAAGAAGCTCGGCGCACCGCCGCCGGATGGCGCATTCGCCCAGTGGAAGGCCTTCAAGCAGGTGGCAAAAATCGACGACAGCAAGATCACCATCGAGTCGATCGGCTTCCCGGTGCGTGAGCCGATGCTGGCCAAGGGCGATGTCGATGCCGTCTTCGGTTTCGCCTTCTCGGTCATCCTCAACCTGAAGGCTCAGGGCATCGCCGATGACGATATCGCGACCATCCTGATGGCCGAACACGGCTTGAATCTTTATGGCAACTCGGTCCTGGTAAATACCGATTTTGCCAAGGAAAACCCGGAAGCCGTGAAGGGTTTCATGAAGGCGCTGGCCAAGGGCTTTGCCGCCGCTGTCGCCAACCCGAAGGAAGGCGTCGATGCCGTGTTGAAGCGCAACGAGACGCTTAACCCGGATATCGAGATCCAGCGCCTGAACATGGCCAACGCCATGAACATCAAGACGCCTTACGTCGTTGAAAACGGTTTCGGCGGCGTCGACATGGCAAGGCTCTCCGCTTCGATCGATACGCTCAAAATCTCGATGGGCCTCAAGGGCGCTGTCAAGGCCGAGCAGGTCTTCGACGGCAGCTTCCTGCCGGCAAAGGCGGAGCGGATGCTGCCGTAAGGACAGAGGAAAGTCCCCGCCCCAACCCCCTCCCCACAAGGGGGAGGGGCTTAACCCGGCCGCACCCTCTACGCTTGATTTTGCCGGTCGTGGTGCCGCGTGTTCAACCCTCCCTCTTGTGGGGAGGGTGGCCGGCAGGCGGGAGGGGTTTTCGCGACAAGATTGTTCGATCAAGGAAATTCTGATTGGCACACCTCGTTTCCATCGATGATGTCGACATGCGTTATGGCGGCGCGGAAGGCACGCTTGCTGTTTCCGGCCTCACCATGCGCGTCGACAAAGGCGATTTCGCCGCCGTTGTCGGCCCGTCCGGCTGCGGCAAGTCCACGCTGATGAAGCTCGTCACCGGCCTGCATATCCCGCAGGTCGGCACGGTTATCGTCGCCGGCCAGCATGTGACGCAACCCGTCTCGATCGTCGGCATGGCCTTCCAGAACCCCACCATGCTGCCTTGGCGCACGACGCTGGAAAACATCCTCCTGCCGCTCGAAATCGTCGAAAGGCACCGCCACCGTCTGCGCGCCAACAAGAAGGAATACGTGGAGAAAGCCGAGCATCTGCTTGAACTCGTTGGCCTCAAGGGGTTTGGCGAAAAATTCCCCTGGCAGCTTTCCGGCGGCATGCAGCAGCGCGCCAATCTGTGCCGCGCCCTCATCCACGAGCCGGAACTCCTGATGCTTGACGAGCCTTTCGGCGCGCTCGATGCCTTCACCCGCGAGGAGCTGTGGTGCGTCATCCGCGATCTTCACGCGGCACAGGGCGTCACCATTGTGCTCGTCACCCATGACCTGCGCGAAGCGGCCTTTCTTGCCGACAAGATTTTCGTCATGAGCGCGCGGCCGGGCCGTATCCTGAAAGAGCATCGCGTGCCCTTCGAGCGGCCGCGTGATCTCGAGATCATGTATGAGACGAGGTTCAACGACCTCGTGCACCAGCTGCACGGCGAGATCGCGCAGGCGAGGGCGGTAGCATGACCACCACGACAGAGAATTCCAACCCTCCAGCGGTCGTCGCAAAACAGCCCGCCCGCATCAACTGGGTCAAGGCGGCACCGTGGCTTTTCACGCTTGGGCTGTTTCTCTTCTGGGAACTATTGGTGCGCGGCCTCGGCACGCCGGTCACCATCCTGCCTGCCCCGAGCCGCATCTTTCAGGCCGTGGTGCAATACTGGTCGCCGCTTCTGAAAAACTCGGCCCAGACGCTGTTCACCACCACGCTCGGTTTCGGCCTGGCGGTGGTCGGCGGTCTGGCGATCGGTCTGTTCATCGGCTGGTCGAAGACCATCTATGCCGGGCTTTACCCGATCATGATCGGCTTCAACGCCATCCCCAAGGTCGCCGTCGTGCCGATCCTCGTCATCTGGTTCGGCATCGGCACCATTCCTGCCGTCATCACCGCCTTCCTGATCTCCTTCTTCCCGATCGTCGTGAATGTCGCGACGGGTCTGGCGACGATCGAGCCGGAGACGGAGGATGTGCTGCGGGCACTCGGAGCAAAGAAGCTGGACATCATGCTGAAGGTCGGTATTCCGCGCTCGATGCCCTATTTCTTCGGCTCGCTGAAGATCGCTATCACGCTTGCCTTCGTCGGCTCGGTCCTGAGTGAAACCGTCGCCTCCAATTACGGCCTCGGCAACATGATGGCCTCGGCCCAGAGCCAGTTCAACGTGCCGCTGGTGTTTGCCGGTCTGCTCGCACTCGCAGTCGAAGGCATCGCCATGTATTCGCTGATGGCGTGGATCGAACGCCGCATGACCGGCTGGGCGCATCGCTCGACCATGGCCAACTGAGAATAAGGAATGCCCCAACGGAGACCTGCCGGGGCATGAACTTCAAGGCTATGCGGCTCAGACCGGCAGCGGTGCCGCGGGGTTCACCAGCTTTTCCGCCCGCAATTCCTGCCAGAAATCGGCCGGTATGGCCTCCTTCAAGGCCGCGCTGTCCTCGGCGATGCGCGAGGGCTGGCTGGCCCCGGGAATGACGGCGGCAACGGCCGGGTTGGCGAGTGAGAACTGCAGGCCGGCGGCCTTCATGCTCACCTGATGGCGGTCGGCAATCGCCTTGATCTTCGCGATCTTCGCAGCCATGTCAGGCTTGATCGGCGCATATTCGAAATTCGGTCCGCCAACCAGAGCGCCCGAGCTATAAGGCCCGCCGACGACGACACCCAGGCCCCGCTCTGCCACCATCGGCATCACCCGCTGCAAGGCCTTGTCATGGTCGAGCAGCGTGTAACGGCCGGCAAGCAGGAAGGCATCGGGCTTCGGTTCGTCCAGTTCGAGCACCAGTTCGATTGGCTCGACCTTGTTGACGCCAAGTCCCCAGGCCTTGATCACCCCTTCGTTGCGCAACCGGTCGAGTGCCTTGAAGGCACCATTTCGGGCCTCCTCGAACTTTTCCAGCCACCGGTCGCCCCAGAAATCCTGCGCCAGATCATGCACGAAGGCGATCTCGATATGGTCGGTCTTCAGTCTTTCCAGGCTCTGCTCGATCGAACGCAACGTGCCGTCATGGCTGTAGTCGTTGACCACCTTGTTCGGCAGACCGTGGCTGAACACGCCGGCCTTTTCGCCCTGCTCGCGGGCGCTGACATCCTCGATCTCGTCGAGAATGTAGCGGCCGACTTTGGTCGAGATCACATACTGGTCGCGCGGCTTGTCCTTGAGCGCATCGCCCATGCGGATCTCGGCAAGGCCCGCGCCATAGAAGGGAGCGTTATCGTAATAACGGATGCCGTCGGTCCAGGCGGCTTCCACCGTGGCGCGCGCCTCATCCTCGGGAATATCGCGAAACATGTTGCCGAGCGGGGCTGCGCCAAAACCGAGCCTGCTCGGCAGAATATCCTTGAGTGCCATGGGGTCTATCCTTCTTTTCAGGGGTGTCAGCCGAGATTGACGGGAGTGACCACATAGGCGGACCGCTCGGCCAGGCTGTTGATCTTTGAGGCGTAGTTTTTGAAATGGGGCGTCTCGCGATGCGCTTCAACCGCATCCGCATCGATATAGAGTTCATCGAGGATAAAGCGTTCGGGGTTCGCCCGGTCCTGCCAGACATCCCAGCGCAGATTGCCCGGCTCGGAACGGCAGGAAGGTGCGGTGTCGGCAAGCAGCGCCCGTAATTCAGCGGCCTTGCCGGGCAGGGCGGTGAGTATGGCGATGATTTTGGCATTGTTGGTTTCGGTGCTCATGGCGTGTTCCTTTGGGTGAGCCGTCGCGCGTTTAAAAAGTCCCCTCCCAACCCTCCCCACAAGGGGGAGGGCTTAACCCGGTCGACCCGCCGTGGCTTAATTGGGACAGGCGGTCGCCCCAGGAAAGCCGGCAGGCCAGAGGGGTATTTCTGCCAAGTATGTTTACTGTCACGCAGCCAGCCTGCGATCCAGTGCCTCGATCAGTGCTGCGGCGATCGGGTGGTCGGAACGCGGGTTCTGGCCGGTGATCAGTTCGCGGTCGATGACGACATTCGGTTCGAAATCGATCTTGGTCTTGCTTACATCACCACCTGCCGCCGTCAGCGCCTCGATCATGTTGAAATAGAGTTTGGCGTGTAGAACATAGTCCTCGACGACCTTTTCTTCCGTGTCGGAAAAGACTGTCATCTTGTAGCCCGCATATTGCCAGCCCTTGGCCCATTCGCGCGCCTTGGCCTCATCGCCTGCCACCAGTGCCGAGCGGAATTCGCGGGCATGCGGCATGGCGGCGACAGTCGCTATCGGGCCGTGGCACAGATAGGCGGAAGGCTTGCCCTTTTCGTGGAAATGCCTTGCGATTTCGCCCATGTCGGGGTCGATCATCAGGTCGACAACCGGGCCCTGGCCGCCGGGAACGAAGATAGCCGCAAAATTGTCGAGCCCCTGTTCTATTGCGCCGCGCAGCGTCAGGCCGCTGTTCATCGACGTGTCGTTTGCCCAGAAGGCCTTGGCCTTTTCGTAAGCCGCGACATCGCCACCGAAATGCTCCGCACTGTCGGATGCCTCGTCCATATGCGGCTTCGCTCCGTTCGGCGTCGCCAGCACGACCTCGTAACCGGCATCGATCAATGCCAGCATCGGCACCACGGTTTCGTTGAGATATTGACCGGTCGCACCCGTGCGGCCGTCTTTGGTTTCGATCCGGGTCGCATTGGACCCGATGACCAGTACCTTGCCCTTGCTCATCGTCTCTCTCCTTCGAGTTGTGTTGTCCGTTTTGGACAGCCTGACGATGCGCCATCTCGACACATTTCGGAAATTTATTTAATTTATTCCAGACATAATCAATGCGTTATAACTGAATAGGCGTTGTGTTTGAATGAGATACGACCTCAACCTGTTGCCGGTCTTCGTCGTGCTGATGGAGGAGCGCAATGTCACCCGCGCCGCTGAACGCCTCGGCATCACCCAGCCGGCGCTGTCCAACACGCTCAACCGGTTGCGCGAGACCTTTCGCGATCCGCTTTTCGTACGCGAGCGATATGGCATCCGGCCGACGGAACTCGCAGAAGAGATCGCCCCTGCGATTGTGGAGGCGCTGGCGAAGCTGGATGATGTCATACTCGGCCAGCAGAACTTTGACCCGCTGACTGCCGAGCGGCTGTTCACCATCGCACCCAACGATTATGTGGAATTCGTGCTGGTGCCGGCCATCGTCGAGCGGCTGCGCCAGGTGGCGCCTGGCATCCGGCTGCGGCTCACTGCCTTCGGCAGCGATATCGCCGAGACGGGCGTGATGTCCGGCACGACGGCAATGGTGCTGGGAAGGCTCACCGATCCTCCGGATAATCTCGTCGTCCAGCATCTGATGGAGGATGGACTTGCCTGCGTTGTCCGTGCCGATCATCCCGATATCGGCGACAGCATCTCCAAGGAGCAATATGAGCGGCTGAAACATGTCAACATGCTGCCGCCCGGCCGGTTGCGTGCCGGCCTGTTCCAGTCTCTGGAGCGGCAGGGGCTGAAGCGTGAGGTGGCGGTGTCCGTCACGCATTTCCTCTCCATTCCGGAACTTGTCGCCGTCACTGATTACTGCACCACGCTTCCGGCATTGATCTGCCGGCGTATTGCGCTCGATCCGCGGCTGAAGGTGCTTCCCCCGCCAGTGGATCTCGGCACCTTTCCCGTCCAGATGGCCTGGCATGTCCGCCACCGCAACGACCCGGCGCATCGCTGGCTGCGTGGGTTGATCGGTGACGTTGCCAGGGAGTTGGCGCGCTGAATATCAGCTATGCCTTCATTCGAATTCTGAATACTGCGGATATCTATATCAACGAGAAGCGACATATGTCCGAAAGGGTCGCTGTGTGACTGTCCGGGCTGCCTATCGGAATGGTTATTTGGCGAAAGCAATATGGCCATATCCTGCCCTAGGCAGACCCGCAGAAACTGACGATAATCCAAAAGATTGCAGAGATGAGGGGCTGAACCCGCCATAACCGATCTTTCATAGGTATCGGATATACCGATGCCGACCAGTTACACTATTCCTGAGGGCATGAAGGCCTTGGACGACGACAAAACGATGTTGCAGGCCGTCCGGCTGATGGAAGCCGCTGACGTCTGCGTGGCGCTCTATGACGACCAGGATCGGCTGCGTTATGCCAACCGTGCGTTTCGTGCGGCATGGTTCATCGAAGAAGGTGAACATCCGCTCTGGTCGGAGTTGATGCGTCGAAATTTCCACGCAAGGCGCGGCACCGTCATCAAGGTCGAAAATTTCGAGGCATGGCTGGCGTCCACCATCTCCCGGCGCGGCAAGGCAGGTTTTCGCGCCTTCGAAACGGACCTCCACGATGGCCGCTGGTTGTGGATGACGGAGACGACGCAGGATGATGGCTGGATGCTCTGCGTGGCGAGCGACATCACCTCAATCCGCCCCGACGAGCGTGCCTTGCGGCAGGACCGCGACGACGCGATCAAGGCTTCCCATACCGACGAACTGACCGGTATTCCGAGCCGCCGTTTCGTCATGGCAAAGCTCAACGATCTTCTCGCTATGCGTGACGAGGGTAACGTCAACGGGCTGCATTGGGGGCCCGTAGGCTGTATCGCCGTGCTCGACATCGACAATTTCAAATATATCAACGACCGTTTCGGCCATTCGGTCGGGGATGCGGTGCTGAAGGATTTCGCCGCCACCTTGCAGAGCTACGTCCGCAAGACGGATGTCCTCGGCCGTGTCGGCGGAGAGGAGTTCGTTCTCATCCTTCCCAATACCACCGCGGAAAATGCCGAGGTGATCGTCGGGCGCATGCTTGAGGCAGTCAGGCTGTCTCGGCCTCTGCCGGATCAGGTCAGTTTTCGCTACACGTTCTCCGCCGGCATCGCCTGCGCCGAAAGAAACGAGAAGGCTGACGACCTCTATCGCCGTGCCGACCTCGCGCTCTACGCCGCCAAGATGCGCGGTCGCAACCAGATCAGCCTCGATACGGCGGCGCGAGTGGGGTGAAAGATCAAAGACCCCGCACCGTCGCCGCAGGATCCCTGAGCGATGGCAGGTGACGGCGGATATGCTCTCCCAGCATCGCGGCAGCGGAGGACGGGCGGCTTTCGGAAAACTCAAGCGCTATACCGATCGTCGGCAGACGCGGCAGCCCATGCTCGATGATGTGAAGGTCAGGCGGCACCGCCGTTTTTGTCAGTACGCTGACCGCATGGCCTGCGCGAGTAATCGCGATCAGCCCAGCAAGACTGTCGCTGGCAAACGCTACTCGATAACGGCGGTTGACGGCCTCCATCGCGTCACAGGCGGCGCGGTAATCGAGTGTTGTCGGTGCCGATAGCGCCAGCGGCAGGATCTCGTTGGACAGCAGCTGCGTATCCGGCCTGTCCGCCACCCAGACGAAGCGCTCCTGCCGGATCACCGCGGCATCATCCGCATCGGGCAGCGATACCAGCGCCATGTCGATCTGCCGGCGCTGGATGAGCGGCCGAAGCCCGATCGTCGGAGCGCAGACAAGCCTCAGCTCCACTTGCGGATTGGCAGCGCAAAAGCGTTTCAGCAGCTCCGGCAGGAAAGCGATCGAATAATCCTCCGGACATCCGAGGCTGACCGCCCCCTTCAGCGCCAGCCCGCCCATATCTGCCAGGATCTCGTCATGCCGCGCGATCAGCTGTTCGGCATGGGCCAGCAGTCTCTCGCCTGCCGCAGTCAACCGCATGCCGGCGCCGGTGCGCTGCAGAAGCGGCTGACCGACCTCGGCCTCCAGCCGCTGCATCTGCATGCTGAGTGCGGATTGGGTGCGCCCGACTTGGTTGGAGGCAAGGCTGATCGAACCCGTGCGGGCAACGACGACGAAGTTTTTCAGAAGCGCGAGATCAAGCATGGCAATATCAGGAAAATGGATATCGGATTAAAATACTATCAATTGGACTGAGGTGCCAGTGGCTTGTTACCCTCCCGGCCAATCAATCACAATGGGGAACCGTCATGGAAAACGCCGCCAGAAACCTCACGTCGCGCAATGACGATCCGGCCTTCTGGGCCGATGCCGACAAGCACCTGACCCGTTACGGGCCGGCCTTCGAGGACGTCATCATCGAACGCGCTGAGGGCAGCTTCGTCTACGATGCCGATGGCCGCGCGATTCTCGACTTCACCTCCGGCCAGATGAGCGCCGTGCTCGGCCACACCCACCCGGATATCGTGGCGACGGTAAACCGCCAGATGGCCTCGGTCGCGCATCTGTTCTCCGGCATGCTGTCACGTCCGGTGGTGGAGCTGGCTGCAAGGCTCGCCGCGCTCGCCCCGGGCCTCGACCGTGTCCAGTTGCTGACAACGGGTGCCGAATCCAACGAGGCGGCCATCCGCATGGCGAAGCTCGTGACCGGCGGGCACGAAATCGTTGCCTTCGCCCAGAGCTGGCATGGCATGACCGGAGCTGCGGCTTCCGCCACCTACAGTGCAGGTCGCAAGGGATATGGTCCGGTCTCGGCCGGCTCCTTCGTCATCCCGGCACCGAATGCCTATCGCCCGCGCTTCAGGAACCCGGACGGATCGAACGACTGGCAGGCCGAGCTAGACGATGCGTTCCATCTGATCGACAATCAGTCGACCGGCAATCTCGCCGCCTTCATCGCCGAACCGATCCTGTCTTCCGGCGGAATTCTCGAACTGCCGCTCGGTTATCTCGCGGCCTTGAAGAAGAAGTGCGAGGAGCGCGGCATGCTGCTTATCCTCGACGAGGCACAGACCGGCGTCGGCCGCACCGGCAACATGTTCGCCTTCCAGCGTGACGGCGTGACGCCCGATATCATGACGCTGTCGAAGACGCTCGGCGCCGGCCTTCCGCTTGCCGCTGTCATGACAAGCGCGGAAGTGGAGCAGAAAGCATTCGAGAAGGGGTTCCTCTTCTACACGACCCACGTATCGGACCCGCTGCCGGCTGCTGTCGGTGTGACCGTGCTGGATGTGATGGCACGTGACAATCTGGTCCAGCAGGCGATAACGCGCGGCAAACGCCTGAAGGACGGGCTGTTGGCGCTTCAGCAGCGTTTCGAATGCATCGGCGACGTGCGCGGCCGCGGTCTTCTGCTCGGGCTGGAAGTGGTGACCGACCGCCACACCAAGGCGCCCGGTTTCGAGCTTGGCGCGAAGATCATGGAAGAAGCGATGGTTCGTGGCCTTTCTATGAACATCGTCAAGCTGCCCGGCATGGGCGGCGTCTTCCGCATCGCTCCGGCGCTAACC
The DNA here is from genome assembly GCF_044987325.1 of Rhizobium sp. ZW T2_16. Lineage (NCBI taxonomy): Bacteria > Pseudomonadati > Pseudomonadota > Alphaproteobacteria > Hyphomicrobiales > Rhizobiaceae > Rhizobium > Rhizobium sp. ZW T2_16. Next base: position 438,764 of record NZ_JBJDRG010000002.1, read on the forward strand.
GTTTCGGACGCCGAGATCGACCGCGGCGTCGAGATCATGGCGGACGCGATCGTGGCGGCTCAAGGATAGCCGATAGACGGAAGACCGCTCGGAGACACGGCCGGGCGCAAACCTCCAAATGACGAATATCGACCGTATCCTGCCCATGCGGCAGGATACGGCATGAGGGCTGATGAGCCGCGGGCCTAATCTATTCGGCATCCTCAAGGGGGCGTTTCACACAAAGTGCCACCCTCGCCATTACTTGGTTCTGAGTATCCTCCCAGTGCAACCATCGTGCTTCTGGATGGATGAGGCGATCACGTCTTTATCGTTTTCGGTGACCTGCGGAGGAATGGCCGTTCCACGAGGATCCAGCTGAAATAACCAGCCATATAGGCCAAGGGCAGGCTCAGCGCGATCATCATCGCTGGCGATTGGACACCAACGAAATAGAGAAGGGTGCCCGAAATCGGCCAGCCATATAGATACACTCCGTAGGAAACGTCGTCGTCAGCGTTTATCCGCGATATCGCCTCTGATTTTACTGCAAAGGAGAACCAGAAGATCAGATAGCCGCCAAAGACGGCGAAGGATGCGATTTCGAATTGTTCAAGGAACATCATCACGACCAGAGCGGTGGTGCTGGCAATGGCAAGGGTATTGGTGAACGGAATTTCCCGGCGGAACAGATAGAAGCACGCGCCGACAGAGAAGTTTGCAAACAGACGAACGCTTTCGGAATAATAACCGGTGAAAAATGCGATCCTGTTCGGGATCTGGATATCCAAAGGCATCATCGTCATGAGAAGCAGTGCCGCCGATATCGCAGCAAAGGCAAAGCGTTTTCGGCTCAGACCGACGAGGCCGACGAGCAAGGCGAATATGTAGCAACGGAATTCGTAAGAGATCGTCCAAAGCGAACCGTTCAGGATTTCATAGGGTAATCCTATGAAGCCGGGTTGCGAGGGGCCGTGAAGTGTTACGATTTCCAGGGTGAGACGAAACAGATCACCCATCCCGTAATAACCGATTGCAGCGCCTGTCAAAGGTGCAAGCGCCAGGCAAATAAAGACCGCAACCAGATAACCCGGATAGATACGCAAAGCGCGTTTTTTCAGAAATGAAATTGGGTTGCTGGAGCGGTCGTAACTCTGAGTGATCAGATAACCGCTAAGAAGAAAGAACCCGTCCACAGCAAGCTCCGCGAATGTCCGCGCTCCAAGCGCGCCAGACAATATTTCTCGGGATCTATTGCCGTCGATGATCTCTGACGCGTGAGAGACTATTACGAGAGAAGCAAACAGCAGTCGAAGAAAACCAATGTTGTTGGCATGCAGTGTCTGTTGCATAATATACCCGCTTCATTAATAATATAAATTCTTATTGTTTTGCGGGCTGAAAGTGTCAAGTTCAGTATACAAAATCCTTTTTATAGCATTAATGCCGGTGCCCTGAGCTGCGTCAGCTTGTGAGCCGGGCCGGTTTCAGCATGCTTTCGAGGAGGGCGGCCATGATGGCCGAAAGCGTCATTGCTGCGGGAGATATCCTGATGATCCGGCGTGTCTATTGCCAGCTTCGGGCGGAAGGGTGGGAGGACGCGGGCGATCCACGGCGTCTGGCCGCCAATCTCATCTATCTCTACAAGATCGGAGTGAGGCAGGAAAAGCAACTGCTTGAGCTTGCGCCCTATCTCACCTGAGGTGGCCGGGAGCCCGGTATTCCCATTGCAGAACAACGTCTTGAGTTCCGATTATCTTTAATTAAGCAAGTTTGAATGTATGGCGACACGAATAACGCTTCTTTGCGTTAAATGCCGTCATGCTAATATTCGATAGAGCCAATCACAGCATCGTTTCCGACCCGGCTGGCAACTTCGGGATGATGACTGCGCTCATCCTGCCCATGTTGCTGGGAGGCGCCGGGCTGGCGGTCGACACCGCCAATCTGATGGTTTCGAAACGCCAGTTGCAGGAGGCGACGGATGCCGCAGCCCTTGCCGTTTCAGGTGCCATGGCCAACGGTTCCGATACCGCGGCCGGCCAGAAGCTCGGCAAGGACTTTCTGGCGGGCCAGTTAGCCAATTATATGAACACCACCGACACCGCGACGATCAAGAACGCGACGACGGTGGTAATCGTCACCAACACGGATGCATCGACGGGGGCCAAGAGCTATTCGGTCTCGGTAACCTCCTCTGCCGATATTCCGCTGACGCCGCTTACCAGTTTTTTCGCCGGGCGAACCTATCCCGTAAATGCCTCGAGCAACACGATATCGGGCACCGGAAGCGGTACTGGTGCTGACGGAGCGGCTGCGGCAAGCAACGGCATATCGATGGAAATCCTGCTCGATGAATCGGCTTCGATGGCGGAGAACACGACGACGGTGAAGGGCACGAAATGCGTCATCAACCTGCTCGGCATCTGTATCGGCCAGCAGACTGTTTATGTGACCAAGGTGGAAGCGCTGAAACAGGCTGCAGCCACGATGTTTGACGCCCTCGACAAATCCGATCCCAAGACCCGCTTCGTCCGCACCGGCACGATCTCCTATACCAACGGCATCAAGGGCCAGTCGGCGGTCGCCTGGGGAACGACGGCTGCAAGGAACTACGTCAATGCCATGACGCTTAACCCGGTTGGTGGAACGGACGCGACGGCGGCGGTGACCACCGCGACCTCCAACATCAAGAGCAACATCTACGGCACCGATACCGAGAGCGTCGAGCAGGCCAAGAAAGGCAACAAGACATCGGATCGCATCATGATCCTGATGACCGATGGTGATATGACCGGCAATAGCGTGGACTGGAGCCAAAGGCTGGACCAGAACGTACGTGACGGATGCGCGGCCGCAAAGACGGCGGGAATAAAGATCTACACCGTCGCCTTCATGGCGCCGCCCAAAGGGCAGGAACTGTTGAAATACTGCGCCTCTGCCGCTGGCAACTATTACGAACCCAACACGATGGAAGCCCTGGTTGCATCGTTCAAGTCGATTGCCGACAACGCGATCAAGCCGGTGAACCGACTGACCAACTAGCCTGCCTTTAGCATTTCCTCCCGCGTCACGCGGGAACCGGACGGCGACCTTCCTGTTCTAACCTTCAGAGGCACAAAGGAAAGGGATGCATATGGTTGAGGCACATGGAGAAAAGACGCAGGCTCTGGAACTGGCCGAGGAATATCGCAGGCTCGGCGGAACGCGGCTTGCCAAGCTCGACGATAATTTCGTCACCACCCGAAAGTGGGAAGACGAACCTGAGGAGGCATCACGCTTCTGGCACGACCGGGTGGAAATTCTCGATGACAAGCGTCAGGCGGAGGTCGTCACCCATCTGAAATCCATGAATTCCTGACATTTCGAGATAGCAGGCTCCCAAGGCGAAAGCCGCCATTGCCCGGGCGGACCCAAGTGATCCGTCCGGGCAAGTGGTTCGGTCGGGAAGGGCTAGAACACCGCCAGATATTTCAGAAGCGAAATGATGCCGATGATGATGACGACAACCCGCACGATCTGGCGGACCTTTGCGTCAAGCGGCAGCATGTTGACAAGATAAAGTACCAGCACGATCACGAGGAAAGTGATCAGGATGCTGATCAGAAGCGACAAACCCATAGCCCCAGTCTCCATAATTTGCGGCGCGTCCTGCGCCGATCACGAAACTGTAATTATGAGACGATGCGGAAAAGGAAAGGGTGCTCAATAAGATAGTGTGAGCGCTTTATCATTCGGTCCGGACAGGCACAGATGTTTCGGCTTGTTCCTCGCCTGCTATTTCCCATATTGGGCGAAAAGGCCCATATGCCCGATGGAGACATGCTTGTTCCACTTCGACAACTCCTATGCCCGTCTGCCCGACAGGTTCTACGCTTCGGTTTATCCCGAGCCGGTCGAGGGGCCGAAGCTGATCATGTTCAACGAGGCTTTGGCGAAAGAGCTTGGCGTCGAGGCCGATCTTTCCGATCCGGATCGGCTGGCGGCGACATTTTCCGGCAACGTGGTGCCGCAAGGGGCGATGCCGCTTGCGATGGCTTATGCCGGCCACCAGTTCGGCAGTTTCGTGCCGCAGCTCGGCGACGGCCGTGCGATCCTGCTGGGCGAAGTGGTGGATCGAGGCGGTATTCGTCGCGATATCCAGCTTAAAGGCGCAGGCCCGACGCCATTTTCACGCCGTGGCGACGGCCGTGCGGCTTTGGGACCAGTACTGCGGGAATATATCGTCTCCGAGGCCATGGCTGCGCTCGGCATTCCTGCGACACGGGCGCTGGCGGCGGTGACGACCGGCGAGCAGGTCTATCGCGAGACGGTGGAGCAGGGTGCGGTCTTCGTTCGTGTCGCGGCAAGCCATGTGCGGGTCGGTACCTTCCAGTTCTTTGCTGCGCGCGGCGACACGGATGGCATAAGTGAACTGGCCGACTATGTTATCGACCGGCATTATCCCGAGTTGAAGGCCGCCGAGAACCCGTATGCGGCACTGTTGCAGGCCGTGGCATTCCGGCAGGCGGAGCTGATCGCGCGCTGGCTCGGCGTCGGTTTCGTCCATGGGGTGATGAACACCGACAACATGACCATATCGGGGGAGACGATCGACTTCGGCCCTTGCGCCTTTCTCGACGAATATCATCAGATGAAGGTGTTCTCCTCGATCGATCATGGCGGCCGTTACGCCTATCGCAACCAGCCGGGTATCGGCCAGTGGAATATCGCCAGACTGGCGGAATGCCTGCTGCCGGTAATCGACGCGGATCAGGACAGGGCAGTCGACGCGTCGAACGAGGTTCTGAGAGAGTTCGGCGAGCGGTTTCAGGCGGAATGGATCAAGGTGTTCAGGGCCAAGATCGGGCTTTCGAGTGAAGCCGATGATGATGGAGAACTGGTACAGCAGCTGCTTTCGGCAATGCAGGATCAAGAGGCGGATTTCACGCTTGTTTTCCGTGGTTTGGCGGATGCGGCAGAAGGGCTGGACGAACGGTTCCTGAGCCAGTTCGCCGATCCTTCCAAGGCTGCGGAATGGCTGGGACTGTGGCGCGATCGGCTGGCGCAGGAGCCTCAAGGTGACGCTGGCCGTGCCGACGCGATGCGGGCCGTCAATCCGGCGATCATCCCGCGCAACCACCGCATTCAAGAGGCGATTTCGGCTGCCAATTATGGCGACTTTTCCTTCTTCACCCGACTGCTCGCAGCACTCGAAAAGCCCTATGAGGAGCGTCCCGGATTTGCCGATTACATGACGCCGCCAACACCTGAAGAAAGGGTGACGCGAACCTTCTGCGGGACCTAGTCCTTCAGAAGTGAGATGGCTGCTTCGATATCCCGAACGGCCTCCGAACCCAGCGGCAGGACGGGGCGCGGCGGCTGGGCTTTGGTGATGCCCATGAGGTTCGCGGCCGCATAGACCACGCGCAGGCTGCCATGCGTCTTGAACAGCTGCCAGAGAGGGTGGAAGGAGGTATCCAGCCGCTTCGTTTCTTCCGCGTTGCCGCTGATCGCCGCGCGGGTCAGGGCCAGCGCGGGCTTGGGGAACAGACCGGCGACGACGCTGTACCAGCAATCCGCACCGGCCAGCAGTGCATGCGGGCACTCCCAGTCACCGCTATAGCCAATGGCGAAATTGGCCGGTGTGGCGGCTCTCAATCGAGCGATCTCGCCTGAAAAATCGCCGCCCTTCGGCAGCGGCATTTTCACCGCGCTGACATTGGCAAGGCCAGCCAGGCGCCCGATCAGTGCCTCGCTGAAAGAAAAATGCGTGGTTGACGGGTTGTTGTAGATCGAAAGCGGCAGATCGGTTGCGGCGGCGACCGCTTCGAAATGGCGAAACGCCTCTTCCTCGGTGAGCGGCGTGTATGAGACCGGCGCAAGAAGCAGCGCGTGGGCGCCGGCTGCTGCCGCATCGCGGGCAAGCGCCACCGCATCGTCGGTGCGCAGAGTGCCGACGCCGACGATCAGCGGGAGCTTGCCGCCAACGCATTCGACCGCGGCTCCCACCGCCCGGCGGCGTTCCTCGCGGGAGAGGTACATATAGGTTCCGGTGCTGCCGAGAAGACCGATCGAATTCGTCTTCGCTTCGACAATGCGCGAAAGCAGTCGCTGCAGGGCATCGGTATCAACGCGGCCGGCTTCGTCAGCAGGCGTCAGCGGGAAGGCGGAAAGGCAGGTAAAGGCGGGCGGTGTGGTCGGCATCGAATTCTCCGGCGAAACGAATGGGTGGCCACTATGAGCGATTGCACCACGATCGCAAGGGCTTAAGACGACAGGGCAGAGAGCGTCTCCGCCTATTTATGAAAAATACCAAGATAGGAAAATAATCCTTGACGGCGTAACGGTGCTTTGATAGGGTTCAGGCATAGTCGAAGAACTGCGCTTGAGGGCGGGGGGCTTCGAAGGGTGCGCGCCTATAGTTGAGCGCGCCAGGTCTTGAGCAACATTCTAATCCCACATTGCGATACGGGAACGAAACGCTGCAGCCGAAGAGGCTGGCGGCGATTTGCCTGTGCGCTTCATGGAGCCTGCCATGGATGAATTCGACAGTTTCGATCCGGGCCTGTTCGGCATCTGGCGGGATCGACCGGCCTATGGCGACGAGATGCCAACGGAGGATGCCGTGCTGGCGGATGAAGTGCGGATTGCGCTGGAGATCAAGTCGGCGGATGGCGGCGTTTCTGCGAGCGACGAACTGCGCAAGCTATTAAACGACATGACGGTGGAGATGCGCGAGCAGTTTTCCACCTTCCGCAAGATGCGCGAGAGCGCGGCGGGCGCTCTGACGGATGGCGACGAGGCGGCGCAGAAGCTGGCGCGCGCCGACGTGAAGGCGGCGACCGACGCCATGAGCCTGATCGTGCGCACGCTCGAAAAGGTCGACAGTCTTCAAAGGCAGCTGGCGCGGGATCGCGAGATCGAGGCCGAGCGCGTGGCCGATGAGGGCGGCTATGGAGAGGCGAAAGACCGCCTTCAGCGGCTGATAGCGGACAAGGCGGATGAACGGGCCAAAAGTCTTCTTGCTACCTGGATCCGAAACGGCGCTGCCTCTGATGCCGAGCCTCGACGAGCGGGCACCGATCCGCCATCGGGCACGGGCTGAGCGTCGTGCACGGGCATCCGACGCGAGGCGTCTCGCCAAGCAGAAAAGTCGTATCGCTGCCCAACATCAGGCAGGCATGCAGGGTATCGACGAGCAGCATGAGAGTGAATGCATGGCGGTCACCAGCGCGGAAAACATATTGGCGCGAGGGGCAAGCCATGCGCATGAAATAGAAACGGCTGAAGCATCTTCGACAGCGGCGACGCAACCTTCCGCGGTCGTCGAGGTGGAGGGGCTTGTCGTACCGGCACGGTTCGTCTCTCGCTATGAACGGGACTGGGACGTCAACGGTCGACCGGAACAGAGGCCGCCCGCAGGTGACTGGCGCACGTGGCTGGTCATGGGCGGACGCGGATCGGGCAAGACGCGGGCCGGGGCCGAATGGGTGCATAAGCTGGCTTCTGCCGGGGAGCGGTCCGATCTGAGGATCGCGCTGGTGGCGGAAACGCTGGGTGACGCCCGCGAGGTGATGATCGACGGCGTATCCGGTATCTGCCGGATTGCGCGCGACAAGTCTCCGGACTTTGAAATCTCGCGGCGCCGGCTTGTCTGGCCGAACGGGGCGGTGGCGCAGATATTTTCCTCCGAGGACCCGGAGGCGCTGCGCGGGCCGCAGTTTCATTATGCGTGGTGCGACGAGATCGGGAAATGGAAACATGCCGAAGAGACTTTCGACATGCTGCAGTTCGGCCTGCGGCTGGGCAACGATCCGCGGCAGCTGGTGACGACGACGCCGCGGCCGGTGCCGGTATTGAAGCGGCTGATCGCCGATCCTTCGACGCGGCTGGTTAAGATTGCCACCGGCGACAACCGGCAAAACCTGGCGCCGGGTTTTATCGAGGCGCTGGAGCGCCGGTATGGCGGCACGAGGCTGGGCCGGCAGGAACTGGCTGGCGAGCTGATCGAGGACCGCGAGGACGCGCTGTGGCGCCGCTCGGAGATCGAGGCCTGCGTGATCCGGGTCATGCCGGCCTTAAGGCGGATCGTCGTTGCGGTCGATCCGCCCGCAGGCATAGGACAGAATTCCTGTTGCGGCATCGTCGTGGCCGGGCTGGAGCCGGAGGGGCGGGCCGTTGTGCTGGCGGATTGTTCCGTTGAGGGCGCAACGCCTGCCCAGTGGGCGCAGTCTGTCGTGAGGGCCTATCGGCGCTTTGCCGCCGACAGGATCGTCGCCGAGGTCAACCAGGGCGGTGAGATGGTGACGGCGATGCTCCGAAGTGTCGACGTGGCGCTGCCGATCACCATGGTCAGGGCGACGCGGGGAAAGTTTCTGCGGGCCGAGCCGGTGGCGGCGCTCTACGAACAGGGAAGGGTGGCGCATGCAGGACGGTTTATCGAACTGGAGGACCAGATGTGTGATTTTGGTCCCGATGGGCTGTCATCGGGGCGTTCACCTGACAGGCTGGATGCGCTGGTCTGGGCGCTGACGGCGCTGGTTCTGGAAGGGCAGGGCGAACCGCGGGTACGGGGGATATGATGCAATGCGCTTTAGGGTCAAAACTCAATCAGGATAGGGGTTTTAACCCTAGAGCGTGCAGCTTTCGGCAAGGTCCTTGTAAAGCCGAGCCTCGGTCTGCCTTCTCAGCGCTTCACCGTTGCGGCCCGGCCCGAAACACCGATCGCCGGGTCTTATCTGTTCGGCAATGAGCGCGGCGCGCTCGCGATAGAACAGGCATTGTTGGTTTCGCGGCAGTGATGACAGCCGCAAGAGAGTTTGTTCGGATTGCTGCATTCGGCGTGAATGCTCGGCTTGTCGCGGAGCGCAGGATGGATCTATGGCCACCCTGACCAGCATGCTTGCACCAAACAAAAGCACCGTTCCCATAAGGACCGGTGCCACGTAGTTACGCCATCCGGACATCGGCGATATCCGGATGGGTTATATGGCTCAGCGCTGGTTCGGCTGGCGGGAATTGTTTTCCTGCATCTGCTTCCATTCGGATTCCATGCGATCCAGAACTTCCTGCGGGATCGGTTTCGAAGGGGCTGCCTGAGCGGGCTGCGGCATCATCATGATCTCCTTTTTTGTTGCGCTGCACCATCATGGAAAAGCGTCGACATAACGTCGCATGGCCATATTGGTTCCATAGCTCGAGACAAAAGTAAATTAGCCTTTAAGTCGTTAAAACGATTTAGTTTTCTTAAACCGATTGAAAGTCGCAACACGGTGAAGGCGAGCGGTAAATGGGTAAGCTTAACAATGCGGCGGAACGTCGCATTTTCTTCGACGAGGTGCGCAAGAGCCTGTTTTCCGGGTGTCTGAAGCAGCGCGAGGTTAACGGGCTCAATACGATTCTCGACGGATGGACGAAACTGAGCGTGGCCGTTCGAAAGTCTGCAGGTGGCGACGATGCGCTGGCCTATGTGCTGGCGACAGCCTTCCATGAGACGGCGGCGACGATGCAGCCGGTGCGCGAGACGCTGGCGCTCAATGATGAGGAAGCGATTGCCCGGCTGGAAAAAGCCTTCAAGGCGGGTCGGCTTCCCGCGGTGAAGACACCCTATTGGCGGCCGGATGCCGAGGGCAGGACCTGGCTTGGCCGCGGCTTCGTGCAACTGACACATCGGAGAAATTACGAGGCGATGTCGGCACTGACCGGGATCGATCTCGTTTCCGAGCCTGGGCGTGCGATGGAGATGGGCGTTGCGGTCGCGATCCTTGTCAGTGGCATGCTCGAGGGCTCGTTTACCGGCCGCAGGCTCGGCGATTATTTCGCTGACGGCAGGAGAGACTGGACCGATGCGCGAAAGATCGTCAACGGAACGGACCGGGCGGAACTTGTGGCCGGATACGCCAAGGCATTCCGGCTGGCTTTGCCGAGGCGCATTGATGCGGGCGGGGACGCGTGTTAGCAGGCAGCTTGTCTGAATGAGGTGCTGCGGAGTTTCGATGATACGCCATATCGTGTTTTTCACGGCCACGTCCGAAAATCTCGAGGATGTCCGGGCAGGGCTTTCAATGCTGACCGCAAACCCGCATGCATCGCTTCTGGAAATCGGCACGAATGTAAAAACCGACCAGTGGGACCGGGAAGTCGACTTCGTCGTCTACGGCGAGTTCGAAAACGAGGCGGCGCTGGCAGCCTACAAGGCGCATCCGATCTATCATAAATCGACTGAAACCGTGCGGCCGCTTCGCGAGATGCGCATTGCTGCAGACTATGACAGCGACAAGGCGGTAAAGACGCCGCTCAGGTAGGCTCAGTCTTACCCAAAAAGGATCACCGTAATGAAATCTCCTTTTCGCCTGCCGTGGCTTTCCACGGGGGAACGCAAAGCCGTGTCTGCAGATCAAGGGAAGGGCGGTGCGGCCGTGGCCGAGGTGAAGATGGCGGCGGGCGTCGCGTCCGCCTTTGCGGTGCTTGCCAGCGAGGGAACGGCGCATTGGTCCGGCAGGTCTTATGCGGCGCTGGCGCGGACAGGGTTCATGCGCAATCCGGTGGCATATCGGGCGGTGCGGATGATTGCGGAGGCTGCAGCCGCTGTGCCGTGGCCGGCTTACGAAGGTGTTGCGGAGGTTGCGGATCATCCGGCGCTGGCGCTGCTTCTGCGTCCAAACGGACGGCAGGGCGGACCGGATTTTTTCGAGGCGCTCTACGGGCATCTGCTCCTGTCCGGCAATGCCTATGTCGAGCCGCTGGCGATCGGCGGATCGTTACGGGAACTGCATCTGCTGCGGCCCGACCGGGTGAGCGTCGTCGAGGGGCGCGATGGCTGGGTGACGGGGTATGATTATCGCGCCGGCGGGCGAACGCGCAGGCTGGCGGCTGAAGCAGAGGATGGGCGGCTTTCGCTGTTGCACTTAAAGCTGTTTCACCCGCTCGACGACCATTCTGGCTTTTCGCCGCTTGTGGCGGCGGGGGCAGCACTCGATCTCTCCAATGCGGCGGCGGGTTGGAACAAGGCTTTGCTCGACAATTCGGCAAGACCTTCCGGCGCGCTCGTCTATCAGCCGAAGGATGGCGGCAATCTTTCGGCCGACCAGTATCAGCGGCTGAAGGACGAGTTGGAGGCAGGCTATTCCGGTGCCGTCAATGCGGGGCGGCCCTTGCTGCTCGAGGGAGGGCTAGACTGGAAAGCGATGGGGCTTTCGCCGAAGGACATGGATTTCATCGAGGCGCGCAATGGCGCCGCAAGGGATGTCGCGCTGGCGCTTGGCGTGCCGCCGATGCTGATCGGTATTCCCGGCGACAATACCTATGCCAATTACCAGGAGGCCAACCGCGCCTTCTACAGGCTGACCGTGCTGCCGCTGATTGCGCGGACTGCCGCGAGCTTTTCCGCCTGGCTGTCCGAGATCTACGGGGAATTACGGCTGGAGCCGGATCTCGACCGGATTGCGGGGCTGAGTGCCGAGCGTGAAGCGCTGTGGGCGCGGGTCGGGGCGGCGGGTTTTCTGACCGACGACGAGAAACGCGAGGCAGTGGGATATTGAGCGAATGGCCGCATGGGTGTAATTTGTAATACGTCGTATTACAAATGGAGGCTCCTTTGGCTGACAAAAAGAACGCCGACAAATCGGCCGACAAGCCGGTCCTGTCCGATCCGATCACGCTGCGTGTGCCGCAAGACATTCTCGAGGATATCGAGAGGATTGCCGAAACTGCCGATCGCAGCCGCAGCTGGGTGATTGTGCGGGCGTTGAAATATTACCTGATCAATGAGGGCAGCGATCTGCTCGAAATTAGGCAGGGGCTAGACGATGTGAAGGCCGGTCGCGTCCACGACGCCGAAGAGGTTTTTGCCGAACTTGAGCGCCTTTCTAGAGAAGACGCCGCCTGATGAAAATTCGCCTTTCGGATCGAGCTTTGGCCTATCTGAAACGTGAGCAGGGCTATCTGGCGAAATTCGATAAGCGTGTCGCTCTTGCCGTTGTTCGGCAAATCAGGGCCGCGACCAAACTGATTGGCGAGCATCCGCAGATCGGACCTGTCATCGATGGTGCTAAAGGGGTTCGGCGTTATATCTCCGCGCCCTACCAGATCGATTATCAAGAAGACGACGTGGGGATCATGGTGGTTGCCATTCGTCACGGAAGACAAGCCCCGAGAGAGGTCGAGGCAGAGTACCCGCAGTTCAAGCTCGACTGAGCGTTGAGAAGGCAGGTATCGGCTGCAGCTTTCAAGCTTCAGCCTCTCACGCAACCTCCGAAGCGTCGGACTCAACCTCTCAAGGCTTCTCTACAAGCGATTCTGAAAGTTGACCAATATCCGCCTGCGCTCGCGGTAACACGGCGCCGCAATTGTCCGAAGGTGCTGTGGGTACACGCCTTTCCGAGATGCGCCTGATTGGGATCTCGACTGACTGCCCCCCTCTCTAACCGACAAGGGATTAACTATGGCAGACCTTGGACATGATCCGGGCGCGATCATCGGCGTCTGGGCGGCGAAGACGGCGGGGGCTTTTGCAGGTGCCGGCGTGTCGCTGATCTACCTTCTGCCCAAAAGCAGGCGCGAGGCGGCGAGCCGGTTTGCGACGGGCGTGACATGCGGGTTGATTTTTGGCGGACCGACGGGGCTGTGGCTGGCAGAAAGGCTCGGCATTTCCGGCATGCTCTCGGGAGCGGAAACGATGCTGGCGGGGTCGGCTGCGGCGAGCCTCTGCGCCTGGTGGGTGCTGGGCGCGTTGTCGCGGGTGGCAGAGAGATATGGCGGTCGACGTTAGGTGGTCAGCTGTGGCTGCCACCACCGCCACCTTCATCGGTGCCGGTATACATGACCGCGTCTCCCAGGGCGTGATCCGCTCTTTCGAGGGCATCGGCCAGAAGTGGCTTTCGGAAAATGGCTGGTGGATGCAGGGCAAGGCCAACTGCTCCAGCTATCACTGCCGTGCCTGAGATGAGACCGAGTGCGATGAGCATCAACGTCTGCATGGCGCGCTCCATTCAAGGACCCGTGCTCCGAATATAGTGCGGCTCGCACGGGGCTTCAACTCAGCCAAGAGCGCACGCCGAGCCGTTCGCTAAGTTCATTCAGGAGATTTCCATGCACGCTTACCGCGGGCATCGCGCCCCCATGCGTATTCCTTTGCGCCCGACGGCCCGAAAATTCGCCAATCTGGAACTGGCCGGGATTACCGGCGACGGCACCTTTTCCGGTTATGCCAGCGTCTTCGGCGAGGTCGATCTCGGCAAGGACAAGATCGAGCGCGGGGCGTTTCTGAACTCGCTTGTCGCCCGCGGCGCGGATGGCGTGCGGATGCTTTACCAGCATGATCCGAACGAGCCGATCGGCGCCTGGAAGACGATCCGCGAGGATGCCCGCGGGCTTTTTGTCGAGGGCGTGTTGTCGCCGGGCGTGGGCCGCTCGCGCGAGGTGTTTTCACTGATGAAAACGGGTGCGCTGGACGGGCTTTCGATCGGGTTTCGGACCGTCAAGGCGCGCACCGATGCCAAGACAGGGGTGCGGCGCATCCTCGAAGCCGATCTTTGGGAAATTTCCGTCGTGACCTTTCCGATGCTGCCATCGGCCAGGGTTTCCGACGTCAAGCATGCCCGGTTCTTTCGAGATCGGGAAACAGAACTCGTCCGCCAGATGCGGCGGGCGGCGAAGATGATGTTCACCTCAAGCTTCAAGGGAAAATCGATATGACGGAGCAGGTTATGCAGGCAAACAAGGTGGCGCCCGAAGTGAAGGCCATACCCGAGACGGTAACGGCGGCTTTCGACGAGTTCATGGAGGCGTTCGAGGCCTTCAAGGATGTCAACGACCGCAGGCTCGGCGAAATCGAGCAGAAGCTGACATCGGATATCGTCACTCGTGACAAGGTCGACCGTATCAACCGGGCAATGGACGACCAGAAGAAGGTTCTCGACCAGCTTGTTCTGAAGAAGGCACGGCCGCAGCTCGGATCGGCCCGTGCCAATACCCATGGAGGAGCCGAGCTGTCGCCGGACGTGGCGGAGCACAAGGCCGCCTTCGATGCCTATGTCCGCCGTGGTGACGAGGCGGGGTTGCGCGAGCTGGAAGCCAAGGCGATGTCGGCAGGCAGCGGTGCGGATGGCGGTTATCTCGTGCCGGACGAGACGGATAGCGAGATCGGCAGGCGGGTTGCCGTCGTCTCGCCGATGCGGGCGCTTTCGACCGTGCGCACCGTCTCGACCGCGGTATTGAAGAAGCCGTTCGCGACGACCGGTCTTGCCACAGGCTGGGTGGCTGAGACAGCGGCGCGGCCGCAGACCAATGCGCCGCAGCTTGCCGAACTGTCGTTTCCGACCATGGAACTTTACGCCATGCCGGCGGCAACGCAGGCGCTGCTTGACGATGCCGCGGTCGATATCGAGGCCTGGATTGCCGGCGAGGTGGATATCGTCTTTGCCGAACAGGAGGGCGATGCCTTCATCCGCGGCGATGGCGTCAACAAGCCGAAGGGATTTCTGTCCTACACAGCGGTGGCCGACAGCGTCTGGACCTGGGGCAATCTCGGCTATATCGCGACCGGGGCCGCGGGCGCCTGGAAATCCACCGGACCATCGGACACGCTGGTCGACGCGATCTATTCGCTGAAGGCGGGGCATAGGCAGAACGGCACCTTCATGCTGAACCGCAAGGTGCAGGCCGATATCCGCAAGTTCAAGGACGCCGACGGCAACTACATGTGGCGCCCGCCGGCATCTGCCGGTCAGCCGGCAACGCTGATGGGCTTTCCGGTGGCGGAAGCCGAAGAAATGCCGGATGTGGCGGCGGGTTCGCTGTCGATCGCGTTCGGCGATTTCCGTTCGGGTTATCTGGTCGTCGACCGGGCGGGAGTGCGTATCCTGCGCGATCCCTATTCGGCCAAGCCTTACGTCCTGTTCTACACCACCAAGCGTGTCGGTGGCGGGGTGCAGAATTTCGAGGCGATCAAGCTGGTGAAGTTTGCGGTGAGCTGATGCTACCGCGAAGCGAATAGGGAGTGGCGAATAGCGAATGGAGGGGCGGACGCGACCGCTTTCTCCCATCGCTACAAGCCATCTCCCTATTCGCCACCCTCAATTCGCTATTCGCTTACCCAAGGGATTTCCATGACCTATGCACTGATCGATCCGCCACTGGCGGAACCGCTGACGCTTGCCGAGGTGAAGGCGCATCTGCGGCTTGATGGCGGTGAAGAGGATGCGCTTCTCCTGTCGCTGATCACGACCGCCCGCACGTTTCTGGAGAGCGAGACGGGGCTTTGCCTGATCGCGCAAAGCTGGCGGCTCTATCTTGATCGATGGCAGACGGACGGAGTGATCCCAATCCTCAAGTCGCCGCTGCAAGCGATTCTATCCGTTACGATTTATGATGCCGATGGCGCAGCCGTTGATGTTTCGCTTGAAGACCATCTGCTCGACGGTGTGGGGCGTCCGGCACGGCTCTGGCTGCGTGAACCACCTTCTCCGGGCCGGGCCGTGAATGGTATCGAGATCGATTTTTCGGCCGGTTATGGTGAGGCGGGAACGGATGTGCCGGACACGCTGAAACGGGCGATGCTGATCCATATAGGCCACATGTTCGCTTTTCGCGGCGTCATCTCGGCAGAGCAGCAGCCGGCCGGTGTTCCCGACGGCTACGAGCGGCTGATCGCGCCGTTCCGGATGCGGAGGCTCTGATGGTGGTCTTCTTCGACCCCGGCCAGATGACGGCGCGGCTGTTGCTGGAAGGCCCGGTCAGAATACCGGACGGGCAAGGGGGCGCGACGGTGAACTGGACCGAGACCGCCGCCATGTGGGCCAAGGTCGAACCGGTATCGGCAAGCCTTGCCGAACGGGCCGGTGCCGAGATCGGCACGATTACACATCGCATCTGGCTGCGGTTTCGCAGCGATGTTTCTGCTGGACAGCGTTTGCGCAAGGGTGCTCGGCTGTTTGCGGTGAAGCTGGTCCAGGACCCGGATGAGACCGGGCGCTATCTGACCTGTCTTTGCGAGGAGGGCGCGGGATGAGTGCGGCAAATGCACTTCTGAGTTCTATCCATTTGCGGCTTGCCGGCGATGCGGTGCTGACGGCGCTGATCGGGCCGGATGGCATTCGTGATCGCCTGCAGACGCGGCCGAAACTACCCGCAATCGTGATCGGCGAAATGGAGACCCGCGATCTTTCCACCGTGACCGAGGCCGGCGAGGAGCATCTTATCACACTGGAGGTCTGGTCAGAGGGAGACGGACGGCGGCAGGCACTGGAGATTACGGCGAAGGTGACGGCGCTGCTCGACAATGCGGATCTGGCGCTCGACGGTGCCCTTCTGGTGAACCTGCTCAGGATCAGTGCGCGAAGCCGTCGCGAGCCGAAGACCAGATATTATCTCAGCGAGATACGTTTCAGGGCCGTGACGGAGTGACGATGCTGGCCGTTCGGCGCGCTTTTCTGACAAGCGAGATCAAAAGGATGACCGAGCAGAGAGCGACAAGCGTGAGCAGGATTGAAATGATGAGTGCGGTTGACACCCCTGTTCGGTCAAGCAGGGCGGTAAACAGGATCGGGGCGATGGCGTTGGCGATATTCTGCGGCATCATCAGCCGTGACGCCTGACGGCCGTATTCGCTCGGCGAAAACAGCGCCAGCGGCAGCAATGCGCGGGCGACGACCAATATGCCCGAGCCGAAGCCGTAAAGTGCGACAAAGATCCAGAGGCTGACAGTTGACGGTGGCAACAGGAGAAGGCTGCTAAAGCCGGCAATCATCAGGCTGATCCCGCTGACCGAGGTGAGAAAGGGATTACCGTGCTTGCCGAGCAGCATATCGAAACCGCGTGCCGAAATGCCGAGCACGCCGCGTGCTGCGGCAAGCTGCAATGCGAGTTCAGGCGTGGCACCGGATTGTTGCAGCACTTCCAGAAGGGAAGGCGACAGGCCGAAGGTGACGAAGGAGGCGATTGCCGTTGAGAGCGCCACGAAGATGAAGGCTGCCTTTTTGCCGGCCGCAGTCAGCGGTACTGGTGCGGTGTTGGCCGATATGCGTGCGGTTTCCCGGGCGACCGGTTTCGGCAGGCCGAACAGATAGAGCGGCAGGCAGACGAAGACCTGCAATCCGGCGGCCCAGAGGAAGGTCGAACGCCAGCCGATCAGATCATGCAGCAGGTTGAGCAGCGGCCAGGAAATCGTCGGCGACAGGCCGGTGAACAGCATGAGAATGGCGATCGTGCGCTTTCCCTCGACGCCTTCGCGTTCGACCACGGCGGTGAAAGCCGGGGCATTGAGGGCAAGCGCTGCACCAAGACCGAGGATGATCCAGGCAGTTATGTAGCCGATCACCCCTTGTGCGCTGGCCAGAACGCAAAGTCCTGCGGCGAAGAACAGGGTTCCGATGGAAAGCACGCGTGAGGCGCCGAAACGCTCCAGCATCCTGCCCGTCAACGGGCTTGCGAAGGCGCTCGTGATCATCATGACGGATAGGCCCGCAAAGACGATCTCGTTTGCAAGGCCAAGATCCGAGCCGAGCTTGCGGCCGATCGCCCCGACTGCTTCGAATGTCGTTCCCCATCCGATCAATTGCCCAACGGCGAGGACGCTCACGGTTCTGACCGAACTGGGGGGATGAGGCATGGCGGGACATCGCGAAGGGAACTGGCGGTAACGGCTGTAGCAGGTCCTCGTAACAGCGGGAAGTGGCCTTTCGGGCGAAGACGACAACCAATCGAAAAGGAATGGTAGAATGGCAGCGCAGAAAGGCAGGGACCTGCTTCTGAAGGTCGACGATGGCGGAACGTTCATGACGGTGGCGGGGTTGAGATCGCGTCGTCTCGCATTCAACGCGGAGACGGTGGATGTAACGGATGCGGAAAGCGTCGGGCGCTGGCGGGAATTGCTGGGCGGCGCGGGTGTCCAGCGCGCATCGCTGACAGGCGCCGGGATATTCAAGGATCAGGCGAGCGATGAAAAGGTAAGAGCCGCCTTCTTCGCCTCCGCGATCTTGAACTGGCAGGTCGTCGTTCCGGGTTTCGGTACGATCGCCGGTCCGTTTCAGGTGAGCGCTCTCGAATATTCCGGCGAGCATAATGGCGAGGTGCGCTTTGAACTGGCGCTTGAATCCGCCGGCGCAATCACCTTCGGTGCGCTGTGATGGCCGGGGCGACGATAACCGGCAGCCGGGCCAACCGGCACCGCGGCGAGGTGGAGGCGGTGCTGAACGGCGAGCGTCGTATCCTTTGCCTGACGCTGGGCGCATTGGCGGAACTCGAGACGGCATTTTCCGCGGAAGACCTGAACGGGCTGGCGGCGCGTTTTTCCTCCGGCAGGCTGAAGTCCGCCGACATGATCCGTATCATTGGCGCGGGCCTGCGCGGCGGCGGAAATCTGCTTTCGGACGACGAGGTGGCGGCAATGAGCGTCGAGGGAGGGATCGCGACCTATGCCGGTATCGTTGGCGACCTGCTGACAGCGACCTTTTCCGGGCGCGGGGAGGGTGCTGCAGCAAACCCTTGAATGCCGCAGCGGGAAAGAATGTGCGTCACGACAGGGCAGGCGCGTCGGCGCCATTTCCCTGGGACGTGGTGATGCATGTCGGCTTCTACCTGCTGCGGCTTTCTTCACGGGATTTCTGGGCGCTGACGCCGGTGGAATTCCTTCTCATGACAGGTGCCGCGCGGCCACGCGAGATGGCGGCTGGCAGGGCCGAACTGGATGCGTTGATGCGAGCGTTTCCGGATGTGGGCGTCGGCGCAGCAATGTCTGACCTTCATCCTGGTCCTCTCCCCGCAGGCGGATGAGGAACTGTGGCTCACGGAGAACAACAATGGAAAACGACGATACGGATGTCTCTGCAACGCTTGCCGGTGCAGAGGCGCTTTCGGACGTGATGGCGGATCTGGAGGCCAGGTCGCAGCGGTTCGGTACGGCGCTGACCGGTGCGCTGAGATCGGCAACGACCGGCAGCAAGGGGCTGGAGGACGTGCTGCGCGGATTGGGCAACCGGCTGACGGATATTGCGCTGAGTGCCGGCCTGAAGCCGCTTGAAGGCCTGCTCGGAAATGCCGTGGGATCGCTGATCGGATCCGTGACGCCGTTTGCCGATGGCGGGGTCGTACGGGCACCAAGCTATTTTCCGATGAATGGCGGCACCGGCCTGATGGGCGAGGCGGGGCCGGAGGCGATCTTGCCGTTGAAACGCGGACCGGATGGCTCGGTCGGCGTGGCTTCGGCTGGCGGCGGGGCAGGGCCACAGATCGTTTTCAACGTGACGGCGACGGATGTCGCGAGCTTTCGCAAGAGCGAGGCGCAGGTTTCGGCCATGCTCGCACGCAGCGTGATGCGTGGGCGCAGAGGGCTTTGAACCGGACACTTTAGGGGGAAATCGGCATGAGCGGGTTTCATGAAATACGTTTTCCGTTGCGATTGGCGCTCGGCGCGAGCGGCGGGCCGGTGCGGCGCACGGATATCGTCAATCTCTCGAACGGGCGGGAACAGCGCAACCAGCGCTGGCGCGATAGCCGCCGCAGCTATGAGGTCGGATCGGGTATCCGCTCGCTCACCGATCTTTATGCAGTGCTGGAGTTCTTCGAGGCGCGGCGGGGGCAACTGTATGGTTTTCGCTTTCGCGATCCGGTGGATTGGGCCTCCTGCTCACCGGGCGGGGTAGTGTCCGCAAACGACCAGATCATCGGCACCGGCGATGGCGTGACAGCCGTGTTTCAACTGGTAAAGGCCTATCAGGATGCGGGTGGCAGTTGGACGCGGCGGATCACCAAGCCGGTTCGGGAGAGCGTGCTGGTTGCCGTGGAAGGCGTGGCTGTCACGGATGCGACCTATACGGTCGATGCGACGACCGGGATGGTGACCTTTGCTGCGGGGCATGTGCCGGTGGCCGGCGCGCTGATCGAGGCCGGATATGAATTCGACGTGCCGGTGCGTTTCGACATCGACCGGATCGACGTCAACCTCGCGCATTTCGATGCCGGGCGTATCCCGACCATTCCGCTGACGGAGATATTGGCATGAGGACAATCCCGCAGGCGTTCAAGACGCATCTCGACGGGCAGGCGACGACGACCTGCCATTGCTGGCGGGTGACGCGGCGCGATGACGTCGTGATCGGTTTTACCGACCACGACCGCGACCTTAGTTTCGACGGTACGAATTTTCTGGCGGCGAGCGGCTTTGAAGCGAGCGAAAGCGAGCAGGCCGCAGGACTTGGCGCGGAAGCTGACGAGGTGGCAGGTGGGTTTTCAAGTGCGGCGATCGAGGAAGAGGATCTGGCGGTCGGACGATATGATGGTGCCCGGGTGGAACTGTTTCTCGTCAACTGGGCCGCGCCGGATGAGCGCATGCTGCTGAATATACGCGAAATCGGGGAGGTCGTGCGGGCCGGCGGCCGGTTTCGTGCGGAGCTGCGCAGCATGGCACACCGGCTGAACCAGCCGCAGGGCAGGCTTTACAATCGCCGTTGCGACGCGAGCCTGGGGGATGGCAGGTGCAGGATGAATCTTGCCGCCTGGCGTGGCGAAGGATCGGTCGTCGAGATGATCGACAGAAGCAGGTTGCTCGTATCGGGGCTGTCCGGTTTCGCCGATGGTTTTTTTCGGCAGGGCAGGGTCGTGTTTTCGTCAGGCCTTTCCGCCGAGCTGGATGGACATGGCAGGCGCCAGGACGGGACTGCTGTCCTTTCACTCTGGTTGCCGCTGGAAGAGGAGGTCGAGCCGGGCCGGGCATTCACCGTGACGGCCGGCTGCGACAAGACGTTTTCAATGTGTCGGGAGCGTTTCGCCAATTCGCTGAATTTCCGTGGCTTCCCGCATGTGCCGGGTTCGGACTTCGCCTATTCCTATGCAGACGGGGAGCGGGTCCATGACGGCGGCCCGATTTTCGAATGACGGGGCCGGGTGATCGGATCGTCGCGCTGGCGGAAAACTGGATCGGCACGCCCTATCGCCATCAGGGCGCAGTAAAAGGCGTGGGCTGCGATTGCATCGGCCTGATCCGTGGCGTCTGGCGCGAGCTTTATGGCCAGGAGCCGGAAGTCGTACAGCCCTATGCGCCGGACTGGGCCGAGCGCAGCGGCGAGGATAGACTGATGCAGGCCGGGCGGCGATTGTTCGGACCGGCCTTGCCATTGGCAGAGGCGAGGCCGGGAGATCTGCTTCTGTTTCGCTGGCGGCCGGATTGTGCGGCAAAGCATGCCGGTATTCTGGCTGGGTCGACGCATTTCATTCACGCCTATGAAAAGGCTGCGGTGATACGCTCAGCGCTGGTGGCTTCATGGCGGCGCAGGATTGCGGCCGTGCATCGCTTTCCGGAAACCCGGATTGATTGAAAACGGCTGTCAGTTGGCGTATATTGTCGGAGTGGTGAGCGCGGTTGCAGCCCCGCCCACCGTTTTGCTTATCTATTGAAATGTACCCGGACGGTCATTGACCAGCCCGTCCGGGTTACTCTCCAGATAAGTGTAAGGCTAATCGGCCGAAGCTTCATAACTTTACCTCCATGTTCGAAAGCAGGGCTTCTGCCGAAGTCAGCGTAGCCAACCTTCGCTGATGCGCCGGGCTGGCTCGGCGCGTGCTGCTTTTGCTCTCAAACATACACACGCTATCACAATTTTAGCGCGCATCCAGTCGTAAGGGCCGGTGCGTGGGGAGAGATCATGGCTACTCTTCTTTTTCAGGCCGCGGGCGCGGCGCTCGGCGGTGTTCTTGGTCCCATCGGCGCGATTGTTGGTCGGGCTGCTGGCGCTTTGGCCGGGAGTATGGTCGATCGGGCCTTGATCAACGGAAACACTACAATTTCGGGCGTAAGGCTCGGTACGGCGCGGATTCCGGGTGCCGATGAGGGGAGTGCGATCAACCGGCTTTATGGCACGGCGCGGATCGGCGGTACGCTGATATGGGCGACGCGTTTCGAGGAGGAGGTGACGAGTGAACGCACCGGTGGCAAGGCGACGGGCCCGCGTATCGAGACGTTTCGCTACTTTGCCAATTTCGCCATCGGGTTGTGCGAAGGGCCGATCGCTTCGGTGAGGCGTGTCTGGGCCGATGGCCGGGAAATCGACCTGACCGCGATCGAAATGCGCGTCTATCGCGGCGACGAGGAACAGCTGCCCGATCCGCTGATCGAGGCGAAACAGGGAGAGGGATTGGCGCCGGCCTATCGCGGGCTGGCCTATGTCGTCTTCGAAAGGCTGCCGCTCGATGCGTTCGGCAATCGTATTCCGCTGCTGCAGTTTGAGGTGTTGCGACCGGTTGGCAGGCTGGAGGCGCAGATCCGGGCGGTGACAATCATTCCGGGGGCGACGGAGCATGGCTATCAGACCGGTGAGGTAACGGAGAGCACCGGTGAGGGCAGCGGCCGCATCATCAACCGGCATACGACGACGGCGCTGACCGACTGGCAGGCCTCGATCGATGAATTGCAGGCGCTTTGCCCGAACCTTCAGCGGGTGGCGCTGGTCGTTTCATGGTTCGGCACGGATCTCCGTGCCGGGCATTGCCGGATCAGGCCGGGTGTCGAAGTGGAGGCGCGGCGCGATGAAAGCGATCCCTGGTCGGTAGCGGGCATCGGGCGAGGTGAGGCCTACCTAGTCAGCCGGCGCGACGGCGCGCCTGCCTATGGCGGTACGCCGAGCGACAGGAGCGTCAGGGCGGCAATCGCGGATCTCAAGGCGCGTGGGTTGAAGGTCTATCTCTATCCGTTCGTGATGATGGATGTTCCGGCTGGAAACGGTTTGCCCGATCCTTATGGCGGCAGTGAACAGGCGGCCTATCCCTGGCGGGGCAGGATCACCTGTCATCCTGCCCCGGGAGAAGCCGGGTCGGTGGACCGGACGGCGGTTGCTCGGGCCCAGGTGGAGGCCTTCAGCCAAGACAGCGAAGGTTATCGTCGCATGGTTCTGCATTATGCGGATATGGTGGGCGATGCGGGTGGTGTAGACGGCTTTATCATTGGCTCTGAACTGCGCGGGCTGACGCAATTGCGCGATGAGGCGGATCGGTTTCCCTTTGTTGATGAACTGGTCGAACTTGCCGGGGATGTCAGGGCGAGGGTCGGAGCGGAGACGAAGATAACCTATGGTGCCGACTGGAGCGAATATTTCGGCTATCATCCGCAGGACGATAGCGGCGACGTTTTCTTTCATCTCGACCCGCTCTGGGCCTCTCCGGACATCGATGCGGTTGGCATCGACAATTACATGCCGCTCGCCGACTGGCGCGACGATGACCTCATAAAGCGTAACCCGGATGGCTTTGTTGCGCGCGACGACGTGACGGGGATGGCAGGGCAGATTGCAGCCGGTGAAGGGTATGACTGGTATTATGCCAGTGAGGCTGACCGGCAAAATCGCCTTCGCTCCCCCATAACCGACGGGCTGGCGGGCAAGCCCTGGGTCTTTCGTTACAAGGATATCGAAAGCTGGTGGTCTAGTCTGCATTTCGACCGTGTAGACGGTGCGGAGCGGACGACGCCGACGATCTGGATGCCGGGACAGAAGCCCGTGTGGTTTACCGAACTGGGATGTCCGGCAGTGGACAAGGGCGCCAATCAGCCGAATGTCTTCGTCGATCCGAAATCGGCAGAAAGCAATCTGCCGTACTTCTCTTCGGGTGGAAGATCTGACAGCCAGCAGCGGCGTTTTCTTCAGGCGCACCACGATCATTGGCAAGGCAATACAGCACCGCAGGGCATGGTCGATCCGGACCATGTTTTTGTCTGGACATGGGACGCGCGCCCGCAGCCGGCCTTTCCGGATGACCTGTCGTTCTGGAGCGACGGCAGCAACTGGCGGACCGGGCACTGGCTTAACGGGCGTATTGGCGGCACCACGCTTGCCGATGCGATTGCCGCGATCCTTGTTGACCATGGCATCGAGGATTTCGATGTTTCCGCGGTCAGCGGTGACCTGACCGGTTTCGTGCAGGCGGACCTCACTTCGGCGCGGGCCTTGATCGAGCCGCTGATGGAGGCCTTTCAGATCGATGCGGTCGAGGACGGCGGACGGATACGGTTTCGCTCGCGATTGGCCTCGAGCCTTGAACCGCATGAAATCAATGTTCTGGCCGATATCGAGGATGAACCGCTATGGACGGAAAACCGGGGGCACGACAGCGATTTCCCTGCCGAGACCGCATTGGGTTTCTTCAATCCGGTGCTGGACTACGAGCAGGCAAGCGTGCGCTCGCGCCCGGTTGTGGCCGCAGGCAAGCGGGTGCTGGGCTACGATCTGCCGGCGACGCTTTTTGAGGAGACGGCGCTTGCTGCGGTTGAAGCTGCCCTGCGGGCAAACCGTATTGCCAGGCGGACCGTGAATTTTGCGATTTCACCGGCCGACCAGGCAATCGGGACGGGTGACGCGATCCGGCTCGTTGATGGGCCTGATGGGATATTCGTGGTTGAGCGTATCGAAGAGGGCGCGATCCGCCGGATCGAGGCGAGCCATCATGTGGCGGTGCCGCCTTCCGGTTCGCATGTGGCGACCAGCCGGGGCCACACAAGCGGCGGAGGCGTTTCCGATGCCTTTCAGCCCCTCCTGCACTTCATGGACCTTCCGCGCCTGACCGATGCCGCATCGGAAAGTTTCGCCTGCGTTGCCGGTTACTGCCGGCCGTGGCGGCGCATGGTGATCTCCTCCTCGGCAACCAGCGAGGCATATCGCACACGGGTGACGATTGATCGCCCTGCACGGCTCGGGTCGCTGTATTCGCCGCTGCGGCCCGGCGTCTCTGGCCGGTTCGATCATGCGAATGTACTGGAGCTGGATCTTCATTTTGGCGGGCTGGCATCGGTCGATGAAGTCGCGGTTCTTTCCGGCGAAAACCGGATCGCGGTGAAGGCGCAGAATGGTGCCTGGGAAATCATTGGCTTTCTGTCGGCGCAGGAAATCGCGCCAAAACGCTGGCGGCTGTCCGGTCTGCTGCGGGGGCTTGCCGGCACGCAGGATGCGACTGGGGCCGGTGCCGTGGCTGGCAGTCCGTTTGTCGTGCTGGATGAAGCGGTGGTGTCGCTTGGGCTTGGCAGCGAGGAACGCGGGCGGTCGCTGAACTGGCTCGTCGAGAGCCTTGGCAGCGGTGGCGGTCAGGCCGGACCTCGTGTGTTTACGGGTGGTGAGCGCGCCGAAACTCCGTTGGCACCTGTGCATCTTTGGGCCGACAGGAGAGCTGATGGAGACATCGTCATAGGCTGGACACGATGCGGCCGGGTGGACGCAGATGGCTGGGAGGCCTTGGACATCCCGATGGACGAACCACAGGAGCGATATCGAATCGATCTGATGGCACATGGCGATGTGGTGAGGAGCGTTGAAGTGACTGAGCCGTCCTTTTCCTATGCCGCAGAAGACGAGCTTACCGATTTCGGTGAACGGCAAACAAGTATCGATTTCGCAGTCAGGCAGATGGGACGCGCGGCTCCTTTGGGCATTCCTGCGCGATCTTCGATCAATCTTTGATAACAAGGAGATGAACAGATGGATTTGATGAAGAACTGGTATCAGTCGAAGACGATCTGGGGCGCCCTGATTGCTGTTGCGGCCTCCGCGCTACAGCTTGCTGGCCTTGAGATCGGGGCTGCGGATCAGGCGGAGCTGGCCGATATCGCAGTGACGCTTACGGGGGCGGCGGGTGGCCTTCTGGCGCTTTACGGACGCCTTGTGGCAACCGGCTCAATCGGTGGAAAAGCCCCCTCCAGGCCATCCTGAAGGGGAGGATTACGGAGCATTCATTTGCCATTCAGCCGTCATCCGATACATAATCCATAACATGCATTGGACATGACCTTTCGTCGGTTGAGTGGAAACAGGTAAACATGGCGCGACTGCCGATCATAGCGATTTTGGCTGCCGGCACTGCATTCGCAGCATTGCCTGGGAAGCCTGCGACTGCTCGAGACTATCTCGTTCTTGTTGCGGGCGACTGTGGCACAGCCGCCTCGCGCGTTGTCCGTGACACTGGTGGACAGCTTCTGTCGGCCCAGCCGTCCTCGGATGGCCAGACCTGCATTGTGACGGTCCTTGTGCAGGGCAATGGCAGCGAACGGCCGCGCAAGGTCACCGTCCGGGTGCCGATGTAGGCGAGGTATACTAGACATCAGCGCCTTTTTGGATCCGAAACCGGGTGCGGTTTTCGGGTTGATGCGCTAGATACTTGCAAGATTTTATGCAGGGGACGGTTCATGCGCATTCTCGTGGTCGAAGACGACGTCAATCTCAATCGCCAGCTTTCGGACGCATTGAAAGAATCCGGCTATGTCGTCGATACCGCATTCGACGGCGAGGAGGGTCATTTCCTTGGTGATACGGAACCTTACGACGCGGTGATTCTCGATATCGGCCTGCCTGAAATGGACGGCATCACGGTCGTTGAGAAATGGCGTTCCAACGGCAAGGGCATGCCGGTCTTGATGCTGACGGCGCGTGATCGCTGGAGCGACAAGGTGGCCGGCATAGACGCCGGTGCTGACGACTATGTGGCAAAACCCTTCCATGTCGAAGAGGTGCTGGCGCGAGTGCGGGCGCTGATCCGTCGCGCGGCTGGTCACTCGTCGTCAGAGATCGTCTGTGGCCCGGTACGCCTCGACACCAAGGCTTCCAAGGCAACGGTCGATGGCATTGCCCTGAAGCTGACCTCCCACGAATTCCGCCTTCTGTCCTATCTCATGCACCACATGGGCACGGTCGTATCGCGAACCGAACTGGTCGAGCATATGTATGACCAGGATTTCGATCGCGATTCCAACACGATCGAAGTGTTTGTCGGTCGACTGCGCAAGAAGATCGGTGTTGATCTGATCGAGACCGTGCGTGGGCTTGGCTACCGGATGCAAGCGCCGGCCGATGCCCAATAGTCTCCCCAAACAGCCTCCGAGCCTTGGCATGGGAGGATTTCGGTCACTCACCGCACGCGTGCTTCTGCTTGCGACCGCATGGTCTGCCGTAGCGCTGGTGGTGATCGCGATCGTCATCTCGCAGCTCTACCGGCAATCGTCGGAGCGGGCTTTTACCGATCTTCTGCGTGCGCAGCTCTATAACGTCATCAACTCGATGACGATTGGTGAGGACAACAAGCTTTCGGGCAATCCGCAACTCGGTGACCTGCGTTTCTCGCAGCCGGAGACTGGCTGGTACTGGATCATCGAGCCGCTCGGCACTTTCGCGGCGACACCGCTTTCTTCGTCTTCCCTCGGGACCTCGAACATCAAGGTGCCGACCATTCTGAGCGTGCCGTTCAACAATCGGTACGAACGGTTCTACCGCACCAATGATGCTTTCGGGAATACGGTGCTCGTGGCCGAGACCGAAGTGGTTCTCGACGGCGAAGGGCGTGCGGCGCGGTTTCGCGTTTCGGGAAATCTGGCCGTCGTGGAAGATGACGTGCACGGATTTTCGCGCAATCTCTATATCACGCTTGCCGTGTTCGGCGTTGGCAGCCTGATCGTCAATGGCCTGGCGATCCTTTTCGGCCTGTTGCCGTTGAAGGGCGCACGCCGTTCACTGGAGCGGGTGCGGCGCGGCGAAGTCGAACGACTGGAGGGACGTTTCCCTCGCGAAATCATGCCCTTGGCCAACGACATCAATGCGCTGATCGAAAGCAATCGGCGTATCGTGGAGCGTGCGCGCATGCAGGTGGGAAATCTTGCCCATTCGTTGAAAACACCGATTGCAGTGCTGCTCAACGAAGGGCGGCTGGGCGAGAAGGTGCCGTCCGATCTGGTGCGCTCCCAGGCCGAAGCGATGCAGACCCAGGTTCAGTCCTATCTCAATCGCGCCCGGATCGCGGCCCAGCGCGACTCGCTTCTCGCCAGAAGCGAGGCCGAACCGGTGATGGAGCGGTTGGTGCGCGTCATGCGCAGGTTGAACCCGGACACGAAGTTCCATCTTTCCGTTTCACCGCCGTCATTGGCGGTGGCGCTGGAACAGCAGGACCTTGAAGAGACGGTTGGCAATCTTCTGGAGAATGCCGCGCGTTTTGCCAAGACCGATATCTGGGTAGCGATCGCTCCGTCGTCTCCGCCGCCGGGTTCCGAAGGCGAGGCTGCCCGAAGGGCATGGGTAGAGCTGATTGTAGAGGATGATGGTCCCGGTCTCGAGCCGGAGCAGATCACCATAGCGATGAAACGCGGAAAACGGCTGGACGAAAGCAAGCCCGGTGCCGGTCTCGGCCTTTCGATCGTCAGTGAAATCGCCTCTGAATACAATGGTACTTTCAATCTGGACCGTGGTGCGCACGGAGGATTGCGAGCAAGACTTCTGCTGCCCGGCGTGACCCGTGACGCAGCCTGACGCCGCTCATGAAACCTGTGGCCAATGAGCAACTGCTAAAGACTTGCTGTCATATCTTCTGGACGATCGCATCGCCTGCTATATCATTGAAGTGAAAGGCGGACGAACAAGGCTCTGCAACGGTCTCGATCAACCTAGCCAGGGAATTATTTCCCAAGGCGGGCGGAGATGCTGATGTGAAGACCTCGTTTTCTGCCGAGCATGCAAGTCGGAGACCATAAGCAAGCGATGCGCCCCACGAGCTTTTCAACCGTGCTGTTGACCCTTTGCGGAATAGCTGTCGTTTCCGGCTGCACGTCGACGTCGCGTTCTGCGGCCGGTGCGCGAGGGCTCTTGTCTCCAAAGCCGTCTGCCTCGGCAGGCTATATTACCGCCCTGCAGGGCGGTATCGTTGGGCGTAGTGGTGCAGAGCTTTCATCCAGCGACCGCTCGCGCGCATTGGAAGCTGAATACCGTGCTCTGGAAGAGATGGCCGGCGGGCAGTCTGTTCAATGGAAGGGCGATAACGCCAACGGGACGGTCGTCGCCAACGCACCTTACCAGGTAGGCGCACAGAATTGCCGGCAATACCGGCACACGGTTACTGTCGACGGTCGGGACATGCTCGCGAGAGGCGCCGCCTGCCGCAATTCCGACGGGACCTGGACGCCGCTCAACTGAATTCGTGTCGGATATGCCCGCACGGATTCGTGAATTTGATACAGGTCATAGTAGTCGATAGACATTCCCATCAGTCTTGAAACGTTCTAAAGACCTGGCCCGTGGCGTGGCCATGGGCCACGGAGATCTCTCAAATTCACGTCAACGGCATGGGACCGATTGGAATGTCACCGCCGTTGCAGTAATTGGCGAACATGATTTTATGGATCCTTCTTGCGCTCATGACGGCAATCGTCGCTGCAGCGCTGCTTTATCCGCTCTATCGGCGTCCCGAGGCCCTTGCGCCTGACAATGCCGGAGAGATCGAGGTCTATCGTGACCAGATGAAGGAACTCGACCGGGATCGTGCCGGCGGCCTGATCAGCGCCGAGGAAGCCGAATATGCGCGCGCCGAGATCGGTCGCCGGTTGCTGGCCGCTGCGGGTAAGGAAAATGTAGATGCTGCGGACGCGGTAAAGACGAGCGGATTACGCAGGATGGCGATCGGTATCGTGACTGTCGCGCCGCCTGCTATCGGGCTCTGTCTCTACGTCATGCTGGGCAGCCCAGGTTTGCCCGATCAGCCGCTGGAAGCGCGGCTGGCGAACCCAGGCAATGACATGTCGCTGCTGGTGGCGAAAGCCGAGCGGCATCTGGCGCAGAATCCGAACGATGGTTCCGGCTGGGATATTCTGGCTCCGATCTATTTCCGCACTGCACGGCTTGGGGACGCCGAACTTGCTTATCGAAATGCGATTCGCTTGATCGGACCCAGTGCGGCACGTCTGTCGGGCCTCGGCGAGACGCTGGTCGTTGCCAATGATGGTATCGTGACCGAGGACGCCCGCTCTGCCTTCGAGCAAGCGGTTCGGCTGGAGCCGGGTGATGTGCGCGCGCGCTTTTATGTTGGCGTGGCACAGGAACAGGCCGGCAAGGCGACTGACGCGAAAGCGACCTTCGAGGAGATCGCCAAGGCTTCGCCCCGAGATGCTCCGTGGATGGGCCTGATCAACGAACATATCGCCAAAAATGGCGGCACCGTTGCGGCACCTGCAGCGCCGCCTTCTCTGGGCGGCCCGAACGCTGATGATGTAGCCGCAGCGCAGGATATGTCGCAGGGTGATCGCCAGGACATGATCCGCGGCATGGTCGACAGCCTCGCATCAAAGCTGGAATCGGATCCGAACAATATCGAGGGCTGGCTGAGGCTGGTAAGATCCTACATGGTGCTCGGCGACAGGGAGAAGGCTGAAGCCGCCTTGAAGACCGGGCTGGAGCATTTCCCCGCCGATGGAAACGAGGGCAGACAATTGATCGCGCTCGCACAGGAAATAGGACTGTCGGCCGAAGGCGCGGCAAATCCGGGAGCCACCCCCAAGATGGGAGTAACCCAATGACGCGCAAGCAGAAACGATTGGCCGTAATCGCCGGCGGCATGAGCTTTATCATCATCGCCGTCTTCCTCGTGATGTTCGCCTTCTCGCAGTCCGTCGCTTACTTTTTCATGCCGGGCGATCTGGCCACGGCCAATCTGCAGCCTGGAACCCGCATCCGGCTCGGCGGTCTGGTGGAGGATGGATCGGTGAAGCGCGGGCAGGGGTCTACTGTGAGCTTCACCGTGACCGACGGCAAGGCGACCGTGCCTGTGAGCTATACCGGCATCCTTCCCGACCTGTTCCGCGAGGGGCAGGGGGTTGTCACCGAAGGTTCCTTCGATGCCGCGACGCATGCTTTCGTGGCTGACAGCGTGCTTGCCAAGCATGACGAGAACTACATGCCCAAGGAAGTTGCTGACCGGCTGAAAAAGGATGGTGTCTGGGAGGACGGAACCGGCAAGGGCATGGCGCCGGCCAAGGACGACCAGAGTAAGAAGGCTGGAGCCAAAAGCGGACAGGTTGTCGGGAGCACCACGCCATGATCGTCGAGATCGGCCATTTCGCGCTGGTACTGGCGCTTGCGACCGCAATCATCGTCTCGCTCCTGCCGCTGATCGGCGTGCATCGGCGTGACGCTAGCATGATGGCGGTGGCGACGACCGGTTCGCTCGTCATGTTCGGCCTCGTGGCGCTGTCATTCGCCGCGCTGACCTGGGCCTATGTCGTTTCCGATTTTTCGGTGAAGAACGTCTGGGAGAATTCCCATTCGCTGATGCCGCTGATCTACAAATATTCCGGCGTCTGGGGCAATCACGAGGGCTCGATGATGCTCTGGCTGCTGATCCTCGTTTTCTTCAGCGCGCTGGTCGCCGTCTTCGGCCGTAATATTCCCGAAACGCTGAAAGCCAATGTTCTGGCCGTGCAGGCCTGGATCAGCCTGGCCTTCCTGCTGTTCATCCTTCTGACCTCCAATCCGTTCCTGCGCCTCGATCCGGCGCCGGCTGAAGGGCAGGATTTGAACCCGATCCTGCAGGATTTCGGGCTCGCCATCCATCCGCCGCTTCTCTATCTCGGTTATGTCGGCTTTTCCGTCTGCTTCTCCTTTGCCGTGGCGGCGCTGATGGAAGGCCGCATCGATGCGGCATGGGCACGTTGGGTGCGCCCATGGACGCTCGCCGCATGGACCTTCCTGACCGCCGGCATCGCCATGGGCTCCTACTGGGCCTATTACGAACTCGGCTGGGGCGGCTGGTGGTTCTGGGATCCGGTCGAAAACGCCTCCTTCATGCCCTGGCTTGCCGGCACGGCCCTCCTGCATTCGGCACTGGTCATGGAAAAGCGCGAGGCCTTGAAAATCTGGACCGTGC
Source organism: Rhizobium sp. ZW T2_16 (assembly GCF_044987325.1). NCBI lineage: Bacteria > Pseudomonadati > Pseudomonadota > Alphaproteobacteria > Hyphomicrobiales > Rhizobiaceae > Rhizobium > Rhizobium sp. ZW T2_16. The sequence continues at coordinate 470,369 of NZ_JBJDRG010000002.1, forward strand.
TTCTCGCGATCATGACCTTTTCGCTATCGTTGCTCGGTACCTTCCTTGTGCGCTCCGGCGTGCTGACCTCGGTCCATGCGTTTGCCACCGATCCGTCGCGCGGTATCTTCATCCTCTGCATTCTGGCGATCTTTATCGGAGGAGCGTTCATGCTGTTTGCATGGCGAGCGCCGACCTTGAAGGCTGGTGGCCTGTTCGCGCCGATATCGCGAGAAGGTTCGCTGGTGCTGAACAACCTGATCCTGACGGTTTCGACTGCGACCGTCTTGACCGGAACGCTCTATCCGCTGGTGCTGGAAACCCTTACGGGTGAAAAAATCTCGGTTGGTGCACCGTTCTTCAACATGACCTTCGGCCTGTTGATGCTGCCGCTTCTGATCGCCGTGCCGCTCGGACCGATGCTTGCCTGGAAACGGGCTGATCTTTATGGGGCGCTGCAGCGGCTCTGGGTTTTCGCCGGCCTCGCGCTGCTTTTAGGCCTGCTGCTCTGGTATATGCAGAACGGCGGCCCGGTCCTTACGATCTTCGGACTGGCAATCGGTTGCTGGGGCATGCTCGGCGCGATCGCCGACCTTTGGTATCGCGGCAACTTCGGTAAACTGCCGGTGATGACCTCGCTGCGCCGCTTGAAAGGCCTGCCGCGCTCGGCCTGGGGCACGGCATTCGCCCATTTCGGCCTCGGCGTGACCGTTGTCGGTATTGTTGCCGCATCGGCTTTCAGCACCGAACATGTCGTCGAGATGAAGCAGGGGCAGACGGCGGACGCCGGCGGTTATTCGCTGACCTTCGACGGTTTTCGCGAAGCTGTCGGCCCGAACTTCACCGAGGAGCGGGGGCATTTTGCGGTGAGCTCCGGTGGCGCTGTGGTCTCCGATGTCTGGTCGTCCAAGCGGCTTTATACAGCGCGTCGCATGCCGACCACGGAAGCCGGCATCCTGACCTTCGGGCTTAGCCAGCTCTATGTCTCTCTCGGTGATCCTATGGATGGCGGTGGCATCGTCGTGCGCATCTGGTGGAAGCCTCTGATCCTGTGCATCTGGGGCGGCTGCCTGATCATGATGGTCGGTGGTTTCGTGTCTCTGTCGGATCGACGCTTGCGCGTGGGCGCACCGTCGAGGAAGGCCAAGCAGGTCAAGGCTGTGATGGAGCCGGCGGAATGAATTGTCAAAACCCCTCCCCAACCCCTCCCCACAAGGGGGAGGGGCTTTATGGCCCTGCCCTCGACTCTAGATCCGGGCAAGACGGTGCCACGGGTTTTCTCCCCCCTTGTGGGGGAGATGGCCGGCAGGCCAGAAGGGGAATTATCACCAAACTCCTGATCGCTCTTTTCCTCCTCCTCACCCCCATCCAAGCCTTCGCCGTCAATCCGGACGAGGTGTTGAAAGATCCGGCACTCGAACAGCGTGCGCGGCAGATTTCGGCGCAGTTGCGCTGCATGGTCTGCCAGAACCAGTCGATCGACGACAGCAATGCCGAGCTTGCCAAGGATCTGCGCGTGCTGGTTCGCCAGCGGCTGACCGATGGCGATACGGACAAACAGGTCGTAGATTACGTCGTGTCGCGTTACGGCGAGTTCGTGCTGCTCAATCCGCGGCTCAGCAGCAAGACGATCATTTTGTGGTCCATGCCGATCGGACTTCTGATCGCGGGTATTTTCGCTCTTGTCATTTTTGTCAGGAGCAGGCCTGCGCGGCGTCCTTCCGAGGTGTTAAGTGCCGAAGAGAAAGCCAAAATCGACGAACTGCTCGGCAAGTAGGTTTTGGACCACGGGCCGGATATTTCGAAATATTACGAACATTTCATGCTCTAGCCACCTGCAGTTAAGGTGACGACGCCTATATCTCTGTCATCGAACAACGGCGGGTTGCCCATCGGCAGCCTGACCAAGATTGAGTGACGAAGAGAAGAAGGTAGCTTTCACCATGACGTTTGGACGTCCCTCCCTCAAGACAGTGCTGAAGACCTCGACCGTTGCCGGCCTTGCCGCCGTCATGCTGTCCACCGGCATCTCAGGCCAGGTCATGTCCTCCTTTGCCGCTCCGGTTTCCGTGACAGCGCCGCAGGCACCTAGCTTCGCGGATGTCGTGTCTGCAGTTTCCCCCGCGGTCGTTTCGGTTCGTGTCCAGTCCGACGCACAGCCGGTCTCCGACGACAACAGCAATTTCTCCTTCAACTTCGGCGGCCGCGGCTTCGACCAGCTGCCGGATGATCATCCGCTGAAGCGTTTCTTCAAGGAATTCGGCGGCCAAGGTGGTCCCGGTGGCCCGGGCCCGGGCGCAGGCCCACGTGACCGCGCAGAGCGCGGTGGCCCCGGTGGGCCAAATCGTCCGCACCACCTGCGTCCGACTGCCCAGGGCTCCGGCTTCTTCATTTCCGAAGACGGTTACATCGTCACCAACAACCACGTCGTTTCCGATGGACAGGCCTATACGGTCGTGCTGAACGATGGCACCGAACTTGATGCCAAGCTGGTCGGCAAGGACAGCCGTACCGACCTAGCGCTCCTGAAGGTCGATGCGCCGGCCCGTAAGTTCACCTATGTCTCCTTTGCCGATGACAGCAAGGTTCGCGTCGGTGACTGGGTTGTCGCAGTTGGCAATCCGTTCGGCCTCGGCGGCACCGTGACTGCCGGTATCGTTTCGGCCCGTGGCCGTGACATCGGCTCCGGCCCATATGACGACTATATCCAGGTCGACGCAGCCGTGAACCGCGGCAACTCGGGCGGCCCGACTTTCGACCTGAACGGTCAGGTTGTCGGCATCAATACCGCGATCTTCTCGCCGTCGGGCGGCAATGTCGGTATCGCCTTCGCGATCCCTGCCTCCACCGCCAAGGACGTGATCGCCGACCTGATGAAGGACGGCAAGGTCGAGCGCGGTTGGCTCGGTGTGCAGATCCAGCCGGTAACGCAGGACATTGCCGACTCGCTCGGCCTGAAGGAAGCTTCCGGTGCGCTGGTCGTTGCTCCGCAGGAAGGCTCTCCGGGCCAGAAGGCAGGCATCAAGCAGGGTGACGTCGTTCAGGCGGTCAACGGCCAGCCGATCAAGGATGCCCGTGATCTCGCCCGCCGTGTCGCAGCCTTTACGCCGAATACCAAGGTCGATGTCGATCTGTGGCGCGACGGCAAGAAGCAGACCATTCCGGTGACGCTCGGCAACATGGCAAGCGATGAGGCTGCTTCCGCTGAGCCCACGCAGCCGGACGATCCGGCTCCGGCAAGCGAACAGGCGCTGGCAAGCCTCGGCATCACCGTTGCCCCGGCTGAGGACGGCTCCGGCCTTTCCGTGACCGATGTCGATCCGGACAGCGAAGCAGCCGCCCGCGGCCTGAAGAACGGCGAGAAGATTCTTTCGGTCAACAACAAGAAGGTCGAAAGCGCAGCCGATGTCGGCAAGGTTCTCGAACAGGCTAAGAAGGACGGTCGCACCCGTGCGCTCTTCCAGGTCGAGGCCGATGGTTCCAGCCGCTTCGTCGCTTTGCCGATCAACGAAGGCTGATGCCGCGCAACCATCTGAGTGACACTGCGGGGGTGGTACCTCCAGGCCCAACCGCAGGATCAAGCTCATCAAGGGGCGCCGCCGGAAACGTCGGCGCTCTTCTTGTAACGGAGACCAGCATGCAGACCTCGTCGTTTTCCTCGGTAAAGACAGAAGATTCCGATAGTGTAAATGTTTCCGCCGAGGCTATTGTCCCGCACATGAAGATTCTGGTTATCGAAGACGATCTCGAGGCGGCAGCCTACATGACAAAGGCCTTTCGCGAGGCCGGCATCATCGTGGACCACGCCAGCGACGGTGAAAGCGGCCTGTTCATGGGCTCGGAAAACTCCTACGACGTGATGGTCATCGACCGCATGTTGCCGCGCCGCGATGGCCTGTCGGTGATCAGCGAATTGCGCAAGCGCGGCGTCAACGCCCCGGTGCTGATCCTGTCCGCGCTCGGCCAGGTGGATGACCGCGTCACCGGCCTGCGCGCCGGCGGCGACGATTACCTTCCGAAACCCTACGCCTTTTCCGAGCTTCTGGCGCGTGTCGAAGTGCTCGGTCGCCGCAAGGGCACGCCGGAACAGGATATGGTCTACCGGGTCGGCGATCTGGAGCTCGATCGGCTTTCTCACGAGGTCAAGCGCGCCGGCAAGGATGTGCTGCTGCAGCCGCGTGAATTCCGCCTGCTCGAATACCTGATGAAGAATGCCGGTCAGGTCGTGACCCGCACCATGTTGCTCGAAAACGTCTGGGACTATCACTTCGACCCGCAGACGAATGTCATTGACGTGCATGTCTCGCGCCTGCGCTCCAAGATCGAGAAGGACTTCGACAAGCCATTGTTGAAGACCATCCGCGGCGCCGGCTACATGATCAAGGACGAGGGGTAATGCTTTCCCGCATCGCCAAGCGCGCCCGCCTCATGTTCCGCTCGACGGCCGTGAGGCTGTCGGCGCTGTATATCCTCCTGTTCGCGATCTGCGCCGGGTTTCTCGTCATCTATGTGACGGCGCTTTCGGAAAAGACGCTGGTACAGCAGACACGCCAGACGATTACCGAGGAAGTCGCCGATATCCAGCGCGCCTATGAACGCGGCGGGGTGAACCTTCTCCTGCGCATCATGGAGCGCCGCGCCCGCCAGCCGGGCGCAAATCTCTATGTCATCGCCGGACCGAACGGCGAGATGCTGGCCGGCAATGTCTCCTCCGTCCAGCCTGGCGTGCTCGACCAGGAAGGCTGGACGAATATGCCTTTCTCCTACGAACCCTATGCCGAGATCGGCGGTTCGCGCAAACATCTCGCCATCGCCAATGTCCTGCGCGTCGATAACGGATTGCGGGTGATGATCGGTCGCGATCTCGGTGACCCGAGCCGTTTCCGTTATATCGTGCGGCAGGCGCTGATGGTGGCGCTGGCGATCATGGGACTGGGCGCACTGGTCATCTGGTTTGGTATCGGCCGCAATGCGCTGAAGCGCATCGACCGCATGTCGGCTGCGAGCCAGAAAATCATGGCCGGCGACCTGTCTCAGCGACTTCCCGTCGGCCGCTCCGGTGACGAGTTCGACCGGCTGTCGGGATCGCTGAACGCCATGCTAGGCCGGATCGAAAAGCTGAACGAAGGCCTGCGGCAGGTTTCCGACAATATCGCCCATGACCTGAAGACGCCGCTGACACGGCTGCGTAACAAGGCTGCCGACGCTCTGGGCGAGGATGATGAAGATGCGCGGCGGGCGGCGCTTGAAGGCATCATTGCCGAATCCGACCAGTTGATCCGCACCTTCAACGCGCTGCTGATGATCTCCCGTGTTGAGGCCGGATCAATCGCGGCGGAGATGTCGAGCGTCGATCTCTCTGCCGTTTCCGCCGACAGCGCCGAGCTTTACGAGCCTGTCGCAGAAGAGGCGGGCATAACACTGATCACCGGGATCAACCCAGGCATCTCCGTCAACGGCAACCGCGAACTGATCGGCCAGGCGATGTTCAATCTGCTCGACAACGCGATCAAATATGCCAGCGAAGGCAGCGAGACGCCGGTGATACGGGTGAAACTGTCTTCCGAGGCGGGTGAGGTTAGGCTTGCCGTTAGCGACAACGGCCCAGGGGTGCCGGCCGACAAACGCGGTGAGGTGACCAAGCGTTTCTTCCGGTTGGATGCCAGCCGTTCCAAGCCGGGAACAGGCCTTGGCCTGTCGCTGGTCGAGGCGGTGATGGAGCTGCATGGCGGCAGGCTGGAGCTTTCCGCCACGGACGAAGCGAAGACGGAGACTCCGGGCCTGACGGTGACGATGGTGTTTCCGGTGGTGAAGGGGTGAGAGGGTAATAAAGACCCCTCCCAAACCCTCCCCACAAGGGGGAGGGCTTAACCCGGCCTTACTGTTGAAGGATGATTGAGGCAGGTGGTTGCAGCGGTTTTTCTCCCCCTTGTGGGGGAGATGGCCGGCAGGCCAGAGGGGGACGTCCTCCCCATCATCTGTGGCCGGTCACACCAGCGGCGGCGCCAGGTTCATCAGTAGCACCATCACCAGCCCGACCACCGAGACGATCGACTGGATGATCGAGATGGTTGCTGTTGCTTCACCCATCGTCATGCCGAAGGATTCCTTCACCAGCCAGAAACCTGCATGGTTGGCATAATTGAAGAACAGCGAGCCGCAGCCGACTGAGAGCGCCAGGAGCGAGGCATTGAGCGACGGGTCATGTCCGACAAGCGGCGCGAGCAGTCCCGATGCGCCAACGATGCCGACCGTGGCGGACCCTGTCGAGACCGAGAGCAGCATCGAGATGATCCAGCCGAGAAGCAGCGGCGAAAGCGAGAACTGCTGGCTCAGATGCATGATCGCATCCCCGACTTTCGCATCTCCCAGAACATGCTGGAACGCCCCGCCGCCCGCAATGATCAGCAGAACATTGGCGATCGGCTTGACGCTGGCGGACAGCTGCGTGCGCAGAAGCTCGCTGTTGCCGCCGCGGCTGATGATCAGGGTCCAGGCGGCAAACAGCACGCCGACCAGCATGGCGATGCCCGGATCGCCGAGGAAATCGGTGATCGACAGCAGCGTTGAACCCTTCGGCAGGAGAAGTTCGGCAATCGCATGGAAAAGCATCAGCAGCGCCGGCAGAAGCGCTGTCAGCAGGCTGAGACCGAGGCTAGGCGGTGCCTGGCCCGTCGATGCGCCCTCCGCTGCGTCCTGCGAGAACTGGTCGATCAGCCCCTGATCTGGCTTGACCTTGAGGCGCGGGGTAACGATCGCGCCATAGACCGGTCCGCCAAGGATGATTGCCGGAATGGCGGCGATGAAACCGTAGAGCATGGTCGCGCCGATATTGGCGTTGAGCGAGGCGATCGCCGTCAGCGGGCCGGGATGCGGCGGCACCATGCCGTGCATCGACGCAAGTGCGGCAATGACCGGAACGCCGACATAGACATAGGCCGAGCCCTTGATGCTCCCGGTCTCGTCAAGCTTGCGCGCAACGCTGAAGATCAGCGGCAGAAGCACGACGAGGCCGACTTCGAAAAACATCGGAATGCCGATGATGAAGGCGGCACCCGCCATTGCCCAGGGCAGCATGCGGGTTGAGGTTCTGGTGATGATGAGATTGGCAATGCTTTCAGTCACGCCGCCGGCGGCCAGGATGCGGCCGAGCATGGCGCCGAGCGCCACGACGAGGCCGACAGCGCCGAGCGTGTGGCCGGCACCGGCCTCGATCGACTTGATCAGCTTTTCGCCCGGCATGCCGGTGACAAGGCCGACGCCGATGGAGGTGATGATCAGCGCCAGGAGCGGATGCAGCCGGATGCGCGATACGATCAGCACGACGAGGAAAATCACGCTGCCGAGCGCTGTCGCAAGAAGCGCGATGTCTGAGGAATTCATGGTTTCTCCCGAGGGTGTACGCGGGAGCGCAAGGCAATTCGGATGACTCCACGCAACCGAAGAGCGGGAAGCGACCCGCTAAGGCATGGAGTACGAAAGTCTCCAAATAGATAGCGCCCTAATTAGATTGCGTCACTTGATAAACCGCAATCGTTCATGGGTTGTGGTTTCCCCTCGTTCCGGTTTGTCTTCTCCGTCTGCGCAAACTAAAAGCTGCATGAGGGAGGAAACGGCATGAAAAGCGTAAAACGGCTCGATACCGTATCAGCGGATGTCATCCGTCCCCTATCTCAGGCGGAAGCTAAGACTGCTCTGGCGGCGCTGAAAGATATTGGAAAATCCGAGGCTTCCGTTGCGCAAATGTTGAAAGAAGGCGGCGCGCTGAAGGATTTTCTCGTCGCGGCATTCAGCCTGTCGCCCTATCTGCGCGACACGGCTTCGGTATCTCCCTCATTTCTGGCGCAGGCTATCGGCGAGCCGGTAGAGCCGGCGCTGTCTTCCCTCATCGACAAGGCGCGGAGTGCGTGGCGGCCGGTTGACGGAAAAATCCCGTCCGAGGGCGAGGTCATGACCGTGCTTCGGTCGGCCAAGCGCGCCTTCAGCTTCATCCTGGCACTGGCAGATCTCGCCCGCATCTTCTCTGCGAAGGAGACGACCTGCTGGCTGAGCGAATTTGCGCAAGCCTCCGTTGCCTCCGCGGTCGACCATCTCCTGCTCGCGACCCATGAGAGCGGCAAGCTCAAGCTTGTCGATCCGGAAGAGCCGAGCCGTGGCTCGGGCCTCATCGTGCTCGGCATGGGCAAGCTCGGCGGGCGCGAACTCAACTATTCCTCCGATATCGATATCGTCGTTTTTTTCGATCCGGAGGTGGGCATTCTTGCCGATCCGCTCGATCCGTCGGAGATCTATGGCCGGATGATGCGCCGGCTGATCCGTATCCTGCAGGACCGCACGGCCGATGGCTACGTTTTCCGAACCGACCTGAGGCTGCGGCCTGACCCCGGCTCGACGCCGCTCGCCGTCTCCATGGATGCAGCCCTGATCTACTACGAGGGCAGGGGACAGAACTGGGAGCGTGCCGCCTACATCAAGGCGCGTCCGGTGGCGGGTGACATGGCTGCCGGCGATAATTTCCTGAAACTGCTGACGCCCTTCGTCTTCCGCAAATATCTCGATTATGCGGCGATCGCAGACATTCATTCAATCAAGCGCCAGATCCATGTCCACAAGGGCCATGGGGCGATCGCAGTAAAGGGCCACGACGTCAAGCTTGGCCGCGGCGGCATCCGCGAGATCGAATTTTTCGCCCAGACGCAGCAGCTGATCGCCGGCGGTCGCATGCCGGCGTTGAGGACGCGCGAGACGGAAGTAGCACTTGGGGCGCTGGCTGAGGCGAAGTGGATCAAGCCGGAGATCGCCACGGCGCTGACCGAGGCCTACTGGTTCTTGCGCGATGTCGAGCATCGCATCCAGATGGTGCATGACGAGCAGACACATCGCCTGCCGGACAGCAATGCGGAACTAAAGCGCATCGCCTTCATGCTCGGCTTTGCCGATGTCGCAGCCTTTTCCGCGCGGCTGGAAAGCACCCTGAAGACGGTCGAGAGACGTTATTCCCGGCTGTTCGAGCAGGAGGAGGGGCTTTCAGGGGGCGAAGGTAATCTTGTTTTCACCGGCCAGAAGGACGATCCCGATACGCTGAAGACGCTGGCTGAACTCGGCTATGAGCGGCCCGCCGACATGTCGCGGATGATCCGCACCTGGCATTCCGGTCGTTATCGCGCGACGCAATCCGTCGAGGCGCGCGAGCGGCTGACGGAGATGATGCCGGCTTTGCTCAAGGCCTTTGGCGAGAGCCGGCGTGCCGACGAGGCGCTGCTGCGGTTCGACAGCTTTTTGAAGGCGCTGCCGGCTGGCATCCAGCTTTTCTCGCTGATCGGCAAGAACCCACCGCTTCTCTCCCTCATCGTCACCATCATGGCGTCTGCTCCGCGCCTCGCCGATATCATCGCCTCGAAGCCGCATGTCTTCGATGGCATGCTCGATCCCGGCCTGATGTCGGAAGTGCCGACGCGCGACTATCTGTCGAAGCGGCTGGACACGTTTCTCTCGGGCTCGCGCCACTACGAGGACAGGCTGGATCGGTTGCGCATCTTTGCCGCCGAGCAGCGTTTCCTGATCGGTATCAGGTTGCTCACCGCAGCGATCTCCGGCGACGATGCCGGCCGCGCCTTCACTCATCTGGCAGATCTGTTGATCGATGCTGCGCTGACAGCGGTGAAAGGCGAGATCGAGACCGCGCATGGCACCTATCCGGGCGGCCGGGTGGCCGTGATGGGCATGGGCAAGCTCGGCTCGTTCGAGCTGACGGCCGGATCGGATGTCGATCTCATCCTGCTCTATGACTATGACAGCGAGGCTTTCGAAAGCCTTGGTCCGAAGCCGCTCGACGCCCAGCGCTATTTCACCCGACTGACGCAGAGATTGATCGCGGCCCTTTCCGCGCCGATGGCGGAGGGTGTTGTCTTCGAGGTCGACCTGCGCCTGCGCCCCTCCGGCAACAAGGGGCCAGTCGCCTCCCGCATCATCGCTTTCGGCAAATATCAGCGAGAAGAGGCCTGGACCTGGGAGCATATGGCGCTCACCCGCGCACGCATCGTCTGTGGCGACGAGAGCCTTGGTAATGAGGCAAAGGCGATCATAAGCGAGGTTCTGGCGACCAAGCCGGACGTGAAGAAGATCACGACGGACGTGGCCGAGATGCGGGCGCTGATCGCGGAAGAGAAGCCGCCGCGCGATATCTGGGACTTCAAGCTCATTCCTGGCGGATTGATCGATATTGAGTTCATCGCCCAATACCTGCGGCTGATCGCGCCGACGCGGGCAGGGAGCAAGGATCTACTGGTCGACACCTATGGCCTGTCGACTGCGCAAGCACTGAAGGCACTGGGCGAAGACCTGCCTGAACGCGCCGATCTCGATACATGCCTTGAAGCCTTGCGTCTGTTCACCGAACTCTCGCAGATCATCCGCCTCTGCGTGGATGGTCCTTTCGATGCCAAGGATGCACCCACGGGCCTTGTCGAGCGGATCTGCCGCGCAGGAGACTGCCCCGATCTCTTGACGCTGGAGGGAGAGGTGAAGCGGTTATCGGGTGAGGTCCGGGGAGTGTTTGAACGGGTTATGAAAAGGTGAGGTAGGGTGAGGGGCTTTCGCCAAGGTGAATGCGGCGAAGGTCAGTTGTGATCGCCTTACGCCGCCCTTTTCCGTGCTTCCACGAAAGGCCGGTCGGGAATGAACAGCGACACGGCGGTGCCTTTGCCGCATTTCGAGCGGATACGCATCCTGCCGCCATGCAGCGCCACCAGCGAGCGGGAGATGGCAAGCCCGAGGCCCGAACCGCCCTTGCTCTTGGCATACTGACTCTGCACCTGTTCGAAGGGCTGGCCGATCTTCGGCATTGCATCCTTGGGGATCCCGATGCCGCTGTCGGCGATCGTCAGCATCAGGCCTTTTTCCATTCGGTGAGCGCGCAACTCGATACTGCCGCCTTCGTCGGTGAATTTAACGGCGTTGGAGAGGAGATTGAGCATCACCTGCTTCAGCGCGCGTCTATCACCGACCATGTCGAGTACTTCGGGTAGCCGTTGATGGATCGTGATCTGCTTGTCCTGGGCGGAGATAGAGGTCAGGCGCAGGCTCTCTTCGACCAGGGGCACGAGATCGATCTTGTCCGCCTGGATGCGCATGTGGCCGGCTTCGATCTTCGACATGTCGAGAATGTCGTTGATGACGTTCAGCAGGTGCTTGCCGCTGTCGTGAATGTCCTTGGAATATTCGCCGTATTTCGGCGAGCCGAGCGGGCCGAACATGCCGTTCATCAGGATTTCGGAGAAGCCGAGAATGGCGTTGAGCGGCGTGCGCAGCTCGTGGCTCATATTGGCGAGGAATTCTGACTTCGCCTGGTTGGCGGCCTCCGCGCGTTCCTTTTCCGCCTGATAGTTGGCATTGGCGACGGAAAGTTCTGCTTTCTGCTTTTCCAGCGTCTTTTGCGAGGCTGAAAGGTCCCCAATCGTTGCCATCAGGCGGCGCTCGCTGTGGCGCAGGCGATCCTGGTGGCGCTTGAGAAGCGTGATATCGGTGCCGACAGAAACCGTGCCGCCGTCGCGGGTGCGGCGCTCGTTGATCTGCAGCCAGCGTTCGTCGGCAAGCTGAACCTCGGTGGTGCGGGAGAAACCGCTGCCATCCGCATCTGCGATGCGACGCTCGATCACCGGCCGTGCCGCTGCTGCATTGACCGTAGTACGCTCGGTTCCCGGCACCAGCACACTTTCAGGCAATCCGTAAGCTTGCTGGAAGTGGGTGTTGCACATCACGAGACGGTCGTTCTTGTCCCACAGCACGAAGGCTTCGGACGTGCATTCGATCGCGTCAGCGAGGCGCTGATCGGCCTCGGCATAACGTTGTGCCAGACGGTGCTGTTCGGTGACGTCCATGGCGATGCCGATCACGTGGATACGACCGGAAGCGTTGCGAATGACCTGTGCCCGTGCGCGCATCCAGACATAATGTCCCGCCGCGTGGCGCATGCGGAATACCTGGTCGACCTGCTTGCCATTGCCGCGGCCGATGGCACGCGCGAGAGCGTAGATATTACCGTCCGACGGATGCATCATCCTTGCGGCATCGGAAAACGAGATGATGCTGCCGGCAGCAGGCAGGCCAAGCATTTCGTACATCGAACCGGACCAGAAGAGCCTGCGATTGGCAACATCGAAATCCCAAAGTCCGCAACGCCCATGAGACAATGCGGCTTCGATCCGTAGATTGGATTCAGCAAAGATCTCGTCGGCGTCGTGCGCACGCCTAACCTGCGTGTAATAGGCATAAAGGATGACGAGAAGAATGGCGGAAATGCCGGTAAAGAGAGTGACGTTGAGCGAGATCTCGCCACGCAGGAAATTGTTCGTGGTGTCGAGCGAATGCGCCGAGACGATCAGAGCGCCGTCATCACCGATCGGCTGAATGGCAGCATAGTGCGGAATGTCGCCGAGATAGGTCTCGATCACGCCGCCGAAGCGCCGAAGTGTTGCGGTCTCGGGCAGAAGCGAAGCAAGGCGGCGGCCGATATAGGCGGAAGAGGCTCCTTTCGAGCCACCGAAAACGACACCGGACTTGTCGATGAACAGCGTGAAGGAACCATGCGGCTGTGGATCGGAAGAGAGATAGGATGAAAGCCGTGCTTCGGCGGCAGCGCGGTTGGCCTGGGCGAAAAGGGTTTCCTGGCCGGTGAAAATCGCCTGGGTGGTTGCTGCCATCAGCGCAGTCGATTGCCGGGCGGCATCTTCCATACGGCTGTTCTCGCCCATGATGCCGAGAATGCGCGACGCTGCCACGACCATAAGGAATGCGATGATGAGAAGGGGAATGGATCGCTTAAGCACCAGTTCCACCTTCGGCGTTTGACGTGCGATCGGCTTGACCGCGAAATTGCTGTCTTTCGAAAGCGCTTTCTGCAGGCCCGAAACCTTCGGAAATTTAGGGCGCAGCCAAGCGCCGGCCGCGGTTTCCCGCTGCACGTCCGATACCGTATTCATCTAGTCCCTCGTGATGATCCGGTACGCCGCCCGTCCGAATCTACCCTAATGAATCATAGAGTGATTCTTCGTGTCCAGAGGGTTGGTAATATTTTGTTAACTATTTGAAAAATGCTAGAATTTGCAGGTTTATGTGGCGCAAATCAGCTGCGGCTTCAGTCGAAATCCGGATGCGAGATTTCAGGGCGCGTCAAGCAAAGTGTTTCAAAATGTGTCAATCGCGGCCAAAAATGTGGCAGGCGCTTAAATGTGACCCGCAGCGCTTAAAGTGCTGCGGGTCACCAAGGCTATCAGTCCTTCAGCATGCGTCCGACGATGTCGCTGACATCCGTCGAAAGGCCGGCTGCCTTGGCGATCTTCGAAAGCGCCAGCCGTGCCTGTTCGGCACGGACAGGCTCAAGCGAACGCCACGAGCGCATCGAGGTGAGGATGCGTGCGGCGAGCTGCGGGTTCTTCGGATCGATCGCAAGGATCTGGTCCGCGAGGAAATCATATCCCTTGCCGTCGACGCGGTTGAAGCCGGTCGGGTTGCCGAAGGCGAACGTGCCGACAAGCGAACGGACGCGGTTTGGATTGCCTGGGTTGAAACGCGGATTTTCCATCAGCGCCTTGACCCGTTCGAGCGCATCAACGCCGGGGATCGTCGCCTGGATCGAGAACCACTTGTCGATGACCAGGGGATTGCCGTCGAAACGGGTGAGGAAGCTGGCGAGAGCAGCCGTTGCTTCCGAAGCATCCGGGAAGCGATGCGCAAGCAGCGTCAGTGACTGCGCAAGATCCGTCATGTTGTCGGCAGCGGCAAATGCTTCGGCGGCGCGCTGCGGGCTGTTTTCAGCATACATGAGATAGGAGAGGGCAACGCCGCGGAGCGAACGCTTGCCGGCATCCCCGGCTTTCGGCGAATAGGCGCCTTCGACCTTCATCTCGTTATAAAGGCGGACGAAGACTTCCTCTCCAGCCTTGGCGATCGCCTCATGCACGGCCTTGCGGCCGGCATGGATCGCATCGGGATCGTTATTGCCACCGAGCGCGCGAGCAATGTCGGCCTCGCTCGGCAGGTTCAGCGCCTGCGCCCGGAAGGCGGGCTCCAGCGATGCATCGCCGGCGCATTCCAGAAGAGCGGCAACAAAAGCCGGATCGCAGGTCACATCCTTGCCGTCGCGCGCATCGCGGGCGGCCTGCGCCAGGTTCGGCATGGCAAGGTCGGTCAGAGCCTGCCAGCGCGAGAAAAGGTCGCTGTCATGGCGGGCGATATGGACGAGGTCTTCCAGCGACTGTTCGAATACCAGATTGACCGGTGCCGAGAAGGACCGGTTGAGCGACACCACCGGCCGGGACGAGACGCCCGAGAATGTGAAGCTCTGGCTGCGCTCCGTCAGGTGCAGCACGTCGCCCGTTATTTCGCCGCCGGTGACCGATGTCGGTTCGGCAATCGAACCATTATCGAGGATCAGCGCGAAGGAGAGCGGGATATGCAGCGGCTCCTTGTTCGGCTGGCCGGGTGTGGCCGGTGTCGTCTGCTCGAGCGACAGCGTGAACGTGCCGGCGGCAGCGTCATAGGCGCCTGAGGCGGAAACCAACGGCGTGCCGGCCTGAACATACCAACGGAAGAACTGGCTGAGGTCGCGACCGCTCGCATCCTCGAAGCATTTTACATAATCCTCGACGGTGACGGCCTGTCCGTCATGGCGCTCGAAATAGAGGTCCATGCCTTTGCGGAAGTTGTCGCGTCCAAGAATGGTCGCGATCATCCCGGTGATCTCGGCACCCTTCTCGTAGATCGTCATCGTGTAGAAGTTGTTGATCTCGCGATAGCTGTCCGGGCGCGGCGGATGCGCCAGCGGGCCTCCATCCTCCGGAAACTGATCGGACTTCAGATGACGCACGTCGGCAATCCGTTTGACCGGGCGCGAGCGCATGTCGGAGGAGAATTCCTGGTCGCGATAGACCGTGAGGCCTTCCTTCAGGCAAAGCTGGAACCAGTCGCGGCAGGTGATGCGGTTGCCGGTCCAGTTGTGAAAATATTCATGCGCGATTATGCGCTCGATATTCGCATAATCCTGGTCGGTGGCGGTTTCCGGGTCGGCCAGCACGTATTTGTCGTTGAAGACGTTGAGACCCTTGTTCTCCATCGCCCCCATGTTGAAATCGGAGACGGCGACGATCTGGAATATGTTCAGATCGTATTCGCGGCCGAAATGCTCTTCGTCCCACTTCATCGAGCGCTTCAGCGCATCCATGGCATAGGCCGCACGCGGCTCCTTGCCGTGCTCGACATAGATCTTCAGCGCCACTTCGCGGCCGGACATCGTTTCGAACGTGTCTTCGATGACGCCGAGATCGCCTGCGACCAGCGCGAAGAGATAGGCGGGCTTGGGATGCGGATCGAACCAGGCGGCAAACGAGCGGCCCTCGTCATAACCGGCGCCGCCAAGGAAATTGCCGTTCGACAGCATGACCGGGTTGGCTGCCTTGTCACCGATGATCGTGATTGTGTACGGCGCCAGAACATCCGGACGGTCGGGGAAATAGGTGATGCGGCGAAAGCCCTCGGCCTCGCACTGGGTGCAATAGACGCCGTTGGTCCGGTAAAGACCCATCAGCTGGGTATTGGCTTCCGGATTGATATAGGTAGTGATCGTAAGCTCGAACGGGCTTTCCGCCGGCAGGTCGCGGATCGTCAGGCTTTCCGGCGTCGCGTCATACTGGCTTGCCGACATTTCCTTCTGGTCAAACAGCAGGCCGGAAAGCTTAAGTTCGTCACCATCCAGGACCAGCGGCAGCGATGCGTCGACGCCTTCGCGCCGATGGAAGATCAATCGGGCCTCGATCTTTGTATTGGTCGGATCGAGTTCGAACGTCAGGTCGACCCGTTCCAGAACAAAGTCAGTGGGGCGGTAATCCGCCAGATGCACGATCTGGCCCGTATCTGTTCGCATGATGTTTCCTGAAACGGCTTAACGACTGGACGTGACGACGTGAGACCTGTCCCCGAAAAGACTGGTTTGGCCCCCACGCCGCGGGCATATTTACATTCAATGCTAAACGATTGTTGAACCGCGGCTAAAATAAAGTGTCGCACTGTCAGTATAGTGATCGATTTTCATACAGTGCTATTTCGGAGCTGTAGGCAAAAGATCGCAAATCCGATTGTCGGCTGCGTCGATTGGCGCACTGGCGAACTTTCGTCAATTTTCACACACGGCGCTCCACTTTTGCGTTAATGTCCTTGCGAATCCACCCCGCCTATTTCCGGATCAAGGCCCAAGGCCTGAACCCCAATGAGTTCCCTTATGGCCCCCGATGCCCGAAATCCCCTGCACGGGATTATGCTGAAAGTATTGTCTGTTGTCGTATTCGTGATGATGCAGACCTGCATCAAGGCGGCCGGGCCGGATCTCCCTGCCGGGCAAGTCACCTTCTACAGATCGGCTTTCGCGCTTGTTCCGATCATGGGATATCTGGCTTTTCGCCGGGAATTGTTTCACGCCTTCCACACCAATAGCCTGTCGGGTCATCTCAAGCGCGGCGTGCTCGGCATTATGGGCATGATATGCGGCTTTTATGGCCTGGTGCATTTGCCAATGCCCGATGCAATAGCACTCGGTTATTCGATGCCGCTGATCGCCGTCGTCTTTGCCGCGATATTTCTCAAGGAGACCGTAAGGCTCTATCGCTGGACCGCGGTTGCTATCGGCATGGTCGGCGTTGTGATCATTTCATGGCCCAAGATGACCATGTTCAGTGGTGGTGGCATGGGGTCAGAGCAGGCAATGGGCGCGATGGCAGTGCTCCTGGGCGCCGTCATGGGCGGCTTTGCGATGATCCAGGTACGCCAACTCGTTCAGACGGAAAAGACCGCAACAATCGTGCTCTATTTCTCGCTGACCGCGGCGATCTTCTCAATCATCAGCCTGCCCTTCGGCTGGTCTTCTCTGAGTGGTTATGCGCGCCTATGCCTGATCGCCTCGGGATTTTTCGGAGGGCTGGGGCAGATCCTGCTGACGGAAAGCTATCGCCACGCGGACGTCTCGACGATCGCGCCGTTCGAATACACATCCATCATTCTGGGAATTGCGATTGCCTACACGCTGTTCGGTGATATCCCGGCGATCAATACCTTGATCGGTACCGCAATCACCGTCTCGGCCGGCATCTTCATCATCTACCGCGAACACCAGCTTGGGCTGGAGCGCAGGGCTGCGCGCAAAGCCTCTCCGCCGGGTGCATGAAGATCAGGGAAGGGAAAATCAGAGCGGGATGCCGGAAAGCGGACTGACGGACCCGATCGCTTCGCCCCGAGTTCTGCTTGCCTCGGAAAATTCGCGCGATGCGTTTACGGCGGCGTTTATCTGACGCAAGTTTTCACGGAGAGTGCGAAGAGGACTGAATATCGATCTCATCGCACATCCTCCTCAACGTTCGCGAAAATCGGCAAACATGGCCGAGGGACGCGAAATGCCGCCCGGACGCACCATGGCGCGCGATGTGATCTGCTCGTTGGTTGCCGAGCCGAAGCGGTGGTAGCCCTGCGTCGAGCGCGGGCCGACGCCTGCGGCGCGGAGTGTTTCGAAGCCCGAATGTATTGGGCGAAAGCGGCTGGTCATTACCGTGGTCCTTTGTCTGGGTCCCTCCCAAGACATTACTAATATTGCTTAAAATGCTCTGATTCAGCAATGTGGCAGAACGCCACGCTGCCATGCGTTTCTCGCATGGGTTGCTTCATATAATGGTAATAATTTGCATTTCGTCAGGTTGATTGCACGAAATATGTGCAATTCCGGCTATTGAAGACCGTGTCGAAAGGCCAGCAGATCTTGCCAGGTCAGGGCTTTGTTGGCGGGGGCGGCAAGAAGCTCCTGCGGGTGAAATGTCGCAAGCGCAGGGATTTCCATCCCTGCAAAGCTCACGGTCTGCCACTTTCCACGCATCGTGTGGATCGTGCCGTTGCCGCCTATGAAGAAGCGGGCCGGGAAATTGCCGAGCAGCAGCAGCGCCTTCGGTCGGGCAAGCACGATCTGGCGCTCGATAAAAGGCTGGCAGATATCCATCTCGGCCGCCGACGGCATTCTGTTGCCCGGTGGGCGCCAGGGAATGATATTGGTCATCAGCACGCCGTCGCGCGAAAGGCCGATTGCTGCAAGCATCCGCGCGAGAAGATCTCCGGCCCGACCGGAGAAGGGGGCACCATCGCGATCATCATCCGCATTCGGCATCGGCCCGATAATCGCGATCCCGGAAGACGGATCGCCGCTGGCAAACACAGTCGAGCGGGCGCTGTTTTTCAGGTTGCAGCCGTGGAATGTCTCGATCGCCGCCTTCAGCTCAGCCAGTGAACCGGCAGCGCCCGCCGCCAAACGTGCAGCTTCCACCGCCTGTCCGGCCGGCACGGAGACCGGTGCCGTGGTTGCCGGGGGAGGGGCGGTAGCACCCGGCCGCCGCGAGGGCGCACTCCCACCATTCGAAGCCGAAGATACGCCGTCCTGCGGACTGTGCTCCCGCGCACTTGCCGGGGCCTTTGCCTGAGCCCTTGCGGCCTTCTGCGCCTCGAACTGGGCAATCCGATCGACCGGTTCGTCGTCGACGAGCCATTCCACGCCGGCATCCGCATAAAAATGCAGAAGCGCGGCAAGCTCGGCCGGATTGAGATCTGAGGCGGCGTTCATGCTTTCACCTTAACGAAGCCGAACTTCGCGGGAAAGCCTTAAGCCGCCCATTCACCGACATTCTCGCTCTCTCCGATCAGAGCCAGACCATGAGCAATCGACAGAAGCTCTCCGCCGCTTTCGATCTTCGATGCGTCGAAACGCCGGGTAAAGATCTGGCGCACTGCGGGAACGAAGGAAGTGCCGCCGGTGAGGAACACCTTGTCGACTTCGGCCGGTGCGGTATTCGTCTTGGTCAGCACATCGTCCAATGCGCCTTCGATCTTTGCCAGATCGTCTGCGATCCAGGTCTCGAAATCCGCACGCTTGACCATCTTCTTGCCGGCCCTGCCGAGCGGTGCGAAATTGAACTCGGCTTCTTCCGCGGAAGAAAGCGCCATCTTGGTGGCCGAGATCGCCTGATAGAGCGGATAGCCTTCGTCATGCTCGACCAGTTCGATGAACAGTTCCAGCTTGTCCGGGTCCATCGCCGAGCGCACCAGCGATTTCAGGTCGTTGAACTCGCGGGTCGTCTTGAAGATTGACAGCTGGTTCCAGCGCGCAAAATTGGCGTAGTAGTTCGATGGTACTTCCAAGAGCTTGTCGAAGCTCTTGAAGAACGTGCCCTTGCCGATTTCCGGGGCTACCAGATGTTCGATCATCTTCGCATCGAAATGGTCGCCTGCAATGCCCACGCCGGAATGGCCAATCGGCTTGGCCGTCAGCTTGCCGGCCACGCGTTCGAAGCGGATCAGCGAATAGTCCGTCGTGCCGCCGCCGAAGTCGGCGACCAGAACATTGGCATCGGTCTTCAGCGTCTGGGCGAAGTAATAGGCGGCTGCGACCGGTTCATAAACATAATGGATCTCGGGAAAACCGAGCCGTGTCAGCGCTTCGTTATAGCGATCCGTCGCAAGCTTCTCGTCCGGGCTGGCGCCGGCAAAATGCACCGGCCGGCCAGCGACAAGGCGCGAGACTTCGGCGGGCCAGTGCCCGTCCGCATAAGTCTTCAACCGCTTGAGGAAGACCTCCATCAGATCTTCGAATGTGTGGCGACGGGCAAAGACCAGCGTACCCTGGAAGATCGGGCTTGCGGCAAAGGTCTTGATCGACTGCAGGAAACGGGCGTCACCCGGATTGTCTATGAACTGGCGGATCGCCGCCTGTCCGGCCTCGACCTTTAGTGCCTGAGCGCCGAGCTGGGCATCCTTCATGAAGGAGAGCGCCGTGCGCATCGAGTCCGTCTCGCCTGCGCTGCTCGAAAACTGCATCGAATGGGTAGTGCTGCCGCTGTCTGCCAGCGCCAGAACGGTATTGGTCGTGCCGAAATCAAGCCCGAGCGCCCGTGCCATGGCCGTGCTCCTTGTGGTCTGCAAAAATGATTGAGCCGGGACGCTCCCGGACGCGATAAGGGCGAAGCCGCTGCCTCGCCCTTTTTGAGAGCGCGCCTGATGCCACAGGCTCGGCGCCAAAGCAAGCGGGAAGGGGGCGGTGGATGCTGAATTACGTGACGAACGCCACCAGTCGTGAGCGCTGCGGCGCTGGCGGGTTCGATCGTAAATTTAGCCAGAAGTAGATGTCCGCAAGGCGCCACTCGCGGTCGTGAGTGCGACGATAATCAACGACAAAAGCGGCTTATTAGTAGGTCAATCCGCGCCTTGAGTTTGGATACATCCGGTTCATCCCCGATCTGACCATCTAGCGCCAGTAGGAAGACGTCAGCCGAGGCCTTGTCACCTATCAGCGCCTCAAAGCTTTCCAAGGCTACCTTACGGTGGAGGGCGTCAATCTCCGGGTCTAGCCGCTCGCAGACTTCATAGAATTCTCCGGCCATAGGTGCCCCGATCATGTCGGCCCAAGGCTCGATCATCATAATGCGGCAAACTTCAAATAAGCGCTGTTGAGGCGACCCCTCGCCATGCACAGCTTGCCGCGCAGCAGGGTGCCTGGACACCAGCCAGTGCCGGAACACGGCAGTGTAGATATCTTCCTTGTCAGCAAAGGTCTTGTAGAGCAGCGTCCGCGATATATTCGCGCGCTTGGCAATGTCATCGAGAGATGTTTTTGCGTAACCGAAATTGAGGAAACACCAACGCGCCGCCAACAAAATGCTGTCGCGGCGCTGGGCTGCTTCTTCTGGGGTAATTTTCGGTGCCATATCGCTTCGTGACAATATTCGTGTTTTTTGTCAACGAAGTTGCGGATGACGCCTTGTTTTCGAATGCCCATGCAAATAACGTGACAAAAAGAACTAAAAATGTCAAAGTGTTTGCATTTGAAGCAGCCGGATCGTCGGCAACCCACAAAATCACAAGGCAACAGGTCATGACCTCGAAATGGACACCTGCAGAAATCCCGTCGCAGGCAGGCAAGCGAATTATCGTCACGGGCGGCAACAGTGGCATCGGTTGGTACACGGCCTTGGAGTTGGCCCGTGCCGGTGCACAAGTCACAATCGCGTCTCGGAGCGTCGAAAAAGGCGAGGATGCCGTGCGCCGCATCCGCGAAATCCTACCGAACGCGGAGGTGCGTGCCGGAGTTCTAAACCTGTCGGATCCGGCATCAGTGAAGTCGTTTGCCGAAAACTGGCTTGCGGACGGGCAGCCGCTCGACACTCTGATTAACAATGCCGGTGTGATGGGCCTGCCAAAGCGGGAAGTTAGCGTTGACGGACATGAGCTGCAATTTGCCACTAACGTCTTGGGGCCGTATCGCCTGACCGCCTTACTGCTGCCCGCGCTGCTGCAGTCACGTCACCCGCGTGTGGTGACTGTGGCGTCAAACACCCATAAGATGTTCAAGCCCGGCCCGATCACGGATTTCGAGAACAGGACCAAGTACGTTCCGATGCAGGTTTATGCCAAGACCAAGCTAGCGAATGTGCTATTTGCCCGTGAGCTGCAGAACCGGGCGGGCAATCGCCTCATGTCCACCATCGCACATCCTGGTGGCGCACGGACGAATCTCTTCGCCGCGACCACCTTCAGCACGAAGGTCGCGGGCATCCTCACCTATCCTCTGTTGCAAGACGCAGAGCACGGCGCTTGGCCAACTCTAATGGCTGCCACACTCCCGAATGCTCGCCCAGGCGGTTACTACGGCCCGAGCAAGATATTCGAGCTGCGCGGCAATCCCAAGGAGACAATGACCGCCCCTTATGCCGACGATTCGGCTGCAGCTCGTGCACTGTTTGAGGACCTAGAGCGCATTACCGGCGTGCACTACGATCTTTGAGGGCTTTAAATGAGAAAGATCTTAGCCGCACTCATGTCGCTTGGGATGCTTGCCGGAAGTGCGGAAGCCCGCGAAGTGGGGGACACTTTCGCGATCCAGAACGTCCAGACCGGAAAGAACATACGGCCATTTCAAGCCAAAAAGACCGATGGGAACCGTATTGTTCAATACACCCATTGGTCCTGGAAGTGTATGACGTGGCAACTTATCGAGAGCGGTCAGGATACGTATCAGCTCCGCAATCTGTGGACGTCGAAGACGTTGCAGCCGTCTTCCCTGGCCGTAGCCAATACGACGCTGTGGCAGCAACCTCTGAGCAGAGGCCTCGATGAGCAGGCTTGGACGTTTATCAATGCCAGCGGCGGCACCTACTTCATCAAATTGAAAACGGCTGACCTTTACCTCAGTGTGGACGGAAGCGAGACAAACGACCCAGTCGTGCTGCGGACTTTTGAGAAAAACGACGCGCAACGTTGGCGTCTCGTCGCCCAAAACCCTTGGTTTTAATGATTTCAGAAATGGCAATCCTTTTCTAACAACGTCCGCAATGGGCCGATGGCAGACATCGACTGCATTTGCGGATAGCAAAAGGGGCGCAGATGCTGCGCCCCTTGCTTCGGCCCGATCCCGATCGTGTCGGTCAGGCTTCGGCGTACCAACGGGCGGGCAGGGATTGCGTTTGTTCGGCTTCCTTGCTTTTGAACAGCTGCGTCGACGAAGCGCCGGTGTCCGTTGCCGAGATCTGGTCGAGCATCTGCCGGATCATCTGGTCATGTACATTGGCCGCAGCGCGCCGCTGGCTGGCCGAGACGTCCTCATTGGCCTTCGCAGACGAACGTTGGCTGATCGCCTGAAGATCGGCCAGCAGCGGGGTGACGAAATCACGGACACCCGAACCTGCCGCGGGCGCGCTTGTTGATGCTGAACCGTCCGCCTGGCCGGCAGATGAATCCGCATCCGGCTCGCTGCCCGATATGCTATCGTCCTCGGTCGATGCCGAAGCTTCATCAGATGTGGAGTGCTCGGCGACGGCTTCATCTGGTGGAACATCGCCGTCTGCCGCATGGGGCGCCTCGGCGGTCTCGGTCTCGTCCCCAGGCTGAGAGGCGCTCTCGTCTACCGGCTCGTCCGTTCCCGCTTCGGCAGGCGGCGTCGGGCCATAGGTGCCGTCATCGGTTTCTTCCGGCGAGTAGTTTTCGACTGTGTCGGACTGGCTGCCGCTTGATAGTGCCGTGTTGTTTTCACCAGTCGTCGTTTCGTTGTCCGCCGCATCGGAAGAACCGGACGATGGCGATGATTGGCTCGGTGAGCTGGACTGGCTTCCGCCACCGAAAATACCTTCGAGAAACACTATATTCTCCGCTGTTAACGAATGCGGAGCGGCCTCTAGCAGCTGCGGATTGAAGCGGGGTCAACGCGCGAATGATAAATAAAATCAATATTTAAGCATCTGAAAATATGATTGAATGATAGATTTCTCATGTTGGTGAAATCATGGCCCGGATGTCCATGCCGCCATGTTTTGGCCGGGTCGCTCATGTCTATCGCAAGGCCCTTGTCGAACGTATGGAGTTGATCTGCCTTGACCCCTGGAAAACTCTCCTTTCTCGCTCTTTTCGGTGCGGCCGTTATTGCCGTTGCGGCTCCCGCCCGGGCCGCTGAGCCAGTGCGCTGCACCGTCATTCTCGACGTCGACACCGGTATGGCAATCCACCGGGAGGGCGGATGTGATAGCCCCTTCTTTCCGCAATCGACCTTCAAGCTGCCGCTGGCGATGATGGGCTACGACAAGGGTATTCTTGTGGATGACCATAATCCCCGCTGGGAATACCAGGCGAAGTTCAAGCGCTCTGAGCGCGAGCAGAAGACGACCGACCCGACGATATGGGAGAAGGACTCGATCGTCTGGTATTCGCAGGAAATCACCCGCCGTCTCGGAAAGGAGGCCTTCGCCGATTACGTCCGCCGGTTCGACTACGGCAATTGGGACGTTAATGGCGGGCCGGGCGGCACCGACGGGCTGACGGAATCCTGGCTCAGTTCCTCGCTGAAGATATCGCCCGACCAGCAGGTGGGTTTTCTGCGGCGTTTCATCACCGGCAAGCTGCCGATTTCGGCAAAGGCAGTGACCATGACACAGGCAATCGTGCCGACTTTTGAGGCCGGTGACGGCTGGACGGTTCATGGCAAGACCGGCGCAGGCTCTCTTCGAAACGCCAATGGCAAGCTGGACGGCAGCCGCCCGCTCGGCTGGTTCGTCGGCTGGGCCGAGAAGGGCGACAAGAAGGTCGTCTTCGCCCGCATGCTGGCGGACAACAAGCGGCATCCCGACAAGCCGATCAGCTTCACTGTTCGTGACGGCCTGATTTCCGACCTGCCGAAGCTGGCTTCCGGCCGGCCGAATTGAAATCAGATGCGAGCCGGGCGTATCGACCCGGCTCGCATATTCTCTCAGGCGTTTGCCTGAAAACGCACGCCGCTTTCGTTGAGGAAGCAGGTCTTGTCGAATGCTGCCAGATCCACCGGATTGGCAAGTCGCACATCGTCGAGCGTCGGAAACGGCTTGTCTTTCGGATCATAGCTGCGGCTGATCTGCGATACGAAAACGATGATCAGGCCTTTCGATCTCGCGAAGGATTGCAGCGCCGAAATCTGCTGGTCGAGCGGTGGGGTCGAACGTTGCTGATCCAGCAATTGCAGATAGTCGACCACGATCAATGTGCCGGGGGCGGCATCCTCCGTGGCCTTGATGATGTAATCGGCGCAGACCCCGTCGGAGCAATCCGAAACGAAACGGTCGCCATAGCGGGAAAGCTCTGTTCCCAGCCGTAAGAGCCGCTCGGCGATCTGCGCTTGCGTATATTCCAGCGTGAAGAAGAAGGCGCGGCTGCCGCCCTTCATCGCCTCAAGCGCCAGTTCCAGCGCCATCAGCGTCTTGCCAAGTCCCGGCCTTGCGCCGATCAACACCAGATCGCCATGCTTCAGTTGTTGATATAGTTCACTGGCTGGAGACGCGGCGGCGTGGCGCGCCGCAAGCAAGCTCCAGCTTTTGCAGCCTTCGGTGCGTGCGATACGGTCGAGCGCGGCATTGAGAGGGATGGATTGTTGGCGCGACAGGGCCTTGGCCTTACGCTTCAGGTGATATATGGGGGCCGAAAGTTTCATCGACGAAAACCTCCTGATGCGAGCAATATTCGCAATCCCTCCTTTTGCTTCTGCCCGGACAGTCGGTTGAAATCGCCAGTGCCCGGCATGAAATCTGCTTTCCCGATCGGAGGGGGAGGCGCGGGCCGCGCCGGAATCAGATGATAGCCGAAGCCCGTCAAATCCGGAAGCGGCGTGATGCCCAGACGATCAGCACGCCTATGACGGTTGCCAGCAAGCCCCAGAAGATCCAGGGCGTCTGGTTTATCATGAAGCTGGAGCGCGGGTAGGGAAACACGCCCGTGCCCTGACCGATCCAGACAAGCCCGATGATGCCGACGAGAAAACCGAAAATACCGGCGATAAGCCTGATTAAATGCATTGCCGCTCTCTCATGTCGTTGAGGTCACGAGGAAGATAAGACGAATGCCGCTGCCATCAATGCCGGATGGTTGCCGCGGATGCGGCAAACCGATCCCCGCAAATGAAAGGACCCGGCTGTTCACCGGGCCTGATATTGTCAGAGCGACTTTGCCGCGCCGCCGTCGACGCGCAGCATCGTGCCGGTAATGTAGCTTGCCGGTTCCGAGCAGAGGAAGGCGCCGGCGGCACCGAATTCTGCGACCGTGCCGAGGCGACCGGCCGGAATGGTCTTCACCGAAGCTTCGCGGACTTCTTCCATGCTCTTGCCGAGCCGCTTGGCATTGGCGCCATCCAGTTCCTCGATACGGTCCGTCAGGATACGGCCCGGAAGCAGCATGTTGGCGGTCACGCCGGAGCCGGCGACTTCGGTTGCAAGCGTCTTGCTCCAGCCGACCAGCGCTCCGCGCAGCGTGTTGGACAGTGCCAGGTTGGGGATCGGTTCGAGGACGCCGGAAGAGGCGACGGTCAGGATGCGGCCCCAGCCTTGTTCCTTCATCTGCGGCAGGAGCGCGTTGGTTAGCGAAATCACCCTTAGCACCATCGACTGGAAGAAGCTGTCGAGCTTGTCGGCGCTCATGTCCTGCGTGCCGCCGGGCGTCGGGCCTCCGGTGTTGTTGACAAGAATATCGATGCCGCCGAGCTTTTGGCTAACCGCTTCAACCATGGCCTCGACGAAATTCTCGTCGGCGAGGTCGCCCCAGACCCAGTCAGCCTTGCCTTTTCCGGCGGCGTTGATCGTCTTGCAGTTTTCGGCAAGCTTGTCGCCCGAACGTCCCACCAGGAGAACATTGGCGCCTTCATTGGCGAGCGCCGTTGCGATCCCGAGGCCCAAACCGCGCGAAGAAGCGAGGACAAGCGCCCTTTTGCCCGAAATTCCCAGATCCATTCCGTTCTCCTGTGACGATGTTGTCTGTGCATGCGGTTATAATGGCCGCGGCTCACATTGGAAGCCTGATCCGGTCTTTGGATCGGCTCGATCAGGCGCAGACGAAGCGGGGCGGCGTTAGGACGCAATCATGCATGAGGCCTTGGCTTGTGGTGCGGTTTGACTTTACGGATATCCTGTTTCGAAGAGAACTTGCAGCTTGTCAGGTTGTATGACAACAAGAGCTTGGAGATTTGTGCGACATTTTGACGTTGACGTAAACGTTATTTGTCCTGCAGATAAGGGAGTGGGTCTTCGTGTCTGGTCAGCGGGTGTCGCATCTCGGCTCGACAACCATCCTGGCATTTGCCAAGGAATAGTTTGACAAAAGGGGATCCCGCCAAGGCGGAGGCATATGGAATGAGCGAAGAGATGGAACTTCCCGAACGGGAGATGATGGAATTCGACGTCGTGATTGTCGGTGCTGGCCCGGCCGGCCTGTCCGCTGCAATCCGGCTGAAGCAAATCAATCCCGACCTCACCGTGGTGGTGCTGGAAAAGGGCGCGGAAGTCGGCGCCCATATTCTCTCCGGCGCGGTGGTCGATCCGGTCGGCATCAATGCGCTCCTGCCTGGTTGGCAGGAGGAGGAGGGGCATCCGTTCAAGACCAAGGTCACCGACGACCAGTTTCTGTTCTTGGGGCCAGCCGGCTCCGTTCGACTGCCGAACTTCGCCATGCCGCCGCTGATGAACAATCACGGCAAGTACATCGTCTCGCTCGGCAATGTCTGTCGGTGGCTTGCGACCAAGGCGGAGGAACTCGGTGTCGAGATCTATCCGGGCTTTGCCGCAAGCGAAGTGCTTTATGACGATGCAGGCAACGTTATCGGCGTAGCGACCGGCGACATGGGCATCGAGAAGAACGGCGAGCCCGGCCCGAATTACACCCGCGGCATGGCGCTCTTGGGCAAATATACGCTGATCGGTGAAGGCGTGCGCGGCTCGCTTGCCAAGCAGCTGATCGAGAAGTTCGAGCTGTCGAAGGATCGTGACGTCCAGAAATTCGGCATCGGCATCAAGGAACTCTGGGAGGTCAAGCCCGAGAACCACAAGCAGGGTCTCGTCCAGCACTCCTTCGGCTGGCCGCTCGACATGAAGACCGGCGGTGGTTCCTTCCTCTATCACCTGGAAGACAATCTTGTTGCCGTCGGCTTCGTCCTGCACCTGAACTACAAGAACCCCTATCTCTTTCCCTTTGAGGAGTTCCAGCGGTTTAAGACTCATCCGGCAATCGCGCCTACCTTCGAGGGCGCCAAGCGCATTTCTTACGGCGCCCGTGCAATCACCGAGGGCGGTTACCAGTCGGTGCCGAAGCTTTCTTTCCCCGGTGGCGCGCTGATCGGCTGCTCGGCAGGCTTCGTCAACGTGCCGCGCATCAAGGGTTCGCATAATGCCGTTCTCTCCGGCATGCTCGCCGCCGACAAGATCGCGGCAGCAATTGCCGACGGCCGCGCCAATGACGAACCGGTCGAGATCGAAAACGAATGGCGTTCCGGCCCGATCGGCAAGGACCTGAAGCTGGTCCGCAACGTCAAGCCGCTCTGGTCGAAATTCGGCACCGTCATCGGCATCCCGCTCGGCGGGCTGGACATGTGGACCAACCAGCTGTTCGGCTTCTCTTTGTTCGGCACGCTGAAACACGGCAAGACCGACGCCCAGTCGCTCGAACCGGCGGCAAAGCACAAACCTATCGACTATCCCAAGCCGGATGGCGTGTTGACCTTCGACCGCCTGTCGTCCGTCTTTCTGTCCAACACAAATCACGAGGAGGATCAGCCGGTCCATCTCAAGGTGAAGGACATGGAGCTTCAGAAGCGCTCCGAGCATGACATCTATGCCGGTCCGTCTACGCGTTACTGTCCGGCAGGCGTCTACGAGTGGCGCGAGCAGAATGGCGAGGAGGTTTATGTGATCAACGCGCAGAACTGCGTCCATTGCAAGACCTGCGATATCAAGGACCCCAACCAGAATATCAACTGGGTGCCGCCGCAGGGCGGCGAGGGACCGGTCTATCCGAACATGTGATCTTCGGTCCGGTTGCGAGAATGTCTCGTGCAACATCAATGATGAACGGCAGCTTTTAAGTTGCCGTTTTTCAATTTCATCCGCCGGATATTATCCGGGGCTGAAAAGGTCTTGGTAACGCTGAGTTCATTCTTATATCTGATCACATCTGGCTGATTGCCTATCTCTTTCGTGTCGCGTGAAAGAAGAATAGGTATGGTTCAGGATAAGAAATCGGCTTCGTTCGCGCCAACAGGTCAGCATGTGATGAGCAACAGAGATATCGTCTTCGGCGTCGCCTCCGTCATCGGGGCCATCAGGCGTATTTTTATCTTCGCCGCGATTGCGATCATGCCGGCATTCTTCTTTGCGGGTGAAGCGGCCGCGGTCGATTGCCGTGCCTATCCGACGCCGGGTGTTGACTGGAGCAACTGCAAGAAGCGGCTGCTGATGCTGGACAACAGCAATTTCGAGGGAGCCAATCTCTCCGGCGTTGATTTCAGCATGACCGATCTCAGCCGTACGAACATCAAGAATGCGAATTTCAGCAAGGCCATGCTGGTGCGTGCCTCGCTCGCCGGTTCGGATGCGAGAGATGCCAATTTCGAGCGCGCGGAAGGCTATCGCAGCAATCTCTCCGGCATTTCTGCTGCCGGTGCGACGTTCGTGTCGGCCGAAATGCAGCGATCGAATTTTTCCGATGCCGACCTGACCAATGTCGACTTCACCAAGGCCGAGCTCGGTCGCGCGATCTTTTACAAGGCAAAGCTGGCGAACACTCGTTTTGCGCTGGTCAATCTTTCTCGCGCAACCTTCCATAATGTCGACATGAGCGGGCCGGTTGATTTCAATAACGCGTTCCTTTTCCTGACCCGGATCGAAGGTGTTGATCTGTCCAAGGCGACGGGCCTCGAGCAGGACCAGATTGCGCTGGCTTGCGGCGACGACAGGACGAAATTGCCGGAGGGACTGAAGATGCCGCCCTCATGGCCCTGCGAAGACGAGTGACATCAAACACGATTGTTACCAGCCGAGGCTTCGGCGACACACGTCATTAGCGAAGCATTAACCATAACGTCCTTAGCTTGCGTCATCTTTTCGACGCATCAAGGACACGATCATGCCGATTTCACGCCGCGGCCTTCTGGCTGGCTTGCCGCTTTTGCTGGCCGGTTGCGCTTCGACCTATAACGAGCAGCAAAATTACGCTGCCGTGCCGGAAGAAGAGTTCCCCCTTCACCGCGTGCCGATCGACAAGATCAAGCCGGAACTGCGCCGCCAGCAGGTTGCCTTCTCCGGCAACTATGCCCCCGGCACCGTTGTGGTCGATACCCCTGCACGCCGCGCCTATTACGTCCTCGGCGGCGGTCAGGCGATCCGTTACGGCGTCGGCGTCGGCCGCGCTGGCATGGCGCTTTCCGGCAATGCCTATGTCGGTCGCAAGGCCGAATGGCCGTCCTGGACCCCGACGCCCGCCATGCAGCGCCGCGAGGAACGTTATCGCAAGCTCGCCGGCGGCCTGCCGGGCGGCCCGAACAACCCGCTCGGCGCCCGCGCCATGTATCTGTACCGAAACGGCAACGACACGATGTTCCGCCTGCACGGCACCAACCAGCCGGAATCGATCGGCCACGCCATGTCGAGCGGCTGCATCCGCATGATGAACCACGACGTGATCGATCTCTACAACCGCGTTCAGGTTGGCGCGAAGGTCGTCGTCATCCAGGCCTGAACCCGGAGGCTCAAATTCAGTCAGGCCCGTTGCGTCCATCGCGGCGGGCTTTTACATTTCAGGTCCGCGCTTTCCAGGCGACCACCATCAGCGCGCCGATCACCGTGATATGCTCCATCACCACATAGAATTCGATCGTCTTGAACGGCTCCTCCATCGTCCAGAAGTGATGCACGAGCGGTATCGTCAAGGCGGTGAAAACTGCCAGAGCGCCTGCGCCGAGCCAGGTCCAGCGATTGAGGATGATCAGGATCGAGCCGCCGAGCTGGGTGACGATCGTCGCGATGTTGAAGGCGACCGCCGGTTCCAGCCCGAAATGCGCCATCTCGGCGACGCCGGCATTGAAGTCGATCAGCTTGGAAAGCCCACTTGCCCAGAACATGAAGGTCAGGATGGTGCGCGCCAGATAACCGAACCAGGTGGAGCCGGTCAGAGCGCTGATCGGGTTCGGATTGCCATATGATGATGTCTGAGATGTCGCCATGATGTCCCCCCATAGGCTTAAGGGGACAATCATAGCGAGAAATTTGCGCTTTGGTAAGTATAGGAAGAGTTCGGACAGAGCTGGCTGCGTTGTCAGAATCCCGAGAGAACCAGCTTGCCGCGGGTTTTGCCACTTTCGATCAAGGCATGTGCCGCCTTCAGGTTGGTCGCATTGATCGGACCTAGGACGTCAGACAGCGTCGTCTTGATCTTCCCGGCATCGACCAGTTCCGCGACCTGCGTCAAAAGCTTGTGCTGCTCGATCATGTCTGCCGTCTGGAAGACCGGCCGGGCGAACATCGTTTCCCAATGGATCGAAAGCGCCTTGCGCTTGAACTGGCGCACGTCGACAGGCTCTTTCGGATCGTCGATCAGGCCGAGACGACCCTGCGGGGCGATGAGTTCCAGAATATCGCCGATATGCTGCGAGGTTTCCGTGATCGAAAAGACAAAGGCCGGTGCACCGATCGCCAGTTCTGCGATCTGCCGGGCAAGCGGCTTGGAATGGTCGAGCACATGATGCGCGCCGAGCTGTCTGATCCAGTCCTGCGTCTCGGGTCGTGAGCCGGTGGCGATCACTGTGACGTCTGAAAGCTCGCGCAGAAGCTGGATGGCGATCGAGCCGACACCGCCAGCGCCGCCGATCAGAAGGACGGCGTTCCAGGCGCTTGCCACCTTGTCCTGCACCCGCATCCGGTGAAACAGCGTCTCATAGGCGGTGATTGCGGTCAGCGGCAGCGCGGCGGCCTGTTCGAAGCTCAGCGTCTTCGGCTTAGGCCCGACGATCCGTTCATCTACCAGATGGAACTCGGCATTGGTGCCCTGGCGGTTTATCGCGCCGGCATAATAGACCTCGTCGCCCGGTTTGAAGAGTTTGACATCCGGGCCGACCGCCTTGACCACACCGGCCGCGTCATAGCCCAGTACCTTGTACTGGCCGGGTTCGAGAACCGCATTTTTGCGGGTTTTCGTGTCGACGGGATTGACCGAAATCGCTCTGATCTCGACCAGCAGGTCACGCCCCTTGGCCTCCGGCATCGGCAGGTCGATGTCGACCAGAGCTGTTTCGGACGAAATCGGCTGGTTCTGGTTGAAACCCACGGCGCGCATCGATCATCTCCCTTGCTGTATCGAGGACTAGAGATGGCGCGGACTTGGGCGTGGCGCAAGGAGCGATGGGCCGCACTCGGTACGGCCCCTATCAAATCCTGTGGTGGCAGATCTCAGGCGTGACCGGTCTTGCGTTCGAGCCAGATCGAGACGGAGAATACGCCGAGCCCGAGCAGCGAGAACAATACGCCGACATAACCGGTTGCCGCAAAACCCCAGCCCCAGGAGATCACGAGACCACCGAGGGCCGCACCGAGTGCATTGGCGATGTTGAAGGCCGAGTGGTTGGAGGCAGCGGCGAGCGTCTGCGCATCGGCGGCCACATCCATAAGGCGTGTCTGCAGTGCAGGCGCGGGTGCAAAACCGCAGCCAACAAGGAAGACGGTGATATAGAGCACGATCGGATATTGCGCGAAATTGGCGAAGATCAGCATGACGATGATGTAGAACACCATTGAACCGCCGATCGTACCCTTCAGCGAGATATCGGCGAGCCGTGAGCCGACGATATTGCCGACATTCATGCCGATGCCGAACAGCGCCAGCACTACGGCAACCATGCTCGCCGACAGGCCGGCCGTCTCGGTCGTCGTCGAGGCGATGTAGCTGAACACCGAGAACATGCCGCCAAAGCCGACGGCTGCGACGCCGAGCGTCAGCCACACCTGCGGTTTGGCGAATGCGCTGAGTTCGCGCAGGATGCTCGCACCTTCCTGCACCTTATCCTTCGGCTTGAAATACCAGACCAGCGCGACCGTCAGGGCGCCGATGCCGCCGACCAGATAGAAAGCGGCGCGCCAGGAAAGAAGCTGGCCCATGAACGTGGCAAGCGGCGTGCCTAGGAGCGTCGCGATGGTGAGGCCCAGCATGACCCGGCCGACGGCGCGTGCGCGCTTGTTCGGCGGCACCATCGACGCTGCCACCAGCGAAGCGACGCCAAAATAGGCGCCGTGCGGCAGGCCGGTCAGGAAGCGCAGGAAGGTAAAGCTCCAGAAGTCGGGCGCCATGGCGGACAGGATATTGCCCGCCGCAAATACGCCCATCAGCCAGAGCAGCAACGTGCGGCGCGGCACCCGTGCCGAAAGCACCGCGATGATCGGCGCACCGACGACGACGCCCAGCGCATAGGCGCTGATGACATAGCCTGCCATCGGAATGCTGACATCGAAGGTCTTCGCCACGTCCGGCAACAGCCCCATGATGACGAATTCGCCGGTACCGATGCCGAAGCCACCCACTGCAAGGGCGAAGGTTATAAGCAGCACCGCGAGGGGAGAAAGGGTCTGATGGCTGGATGCAGCGCGTGCGGCATCCATGGAATGTACGCTGTCGGTCATGATGTCGGATCGTCTTGAAGAATGGGACAGGCAGGAACCGTCCCGCCCGATTGGCCGTTGCGGCCGCAAATCCGCCCGCGGATATCAGCTTACCATGTCATTGTGCAGTGCGGTAGATGAACATTGTATTTCGTCAAATTTTCACATGCGATCGACATATCTTCTGCTCATCTATCAACGCGGCGCTCTTGATAAGACCGCGTCCCGCAACCATTTCCTGATCCACCCGTTGTCTCGCCGCCTCAAATTTCAAACCGGATAGTTCATGAACCTTTATGCAGTGTTCAACCGCGATGGCGGCACCTTCCGAACCACCGACATGGACGCCTATTGCGCCCATGCCCTGCGGGCGTTCGAAGGAGCGGGGCATGAGATCGAGTGCCATGTCGTGTCCGGCGACAAGGTTGTCGAGACGATGGAGAAGGCCGCAGCCTTGAACGGAGTTGACGGCCTGATCGCCGGCGGCGGTGATGGCACCATTTCCGCCGCATCCTCGATCGCCTGGAAGAGCGGCATCGCGCTCGGCATCGTGCCGGCCGGCACCATGAACCTGTTTGCCCGTTCGCTGAAGATCCCGCTGGATATCTGGGATGCCATCGATGTTCTCTCCCATTCGGATGTGCGCAATGTCGATATCGCCAGCGCCAATGGCAGGAGCTTTGTCCACCAGTTCTCCGCCGGGCTGCATGCCCGCATGGTGCGCTACCGCAACTCGATGAGCTATGCCTCTCGTCTGGGAAAAATCCGCGCCAGCGCCCGTGCCGCGATCGGTGTGATGCTGAACCCGCCGGAATTCGAGGTCGAGTTCAATGCCGAGGGCAAGACTGGTGTGCGCCGGGTTTCGGCGATCTCGGTATCGAATAATGAATTCGGCAGCGACGCGCTGATGTATGCCGATGATGTCACCCGCGGCCATCTTGGGTTC
This sequence comes from Rhizobium sp. ZW T2_16, assembly GCF_044987325.1. NCBI lineage: Bacteria > Pseudomonadati > Pseudomonadota > Alphaproteobacteria > Hyphomicrobiales > Rhizobiaceae > Rhizobium > Rhizobium sp. ZW T2_16. The sequence continues at coordinate 504,290 of NZ_JBJDRG010000002.1, forward strand.
TACATTGCCGATCCGCTGACGCCTGCCGGTGTCGCAAAGCTCACGCTCGATATCCTGCGCGGCCGGCTGAAAGACAATGAAGCGGTGACGGCGATGACCGTGACCGAGCTGGAACTGCATTTCCCCCGCCACCGCAAGGATGTCCGCTGCGTCATCGATGGCGAACTCCTGCCGATGGATCGCGATATCCTGCTCAAGATCCATGCCGGCGAGTTGAAGGTCCTCGTCGACCATATCCCGCAGAAGGAAGTCGCCGAACAGCAGGGCAGCGGCATCTGATAGGACTCATGCAGACGATGCGACCGGTGCCAGCGGCTGAAGCATGGTCGCAGCCGCCGCATCGTCATGCATCTCACCGCGTGATTTCACCGTAACGGCATTGGACGCAAATTCCAGCCCCGCAGCCTTGCAGGCGGAAATCAGCCGCTTGATCGCCTCGCGCTTGATAATGCTCGGATTGCCCGGCAGCGAGGTGAACTTGAAGCGCACCACGATCGACGTTTCGGTAATGTCCTGAATGCCCTGCATCTTCAGGGGGACTAGGAAATCCGCTCCGAATTCGGGATCGTCCAGCATGGCGATGCCGACCTTCTTGGCTGTCTTGCGGATCAGTTCGGGATCGCTCTCCCGCTCGAACTTCAGCTGGAATTTGATCGTGCCCCAGTCACGGCTGTAATTGCTGACAGAGCTGATCTGGCCGAAGGGCACTGTATGGATCGGCCCGTTATGGTGGCGCAGCCTGACCGAGCGGATGGCGATCTGTTCCACCGTGCCCTGCTGGCTGCCGGTGCTGATATATTCGCCAATGCGGAATGCGTCCTCGGCGATGAAGAAGATGCCAGACACGATATCCTTTACCAGTGCCTGCGAGCCGAAGGAGAGCGCCAGGCCCAGCACGCCGAAGCCTGCAAGAAGCGGCGCCACATTGACCCCGAGAGCGCTCAATATGACCAGCGCACCGACGGCAAGCACCGCTCCGAGCGCCAGATTGCGCACGACGGGCATCGCCGTCGAGAGCCTGCTGGTCTGGCGCTTCTCGTTCTGGTCCTCATGTCCCGGCAGCATGATGGCCGGCGAAGGGGCAAGCGCTTCCGAATAGTGCCAGATGAAACTCGCCACAGCCCAGCTTGCCACGATCGCAAAGCTCAGTCTTTCGAGCCAGAGAATCCAGCCCGTCGCGTCCGCCGCCTGTCCGCCCATGAACGGCGACCATATGGCGGTGATCAGATGCAACCCGCCGATCCACACGGCACCCGCGCAGAGCACCCTGAGGCTTGCGAGAAGTGAAGAACCAAGACCAGCACCTCGCACCCGCTCATGGTGCCGCGTAAAATCATCGACCAGCGCATGTGCGCCGAGTGCAAGGATCGGCAGTGCCAGCAGGGCCATCTGCGTCGTGCCGGCGGCGAAGATCCAGCGGGCGCTGTTCGGCGTTCCGGCAAACAGCACACAGATCAGCCACAGCGCCAGCGCCGTCACGACGTAAAATTCCGGCAGAAGATTTCCGGCAACCCGGCGTACAATGCCTGGATTGTCGCTGATGAAGGCGTCGCGAATATCGTTGCGCCCACCGATGAACCAGTAGAGCTTCAACAGTGTCAGCAGCGTATTGCCGGTCAGGAACCAGCCGTCGATAATCAGGCTGTCTATCCCGATAGCGCCTGCAAGCCTTGCCATTTCGGCAATCGCCGCGCTGATCAGGCCGTAGGTCACCAATATGCGGAAATGCCATTCCGGCCTGTTGATCGGCACCAGGCTGCGCCCGCCGTGGTTTTTCTTGAACAGCAGCCGCGCAAGCGAGACATAGAGCGACGCCACGATAATGGCCGTCACGATGCTCCTCACCATGCGGGTCGTTGCTTCCCCTTGCGGTCCGAGCAGATCAAACACAAAGCGTGTGGCGACAAGGAAAAACGCCACCGAGGCGAGATCCCCGATCATTCGCCTCAGGCTTTGACCGATGATCCCGGTCATTCGTCCGCCCTGCGGCACTTCCCGCGTGAATGCAGCCGCAATCAGCCGCCGCAGAATGAGTGTCGCGGTGGCCGCGGCTGCGATCGTCGAGAGCGCAAGAAGCAGGACCCGGCCATGGCTGCTGCCTTCCTCGGTCAGCTTCTCGTCTGCCATCACCATCGCCGTGGGCAGGCTGCCGACGCCGGAGAGAGCTGTCGTCGCGCCGCGCATGAAGGCGGCGGAAAACTGGCTCCACTTCGCCATACCCATGTCTGTCGCCATCATTTCGGGCGTCGGTGTCATGGGGGCAGGCGCGGGTGCTGGTGCGGCTGCGGCAGGTGCCAGTGCCGCAGGTGGCGAAGATGCGGGTGCCTGGGATACAGCTTGGGTGGATGTGACTTGCGAGAATGTCGCGGGCGTTGTGCCGGTATTGCCTGCTACCGCTGCCGGAATAGGTATCGCAGTCCCGGGTGAAACCGTCGTCGCCTGTCCGACCTCGATCGCCACAGGCCTGCCGCTTCGTGCCGCGAAATCGAGGATCTGCTCGACATCGGCATCGCTCTGGCCGGGATGGACGATGATCTTCAGTGGCGCGTCATCCGCCATGGCAGAACCGCCAAGGGCGATCGTCACGACGATGGCGGCGAATGTGGTGCGGAGGAATGCGAATATCATGTCCATGGCCAACGTCCTCAACGACGCTGTCGCCTTCCGTACAGACCGGTGCGACAATCCGTACCTGCGATTTATATCAGCAAGATGGCCCGGCGCGAATGGGGACTTTTGCGAAGCCTATATCGACGCGACAGCCTGGTTTCGCCCGCGTGACTTTGCCTGGTAGAGATACTCGTCGGCCCCTTTCAGGCAATCGTCCGGATCGAATCCGGGGCTGCACATCAGCGCTCCGATACTGGCCGAGAGCGGAATACGGGCGCCGGATGAGGAGCGCAGGTCGATCGCCTGTATCGCCTGCCGGACATCCTCGCAGCGCCGTGCCAGCGCCTTCGACGTCAGCCCCACCTGGAAAAGCGCGAATTCCTCCCCGCCCAGCCGGCCGGAAATGTCGTGCTGTTCCATCCGGTGGGCAGCCAGCAGCTTGCCCGTCAGGCGCAGTGCCTCGTCGCCGGTGGCGTGCCCGTACCGGTCGTTGATCGACTTGAAGTGGTCGAGATCGAGAAACATCAGTCCGCCCGTCACTCCCTGCCGGCTGAGGGAGGCCAACTCATCGAGAAATGACGTGCGGTTGAGCAGGCCGGTCAACCCGTCATGGCGAGCAAGCTGCTTTAAGTCTTCATAGGCGACTGCGAGCTTTTCCAGAGCCTCCGTCGTCTCCGCCTTGGCGCGCCTGATCCGGTCGGACTGCCACAGATGCAGGATCGAGGCGGGAATGGAGATCACGAAGGGGCAGACGATCGTCATGATCAGTCCGGCGCCGGCCACCTGCCCACCGAGATGCGGCACGATCGCAAAAGACAGCCCAAGCGAGGCAAGCGTCGCCAATATTCCGATCAGTATCGATTTCACTAGAATAACGCGCATGCGCCGCCCTCAAACCAATCAAATATGGTGATGTGATTAGAGGTCTGAATTTTAACGAGGGCTGAATGAAACGATTAAAGACTGGTCGTATTCTTGCTGTTTGTCAGGATGGGCGAGCAATAATAGGTATATGCGCAAAGACTAACGCTGCCTTGTGCGCATTCCTTACCTGCTGCCGGGTCAAATCCTCGGCAGATAGGTCTGGTAATCGAAGTCGCTGACCGTGCGCAGATAGGTGATCGCCTCCTTGCGCTTCGTGTCGCCATAGAGCTTACGGTAACGCTCGCCGAACACATCGCTAATGAAGGGCGAGGCAGAGAAATCCTCTACGGCGGTCAGAAAATCATGAGTCAGCCGCTTCGTGCCTTCGGGCGGTTCCTGACCGGGTTCTGTTGCCGGACCGGGATCGAGCACCTCGTCCAGTCCCGCCAGCATGCCGCCTAAAATGGCCGTGAGCAGCAGATAGGGGTTGGCGTCGGCGCCTGCGACCCGGTGCTCCACGCGTGCAGCCGGCCCATTGGCGTCGGGAATTCGCACCGCCGTGCCGCGATGCCCGAAACCCCAGTCGATATCGACCGGCGCAAATGACCCCGGCTGGAAACGGCGATAGGAGTTGGCAAAGGGAGCAAAGATCAGCTGTGCATCGCGCATCGTCTTGAGCATGCCTGCCGTCACCGACTTCAGCTTCACCGGATCACCGCCCTTGGCATCCAGAATGTTGTTGCCGTCGCGGTCGATGATGCTGGCATGCACATGCAGGCCGGAGCCTGCCTGATCGCCATACGGCTTGGCCATGCAGGTGGATTTCATGCCGAACTTGCGCGCAGCCTGTTCGGCAATGCGCTTGAGATAGATGCAGTCATCGGCGGCGGCGAGCGCGTCCGCCCGGTGCAGGAGATTGATCTCGAACTGGCCGGGGCCGAATTCGGCTGTCGTCGCGTCAGCGGGAATATCCTGCAGCTTGGCCCAGTGGCGCACCGTCTGCAGGTACTCGTCAAGCGCGTCGACGGCGCTCATGTCATAGAGCTGGAACCCGTTCGGCTGGTCTCGGTACATCAGCTTTTCAGGCGGGCGAGGGCGGCCGGTCTCACGCCAGTCGTCCTGCATCACGTAAAATTCAAGTTCGGTCGCCACCACCGGTGTCAGCCCGCGTTCCTCGAAACGCTTCAGCAGGTTGGCGAGAATGGCGCGCGGGTCCATGAAGCTCGGAGAGCCATCCATCTCGTGCATGGTGGCCAGAACCTGTGTCGAGCCTTCAGGCCCCCATGGCATCGGCGCCGCACTGCGCGGGTCTGGAACGCACTGCCCGTCGGGGTCGCCGATCGTCAGCGACAGGCCGGTAATATCGTCATTGTCGTCGCCCCATATGTCGAGCGACTGGGTGGAGGAGGGCAGCCGAACAAGCCCGTCCCACACCTTCTTTTCCTTCGATTTCGGAATGCGTTTGCCGCGCAGATCCCCGTTCATGCCGACGAGCAGGATTTCGGTATGGGGCTCAATGCGATCGGTCATGAAGCATCATCTCTAAGGTTGCGGAACCTCGTTCGTAGCCGATAAGAATTGACCGCACAATCTTCAGGAGAGCGACGCGATGAACGACAAGCCGGCCATTTCCAATCCTGGCATTTCCAATCTTCAAGCCATCGATGCCGCCCACCACATCCACCCCTTCTCGGACATGAAGGAACTGAACGCCAAAGGCACGCGCATCATCGAACGCGCCGAGGGCGTCCATATCTACGATTCCACGGGGAAGAAATATCTCGATGCCTTTGCCGGGCTGTGGTGCGTCAATGTCGGTTACGGCCGCAAGTCGATCGCGGAGGCAGCCTACAGGCAGATGCAGGAACTGCCCTATTACAACACCTTCTTCGGCACCACGACGCCGCCGGCGACGCTGCTTGCACAGAAGATCGCTTCGAAGACCGGTGGAAGGATGAACCACGTCTTTTTCACCAATTCCGGCTCGGAAGCGACCGACACATGGTTCCGCATCTCCCGCGTCTACTGGAAGGCGCTCGGCAAGCCGGAAAAGACGCAGGTCATCGCCCGCAAGAACGCCTATCACGGCTCCACCGTCGCCGGCGCCTCGCTCGGTGGCATGAAGCACATGCACGAACAGGGCAACCTGCCGATCGAAGGCGTCCACCACATCGGCCAACCTTATTGGTATGCCGAAGGCGGCGATCTGACGCCTGCCGAATTCGGCCTGAAAATGGCCCGCGAACTCGACGCCAAGATAGATGAACTGGGCGAAGATCGCGTCGCCGCCTTCGTCGCCGAACCGATCCAGGGGGCAGGCGGTGTCATCATCCCGCCCGACACCTACTGGCCGGAAATCGCCCGCATCTGCAAGGCCCGCAACATCCTCCTGATCTCAGATGAAGTTATCTGCGGTTTCGGCCGTCTCGGCTCATGGTTCGGCTACCAGCATTTCGGCGTCGAGCCGGATCTCGCACCGATCGCCAAGGGCCTCTCCTCCGGTTATCTGCCGATCGGCGGCGTGCTGGTATCGGACCGTGTGGCTGAGGTAATGATCAGCGAATTCGGCGATTTCGCCCACGGCTATACATATTCCGGTCATCCGGTTGCCGCAGCAGCCGCGCTGGAAAACCTTCGCATCATCGAGGAGGAGGGGCTGGTCGGGCGGGTGCGCGACGATATCGGCCCGTATTTCGCCTCCGCCTGGAAAAGCCTCGAGGATCACCAGGTCGTCGGCCAGGCGGAAAGCATCGGCCTGATCGGCGGGCTTCAGCTGGCGGCCGATAAATCTACCCGCCGCCGCTACGCAAAGCCCGACGACATCGGCACGCTGGTGCGCAATCACTGCGTCGAGAACGGTCTGATCATGCGCGCCACCGGCGACCGCATGCTGGCCTCGCCGGCGCTGACGATCACGCGATCGGAGATTGACGAGGTGATCGAGAAGCTGGGCCAAGCACTCGATCATCTGCGCCATACGGTGAAGGAATAGATTTTAACGCGGCAGATCCATCACCGCATAACCGAAGCGGTACTGGTCCATCGGCCGGCCCCATTGATAGGGGTAGCCGACGATCGCGACATCCTGCGGTGCGGTGGTGATCCCTTGTTCAAGCAGATATCCGGAGAACTCCTTGTCGAAGGCGACCGGCATGCTGCCATCCTTCGTGCGCCAGACGAAAACGACCCGGTCGAAATCTGCAAGCGGCCGGTTTTTCAGTCCCGGCGGCGGCGGTTCCACGGCAACCGGCTGTTCGGGCAGGCTGAAATGCAGGTTGCCGGCAAGCTGCCTGTCCGAGGCGACGACGACCGTATCGGCGCCTGCGGCCTTTTCCGCCACGGTCTTTGAAAGAGCCGCGAATGGAATGTTCACATAGCCGTAATTGCCGTTGATGCGGCCCATATTGGCGCGAAGCGCCAGCGCCGCCGGGATCAGCACCATGATCACGATCGCCACGCCCCAGAGCCGCTTGAAACTCACCTCGACCGGGATTTTTGCTGCATCCACCTTCAGCGCGAGATAGAGCGGTGTGGCGAGCAGAAGTGGCGTCAGCCAGCGATCACGCACGTTCTCGAAACCGGCAAACAGGATCATCAGCACGATCAGCGCAAGCGAGAGCACGAGAATGCGGCCGACAAGCCGCGTCCAGCGACTATGAGCGCTAAAGATGGCTTTCAGGTGCTCGCGATAGACGGCTGCAAAGATGATCAGCGTAAGGGCTGTGAAACTGAAAAAGCCGATCGTCAGTGAGCCGAGGCCGCTGGCAATCCCGCCGATCAGCCCTGCATCGTCACCGCCGAGTTTCTTGAGCGTGCTCTGGCTCGCATCGCTGAAATTGTCGACAAGCCATAGCGCATGCGGTGCGACGATCGCCAGAGCCAGGACACCGGCGGGTATCAGCTTCCAAGAAAGCATCGTACGGCGGATGTCGCGGTCCATCAGCACGGCAAGTCCGGCGGCAACCGGCAGGACGGCAAAATTGTATTTCGTGATGCCACCGATGCCGATGGCAATGCCGAACAGCAGGAAGGCCTCGAGCGTTGGCCGGGAAATGACCCTCAGCAGGGTAAAAAGAAACAGGCATGCGCCGAAAATGGCAGCGACCGTATGTGAAAGGTCGCGCTGCGCCTCGAAGGATACCTGCGGAATGGTGAGAAGCCCGAGTGCGGCAACGACCGCCAGCCGCTTGTCTTCCAGCACCTGCCGTGCAGCGAGATAACAGAAGATGTAGGACAGGAAGAGCATCAGCGCCTTCATGCCCGAGAGAGTGATGATCGAGATGCCGAAAATCTGGATCGCGCCGTGCTGCAGCCAGTTATAGAAGGGCGGTTGCGCGCCATAGCCGGCAAGCAGCCATTGCGACAGATAGACCTGCTCGGACTCGTCGAGTTCCAGCCCGTGCGGAAGCACGAAGCGCACGATGACCTGGATAACGAAATAGGCGGCAAGCACCAGAGCAAGAGTTTGCCCGCTACCGAGCCGGTCGGAAAAAGCTGGTGCGGCATACGCCTGTGTCGGTGAGGAAATCTTCGGCAAATTTGTCTCCGGCATTCTGCCTTGACGGCTCGTCAGTTTTGACCTGACGGATCTGCGGTCCAAGCGTAGTTGAATTGTTCCGTGTCGCGCCCGCCCGAGAACGGGTAGGCAACCGCCATCGTTTTGGTGATGAGTGCGGCGGTGTCAATGCCGTTGGAGCGAAGAAACTCTCCAAGTGCGGGAGGCAGGTCCGGCCCATTGGCGCTATTCCAGATCACCAGTCCGCGGTTTTGCGGAGAGATGAACGTTCTGGAACGGGCAAATCCGGGTTGTGCTACTCCGGCTTGTGGGGCGTTGACCCGTGCCGCTGCGGCTAGCGTCATGCCGTCTGCCACGATGAAGTCCAGCGGGGTATCCGCCTCCGCCAGCACTTGGCGAACGAAAGGCACCGAAGGAAAACTGTCCTTCTGGTATTTGCCGTGGAGTGGCCCAAGCAAATTGCCGGCTGTCAGGTAGAGCAGGAAACCAAACATCAGTATCGATGTTGGCACAGCCAGAACTGCGACCGCATGGGGATGTCGATCGAAGCCGCCTGCGGCTTCGATCTTCAGGCAGAGATAAACCGGCAGGAGCAGCAGAAAGGGTGACAACCATTTCTGGCTGATCTTCGTCGCCCCCATAACAAAGGAAATCAGGCCGACAATCAAAAGACAGAGCAGAAACATCCGGCCGATCGCACGCGTCCAGACCGTTCCCGCCCGCCTGCCGGCCCAGATCTCACGACCAAAGGCAATTGCCATGAAAATGATGAGTGGAAGTGCGCCCTCTACGGCTGAGGTGACCAGCGAAATCAGGCCTTCCAGGCGATCGGCGATGAAATTCCCCGAAGGACCATCGCGCATCTCGTCGATCGTATCGGTGGTGGCCGCGTCGATGTTGTTGAGGAACCAGAGTGCATGCGGCATGCAGATGAGCCCCGCAACCAGGATGGTTGCGATCAGCCTACGGTCGAACAGGCGGCGGCGCAGGTCCGGATCAGGCAGAATAGCGAGAATTGCTGCGATCGGAACGACTACGAAATTGTATTTCGAGATCACCCCGATGCCTATTGCAAACCCCGTCAGCGCATATCGCCAGAGCGTGGGCTGTTTCAGCGCGCCGATGAAGCCGTAGAGAAACAGGGAGACGCAGAAAAGCAACGCCACCGCATGACTGAGATCACGCTGAGACAGAACCGAGACCGCTGGAAGGGCCAGCACGCCAAGCATGGCCGCCGCCACGACATCTTTCCGGTCACTGACCTGCCTGACCGCAAGACCGATAAATACACAGGAGAGAAACAGGAGGCTGTTCTTCAGCAGTGTCAGCGCCAGAACCGAGGGACCGATCAGATGGATTACGCCGTACTGAAGCCAGTTGTAGAACGGCGGCTGTCGCCCGTAGCCCAGGAGCAGAAATTGCGACATGAAGATCTGCTCGGACTCGTCCGCTTGCAGGCCTTCGGTCCGCAATACCCTCAGCACGATTGCGGCCAGGCAATAGGCCGCAATCAGCCAAAGAACACGCTCCGGTTTCCGGGTTAGGATATCACACGGCCGGTGCATCAGCCTGATAGACTTCCCTGACGATGTAGCTGAGGGCGCTATCCTCGCGGTAGTAGGTGCGAGCTATCATTTCCGCGATAATACCTGTCGTGATCATCTGTACGGACGAGAGGAACAGCATCACGCCGATCAGGAACAGCGGTCGCGTGCCGATGTCGTTGCCCATGATGAACTTGTCTATGAACAGGTAGAACAGGATCAGTGCCGAGATCGCGCCGAGGCCAAGGCCGAGCGAACCGAAGAAATGTCCCGGCCGCGCCTTGAAGCGCATGAAAAACATCACCGACAGGAGGTCAAGAATAACCCGGAACGTCCGGGAAATGCCGTATTTTGATACACCGTGCTGGCGGGCGTGGTGCGTTACCGGCATTTCGCCGATGCGCGAGCTCGGTACGACACCGGCGACCCAGGCAGGGATGAAACGGTGCATTTCGCCCATCAGCTTCACCTGCTTGATGACCGTCGAACGGTAGATCTTCAGCGAGCAGCCGTAATCGTGGAGGCGCACGCCGGTGATGCGGCCTATCAGCCGATTGGCGATGAAGGATGGAACCTTGCGCAAAAGCAGGCCGTCCTGGCGGTTTTGGCGCCAGCCGACGAGCAGATCGAGTTCACGGCGCTCAAGTTCAGCGACCATCGCAGGGATGTCCTTTGGATCGTTCTGCAGGTCTCCATCGAGCGTGGCGATAAGCCGGCCCTCAGCCTGGTTGATGCCTGCCTGCATGGCGGCCGTCTGGCCGAAATTGCGCTGCAAAGCAACGATCTTCAGGTCGAGGCCGGGGCGATTGAGCGCAGTTCGGGCATTGGCGATCGTGGCATCCGTGCTGCCGTCATCGACCAGGATCAGCTCCCATGAGGCTGCATAACCGGCCATCGACGTCACGATCCGCTCGATCAGGGGCTTGACGCTTTCCTCTTCATTGAAAAGCGGCACGACCAGCGACAGTTCGACCGGGCTGGTCGTCTCGATGAGGCGGGTGACCGACTCTGCTGTTGTACCCACCGTGTGTTTCTCCTAGAAGTGCGGGCTTATACGGGCGGCGCGCCATGGCGCAGCATCGTCGCATAGACCCGAATTTATCGCATTGGGGCCACTTACTATATGAAGAATTATTCCGTTGCCAGCCAGAGAGCGTGGATAATTCGTAACGCCATGACGCTGCTGACGCTGGCGACCGTCGCGCTTTATGCAATCTTCATACAGTGGGTTTGGGGCTGGGCGACCGTGCTGGCTCTATGGAAAAGTGCCGGCCTCGGTTCGGCTTTTCTCGCGCTTGCCGCACTGCTTGGCACCTATGTCCTGCGCACCTGGCGTATCTATGATTATTTTCCGACAGAGACCGGCGGCCGCTTCGGAACGCTGCTGCGCCTCACCCAGGTGCACAATCTTTTGAACATCATGCTGCCCTTCCGTTCGGGCGAGGCAAGCTTTCCGCTGCTGATGAAACGCGAATTCGATCTGTCGCTGGCAAGAAGCACCGCCGCTCTTTTCGTTATGCGGCTTTTCGATCTTCATGCTCTGCTTGCTGCAGCCGGCATCGGACTGGTCCTGCAGCATCATTCGTCATGGGCCTGGGCGCTCTGGTTCGGCTTCCTTGTCCTGCCGGTCGCAGGTTTTGTCCTGCGCGGCATCGGCATTCGGTTTGCTGCAAGGGTACTGCCGGCAAAGGCGGAAAGATTGCTTGCCGAAGTCGAAGCAGGCCTTCCCGTCGATGCCGCAGCCTTTGCGAGGGCCTGGGGCGCAACGCTGATCAACTGGTTCACCAAGATCGCAGTCCTTGCCTGGGTGCTTGGCCTGCTCGGCGGCGTTTCGATGGCACCCGGTTTCGGCGGCGCGCTCGGCGGGGAACTGTCCTCCGTCCTGCCGGTCCATGCGCCCGCCGGTGTCGGAACCTATCCCGCCGGCATCAGCGCCGGTGCCGTCGCCTTCGGCGCAGCAGCCTCGGGGCCTGCTTTCGAAGACCTCGCTCAGGCTGCTGTCAACACCCACCTGCTCGTCATCGTCTCTTCGCTGATCGGCACGGCGCTGTCGCTGTTTGCTGCGAGAGGGAAGGGGTAAAGGGATCAGGCTAATTTTAGCCCGAGGTGTTCGGCCATCGGCAAGTAGTCCTTGTCTCGCTGTAGCTGAGTATATCCGTTTTCTATGCAATAGGTTCCGATGATGAGATCGGGCGCCTTGCTTGTCGTGAAGCCGCGGGCGCGCGGGGTCCTGTAGTTTGACGCTGCCTTGATTGCCAGTTCGCCGGATAACATCTGCGGGATGGGGAAATCCCTGAGGTGCTGTTCTATCCAGCGGGCCTGATGACTATCCCGTGCCCCCTGAAGCACTTCCTTCAGGATGACGTCGCCGAGCAGGACAACTCCGCGCGGTATGAGTGATCTGAGCGTGGAGGCAACCTCGGCATCATCTTTTCGAAAGAGCGATATCCAGACGGAGCTATCCGCGACGATCATTCGCCCTCCTGAAAGCCCCAGCTCGAATATCTAACGGAATTCTCTCTTGAGGCGTCAAGGTCGCATTCCCAGCCGATACCCTCGAGATTGTCGATCGCGCGCAATTGCCTCTTGATCCGCACGAAATCTCTCCGCGCCTGATCAACTGCGGCCTTCTTGGTAGGCAAGCCCCCAAGTTCCATGGCCTCGGCGATAAGGTCGTCATCCAATTCGATATTGGCGCGCATGCTGACCCCATGGTGTATGAATTTTGAAATCATACACCATGGGCATGGTGGCTGGAATTATTACTGGAACGCCGTCTCGTAGAAGCTTCTGAGCTTACGGGAATGCAGCGTTTCGGTCGGCATGGCGGCGAGCTTCTGCACGGCGCGGATGCCGATCTGCAGATGCTGGCTGACCTGTGTGCGATAGAAGGCGGTCGCCATGCCCGGCAGTTTCAGTTCGCCATGCAGCGGACGGTCGGAAACGCAAAGCAGCGTTCCGTATGGCACGCGGAAACGGAAGCCGTTGGCCGCGATTGTCGCCGATTCCATATCGAGTGCGATAGCGCGCGACTGGGACAGCCGCTTCACCGGCCCGCGCTGGTCGCGCAGTTCCCAGTTGCGGTTGTCGATCGTCGCGACCGTGCCTGTGCGCATGATCCGCTTCAGCTCGAAACCTTCATAACCGGTCACTTCCTCGACGGCGCTTTCCAGCGCCTGCTGAACTTCCGCCAGCGCCGGGATCGGCACCCACACCGGCAGGTCGTCGTCCAGCACATGGTCCTCGCGCACATAGGCATGGGCAAGCACATAGTCACCGAGACGCTGGCTGTTGCGAAGCCCGGCGCAATGGCCAACCATCAACCAGGCATGCGGCCGCAGCACGGCGATATGATCGGTGGCGGTCTTGGCGTTCGAAGGGCCGACGCCGATATTGACCAGCGTGATGCCGGAATGGTCGTCCTTCTTCAGGTGGTAGGCCGGCATCTGCGGCATGCGGGTAATCGGCGTCGTCTCCGGCGTATCCTTGCCGGCAAGCGTGATGACATTGCCCGGTTCGACGAAGGCCGTGTAGCCACCGCCACCCTCGGCCATCAGCTTGCGGGCCCAGGCGGCAAATTCGTCGATATAGAACTGGTAGTTGGTGAACAGCACGAAGTTCTGGAAATGCTCGGCACCCGTGGCCGTATAGTGGCTGAGGCGAGCCAGAGAATAATCGATGCGCTGTGCGGTAAACGGTGCAAGCGGCGCCGGTTCTCCCGCCGGAGCTTCATATTCGCCATTGGCGATCAGATCATCGGTATTGGTGAGATCCGGCGTGTCGAACAGGTCGCGCATCGGTATATCGGCCATCGCGTGACCGGCCGAAGCTTCCACATGAGCGCCTTCGCCGAATGCGAAATGCAGCGGGATGGGCGTAGTCGATTCCGACACGGTGACGGGAATGCCGTGATTGCGCATCAACAGATCCAGCTGTTCGATCAGGTAATGGCGGAACAGTTTTGGCCGCGTCACGGTCGTCGTGTAGATGCCGGGGGCCGCGACATGGCCGTAGGAAAGCCGCGAATCGGCATGGCCGAACGAGGTCGTTTCGATCGAGACCTGCGGATAGAAGGCGCGATAACGGCCGGTCATCGTGCCGCTCTTGGCCAGCGCGCCAAAACTGTCGATCAGGAATTTCGTATTACGCTCATAAAGCGCGGTCAGGGCATCGACAGCCGCCTCGGCATTGTCGAAAGCCTGCGGTTCCACCGCGCTCGGGCTGATGTAGGAAAGCGGAGAAAAGGGAGAGATTCGTGTGTTCATGAGCCATTATAAGGAGAACTCCATGACAATCAAACGGCGATCATCGTCCCACTTTTTAGCTTGATTGTGCCTCTTCAAAGCGTGGCAACGCATTCGCCGCTGTTGGAGTAGACACACAGGCTGCCCGTGTTGATGTTGAAGCCCAACGGTCGCTTGGACGGTTGCACGGCAAGTGCGGCAAAGGACAATGCGAAGATCGTCATCATCAAGGTGACGATGGTCAGGCGGCGTGCAATGGTCATCATGATCCTGCTCCCGTAATGTCAGGTTCCGATCGGTTCCTGGCTGAATGAGGGCAGAATAATGGCGACCGGCTGTATGAAGGCTGAGAGCCCTTTTCATCTGGCGTTCAGGGTGATTAACGGGCCGGGCTCCAGATTCCGGGTAGAAAAAAGCCGGCTGTGACAGCCGGCTTCGTATCGGGGGATTAAGGTTAGAGCCGCGTCCATGTCTGCGACTTGCACAGAACCTTCAGCACGCAGCCCTTCATCTTCAGCGTATTGCCGGCAACGGAGCCGGAGCCGCTATAGGTCTTGTCGTTTTCTGGGTCGGTGATCTCGCCGGAATATTCGTCGCCGGTGCCGGACATTTTTCCGATCTGCTTGCCGGCATGTTTGCCGGTTCTCAGCGTTACGCAATAAGCCGATCCGCATTTGCCGATCTCGGCGGTCGCGCCACTCTGGGTCTTCCAGTTGCCCTCGATCGGCTCCGCGGCGTGGCCCGCCGCAGCACTCACCAGCAATGCCGCCGCCGCGGCAAAAGTCTTCAGCATGAGATCCCTCCTCAGATCCTCGTTATTGCGGCGTTCGACAGCCCTCCAGCAATCGACGCCCCGTGTCTAAATTAGCTTACCAGTACGTAAAGGTAAAGTTGCGGAGTGCTGGTAGTAGGCCCGTTTTTCAGATGTTTTCAGCTGACTGGGTGGCGGGCGACTTTCTCTTTCCTGAAACGGAAGCGGAAAACATGGTTAACAAAGAGTTTCGATCGAAATCCTAACGTTTCGTAAACGAAAGCCGAAAACCCTTAACGTGCAGGCATTGTAGTGCTTAACGAAAACTCAAATTTACGAAGCATTTGAACTTTGTTTTCCGCAAGTTAAGCATTCTTTTTAGTCGGATTTTCGAACCTTGGGATCATATTGGTCTCATCAAACGAGCGGGAAAAACCGCCACCCTGATGGATTAACAAAGCCGCATAAGACGGTGGTCCGGAAGGGAATGATGAACAGGGCAGAAGAAGAAACAAGGTCTTAAACAGGGATCAAAACCGATGGCACGCTTTGAAATTTCGATGACTGAAATGGCCACCATGGGTGGCGATGCCCGCGCAGAAGTCTTCTGCGATATGGGCCTGATGTATGCAACGGGCCGCGGGGTCGAAATCGACCTCGTGTCCGCCCACAAATGGCTGAACATTGCCGCCATCAAGGGCTCCGACCGCGCCGCCGAACTGCGTGCCGATCTGACCCCGCAGTTGACGAAGATGCAGCTTGCGGAAGCATTGCGCGCCGCCCGCGAATGGATGACGGTGCACTGAGCAGAACCACTTCGCAGAAGAGCCTGCACTTATCCGGCTTTTCGTAATCAAACCGCGACCGGCAGAGACAAGGCCGGCGCGGTTTTGCCTGGTTCCTATTCAGCTCAGAGCGATTTCAAAACCTGAGGCAACGCGGCCTCCAGAAGCGCCATGTCGGGCTCTTTTCCGGCGCTGATGCGGATGCAGCGGTTGAGAGGCTCGACACCCGGCATGCGAATGAAGACGCCGTGGCCCAAAAGTCCATCGACAATCGCGCGGGCGTAAGCCGCATCGCGTCCGCAATCGATCGCGACGAAATTGGTGGCCGAAGGCAGCGCCTTGAGACCGTTGGCGGCCGCGATCGCTCCAATGCGCTCGCGCGATGCCTTGATGTTGCCGACGACTTGCTTGAGATAGCCCGTGTCTTTCAGGGCCGCGATTGCGCCTGCAACGGCTATCCTGTTCATGCCGAAATGGTTGCGGATCTTGTCGAACGCTTTCGCAGTGCCTTCTGTCGTGATCGCGTAACCGACGCGTGCGCCAGCCATTCCATAAGCCTTCGAGAACGTGCGCGTGCGGATGACGTTCGGCATGTCGATCAACGCCTCGATCGACGGCGTCGAGCTTGCCGGTGCCGTTTCGCAATAGGCCTCGTCGAGCACGAGAAGCGTGGTTTCCGGCAGTGCCTTTGCAAAGGCCACGACCTCATCGGCCTCCCACCAGCTGCCCATCGGATTGTCCGGATTGGCGAAATAGACCAGCGGCGCATTTTCCCGGCGCACGGCGTCGAGCAGCCCGTTCAGGTCTTCCCGGTCGTTCACGTAAGGCGTGGTGACCAGTCGGCCACCAAAACCGGCGACGTGGAAATTGAAGGTCGGATAACCGCCGAAGGAATTCACCACCGGCATAGGCGTTGCCGCTGCCGGGTCGATGACGAGCCGCACGATCTGGCCGAGAAGGCTGTCGACCCCTTCGCCGATCGCCAGATTTTCCGGCTTGCAGTTGAGATGGGCAGCAAGCGCCGCCTTGAGGTCGAAATTTTCCGGATCGGCATATTTCCAGATGCCCGTCGCGGCTTCCGTCATGGCTGCAATTACGGATGGCGCCGGGCCGAAGCCGTTTTCATTGGCGCCGATGCGCGCCTTGACGACCGCACCGCTCTTTCGCTCCAGCGCTTCCGGGCCGACAAAGGGCACGGTCGAGGGCAGTGAATTGATCAGTGGAGTAAAACGAGAAAATGCAGGCATGTGGGATAAGTCCGGTTGAAAGCCGAGACACAATAGAAAGCTTTCGCTGCTGTGCAAGGGTAGGAGTTTGACCGGCAGCCTTCCGGACGACGATTCGCGGAATGCCGGACACCTCGATGCATCCTGAGGTTTTGTGATCCGGAATATGCAATTTTAGGAATTGCTGAAGCGAGCAATCAATCTTTTCCGCCCATCTTCGTGGTATGAGCAAATTCGTGCTGATTGTTCTTGGAGCCGCGACCGCGAGTTTCCTCGCCACGGGCGGGCATACGCTGCTTCCGGGCATTCCCCGTTACGTCGAGGCGAATATCGGCACCTCATGCCGGATCAAGGGCAATATCTCGATCAACTCCGGTGAGCGCATTTATCATGTGCCCGGCCAGGAATATTACGATGAAACCAGGATCAGCGCTCAATATGGTGAGCGCTGGTTCTGCTCCGAGGCGGATGCCCAAGCGGCTGGATGGCGCCGAGCGCGGCGCTGATTTTTGCCGGAACCGCCTGCGGCACCAACTCCGTATTCCGACTCAGTGGCTCGTCTCGAAGCTCAGCCGAATGACATGGTGGAGGAATTCGGGGTTGATCAGCATGTTGAAGCCGACCGTCACCTTCTCCTCTTCGCGCGCCATGACCGTGCAGCCGATCTCGTCGCGTATGCCCAGGATGGCGAGGAAGAAATGAGACGGCACCGGAATGTGCGGGGTGACCTCAAGCTCGGCTCCCTGCAGAGAGATCGTACGGATCAGGCAGCGAATACTCGTCTTAGTGCTTAAATGGTGTTCGACGAGCACGATCTTACCCGGCCGATCAATCGTGAATTTTTCAAAGACACGGCGCAGGCCCGCCGGTTCTTGCGTGTTGGTCCCGTCCATCAATGGGGCCATGGTATCCTCCTGACTTGTCCCGCGAATATGATTTTATTCCTGCAACTCTGATGCATTCTAAAGTTGATTGGTAAATTTTTCTCGATCTATGGTGTCCTTATCCGCCTCATTCCGCTCACTGGACACAATGTCGCGTTGTTGACGCCCACGCGTCGCGACGATACGCCTTTGCGGCCGTTCGAGGTGCTATCTCTTGGCGGTCGAACAGGAATGGAGCGAGCAAGTGACAGGCAGGCTGGTAATCGTCGGGGCAGGGCAGGCGGGCTTTGCGCTTGCGGCGAAACTTCGGGCATTGAAGGATACACGGCCCATCACGATGATCGGCGCTGAAGAGGTTTATCCCTACCAGCGGCCGCCGCTTTCCAAGAAATACCTTCTCGGCGAGATGAGTTTCGATCGCCTGACCTTTCGCCCGGATAACTGGTTTGCCGAAAACGACGTGCAAGTCCGGCTCTCCACCTATGTCGAGGAAATCGACCGCGAGAAAAAGACCGTCCGCATGCAGGATGGTTCGGTTCTCGAATATGAAACCCTGGCGCTGACGACGGGCTCCACCCCGCGTACCTTGCCCGCCAGCATCGGCGGCGAATTTAAGGGTGTATATACTGTCCGCGACAAGCGTGACGCGGATCAGCTGGCCGATGAAATGAAGGCCGGTCGTCGCCTGCTGATCATCGGTGGCGGTTATATCGGGCTGGAAGCGGCGGCCGTTGCACGCCATCTCGGTCTCGACGTAACGCTGATCGAAATGGCCGACCGTATACTCGCCCGTGTTGCCTCGAAGGAGACCGCAGACATCATGCGCGCGATACATAAAGAGCGCGGTGTCGTGATTCGCGAAAAGACCGGCCTTACCCGCCTGATCGGCGAGGATGACCAAGTACGTGCCGCCGAACTTTCCGATGGCACGGTCATTAATGTGGATTTTGTCATCGTCGGCATCGGTGTCACCCCGAACGACCGTCTGGCGCAGGATTGCGGCCTCGATGTCGGCAACGGCATCATCGTCGACGAATTTGCCCGCACCTCCGACCCGTCGATCTTCGCCATGGGCGATTGCGCCCTGTTGCCTTGGGAAGAGGGGCGCATTCGCCTAGAATCGGTACAGAACGCCGTCGACCAGGCCGAATCTGTTGCCGCGACACTTGCCGGCGACGCTAGGCCCTATTTGCCAAAACCATGGTTCTGGTCCGACCAGTACGATGTGAAGCTGCAGATCGCCGGCTTTAATCTCGGCTATGACGAGACGCTGGTGCGCGCAGGCAGCCGCGAGGGAGCCGTCTCGGTCTGGTATTTCCGGAACGGCATGCTGATTGCTGTCGATGCGATCAATGATGCGAAGGCCTATGTAACCGGCAAGAAGATGCTGGAAACCGGCATCAACCCGGACAGGTCCCGCCTGGCCGATCCGGCCACGGATCTCAAATTGCTGTTATCTTGATTATATATGGTCTGCATTTCGCGGCCGGGATTTATGACGAAAAGGCATAGGAGGAGAAATGCCGGTACCGAAGAATGACTTCAAGGCTGCGATCAGTGCCGGCCGCCAGCAGATTGGCCTGTGGCTGAACACCGGCGAGGCGCTTCCGGCGGAGATTGCTGCAAGCGCGGGCTTCGACTGGCTGGTGATCGATTCGGAACACGGGCCGAATGATCTGCGCAGCATTATCGCCCAGTTACGGGCGCTGGCTCCCTTTGCCGTCGAACCCGTCGTGCGCCCGCCTTCAGGCGAGACATGGTTCATCAAGCAGTTGCTGGATGCCGGTGCGCGAACGCTCCTCATTCCCATGGTCGATTCGCCCGAACAGGCCAAAGCGCTGGTCCAGGCCGTGCGTTATCCGCCGCGCGGCACGCGCGGGCTCGGTGCCGCCGTCGCACGCGCTTCGGGTTTTAATGCTATTTCCGATTATGCGCAGACAGCCGATGACGAGATCTGCTTGCTGGTTCAGGCCGAAACGCGTGTCGCCATCGACAATATCGAGGCGATTGCCGCGATAGACGGCGTTGACGGCGTCTTCATCGGCCCGGCGGATCTCTCAGCCGACTTGGGTTGCCTCGGCCGAATCGAGGCGCCGGAAGTGCAGGACGTCATCGAATCGGCGATCGGCCGAATCATCGCCGCCGGCAAGCCCGCAGGCATCCTGACCTTCAACGAAACCCTCAATCGTCGTTACCTCGAACTCGGTGCAAGCTTTGTTGCCGTTGGCGCAGACGTCACCGAGCTTGCCGCAACGCTGAAAAAACTTGCCGGCCGTTACGGGCGCGGCCCGGGCGCAGGCCCGGCAGGCTCGGGTTATTGAGCCGCCAATCTCGTGGATTCGTCCGCTCCGCGCCGAAATAATGCTGCGGCTGGGGTTCATCCCCAGCCTGCGACGCCACTTTTTGCTAAAAGACCTTGCATTCGGGATTTATCCGCAATAATCAGGCCGCACCGGAGAGGTGGCCGAGTGGTCGAAGGCGCTCCCCTGCTAAGGGAGTATACGTCAAAAGCGTATCGTGGGTTCGAATCCCATCCTCTCCGCCACTATCCTTCATGAAATCGCTGGATCATTAGCGTGAGCGCACGAAGCGCCTGCGAGTTATGCCTGTTGCCTGTCGGCAACATTCTCGCAAAGCTACGTATTCGAATGTGACCTTTCCTTAAGTTGCTGTCTCAAAACCGTTTTCTTAACGAAAACTAAATTTTTAATGACCGCGGACTGCGGTTTTGTGTCCTTTCGGCAACATGGTTTTGGGAAGCTGCCTTGAAACTCTCGCTCATCCCCAGTTCGGCATTGCGCAGCTCACGGCGATTTGTATTTTCAACTCCGAAGCGCGGCGGTGGTTCGTCAGCTTTCAAACACGGGGATGGGCCCAAGGAATTTTTGTCCTTCGGTAAATCAAGACCTAGACCCATACGTAACTTTGACTGGAGGTCAAAAATGAACATCAAGAGCCTTCTTCTCGGCTCCGCTGCTGCCCTCGCAGCAGTTTCTGGCGCACAGGCTGCCGACGCAATCGTGGCTGCTGAGCCCGAGCCGCTGGAATACGTTCGCGTTTGCGACGCTTTCGGCACCGGCTACTTCTACATCCCGGGCACCGAAACCTGCCTCAAGATCGGTGGTTACGTCCGCGTTCAGGTTGACGGCCGTTCGGACTTCGATCTGACCGGTGCACAGGGCGGTTACCGCACCAACACCCGCGGCCAGATCGCTGTTGAAGCAAAGAACGACACCGAGTTCGGCACGCTGTCCTCGAAGGTTACCCTTCGCGCAAACACCAACGTTTCGAACAGCTATTCGGTTACCGTTCCTACCGAAACGGCTCCGGGCGTGATTGAAGACGTTACCTACAGCGTTTCGCAGGCTAACAACGACTTCTACCTGGAAGAAACCTACCTGCAGCTCGGCGGTCTTCGCGTTGGTTACTTCTACAACTACTTCGATAACGGCCTTCCGGGCGAAACCGTTCTTTCTGACGGCGGCCCTGGCTTCGGTGGCGGCGGCTTCGGCGGCGACACGCTCAACAACTCCATCCGTTACACCTACGACGCTGGTTCGTTCTCGGTTTACGGTCAGGTTGACGCGTTCAACTCGCAGGCTGGTTGGAAGACCGACAACGGTTCTGACGACGAAATCGGCATCAACGGCGTTGTTACCGGCAAGTTCGGTGGCGTAACCGTCGACTTCTTCGCCGGTTATGACTTCGATCGTGAAGAAGCTGCCTTCGCTTCCACGCTGACGGCTGCTATCGGCCCGGGTTCGCTCGGCGTCTTCGCCGCCTACGCAACCGGTGTTAACCGTTACTTCGACTTCGCTGAATGGACGATCGGCGCTGAATACGCCATCAAGGTCACCGACAAGTTCTCGGTTGCTCCTGGCGTTCAGTACTGGGACAACATCACTGTTGTTGACGGCGACTTCGATGCTGGTGACGCATGGCGCGTTGGTGTAACGGCTGATTACAAAATCACCACCAACCTCGCTGCTAAGGCAACCATCAACTACACCGACGTAGACTCCGGTACGGACTCTGCTGATCGTTGGGACGGCTTCCTCCGTCTGCAGCGCTCTTTCTAATCTGATCTTTCAGATATGAACGGAAAGCCCGGCCCTGTGCCGGGCTTTTTGTTTCTGTTGATTCGGTGCAGACGCAGAATTCCCGCAAGAATTAGTGGATGCAAATGCACGGACAGGCGGCTTTAAGCCCGGTTTACCCGTTAAATTTGTGACAAATAAGTAACGACCGCGTTGCAACTGCCTGATGTTCGCCGGCCGCAGATGCGGAAATGCTTGTAAGCACCCGCCGCCCGCCTGTAACTTGACGGTTGTAAAGCCTAGAGTTGACCGGGGAACCCCAAATGAAAATCACGAGCCTTCTCATCGCATCGACCGCGGCGCTTGCAAGCGTCACCGTCGCCCAGGCTGCAGACGCAATCGTCGCTGCCGAACCTGAGCCGCTGGAATATGTTCGCGTCTGCGACGCGTTCGGAACAGGCTATTTCTACATTCCGGGTACCGAGACCTGCCTCAAGATCGGCGGTTATGTCCGCGTTCAGATCGACGGCCGCAGCGACGACGATTTTGGTGGTGAGGGCGGTTACCGTACCAATACCCGTGGTCACCTGACCATCGACGCTAAGTCGGACACAGAATACGGCACCTTGGCTGCTACCATTAATCTCGAAGCCAACACCAATTCTTCGAACACCTATTCAGTCACGATCCCGGATGCTGCCGGTGGCGGTTTTACGACCTATGAAACGTCTGCGGCCAACAACGACTTCTTCCTCGATGAAACGTTCATCGAACTCGGCGGCCTGCGTATTGGTTACTTCTACAACTACTTCGATACCGGACTTCCGGGCGAAACCGTCCTGTCTGACGCTGGTCCCTATGGTAACGGCGGCTTCGGTGGCGATACTCTGAACAACTCCATCCGTTACACCTACGATGGCGGTGCATTCTCCGTTTACGGTCAGGTTGACGCCTTTGATTCGCAGGACGGCTGGAAGGACGACGTTGCGGGCACTGGTCGCGGCCAGGATGAAATTGGCATCAACGGCGTCATCACCGGCAAGTTCGGTGGCGTAACCCTCGACTTCTTCGCCGGTTATGACTTCGATCGCGAAAATGCAGCGCTCGCTTCCACTCTGACGGCTGCCATCGGCCCGGGTTCGCTCGGCATCTTCGCAGCATACTCCTTCGGTGATAACCGTTACTTCGACGCTTCCGAATGGACTATCGGTGCGGAATATGCTTTCGCTGTGAACGACAAGTTCTCCATCACCCCCGGTATCCAGTACTGGGATAACGTCGTTCTCGACGTCGATGGCGACTTCGATGGTGGCGATGCATGGCGTGCAGGCCTGACGGCCGACTACAAGATCACCACCGGATTGACTGCCAAGGCAACCATCAACTACACCGACGTCGATAACGATGTTGAGTCTGCCGACCGTTGGGACGGCTTCCTGCGTCTGCAGCGTTCGTTCTAATTCAGTTGACGATCTAATTTGGAAAGCCCGGCCTTGTGCCGGGCTTTTCTTGTTCTGGCGACGTCGAAATTCGTCCGTGATAAATTGGTAACTGTCAGTTTCCAACTGCGTGATGTAGTGGATCTGAATGTACGATGCCGCTTGCACTTATCCTGATCGCGAGTAGCGTTTTTTCAATGTGCGAATGCAGCTCACCGAGGAAATCCCAATGAAGCTGACCAGTTTTCTCATCGCATCGGCAGCAAGCCTGGTTGCTACATCTGTTTCCCACGCCGCTGATGCCATTGTCGCTGCCGAGCCGGAACCGCTGGAATATGTCCGCGTCTGCGACGCTTTCGGCACCGGCTATTTCTATATCCCTGGCACGGAGACCTGTCTCAAGATCGGCGGTTATATTCGTCTGCAGCTGGATGGCCGCAGCAATTACGACATCGACACAAGTGCTGGCGCGGTCGAACTCGACGATGATGCTGGCTATCGCACAAATACGCGTGCGCAGCTCCGGTTCGAAGCCAAGTCCGACACCGAGTTCGGCCCCCTTGGTTCACGCGTCACGTTGCGCGCCAACAATAACTCCGACAGCTCGGACTTCGCGCTGAACGAGACCTATATCGAGCTGGGCGGTTTCCGCATCGGCTACTTCTACAATTACTTTGATACCGGCCTGCCGGGTGAGACCGTGCTGTCGGACGAAGGCCCGCTTTCGGGCAGCGCAACCGATATTTTCGGGGACTATATTGGCGGAGATACGCTGAACAATTCCATTCGCTACACGTTCGAATCTGGAGCATTCACTGCATACGGTCAGGCTGATTTCTTCAATTCGCAGGCGGGCTGGAAGACCGACGCCGATGGCAGCGCTGACGAGATCGGTCTCAGCGGTCTCATAGGCGGCAAGTTTGACGCGTTTTCCATCGATCTGTTCGGCGCCTATGAGTTCGACCACGAAGACGGCGTCGTCGCATCCACTCTGTCGGCCGAGATCGGACCGGGCAAACTGGGTGTTTTCGGTGTCTATTCTTCCGGCCCGACCCGCTACTGGGATTATTCGGAATGGACGATTGGCGCCGAGTATGCCTTCGCTGTTTCCGAAAAGTTCAAGCTCACGCCCGGCGTCCAGTATTGGGATAACATCATTCCCACGAGCGACGACTATACGGGCGGCAGTGCCTGGCGCGTCGGCGTGACGGCGGATTATCAGGTCACGCCGAACCTCCTCGCCAAGGCGACCTTCAACTACAACAATGTTGACATTGACACTGCCGGTTATGGCGATGGCGACCGTTTCGACGGCTTCCTGCGTCTGCAGCGGGATTTCTAATCACAGAAGTTGAAAAGCCCGGCTAGGCCGGGCTTTTCGTGCTTATCAGGGTATCTTGCTATCGAACTGTTCGAGAACCGGGGTAAGGCGCGGCTGTCTATGGCTCTCGGTCTCACCGCCTGCCGAACCGCAGATCGTCAACAATATCGGCCTTCTGCCCCAGCCGGGTCTTGTAGACCTGATAATTCTCTAAGACGCGCTGAACGTAGTTGCGCGTTTCGGGGAAGGGGATGCGTTCAACCCAGTCGATCACCTCTTCGAGCGACTTGCCACGCGGATCACCATAACGAGCAATCCATTCCGGCACACGCTTCGGTCCGGCGTTGTAAGCTATGAAGGTCAGTACATAGGAGCCGCCGAAAGCGTCGATCTGCTCGCCGAGATAATGCGCGCCAAGTGTGGCGTTGTAACCAGCGTCACTGGTCAGCCGGTCCGCCTTGAAGCTCATCCCGTGCCGCTTGGCAACGCCCTGTGCCGTCCCGGGTAAAAGCTGTAGAAGGCCGCGGGCATTCGCTGCGGAAACGGCTGACGGGTTGAATGCGCTTTCCTGCCTTGCGATCGAATAGGCAAGCGCCTTGCCGGAACCGGCAATATTGGCGCCGGCCGGAATGACGCCGATAGGATAGGCGAGTGCCGCCACATCGACACCGCGGGAAAATGCCGACTTGCCGATTCGCAGCGATAGTGCATGGTCGCCTTGTGCTTCCGCGCGTGCGGTCAAAAGCGAAAGTTCGCCCGGGCTGTCGATCTGCTCGCCGAGTGCCGCATAAAGTGCTGCTGATCGCCGGTCATGGCCGACGGCGTCAAGCCGAGCGATGGCACGGACCACCTCACGCGAAGCGAAGCGCTCACGGTCCTGCGCCGTGGGGGAGGGGTAGCTTACATCGAGCGTCGATTTGCCGAGTTTTGCTGCGGCCAACTGCCCGTAGAACGTGCCGGAATAACGCGCCGCCTGTTCATAAAAGTTACGCGCCTCTCCCGGTCCGCCGGCCTCAGCCGATCGGCCGAGCCAGTAGAGCGCCCGCGACGCGGAAAGCGGCCGGTTGGAAGCTTCGTAAATCTTGCGGAAATGCGTCTCGGCCGTCGCCGGATCCTGAAGCGCCCTCAGCGCATACCATCCAGCATGGAATTCCGCATCGGCGCGATCGACGGTAGACTGAGCCACATGATTTGCGACCAGCCTGTAGGCGGCGCTGAACTGACCTAGATCCGCAAGCCCGCGCGAGACGATCCGTTGCTCGTTCCACCATTCCGTTGGATAGACGAGTTTTGCCGGATCGCGCGGTATGCGCTCAAGCAGCTTTGCCGCTCCGGCATAATCGTTCTGCCGCCTTGCATATTCTATTTTGACGAAGAGATAAGCGGGATCGCTCGCCCACGAGCCTGCAACGGCATTGATCAGCGCATCGGCATTCCTGGCATTATTCGCAACGGCCGCCCACGCGTTATAAAGCGACTGCGCATTGCCGAGACTGGAAAACCGCTTTGCTTGCGCCACGCGGCCGCGATACATGAGATAGTCCATGCGGGCCTTGTGATCGGCTGCGGTGAACAACCCGCCGAATTCGCCAAGCAGCTTGTCTTCGGTCGCCACATCGAGTGTCTCGGAAGACCATAGACCACGCAGGGTCCGGGCGGCCTCAGCGGTTTTCCCAGCTGCCGTCTGCGCGCGGGCGAGGATCATTGCACCTTCCGGCGTCTGCGGGCGTGAATTGCCCATGGCGGAAAGCACGGCTGCAGCAGGTGGGTTTTCGCGATAAAGCGCGCGCTCTTCCCGCTCGCGCAATCCGCCGAGCCCCGGCCAGCCGGTCAGCTCGCGTGAAGCGCTGGCAATCTCGCGATAGGGCACATCCTTCATTCCCGAACTGGCAATCGCCCAGGTGAGGATTTTACGGTCGAGCGAGCCTGCCGGCAGGCTGTCGCGCGCAGCAATCGCCTGCGCTGCATCATTGCCGGAAAGCGCGTCGAGCCCGGTTTTGAGTGCAGAAGATGCAAGCGGTCGGTCGAGCCTCGGAATGGAGCCGGTAATCTCGGGAATGGGCATGGCCGTTGGCGTGGGGATAGCCTGGGGGCCCGGTTGCGTTGGCACAGGCGCGCTCATCGGTGCGTTCGGTCGGGCAAAGGGAAGCGGCACGATGCCGCTACCAGCGCCACCGCTCTGGGCGAGCACAAGGCTCGATATGCTGGCTGCACCCAATCCTAAGGTGAGGATCAGAGCGGGCTTCTTCATCCGGCGACTCGCGAAAAAGACATATACCCCTATCGGGTTCTCCCATTAGGCTCCGGCGGCATTAACGAAACCTTACCACGACCTCTAAAATACGCATCAATGAGCGGTGGCCGGCGATCAGTTTCCCGTGAGCTTTGCGCTTGTCGGCGATCTGCCTCCGCTTTATGGTGCGCCACCTTAGTCATTGATTACGGCCGAAGCATGGACTGCGGCCATTGGGAGTTTTGCATGTTCAAGGGATCGATCCCCGCGCTCGTAACGCCGTTCACCACTGGCGGGGCTGTCGATGAAAAAGCGTTTGCAGATCATGTCGAATGGGTGATTGCAGAGGGCAGCTCGGGCCTTGTCCCGGTCGGCACGACGGGTGAATCGCCGACGCTTTCCCATGATGAGCACAAGCGCGTGGTCGAACTCTGTGTGGAGGTCGCTGCCAAGCGCGTGCCGGTCATCGCTGGTGCTGGTTCCAACAATACGACAGAAGCGATCGAGCTCGCACAGCACGCAGAACAGGCCGGCGCCGATGCTCTGCTTGTCGTCACGCCCTATTACAACAAGCCGACCCAGAAGGGGCTTTACGCCCATTTCTCGGCAATCGCTGATGCGGTTTCCCTGCCCATTTTCATCTACAATATTCCCGGCCGCTCGGTCATCGACATGAGCCCGGAAACCATGGGCAAGCTTGCGAAGGCGCATAAGAATATCGTCGGCGTTAAGGACGCGACGGGCAAGATCGAGCGCGTCTCGGAACAGCGCATCTCCTGCGGTACCGATTTCATCCAGCTTTCCGGCGAGGACGCTACGGCGCTTGGTTTCAATGCGCATGGCGGTGTCGGCTGCATTTCGGTCACGGCCAATGTCGCGCCGCGCCTCTGTGCCGAATTCCAGACGGCGACGCTGGCCGGAGATTACAAGAAGGCGCTCGAATACCAGGATCGTCTTATGCCGCTGCACAAGGCAATCTTCATGGAGCCGGGTCTCTGTGGCGCCAAATACGGTCTGAGCCAACTGCGCGGCATGGAGCGTACCGTGCGCTCGCCCTTGTTCTCCGAGCTTGAGCCGACAACCGAAGCCGCAATCGATGCGGCGCTGCGCCATGCAGGCCTGTTGAACTGAGGCATTGCCTTGGCGCTCGAAGTCGCTGACGCATAAGCTTCACATTCGGTCCTGACCGCATTATATCAATGCTTAACCCCGCTCATTGCTTTTGGGCGGGGTTCTTATTTGGAAAAGCAATTCCAGCAAAAGTGGGAACCGGTTTTGTGTCCGGAATTGCGTCAAACAGAGTATTGGAGCCTTTTCGCCTTTCGAAGAAAAGCGGATACGCTCTAAGCGGAATGGAATTCGTCTGATGGCACCCAAAGGCAGCCAGCGCGTGGTCAACAAGGTCGTTGCGGAAAACCGCAAGGCCCGGTTCAACTACGAGATCATCGACACCTATGAGGCAGGCCTGGTGCTGACTGGTACCGAGGTGAAGTCTCTGCGCGACGGCAAGGCCAATATCGCCGAATCCTATGCGTCGGACGAAGGCGAGGAGATCTGGCTGATCAACAGCCACCTGCCTGAATATCTGCAGGCCAACCGCTTCAACCACGAGCCGCGCCGCCGCCGCAAGCTGCTCCTGTCGAAGCGCGAGATCGGTCGTCTGCGTAACAGCATCAACCGCGAAGGCATGACGCTCGTGCCGTTGAAAATCTATTTCAACGAAAAGGGCAGGGCCAAGCTGGAGCTCGCACTCGCCAAGGGCAAGAAGCTGCACGACAAGCGCGAGACCGAGAAGGAACGCGACTGGAACCGGCAGAAGTCGCGGCTGTTGAAGAACGGCTGAGACTGATCAAAAGCGCATTCGGCGTAATCGCTGACCCTCTGCCCCCAAGCGGGGCGAAGGGAACGTGCCCTGTTCGAGATCTGCGACGCACGGTAACGGCGTGGCTTGGGTCCTTTTCCCCGCCTGCGGGCAGAAGGTGCTGGCAGGCAGATAAGGCGTTGAAGCTGGCGCCGAGGTAAACCTCCACCGGAACCAAACTCATCCCCCGCCGTTTCCCCGCACGTTCATGCGGGTAAGCGGATAATGACGAAGAAGCAGTTTTTCACCTACCTGATGCTGGTTGTGGGCTTCGGCCTTGCCGTCTGGCTCCTTTATCAGGTTTTTCGCGAGCACTCGTTCTCCGAGATCGCCCAGTCGGTCCGCGATATCCCCGCTGCCAATCTGGCTCTGGCACTCCTCTTCGCCTTCGGCTCCTATCTCTGCCTCACCGGCTTTGACTGGTGCGGCGTGCGTTATGTGAAGAACGATCTGCCCTATCCTAAAATCGCGCTCGCGTCTTTCATCGCGCTCTCCATCGGCCAGAGCGTGGGCATGTCGGGCCTCAGCAGCGGTGCGCTGCGCTATCGCTATTACGCCCACTGGGGCATGACGACTGAAGATGTGGCGAAGATCGTGCTGCTCTCGGGCGTCACGGTAGGGCTCGGCATGGCCGTGCTTGCCGGCATCGTCATGGTGCTCAACCCGCAGGATGCCGCCGCAGTGCTGCGTCTGAGGCAGGGGGGCGTGATTGCCATCGGCGCAGGCTGCCTTGCCGCAACGGCACTATACATCGCGCTTGCCGCCTTCCTGCGTGCGCCGCTGAAAATCCGCAGCTGGACCTTCCAGATGCCCACCTGGAAAATTGCCGTCGCACAAGTGGTCATCGGCACGGTCAACTTCGCTCTTGTCTCTGCCTGCCTGCGCGAGGTCATGGCGGCGGGCGCCGATGTCAGTTATCTCAAGGCCGCAACCGCCTTCGTGCTCGCCAATGTTGCGATCCTCATCACCCATGCGCCAGGCGGCCTCGGTGTGTTGGAGGCGACCGTCCGGCATGTCATGGGCGATCAGGCATCGATCGGCTCGCTGGTCGCCTTCCGGGTGATCTATTTCTTTATCCCGCTCTTCATCGGCCTGCCGCTGTCGCTCGTCGTCGAGGCCATCTTCCGGGCAAGAAAGTCGGGCAGTAGCCCGCAGCCGAACGGCGATCAACGCGCAGCGGTCTCTGCCGGATAGAAAGTCAGCGTTCCGCCATTCGGCGCTCATGTTCGATCAGCCAGCGTTTGCGCCACAGGCCGCCGCCATAACCGGTCAGGCCGCCATCGGCTGAAAGCACCCGGTGGCAGGGGATGACGATGGCGATCTGGTTGGCGCCGTTGGCACCCGCAACGGCGCGGGTGGAGGAGGGCCTGTTCATGTCGCTCGCAAGTGCGCCATAGGTGCGAAGCTCCCCGGCCGGGATATCGCGTAGCGCCTGCCACACCTGCCGCTGGAACGGCGAGCCATGCTCGGCAAGCCGCGTCCTGAACCCCTTGTTTTGGCCGGAAAAATAGGCCTTCAGTTCCGCCTCGATCTCGTCGATTGGCGGATACCGTCCCATGACGATACCGCTGCCGCTCGCCTCCTGCAGTCTGCGGATCTCTGCCGGTAGCGCCTTGCGCTCGGCAAATTCCAGAATATGCAGGGCGTGCGTGTCGGCGATCGCGATCATCGGGCCGATCGGCGTATCGATCCAGTCGGCACGCAGAAGGCCCTTGCCACGCAGTCTCACCGGAGCTTCCCCGAACAGTCTTGCGATCGCGGCACGAAAGCCGCTACCGGATTCGTAACCCGCATCGAGCTGGGCGTCGATCACATTGGCGCCGTCATTCAGCACTTCCGCGGCCTTGCCCATTCGTCTCAGGCGCGCCATTTCCAGAAAACTCATGCCGAATTGCCGCTTGAACGCACGTCGAACGGTGGATGGATCGACGCCTAAGGCGCTCACGTCGCCTTCGCTCCAGCGCCGCATCGGATCGGCATCGAGTGCATCGATCAGCCTTGTGACCACGGGATCGGTCTCGCCAAGCTTCAACATCGGCCGGCATCGATTGCAGGGGCGAAAGCCGGCTTCGAGGCATTCGGCGATCGTCTCATAGAAAGTTGAATTCTCGCGCTTCGGCTTGCGGGCAGGGCAGGTGAGGCGGCAGAAAATGCCGGTTGTCTTCACGGCCACCCAGACAAAACCTTCATAGGAAGGATCGCGGGCGATCAGCGCATCATAAAGAATGTCGTCGGAAGGGCGTTGAAACAGCATGACACTCTTCTAGCCCGAAACGAAAATAGGCGCCGCCGAAAAACGGGCGCCTATTTTTCTGATTATGTCTGCTTCGACAGTTACGCGTCGGCCGGCTCTGTGGGCTCGGTCGGGCGTACCGCGCGTTCGCTCGGGTCGCGGCCGACCTCCGCCTTCAGCGTCATCAGGTCGATGAAGTGATCGGCCTGACGGCGTAGGTCGTCGGCGATCATCGGAGGTTGCGTCTGCATCGTCGAGACGACCGAGACCTTACGGCCACGACGCTGCAACGCTTCCACCAGGTTGGTGAAGTCGCCGTCGCCGGAGAAGATCACCAGATGATCGACGGTTTCCGACTGTTCCATCGCATCGATGGCCAGTTCGATATCCATGTTGCCCTTGATCTTGCGACGACCAAGACTGTCCGTGAATTCCTTCGCGGGCTTGGTCACGACCTTGTATCCGTTATAGTCCAGCCAGTCGATCAGCGGGCGGATCGAGGAATATTCCTGGTCTTCGATAAGCGCCGTGTAATAATAGGCGCGAAGAAGGTAGCCGCGTTTCTGGAAAGCCTTCAGAAGCTTTCGATAGTCTATATCGAAGCCGAGGCTTTTTGAGGCGGCGTACAAATTCGCGCCATCGATAAAGAGAGCAATTTTCTCTCTCGGGTCAAACATATGTCTCCATCCCTTTTTATGCCCGTTTTCCGAGCAGATCGGTAAAACGAAATATGTACCGACGATATCGGAATAATTCTTACATTACGAACTATTCATATATCTGTCATGTAAGTTACGATTCGCAATATTCCAAGCACGTGCTGATTGAATATATTCCTCCATCCCAAGCACTTTAGTCTTAATGTCCAAGGCGCGGACCATTCGACTATGAGTTCTCGGGCGCAGCGCTTGCCGGATTTGGTATCCGGATAAACAGGTGAACCTCACCCGTTTCTTCGCCGCCAGGCTTTGACAGAGATCATGCTGTCAGTGCTTTGCGCCTTCGAATGGAGCGTTTTCTCCTCAGTAAACGCCCCGTAACTCACCACTCGATTGGCCCCGGGTTTAGGAAAAACTTGAATTTCCCGTCCGATGGCTGTATCGGGCGTATCAATTCCGGAAATCCAGGACCGCAAAGGACAGGCAATGGCCCGCGTCACAGTAGAAGATTGCATTGACAAAGTCGACAACCGTTTCGAGCTGGTTCTGCTCGCAAGCCATCGCGCTCGCCAGATTTCGCAGGGCGCTGCGATCACCATCGACCGCGATAATGACAAGAACCCCGTAGTCGCTCTTCGCGAGATTGCCGATGAGACACTGTCTCCCGACGACCTGAAGGAAGACCTGATCCACTCGCTGCAGAAGCATGTTGAAGTTGACGAGCCCGAGCCCGATCCGGCAGCTCTGATTGCCGCTGGCGGTGTATCGGTTGCCTCCGACGTTGAAGATGAAGATGCTCCGGAAACCGTCAATTTCGACCAGATGTCGGAAGAAGAACTGCTGGCCGGTATCGAAGGTCTGGTCCCGCCGGAAAAGAGCGACGACTACTGATCGGCATAATGTGCCTGAGCGGATTTCAATCGATATTCGCTTGGCGCGGATAAAACGGTCGGAATAATCGCTCCGGTCGGAACGATAGTGCGCTGCGGCAAGGTATCGTTCATCCTATCGCCCTAATCTGGTTGTCTCAATAATGATGGCTGCGCTAACCGATGGTTGGCGCGCCATTTTCTTTTGTCGCCACACCGTATTTGAAGGGCATTTCCGGGAATGATGAGGCAGTACGAGCTTGTTGAGCGGGTGCAGAAGTACAAGCCCGACGCCAATGAAGCTCTTCTCAACAAGGCCTATGTTTACGCCATGCAGAAGCATGGCCAGCAAAAGCGCGCCTCTGGTGATCCCTACATTTCCCATCCGCTCGAAGTAGCGGCCATCCTCACCGACATGCATCTCGATGAGTCGACCATCGCGGTCGCGCTTCTGCATGACACGATCGAGGATACGACAGCCACCCGCGCCGAGATCGACGAACTGTTCGGCGAGGATATCGGTCGGCTCGTCGAAGGCCTGACCAAGCTGAAACGCCTCGACTTGGTGTCGAAAAAGGCCAAGCAGGCCGAGAACCTTCGCAAGCTGTTGCTCGCCATTTCCGATGACGTCCGCGTCCTGCTGGTGAAGCTCGCCGACCGCCTGCATAACATGCGCACGCTCGACCACATGAAGGCCGAGCAGAAGGCGCGCATTTCCGAAGAGACGATGGATATCTATGCGCCGCTCGCTGGCCGCATGGGTATGCAGGACATGCGTGACGAACTGGAGGACCTGTCCTTCCAGTACATCAACCCGGAAGCCTACGAGACCGTCACGCAGCGCCTGGCGGATTTGTCCGCCCGCAACGAAGGCTTGATCAAGAAGATCGAGGACGAGCTGCGCGAGCTTCTGGTCGCCAACGGCCTGAATGGAACTTTCGTCAAGGGCCGGCAGAAGAAACCCTATTCGGTCTTCCGCAAGATGCAGTCGAAGTCGCTCTCTTTCGAACAGCTCTCGGATGTATACGGTTTCCGCATCATCGTTGACGACGTTGCCTGCTGCTACAAGGCGCTCGGTATCGTCCACACACGCTGGCGCGTCGTTCCCGGCCGGTTCAAGGATTACATTTCGAACCCCAAGCAGAACGATTACCGTTCGATCCACACCACCATCGTCGGTCCGTCCCGCCAGCGTATCGAGCTGCAGATCCGCACCCAGCTGATGCAGGAAATCGCCGAATACGGCATCGCCGCTCATACGCTCTACAAGGACGGCCAGTCTGTTGCAGGCAAGGGACCGGCCAAGAGTGACGAGCTTTTGCCGAAGGAGAGCAACGCCTATTCCTGGCTGCGCCACACGATCGAATCGCTGGCCGAGGGTGATAATCCCGAAGAGTTCCTCGAACACACCAAGCTCGAACTGTTCCAGGACCAGGTTTTCTGTTTCACCCCGAAGGGCAAGCTGATCGCGCTGCCACGCGGTGCAACCCCCATCGACTTCGCCTATGCGGTTCATACCAACATCGGCGACACCACGGTCGGCGCCAAGATCAACGGCCGTATCATGCCGCTCGTAACCCGGCTGAACAACGGCGACGAAGTCGAGATCATCCGTTCCGGCGTCCAGGTCCCGCCAGCCGCGTGGGAAGAGATCGTCGTCACCGGCAAGGCGCGCTCGGCGATCCGCCGCGCTACCCGCATGGCGATCCGCAAGCAATATGCCGGCCTCGGCCACCGCATTCTGGAGCGCACCTTCGAACGCGCCGGCAAGACGTTTTCCCGCGACGCGCTGAAGCCGGCGCTGCACCGTCTGGCGCAGAAGGATGTCGAGGATACGATCGCCTCCGTCGGTCGCGGTGAGCTTTCTTCGCTCGACGTGCTGCGCGCCGTCTTCCCTGATTACAAGGACGAGCGCGTAACAGTGAAACCGGCAGCCGATCAGGGCTGGTTCAACGTCCCGAGCGCAACCGGCATGATGTTCAAGCTGCCGGCGAAATCCCAGACCGATCTGGAAAACGCCCAGGCAGCAGATCTCGTGGCGACCCTATTGCCGATCCGCGGCCTTGCCGCCAATACCCAGGTGCGCTTCGCCCCGAGCGGCGCGGTCCCCGGCGATCGAATCGTCGGCATCATGGATGCGGGCAAGAGCAAGGGCATCACCATCTATCCGATCCAGGCGCCTGCGCTGCAGAAATTCGACGACGAGCCGGAACGCTGGATCGATGTCCGCTGGGATCTCGACGAAGCCAACAAGTCGCGCTTCCCGGCAAAGATCGAGATCAACACGATCAATGAACCGGGCACGCTTGCAACCGTCGCCACGACGATCGGTGCGCTCGACATCAATATCCGCACCATGTCCATGGGCTCCAACCGCGCCGACGACTTTTCCGAGATCGCGATGGAAATCGAGGTCTGGGACCTGCGTCAGCTCAACCAACTTCTTTCGCAGTTGAAAGAACTGGACTGCGTGGCCAATCTGAAGCGGGTTTATGATTGACGTGCGGCTGATGATTTAGGCCGATTTGACCTTCGAGGCTCGACATTCGCCTATGCTGCACTATCTCACTTTGATCGTCGTGTCGGAACGAGCAGCGACGGCTGAGGGATGAGATGGGCTCTCGCTCAAGGCGGGAGGCTCAATTGCCCCATACCTCTCACGATTTGCAGGCAATATTCGACCATGGATGGCGGGACGCTGAGGATGGAAAAGGCCTGAGTGCCAACCCCTATCTGCGCGACGAAAGCAATTACCGCCTCTCTGCCTGGGTTGAGGGCTATCGCGAGTTCGCGGACGGTATGAGTGCCGCATACAGAGATCAATTGGTCGATGAGGGCAAGCAGGCAGGTACCCTTCTCCTCGACAACCGGGCCTGCCCGTACATCCTCGACCAGAGCAGTCTGCGCTATGATGCCTGGCTGTCGGGGTATCAGTCTCCCGGCGCGCAATGATCTTTCCGCATCGGACAGGTGGCCATCTGCAGGATCGCACAATTCAGGTCTGCTCGCGCTCGAGATCAGGCGTGAATTTATCGTCTGGAAGCATTTGGAAGACACCGGCGATCGACAATCTCCGCTTCGACTTGGAGCATATTCGGTCGACGCCACGGAAGGATCATGCATTGCTCACCGTTATCCAAATCGACTTTCGTACACGATGGGAATATCCCGTCATGGTAGCAAGGCGCAGTGGAAATTCGGTCGCCATAAATGGTCCTGGACAGGCGTTGAATTACCTGCGTAACGACTTCGTTTTTCAGTCCGGGCGATCTTATTTGTCTGCCGTGTGGGCGTGTCAGTCGGTCCTGCGCTGCAGGGGAGACGCCGAGACCGCGCGACAGCATTTTATCGCCGCTTATGCTGACTACATGATCAAGCTCCATCCTTAGCCAATTCTCTGCGCAGGGTGATCTGAGCTTCCTATGCAGCCGGCGTCGTGCAGCAAGGCCCCGCAATCTCCATGCAAAGCCTTTATTTTCGCGCATGCCTTGTTGTTGGCCCATTAATCGCTATTTTAGATTTTATCGAACCTTGCTAGCGACTCTCGTCGGCAGCCTAACGGCTCTTCTTGATTTTCTCTCATCGTCGATTTAGCGCCGGGCAACCGGCTTACACAGCGATTGAAAGGAAATCGTTATGAGCACTGGTACAGTGAAGTGGTTTAATAGCACGAAGGGCTTCGGATTTATCCAGCCGGACAATGGCAGCGAGGATGTGTTCGTGCACATTTCTGCCGTGGAGCGTGCGGGTCTGCGCGGTCTGAACGACGGGCAGAAGATCAGCTACGAGCTCGTGCAGGACAATCGCTCCGGCAAAAGCTCCGCAGACAACCTGCGCGCAGAATAATATGTCATCGCCCT
This sequence comes from Rhizobium sp. ZW T2_16, assembly GCF_044987325.1. Classification (NCBI taxonomy): domain Bacteria; kingdom Pseudomonadati; phylum Pseudomonadota; class Alphaproteobacteria; order Hyphomicrobiales; family Rhizobiaceae; genus Rhizobium; species Rhizobium sp. ZW T2_16. Next base: position 540,226 of record NZ_JBJDRG010000002.1, read on the forward strand.
CGCGTGACCACGGATGTACTGGCACGCGAAAGGCTTGATGATAAACGGAGGTCGGGCGTCAAACTCCGGCCTTTTGTTTTGACCCTTGGAGGTCATGATGAGCAAGCACCGTTATGATGCCGGCGACGTGGTCGTCTTGAAGAGTGGTGCATTTCGCTTCGGCGAAACCAATGGCTCATGCCGGATTGTTGCTGTTTTGCCGGATGCTTACGGGCTGACGCAATATCGCGTCCAGTTTGACGGTGAGAATTGCGAGCGCCGCATTACGCATGGCGATATCAGTCATGAGGGTTCCGTGGATGTCTCGAAGACATCGACCGCGACACCGCTTCCATCTGGTAGTTCGTGGATCAACGTGAATACGATCAAAATCAAGAAATAGTGGCTTTGCCGCGTCAGGAGATATTTTGCAGGTACTTGTAAGAGACAACAATGTTGATCAAGCGCTTCGCGTTTTGAAGAAGAAACTGCAGCGTGAAGGCCTGTTCCGGGAAATGAAGGCGCGCAGCGCATATGAGAAGCCGTCGGTAAAGCGCGCCCGCGAAAAAGCCGAGGCGATCAGGCGCGCCCGCAAACTGGCGCGCAAGCAGATGCAGCGTGAAGGGCTGTTGCCTGCTCCGAAGAAGAAGGTCATTGCTCCTCGGGCTCGCTGATTGCCGGTTCGATATCGGTTCCCCGCGGCACCCGTCGCCGGAGGCATGGTTTTCAGATTGTTTTAGTGCGCTTTTGACCTGAAACGCAGGAGGACTGACATGACTGTGACGAAAGACCGTTTCTTCAAACCGACGAAGCTTTCAGCCGATGCAAAGGCGAAAACGACCAATTCCATCGTCCGCGACATTCTCGATTCCGAGGTCGCCGAGAGGGAAAAGAAGACGCAGAAACTTCGCGCTCTGCGCCTTGCGCAAGTCTCTGCAAGCCCATCCGGCACCTCCCGTTTCGGCAAGTAATTGGGTCGGCCGGGGCTAACCTCTCCGTTAAGCGTCACCTAAAACAAAACCCGCCGACAGCGTCGGCGGGTTTTGTTTTTCGTTTGATCGGAACCGCTCTTCTGTTCGACGGCCGAATCTCCAAGCTCAGATCGGGCTGACATAGCCGAAGCCGAGCAAGCCAAGCAGCGCCACGCCGATCACCACGCGATACCAGACAAACGGCATGTAGCTCTTGGTCGATACGAGTTTCAGGAACCAGACGATGACGCCGTAACCGACGACGAAGGCGATCAGCGTTGCAAGCGCGGTCGGACCGGCCGCGACCGCCGTGTCTTCCCCCATCGTCTTCAGGAGCTGGTAGAAGCCCGAGCCGAATACGGCAGGAACAGCGAGCAGGAAGGAATAACGCGCTGCCGCCTCGCGCGTGTAGCCAAGGAGAAGGCCGGCAGTGATCGTTCCGCCGGAGCGGGAGACGCCGGGGATCAGCGCCATCGCCTGGGCAAAACCGAAGATAATGCCGTCGCGCCAGATCAGCTGCCTAAGCGCATATTTCTTCTTGCCGATGCGGTCAGCCCAGCCCAGGATAAGACCGAAGGCGATCAGCATCACGGCGGTGATATACATGTTGCGCAAGCCGTGTTCGATCTGGTCCTTGAAGCCAAGCCCCAGGATGATGATCGGCAGCGAGCCGATGATGATGAGCCAGCCCATGCGGGCCGCGTCCCTGTCGTAATCGCCGATCCTGAACACCTGACGTAGCCAGGCGGTGGCGATATTGACGATGTCTTTCCAGAAATAGACGAGAACCGCAGTCTCGGTGCCGAGCTGGGTGATGGCCGTGAATGCCGCGCCAGGATCGGTGCCAGAGGGCAGGAATTCGCCGAGAATGCGCAAATGCGCACTGGAGGAAACCGGCAGGAATTCGGTCAATCCCTGGACAAGTCCAAGAATGGCGGCATCAGTCCAACTCACGCTCATGGCAGCTCCGAAGGTTGGGGAAAGGATTTAAAGGGTAAAAGGGATTTCTGAAGGCAGGCTGAAGGTCATGTTTGCATAGGTCTGGCAGCTTGCGATCGTCAAGCTGCAAAGCTTGGAACCGCTCAATGTGACGATTCTACGGTAGACCGTCCATGTCTCAAACATATCACGGCTATTCTTGGCATCTGCGCTATGCCTGCGAATGCCCCGTCATGAACGCGAACGGGCCGGATTTCTCCGGCCCGCCATGTTTTTTCACAAACGGGGAGATGCGGCTCACCTGACGCCGCGTCACCTCAGCACTTGTTGAAATTGATCGCGTTGATGACGTTGTTATAGTCCTGCAGCAACTGCGTTGCGTCCTGCCGTTCCGCCGACATCATCTGGAACTGCGCTTTCTTGTCTTCCTGATAGCGGCCGTTCTCGGTCCGCAGGATGATCTGGCGGCCGGTGGAAAGATAGGCATTGACGTTGAGCATCATCGACGAGCATCCGGCATGGTTCTTCTCGCGCACCTTGGCGTCATAACCTGTCGCCATCGTGTTGAACTGATCGAGCGAGGTCTTCAGCGCATCCTTCCTGTCGCCCAGCCCCTTGCCCTGCAGAAAGCCGTCGGCGGCGTCCATGCTTTCCTTGATGTGGTAGATCATGCCGATGCGGAAATAGTCGCGGGTATCCTTCTGCGCACTTTCGAACTCGGTCTTGATCCGGGCGCGGTCCTTGGCGTCGATGGCGCTGATGAAATTGCCCTGCGCGGCGGCAAGCGCCTCCATGGCGGCGATGAAGGCGGGCCCGATCTCGCGACCATGCACGCCCTTGTCGCTCAGATAGGTCTTGGCGGCGATATAGTTACCCATGTCCCGATCGAGCGGTTCGGCCTTCTCGGCCGCGTCGCGATAGGCATCGGCCGAACCGTCGAGCTCGGCCATGTCGGGCTTCATCTCACGGGCCTTGGCAAGGGCGTTCTTCAGCCTGTCCAGATTGTTGGTCGAGTAGAACAGGTTGTCATTCTTGTCCTTGCCGTCGAGCACGGGCTGGACATAGCTCTGGAAGGTCGCCAGTTCCTTGGCATAGGAGCGTTGGAACGAGTTCGCCACTTCGACATAGGCGTTGTATTTCAGCACTTCGGCCTGTTCGGCGGATGGCTGGCTCTGTTCCTTATTGCTGGTCTTGCTTTCGTCGCAGGCAGAAAGCGTCAGGACGCAGGCCGCAACGGCCAGCGACCGGATCATGTTTCCGGTGTTCATCAAATTGTCCTCGTTTGAAATATCAGCTTGAAACCGCAGGATCGGCAGCCGCGACTGGCAGCCCGCATATCAGGATCGCTATATCGGGATCACTTGGTTGGCGTCTCGGACCGATCAGGTTTCATCCTGTTTCGGGTCTGGTATCCGCTCCAACTACCTCCTCTTCACTGGTGGCGTCCGATGGCTCACAACAAGCCATGGTTATCAGGCGCACACACCGTTCTCCCCTCGATCTGTTGAAATGCCTGGGGACTTATTCATCTGCGCCCTAAGTCCGCTCGGGAAAGGCGGCGATCATCTGAAAATACATGATCTGCAGAATGTGAGAATGTTTCCTATTGGCGCAATCCCGGCTTGTCACCCCGAAAACGGCTTCCGCTGATATTTGCTATCCGGTGAAACGGAAACGGGCCGGATTGCTCCGGCCCGCTTCTCAATTCAATGATGCTGGTGAGAGCGATCAGACGGCGCCGCGGGTCTCGACATAAAGTGCGTAGACCGAGTGGCTCGACGCCATGTAGAGGCGGTTCTTCTTCTTGCCGCCGAAAACAAGGTTCGGGCAACGCTCCGGCAGCTTGATGAAGCCGATCGCCTTGCCTTCCTTGTTGAACACCTTGACGCCGTTCAGCTCTTCCGGCTTTGCGCCGGCAGCACCGGACGAACCCCAGCCGCACCACAGATTGCCGTCGACATCGACCTTGAAGCCGTCGAGACCGCCATTGTCGTCAGCTGTGATCAGCGCCTTCTTGTTGGAAACTGTCTTGCCGTCCTTCGAGACGTCGTAAGCCCAGACGATACGGTAGGGCTGCGCGCGGCCTTCGACGATATAAAGCTTCTTCTCGTCTTCGGAGAATGCGATCCCGTTCGGGCCCTTCAGTTCGTCGGTGATCAGCGACAACTCACCTTCGGCTGAAATGCGGTAGACAGAATGTGGCAGTTCCGGGTCTGCCTTTTCGCCCTCCCACATGCCGCCGATGCCGAATGGCGGATCGGTGAACCACAGCGAGCCGTCCGACTTGCAGACGATGTCGTTCGGCGAATTCAGCTTCTTGCCCTTGTAGGTGTCGGCAAGAACCGTGATCGAGCCGTCATGCTCCGTGCGGGTGACGCGGCGGGTCAGGTGTTCGCATGCAATCAGGCGGCCCTGCAGGTCGCGGCAATGGCCGTTGGCATAGTTGGAATTGGCGTCGAACACGCTCCATGTCTCGTTCGTTTCGTCGAACTTCATGACGCGGTTGTTCGGAATATCGCTAACCAGCAGATACTTGCCGTCACCGAAATAGACCGGACCTTCCAGCCAGCGAGCGCCGGTGGCAACCTGTTCCAGAGAAGCGCTGGCAACACGGTATTTCGCAAAGCTCGGGTCGAGAACCTGAATGGCCGGATCGGGATAGATCGGGGAGGGGGTGAAGCTGATCGCCTGGGCGGAGGCGTTTTTGATGGTGACGGCAGTTGCGGCTGCGACGGCACCGAATGTCATGAGGTTGCGGCGGCTAAGATCCACGGGAAAATTCCTTCGATAATAGTCGTTGATTTCATATCAATCTGCCCGTTCTGCGGGAGGCGGCAATCATCGCCTTGGTGCCCTGTTAACTTCGTAACATTGTGCGCTGCAATATAAATCTGATGCATTCTCCCCCCATGATTAAGGAGGCATGAAGGCCGATGATCGGAGAGCAAGGGCAGTTTTCTCGCCTTTGTCAAAAACTATAATGCAGTGCAGCAAATGTAAGATTTTTTTATGAAATTCGCCCTAGGGTGCGACAAGGACACAGAGATCGCCTTAGTCGATCCTTCACGCGCATGATGCGCGCCGTCAAAACGGTTCCTGCATTTTCCTCCTCCCCCGAATGCGTGTTTTCAGTCTTCCTGAGAAGGTCCCCCCATGCTCAAGAACTTAAAAATCAAGACCAAGTTTTTGATGGCGATCGCCATCCTTGGCGTCATTTCGCTTGCCGGTCTGTTATTCGTGACCCAGCGTTTCAGCGCCGCCAATGAATCCTATTCGAATTTCTTGCATAACGAGAGCACGGCTGCGACCTTCGTACCGCGCGGTGCCGCAGGCATGTGGACCGCCACCACCTGGCTCAGCCGCGCTCTTGCACAGGACCCGCAATCCGCTGCGTTCAAGGATTTGTCCGAGCGCTTCGGCAAGGAAATCACCGGTGCGCGCGCACGTCTGGCACAGGTCCCCGGTCTTGTGCCGAGCCGCCAGGCCGCAACGGACGAATTGCTCGCAGGCGCAGATAAGCTCAAGGCAATCGGTGATGATCTGCTGAAGGCTCATGTTGCTGGCGACGAAGCGAAGGTCACCTCTCTTTCGGGTGATCTCGACAAGGCTATTGTTGAACTGTCCCCGAAGTTTGGTGCCAGCAACGGCGCCATGGCGGACCTGATCAAGAACGGCGGCGATCAGCTGTCGGCTGAAGTCTCATCCACCATCAAGTTCACGATTGTCGGCATGCTGATCGGTATCGCCGTTGCTATCGTGTTGGCGCTGACGATCGCCCAGAAGGGTATCACAGCTCCGATGGCGCGCCTTCGCGAACGTATGGCGTCGCTTGCCGCCGGCGATGCCCGCGCTGCAATCGATGGTCTCGACCGAAAGGACGAAATCGGCCAGATGGCCGAAGCCGTCGAAGTCTTCCGTCACAACGCTCTCGAGCGCACCCGCCTGGAACAGGAAGCCGACGACAACCGCAGCCTGTCGGAAAAGGAACGCATCGAGCGCGAAGCCGCCAAGGCCCGCGAAGCTGCCGACGTCAAATTCGCCGTCGACAATCTCGCTCAGGCGCTGAGCCAGCTTTCCGATGGCAACGTCTCCTACCGTATCGAAAAGCCGTTTACGGCAGCGCTTGATGGTGTCCGCGGTGACTTCAACGCCTCGGCTGCAAAGCTGCAGGGTGCATTGGAACAGGTCGCAGAAAATGCCCGCAGCATCGAGGCCGGTTCGGCCGAGATCAAGTCGGCTGCCGACGATCTTGCCAAGCGCACCGAGCAGCAGGCTGCTTCCGTCGAGGAAACCGCAGCCGCTCTGGAAGAGATCACCACCACGGTGAAGGACGCCGCCCGCCGCGCCACCGAAGCAGGCAACCTCGTTGCCCGCACCCGTCAGGGCGCAGAAAAGTCCGGCGAGGTCGTCCAGAAGGCTGTTCAGGCCATGGAAGCGATCGAAAAGTCCTCCGGCGAGATCGGCAACATCATCGGCGTCATCGATGACATTGCCTTCCAGACCAACCTTCTGGCACTCAATGCCGGTGTTGAAGCCGCGCGTGCGGGTGAGGCGGGCAAGGGCTTTGCAGTCGTCGCTCAGGAAGTTCGCGAATTGGCCCAGCGTTCCGCAAACGCCGCCAAGGAAATCAAGACCCTGATCAACGCGTCGAATGAGCAGGTCCAGAACGGTGTGCATCTCGTTGGCGAAACCGGCAAGGCGCTGCAGACGATTGTCGGCGAAGTCCAGGAGATCAACCGCAACGTCAACGCGATTGTCGAAAGCGCTCAGGAACAGTCTTCAGGCCTGCAGCAGATCAACACCGCGGTCAACACGATGGACCAGGACACGCAGAAGAATGCTGCCATGGTCGAAGAGCAGACCGCAGCAAGCCATGGTCTTGCCCGCGACGCTGCTTCGCTGAACGCGCTTCTTTCCCAGTTCAAGCTTTCGGTTCAGACCTACCAGTCGACCGTTCGTGCGGTGAAGGCAAATGAAACGCCCGCGGCCTCGCCGGCACGCGCCCTTGGCCGTAAGCTGGCCGGCGCCTTCTCTGGCAATGCTGCCGTCAAGAACGAAAGCTGGGAAGAGTTCTAAGTCCGGCTCGTCCTGAGGACGATCATTCCCAAGATCAGGAAAGGCCGCAGGCAACCCGTCTGCGGCCTTTCCTTTGGGCAAAATCTCTCCGAAGTCGCCTTCCACCGGTATCGTGATAGGCGTTTGAACGGACGGTGCGGCATTTTGCCGTGAGTTTTATAAAATTCGATACAACGTAAGATTTTATTATCGGACCGGGTTCTATGCTCTGCCCGGGACATTCGAGATACCCCCTTGTTCTCAAGCGCGCATGATGTGCGTCGTTCCTCCAGATCACATGGTTGGACGGCTCCTGTTTGGTTGGCTCTTTCGTCGGGAGTCTGCACTGTTGCACCAAGCGCGGGATCCCGCGGCGGCTGGTGCTGCAGCAAATAGACTTGCGCATAGTGTCTCCGAGAACCAAGCCCGGTTCCCGGCTCAATGCGCTGAGTTCATCGCGTTGTGGAGGTATCCGATGCTCAAGAACCTAAAAATAAAGACCAAATTTCTGATGGCGATTGCGATCCTGGCGTTCATTTCGCTGGCGGGCCTGGCTTTCGTCACTCTACGCTTCGAAGAGGCGAACAGCACATATTACAATTTCCTCCAGAACGAGAGCACCGCGGCTGTCTATGGGCCTCGTGGTGTTGCCGGCGCGTGGACGGCTATCAACTGGCTGAACCGTACCGTAAGCCAGGATCCACAGTCGGACAAATTCACGGAATTCGCTGCCCGCTTCAATAACGAATTGAGCGGCGCCCGCGGCCGTCTGGAGCAGATCCCGGCCATCGTTCCCAGCCGAAAGGCCGCAATCGACGAATTGGTGAGCGCCATAGACGCCATGCGGCAGATCGGCGGGGAAATGATCAAGGCCCATGCCGTCGGTGACAAGGCACTGTTCGACAGCATGACGGTCAAGCTCGAACAGGCCACCATCGACTTCTCGGCAAAGTCGGGCGCCAACAATACTGCCATGGCGGACCTGATCAAGAATGGTTCGGACCAGCTCAATGCGCGTGTTACCGATGCAATTCTGGTCACGATCGTCAGCATGTTGATCGGGATTGCCGCTGCCATCGCTTTCTCCATGTTGATCGCGCAGAAGGGTGTCACCACGCCGATGGCGCGCTTGCGGGAACGCATGGCGTCCCTGGCCGCCGGTGAGACTGAAGCTGAAGTCGACGGTCTCGACCGCAGGGACGAGATCGGCCAGATGGCCGAAGCCGTCGCTGTTTTCCGCGACAACGCGCTGGAACGTCAGCGTCTCGAACAGGAGGCTAACGACAATCGTAGCCTCTCGGAAAAGGAACGCATCGAACGCGAAGCAGCGAAGGCCCGCGAAGCCGCCGACGTCAAATATGCAGTCGACAATCTCGCCGAGGCACTGAGCCAGCTCTCCAACGGTGATGTCTCCTATCGCATCGAGCAGCCTTTCACGGAAACACTCGATGGAGTGCGCAACGACTTCAACAGTTCGGCATCCAAGCTCCAGGAAGCGCTCGAGCAGGTTGCAGGCAATGCCCGCAGCATCGAAGCCGGTTCGGCGGAAATCCGCTCCGCAGCCGACGATCTCGCCAAGCGCACCGAACAGCAGGCCGCTTCCGTCGAAGAAACGGCTGCCGCTCTGGAAGAGATCACCACCACGGTGAAGGACGCAGCCCGTCGCGCCACCGAGGCAGGCTCGCTTGTCACGCGTACCCGTCAGGGTGCGGAAAAGTCAGGTGAAGTCGTGCACAGCGCTGTCAAGGCAATGGAGGAGATCGAAAAGTCCTCCGGCGAAATAGGCAACATCATCGGTGTCATCGATGACATCGCCTTCCAGACCAATCTTCTGGCGCTGAACGCTGGTGTCGAGGCCGCACGTGCAGGTGAGGCGGGCAAGGGGTTTGCGGTTGTCGCACAGGAAGTGCGCGAACTGGCACAGCGGTCCGCAAATGCCGCAAAGGAGATCAAGACGCTGATCACCGCGTCCAACCATCAGGTCCAGAACGGCGTGCATCTGGTTGGCGAGACCGGCAAGGCGCTGCAGATGATCGTGGCGGAGGTCCAGGAGATCAACCGCCACGTCGCCGCCATCGTCGAGAGTGCGCAGGAGCAATCCTCGAGCCTCCAGCAGATTAACACGGCCGTCAACCAGATGGACCAGGATACGCAGAAGAACGCGGCAATGGTCGAGGAGCAGACGGCGGCAAGCCACGGCCTTGCCCGCGACGTTGCATCGCTCAATGCCTTGCTGGCTCAGTTCAGGCTTTCCGGAGCCTCGGCAGAACGTTCGGCAAGGTTGCCGACCAAACCTGTGCGCTCTGCGCAGGTTGACGAAGCGCCCACCGCTTCGCCGGCGCGCGCTTTGGGCCGCAAGCTGGCCGGTGCCTTCTCCGGCAACGCGGCACTCAAGAACGACAGTTGGGAAGAGTTCTGAGCGTCTGATCGATAGCGGTTTCTGTAACCCGCTATCTCCGAAATAAGCGGTAGCGGCCGGGGACATGGAGTCCTCGGCCGCTTTCGTTTGGTGAGCAATGCTGTCTCGTTGCCGATAAGCCGCATGTTCGTGGTTGATTAGGAGGGGCGCGGCAATCGCATGTTGCAATATTTTATCGGAACAATATTCCGATGATCGAAACGTAACTGTTTATTATAGCCCGTCGCCCTACACATTGTTCCGGGAAATTTGAGATATGCCCCGCTCTTTGCGCGTATGACACGCGCCGCCTTCGTCCGGCGGTTCCTGCGTTCGTTCGTTCATCTGTCCTCTTGCATGGATTTTCCAGCACGTATCGAGGTTTCCCTATGCTCAAAAATCTACGGATCAAGACCAAGTTTCTGATGGCGATTGCCATCCTTGGGATCATTTCTCTGACTGGCCTACTGCACGTTACAAGTAAATTCAGCGCTGCCAACAGCGCCTATTCCAACTTCCTGCAGAACGAGAGCAACGCAGCGACCTTGAGCCCGCGCGCTGCTGCCGGCATGTGGACGTCAACCACCTGGCTGGGGCGTGCGCTCGTGCAGGATCCCAAGTCCGAAAAATTCAAGGAACTGTCTGAGCGCTTTGGTCAGGAATTTGCCGCAGCGCGTGATCGCCTGACCAAAATTCCCACGATCGTCCCAAGCCGTAAGGAAGCAATCGATGAATTGCTTGTCGGTGTCGACAATCTGAAAGCGGTAGGCGATGGCCTGCTGAAAGCTTACGTTGCCGGTGATGCGGCTGGAGTTCACGATTTCTCGGCCAAGCTCGACGGGGTGATCGTTGCATTGCCATTGAAGTTCGCCGCCAATAACGTTGCCATGACGGAGATCCTCAACAACGGTGCCATCCAAATGTCGGCGTCCGTTTCGTCAACGATCCTTTACGCGATCTGCGGCATGGTCGTCGGCATCTTGTTGGCTATGGGTGCCGCCATGATGATCGCTCAGACGGGCATAACCGCACCGATGGCCCGGCTTCGAGAGCGTATGGCTTCGCTTGCAGTCGGCGAAACGGAAGCTGAAATCGTTGGTCTCGACCGCAAGGACGAGATAGGCCAGATGGCCGAAGCTGTGGCCGTCTTCCGCGACAATGCACTGGAGCGCATTCGGCTTGAACAGGAAGCCGACGACAATCGTAGCCTCTCGGAAAAGGAACGTATCGAGCGTGAGGCAGGTAGGGCGCGTGAAGCCGCCGACGTCAAGTTTGCCGTCGACAGTCTCGCTGAGGCGCTAAGCCAGCTGTCCGATGGCAATGTTTCGCATCGTATAGAAGCGCGGTTCACCACGGCGCTCGATGGTGTCCGCAACGACTTCAATGCCTCTGCCGCCAAGCTCGAGGCTGCACTTGAGCAGGTCGCGGGAGACGCCCACAGCATTGAAGCAGGCTCGTCCGAGATCAAGTCGGCCGCCGATGGTCTTGCCAAGCGTACCGAACAGCAGGCCGCAGCTGTCGAGCAGACGGCTGCCGCGCTCGAAGAGATCACCACCACGGTGAAGGATGCCGCAAGGCGTGCACAGGAAGCCGGTGATCTTGTCACCCGCACCCGTCAGGGTGCGGAAAAGTCCGGCCATGTCGTACAGAACGCCGTCAAAGCGATGGAGGAGATCGAAAAGTCCTCTGGCGAAATAGGCAACATCATCGGTGTCATCGATGACATCGCCTTCCAGACCAATCTTCTGGCGCTGAACGCCGGTGTCGAGGCCGCGCGTGCAGGTGAGGCGGGCAAGGGGTTTGCGGTTGTCGCACAGGAAGTGCGCGAATTGGCCCAGCGGTCCGCGAATGCCGCCAAGGAAATCAAGGCGCTGATCACGACTTCGAACGAGCAGGTTCGCAACGGCGTGCATCTTGTCGGCGAGACCGGCAAGGCGCTGGAGACGATCGTGGCGGAAGTCCAGGAGATTAACCGGCACGTCGTCGCCATCGTCGAGAGTGCGCAGGAGCAATCCTCGGGCCTCCAGCAGATCAATTCTGCGGTCAACACGATGGACCAGGATACGCAAAAGAACGCGGCAATGGTCGAGGAGCAGACGGCGGCAAGCCACGGCCTTGCCCGCGACGTTGCATCGCTCAATACCTTGCTTGGCCAGTTCAGGCTTTCCGGAGCCTCGTCAGAACGTTCGGCAAGGGGGGCGACCAAACCTGTGCGCTCTGCGCAGGTGGATGAAGCGCCCGCCGCTTCGCCGGCGCGCGCTTTGGGCCGCAAGCTGGCCAGTGCCTTCTCCGGCAACACGGCACTCAAGAACGACAGTTGGGAAGAGTTCTGAGTGTCAGACCTGTGATGAGCTGAGGGGCATTTGCTCCTCCGGCTGCGACGATATGTCCAACCGCGGGGGCTTGCCGGCTCCTGCGGTTGTTTTTTGAACATTTTTGCCGTGTCGCGCTCGTTGTCGCCAGTTATTTGGTCAATTTGACGGCCGTCAAAGCGCTTGCCATGCATTGGGAGCAAGCCTGCACCGCTTCCCAGGCGTTGGTAAAAGAGCCGAGGAAGTCGTATTTTAGCATCAGCAAAGTAACTGAACGAAAGATAAGACGATGTTTGACACAGTACGCAAGTTTGCACGCGCCCTGCGCGTTCCCTCGGCCCAGGATCGCGAAATGGCCTATCTCAATGAATCGCGTGATCGGATCGATCTCGAATACCGTATGCGCCAGGTCGACCGCGGTATGTTCCGCAAGTCGCAGTTCTAAATCTTGACCGCCGTCGTGCCTTTGGCCAGCGAGCCGGGGCACGAGATGTTGGATAGGGTGAAAGCCTTATGGCGACCCTTCGGGATTTCCTGGCGCTGGTTGAAGCTTGGCGCGGATCTTTATCCCCAAATTCGCCACGATTTTCGGTTTCCGCTATAATATCGCTTGATCATATATAGCCAGAACGGCCGGCCCTGTCCGGATCGATTGGACAGGTTAACTGGAATGCCCTTTCGCCGTCGTACTCCTCTTTCACTCAGGCAGAGGCTTTTCGGGATGTTCGTTCCGAAAAGAGGGTTTCGCCGTACGCTCGGTTATTATCGCCTCAAGGTCATGCGCATCGGTGGTTCTCCCCATGCCGTCGCCGCTGGCGTGGCGGTCGGCGTGCTGAGCGCATGGACTCCTTTTCTGGGATTTCACGTCCTGTTCGCCATCCCGATCGCCTGGCTTCTTGGCGGCAGCATGATCGCTGCCGCAATCGGCACGACATTCGCAAATCCCCTGACCTGTCCGATCATCTGGCCGCTGACCTGGGAAGTGGGTCAGTTCATGCTCGGTGCCGAGCCTACCTCGCGCCATATCGATCTTGAAGCCCTGTTCGCCCATCTTGACGTCTCGCAGCTCTGGGGACCGGTGCTTGAACCGATGCTTGTCGGCTCGCTGCCTCTGGGCCTGCTCTGTGCGCTTTTCTTCTATGCCGTGACCTATCTTGCCGTGCGCGGTTTTCGCGATCGTCGCGTCGGCCGCTTGACGGAGAGGGCAAGACACCTCAAGTCAGCCGAAACCGGATCGGCAATTTAGGTATAGGATCAGCTTGATGATTATCGGCATGGGGAGCGACCTCATAGACATAAGGCGCGTGGAAAAATCCATAGAGCGGTTCGGCGAACGCTTTACCCACCGCTGTTTTACAGAGATCGAGCGGGCAAAATCGGAGCGCCGCAAGAACCGGGCCGAATCCTATGCCAAGCGTTTTGCCGCCAAGGAAGCCTGTTCCAAGGCGTTGGGCACCGGTCTTGCCAACGGCGTGTTCTGGAAAGACATGGGTGTCGTCAACCTGCCCGGCGGAAAGCCGACAATGGTTCTCACCGGCGGTGCCGGCGACCGGCTGGCCGAACTGATCCCTGCCGGCCATGAGCCCGTCATCCACATCACCATCACCGATGAATATCCTTACGCCCAGGCTTTCGTGATCATCGAGGCGAAACCGATATCCGCCTGATGCCGGCGCGGAAATGCATGCTTCCGACAATGCATGAAGGTTTAGTAATCTCACCACCATTGCCGCGGCTTGGCTAAGCGTTTAGACAGTTCAGCCACTCGCCCCGAGATAGAAAGAATTTAGACGTGTCCGATAAAGCCGAGACGAAGCAACCGAATGCCATTTGGGAAAACATCAAGGTCATCATTCAGGCCCTGCTGCTTGCCATGGTCATCCGTACGGTTCTGTTCCAGCCCTTCACCATCCCGTCCGGCTCGATGATGCCGACTCTGCTCGTCGGCGATTACATCTTCGTCAACAAGTTCGCTTATGGCTATTCGAAATATTCGCTGCCTTTCTCGCCGGACCTGTTCGATGGCCGTATTCTGGAATTCAGCGAGCCGAAGCGCGGCGACGTCATCGTCTTCCGCCTGCCGCAGCAGCCGGATATCGATTACATCAAGCGCCTCATCGGCCTGCCGGGTGACAAGATCCAGATGCGTGACGGCATTCTCTACGTCAACGGCCAAGCGATTCCGAAGCAGGCTGACGGCAGCTTCACCTCGGATTATCGCCTCGATCCCGGCTCCAACGTTCCGGTCTTCCGCGAAACGCTCGACACCGGCAAGACCTACGACACGCTCGACCAGATCCCCAATTCCCGCGGTGACAATACGCCGGAATTCGATGTTCCGGCGGGCCATTACTTCTTCATGGGCGATAACCGCGACAACTCGCTCGACAGCCGTTTCGACGTCGGTTTCGTTCCGGCTGAAAACCTGGTCGGTCGCGCCAGCGTGATCTTCTTCTCGCTCGGCAACGACACCTCGTTCCGCGAAATCTGGAAGTGGCCGTCCAACATGCGTTGGGATCGTCTGTTCAAGGGCGTCAACTGATGAAGATGAAACCATTGTCGGCGGAAGAGCGAGGCCAGCTGGAAACGGTGATCGGTCATGTCTTCGCCGACAAGCAATGGCTTGACCGGGCGCTGACCCATGCCAGCACCGGCACCGCCAAGAATGCCAATTACGAACGGCTTGAGTTTCTCGGCGACCGCGTGCTTGGCCTGTGCGTCGCCGAACTCCTCTTCACCACCTTCCGCTCGGCGGAAGAGGGAGAGTTGTCGGTGCGCCTCAACCAGCTGGTCAGCGCCGAAAGCTGTGCCACCGTCGCCGATGAGCTGGAACTGCACCGCTTCATCCGCACCGGCGCCGACGTCAAGAAATTGACCGGCAAGCGCATGCTCAATGTTCGCGCCGATGTGGTGGAAAGCCTCATCGCTGCGCTCTATCTTGATGGTGGTCTGGAAGTTGCCCGTGCTTTTATCCTGCGTTACTGGCAGGATCGTGCCAGCAAGCCCGATGCTGCGCGGCGCGATGCCAAGACAGAGCTGCAGGAATGGGCGCATGCGAAATTCAATACCACCCCCTCCTACAGGGTGGACGACCGTTCGGGACCGGATCATGATCCGCGCTTCACGGTAACGGTAGAAATAAAGGGCGTTGCGCCCGAAACCGGCACCGACCGGTCGAAACGGGCAGCCGAGCAGGTTGCCGCAACGAAGCTCCTCGAGCGCGAGGGCATCTGGCCGAAGAGCCAGGATTGATTGGATCGATATGACCGAAGACCACAACATTGCCGGCGAAGAAAATGAAGCTGCCGGCGGCCCGACCCATTCCGGCTTCGTCGCGCTGATCGGCGCCACCAATGCCGGCAAGTCGACGCTGGTCAACCGGCTCGTCGGCGCCAAGGTTTCGATCGTCAGCCACAAGGTGCAGACGACCCGCGCCATCGTGCGCGGCATCGCCATTCACGACAATGCCCAGATCGTTTTCATGGATACGCCCGGTATCTTCAAGCCGCGCCGCAGGCTCGACCGCGCCATGGTCACGACCGCCTGGGGCGGCGCCAAGGATGCCGACCTGATCGCGCTTCTGATCGACAGCGAGCGTGGCATTCGCGGCGATGCCGAAACGATCCTCGAAGGCCTGAAGGACGTTCGTCAGCCAAAGATCCTGCTTTTGAACAAGATCGATCAGGTCAAGCGCGAGGATCTGCTGGCGCTTGCCGCCGCAGCCAATGAAAAGGCCGACTTCGAGCGCACCTTCATGATCTCTGCGACGACCGGTTCCGGTTGTGACGATCTGATGAATTACTTCGCAACGACCCTGCCGGAAGGCCCCTGGTATTATCCTGAAGACCAGATCTCCGATCTGCCCATGCGCCAGCTCGCAGCCGAGATCACCCGCGAAAAGCTGTTCCTGCGCCTCCATCAGGAACTGCCCTATGCCTCTCACGTCGAGACGGAAAAGTGGGAAGAGCGCAAGGATGGCTCGGTTCGCATCGAGCAGGTCATCTATGTGGAGCGCGAGAGCCAGAAGAAGATCGCGCTCGGCAAGAATGGCGAGGCTATCAAGGCAATCTCGACGGCATCCCGCAAGGAGCTATCCGAAATCCTCGAGCAGCCGGTGCATCTCTTCCTGTTCGTCAAGGTTCGCGAGAACTGGGGCGATGACCCGGAACGCTTCCGCGAAATGGGCCTGGAATTCCCAAAAGGTTGATCGATCAACGATTTTTCTCGTTTCCCGTGCTCTTGATTTCCTTCAGGTCCGCCCGATCTGCATGGAAATAGTCCACAGTCAAACGTGATATATCCTATATATACGCACAACTATACGCGGTGAACTTGACACGACGCAACTGTGGAACTTTGATCTGATTTGTCACTGGTCTGATTCAGGCTGTTGGCTGATAGGGATGGAAAAAAGCGCCACAAGGATTGCGAACCGCATGGCCACCAGCAAATATATGGGACGAGACAAAGGCGTGGATTTGAAGGACGCTGTCGGGTTCTTCAGCTGGGATTTGAGCGAAAACAAAGTCTTCGCCGACAGTGTTTTCGCCCATATCTACGGTATTCCGCCTCACGAGCTAGAGATCGGAGCTCCGATCGAGCAGGTCATCAAGCATGTCGCGGAAGACGACATGCCCCGGGTGGCCAAGGCGCTGCACGAGACCATCGTCTCCGGCAAGCCGTGTCATCAGACCTACAAGATCAGTCATCCGAGCGGCAAGAGCATTGTCGTGACGGGGCAGGGGCGCTGCCTGCGCAACGGCGAAGGCATGCCGTCGATCTATACCGGTTTGGTGACCGCCGAGGAAAACGGTGTGAAATCTAACGACGCGGATCGGCTGGCTTCGCATTGCATGGAGGCGCTGAAGCTTGCCAAGCGCCGCCGCCATGCCTTGGCTGAACGCTATTTGACTTCGGCGCTGGGAGCGCTTGGCCGACGGGCCGAGAATTAATGGACCCCAAAAAGAAGATCCGGCGGCAAGCGATGGTGTGCCGCCGGCGCTTGCCGTTATTTTTGCCGCGCCATCAGCGCCTTGACTTCCTCGAAGCGGCGGCGGTTGTCGGGTTCCTGCTCGCCCGGGCCATAGCAGGTTTTGGAGATGCAGAAGCGCACCAGCCCGAAGGGCGGTGTCGCCTTGTCGAACTGGCACTCGATCTCATTGTTATAGTCTGTCGGCTTGGCATCCTCGCGGGTGGAATAGGTCAGGCGCGCGCCGGGCGGATCGAGTTCGGGGAAGGACTGCACGATCCCGGTCTTGAGCGATGGTACCAGCAGGAAATTCTTTGCCACCGCCACGCACGCCTGCTCCAGCTGCGGTGATTGCGCCGCAGCCGGCTGTGCCGGCAGGAAACCGGCAAGGGCCGCAGATGCCAAGGTGGCAGCGAAAACGATATGTCTCATGGGAACTCCCTGAACCGGTTCTTGTTTGGCGAGAGAATTCCGCTGACAGTCAATTTGTTCCACTGGAGATGACACCCGATCGCAGTTTTTCGAGATCTGTTGCACATCGCGAAACAGATTCAATCTGAACGACTTATGCGGTAGAATTGAATCGGTTCGGAAAGGTCTTCAAGTATCGATGCAGTGGCAGGACGAGGCGATCATTATTGGCGTCAAGCGGCATGGCGAGACCAGCGTCATCGCCGAGTTGATGACGCGTGAGCGCGGTCGCCATCTGGGCCTTGTCCGCTCTGGTCGCTCTCGCTCCATGCAGCCGGTCCTGCAGCCGGGGAACCGGGTCGAGGCGGTCTGGCGCGCAAGGCTCGATGAGCATCTGGGTGAACTGAAGCTCGAACCTGTGAGGCTTAGGGCCGCAAAGCTGATGGAAACGGCCACCGCCGTTTACGGCGTGCAAGCCATGGGGGCGCTGCTACGCCTTTTGCCTGAGCGCGATCCGCACCCGCATCTTTTCGATGCGCTAGATATCATTCTCGACACGATGGATGACCCCGCCGATGCGGGCGAGCTTTTCGTCCGGTTTGAACTGGCAGTGCTGAACGACCTCGGTTACGGCCTCGATCTTACCGAATGCGCGGCGACTGGTGTGCGGCAGAACCTCAAATATGTCTCGCCAAAAAGCGGCCGGGCGGTATGCGGCGAGGCCGGTGCACCCTATGCCGACCGTATGCTGGCCCTGCCGGCATTTCTCGGGGAGGGGCCAAAACCTGCAGCCGACCGCGACAGCATGCTGGCAGCGTTCCGGCTGACCCAGTTCTTCCTTCACCGTCATGTCTACGAGCCGCGCGGCATCACCGCGAACGACGCCCGTGAAGGGTTCGTTCAGGCAGCCTTGAAGGCGCTCTCTGCGCGCCCTGTGGATCGTCAGGCCGGCTGAACCCTTATTCCGCCGGCTGGATTGCTGCCGGCCGGTCTACAGACTTTTCCTGGATCGGCCAGTGAACGATTGCGGCAAAGATGCCGAGCGCCACGCCGAACCACCAGACGGTATCGTAGGAGCCGAGCTGGTCATAAAGAGTGCCTCCCATCCAGACGCCGAGAAACGAGCCGACCTGATGCGACAGGAACACGATCCCGCCCAGCAGGCCGAGATGCCGTGTGCCGAACATGATCGCGACAAGCCCGTTCGTCGGCGGCACGGTGGAAAGCCACAACAGCCCCATGACGATGGCGAAGATGATCACCGAAAGCGGCGTCTGCGGCAGAAGCAGGAAGGCTGTCACCGCCACCGAGCGCGCAAGATAGATGTAGGCGAGGAAATAGGGCTTTGAATATCGCTGGCCGATTACGCCTGCCGACAGCGAGCCGATGACGTTGAAGAAGCCGATCAGCGCCATGGCGATCACCGCATAACGGGCATCGATGCCGATATCGCGCAAGTAAGCCGGGAAGTGTGCCGTGATGAAGGCCACCTGAAAGCCGCAGACGAAAAAGCCGCTGGTCAGGAGCAGATATCCCTTGTGGCCGAACGCCTCCCTCAGCGCTTCGCCGGCAGTCTGCTTGAACGCGGCTTGCGACTGTGTCCCCGAGCTTGAATTGCCGCGCAGCGGAATGGCGAGCAGCGGGATTGCCAGCATCATCACCGCCATGATGACAAGACTGTCCGACCATCCGTAAGTGGAGATGAGGGCCTGGCTCAGCGGTGCAAAGAGAAACATGCCTGCCGACCCCGCAGCAGTTCCGATACCGAAGGCGAACGAGCGCTGTTCGGGCGTCACGTTGCGGGCGAAAGCCGAGAGGATCGTGCCGAACGAGCCGGCACCTACCGCAAGCCCGACCATTACCCCGCCTGAGAGGTAGAGAATGCTCTCAGAATGCGCTGTCGACATCAGCGCCAGACCCGCCGCGTAAAGCAGACCCGAGAAGGTCAGGACACGGGCAGTGCCCCATTTGTCCGCGATCGCCCCGAAGACGGGCTGGCCCAGACCCCAGGCAAGATTCTGGATCGCCATGGCAAGCCCGAAGGTCGTGCGGTCCCAGCCTGTATCGGCAAGCATCGGCAGCTGGAAGAAACCCATGGCCGAACGTGGCCCGAATGTCAGAAGCGCAACGAGCGCGCCAGCGCAGATGATAAGCCAGGGCATCGTCGCTCGAGCGGAAACGGGCGCAGCTTGAGACATGGGTGTCCTCCATAATGGGAAGATGTTCATATACTGTCATCACGCGTTGGTGAAACGAGTTTTGCGAACGTCATCCATCAGCGCAATTGATGGCGCCAGACTCGAATTGAACACTCGGACACGCGCCGAGCCGGTTTGTACGGTTACGTACGAAGGCTTGAGGCTTGCCAATTGGCAATTTTTTGTTAACCATAACTGACAAAGTTCAAGTCTCGCGATTTCTGCGATCCGGCTCATGACGACGCCATAATTCAATCGATTTATCCGGTACGTCATGACAAGTATTTTAGCGAACATTTCTGCCATGTCGGCGCTTCAGACGCTGCGGGCAGTCTCTTCCGGATTGAATGACACCCAGGAACAGGTTTCCTCCGGTCTCCGGGTGAAGGTGGCTTCCGACAACGTCGCCTATTGGTCGATTTCGACCAACATGCGATCGGACAACAAATCGATTTCTGCGGCAAGCGATGCGCTTGGTGTCGGTGCAGCCAAAGTGGATACCGCTTATGCTGGCACAGGCGCGATAATCGATGTGCTGACCGATGTGAAGGCGACACTCGTCACCGCCAGGGAAGACAGTGTCGACAAGGCTCAGATCCAGAACCAGATCTCGCAGCTGAGCAAGCAGGCCGACAGCATCGTCAGGTCCTCCAGCTTCAGCGGCATTAATTATCTGCAGACCTACAGTGGCGATCACATCAACAATATCAACGAGCTGGACGATGTCGTCGTGGATTCGTTCACCCGTAATGCGGATGGCGCGACGACGATCAACACAAGCAAGGTTGATCTGAGAAAAACCAGCATGCTGAACGATTTCGGCGGCGGCATCCTGCAGAAGGATGATCTGGATTATTACATGCCGCTCGGTGGAATGACCACCAGCAGCTTTTATCACGAAGGGCATGAAGACCATTATTTTGATGGACCGATCACCTTCAGCGGCAGCGATTCCGTGCAGTTCGATCTGCTGATCGACAACAGCCCGGAATCTGCCGGCATGCCTTTCCATATCACGATCGACAAGGGCGTTATCGATGCGGCACTTGGAACGAATGACGGCGAGATAGACAATGTCTTTCAATTGCGCTCGGTCATTCAGCAGGCTTTCACCAATGTCGGCGCCAACGCTTACGCAGACGTCTACGGCACGCAGGCGACTTCGCCCGCGGATGCATACAATTACGAAATCCGCACGCTGGAAACTTCTCCGAATGTTGGATCCAGCATCTTTATCAGCGGCATAACCAGCACATTCGGGCCAACGGTGGCAGAGCGCACGCTTGGTCTCGATTCGGTGCCCCGGATCGACCATGACAACATGATCACCAGCTCTTCGATGAATTTTCTCTGGAGCTTCAAGGTGATGCTGGACGCGACGATCTCATTTGACCTGAGTATCGATAACGCGCCGCTCCAGACTTTCGTGATCGATCGGACCGCCGTTGACGCAGCACTTGGAACAACCGACGGCCGGATCACCAGTGGTGCCGATCTCAAGGCGATTGTCGACTATATCGTTCCAGGTTTCGAAGGCCTTGCCGTATCCGTCTCCGGCAATCGCCTGACATTCCAGGCGGATCAGGCGATCTATCCGGGTTACGGCAACAAGGCGGTGGATTTCTACATCAGCTCGTTCCGGCCGGATCCGCCCTTTACGCTGCGCTTCGATCTTTCCGAAATCGACGTCACCACCGACGATTTCACCATCGACGAATATCTCGAAGGCGTCGAATACATGCTCAGCCAGTCGATCGATAGCGGCGCCATGCTCGGGTCGGTTCAGCAACGCATCGAAATGCAGACTGCATTCTCACAAAAAATGATGGACGAGGTCGAAAGCGGCGTGAGCCGTCTCGTCGACACAGACATGGAAGAAGCGTCGATGCGTCTGCAGGCGTTTCAGACGCAGAAACAGCTCGCGCTGCAAAGCCTGCAGATCGCCAACTCGCAGCCGCAGAATATCCTCAGCCTGTTCAACTGAAACCGCCGCTTGACCGGTTGAGACCCTTTTACAGCGACCCCGGCGGCTGGACCGGCGGACGGCGCTTGCCGAGCTGTGCCTCGCGCAGGATGGTGAAAAGACCTGCACCGATGACGATCACGCAGCCGCCGATCATGTTCCAGCTCATCACCTCGCCGAAAATGAACGTGCCGATCATGCAGACGAGCACGGTCTGCCAGTAGAAGATCGGCTGCACCACGACGGCATCCAGCACGTCGAAGGCACGGATCAGGAGATAGTGCCCGGTCATGCCGGTGACGCAGAGCGCCAGCATCCAGAACCAGTAGTCGGGTGTGATCGTCTTCCAGTAGAACGGCCCGATGAGCGTGATCGCAACGGCTCCCGCAATGCCGGTGTAAAAGAAGCTGGTCTGGGAGGTGTCGGTTCGGCTGACCATGCGGGTCAGAACCGAATAGAGCGCAAACATCAGGGTACAGGTGATCGGCACGATGATGCTGGCGCTAAAGCTTGCATGCAGCGGATCGATGATCAAAAGAATTCCGATGAAGCCGACGCCGATGGCAGCCCAGCGCCGCCATCCGACGGTCTCACCGAGCAACGGCACCGAAAGGCAGGCGACCACCAGCGGTGCGGCCGCGAAGATCGTGTGAGTCTGGGCAAGACCGACATTGGCGAAGGAATAGATCGACACGACGATCTGGAAGACCAGAAGCGCACCGCGGATGATCTGCAGCACCAGCCTGCTGCTCTTGGCTGTTTGCTTGATGCCACCCTGGTTGCGGGTCGCCAGCGCCAGCACGAAGGCGGCGAAAAACCAATAGCGGATCATCGCCACGAAGACCGGCGGATAGGCCTGGCCGAGATGTTTGGAAATACCGTCCTGAACCGCGAAGATCGAAACCGCGGTCAGTGCGAAAAACAGGCCTTGGGTGCGTGGTGTCATGAAATAAATGCTCTTGAGCGTTTTCCGGTCAGAAAGCGCCCAGGAAGCACGATGACAACGCAAGGCCCGAATCTTGATTTTTGAGAATGCAGCCGTTTTTGGCCGTCAGCACGCCATGCAGGCAACATATCATTGCGCATGGCTGCCATGCGTCAAGACGCCTATTGCCGTCCGCGGTACGCTCTTGTTGTGGAATTTCGCCCTGTGCGGCGTCAGGCGCGCCGCTTGATCGCCCAGGTATCGCGTGTGCCGGTAATCGTTGCCGCATCACCGAGCCTGATCGTGCCTTCGCCGCGCGGCACGGCATTCCAGCCGAATAGCGGGCCGGGTACGCGCCGGTCGCCCGACATGCGGATACGGCCCATCGCCGGGATCGGACTTGGCCCCTCGCGCGAACCGGTCTGCTGGTCCTGCGTGGTCATGATGCAGCGGGCGCAGGGTTTGACGAAATCGAACCGGACGCCGGAAATCTCGATGCCTTCCCAGTTGTCTTCGGCCCAGGCCTCGTCATGGTCGAGCACGATATTCGGACGAAACCGGTCCATGCCGACCGCGCCTTCACCGTTTTTCGCCATGTCGGCGTTGAGCGCTGCAAGTGAACCCGTCGTGGTCACCAGCACCTGGTAACCGTCGGCAAAGGTCACCGGCGTATCCGGTCCCGCCCATTCGGCGCTTGCGATGCGTTCGGCATTCTTGTCGAAAAAGGCGAGCTTCACCTCGCGACCGAGCCAAGTGGAGAGGATCGCATTGGTCCCGTCATCCGCGACTGCGGCGCTGACGGGAGATTTCCAGACAACAACGTCCATGCGCCGGTCGGACGGCGGAACCGCAACCAGGATCTCGCCCTTGCCTTCGACCGCGAAGCGGTAGCCGACATCGCGCGGCTCGACCTCTACCTGCGCCAGTTCCTGCAATTCCCGCTGGGTGATGAACTGTCCGGACGGATCAACCACCATCATCTGCCGGTCACCGGGAATACCGGCGGCGGTGATCACCGCATCATTAAGCGAGATGCCGCGGCCGCTCTTCAAGGGGTAGAAATTCAGTTCCGCGACCTTCGTCATATCGTCCTCAAATACTGTTCCCGGATCTCATCCCTGAATTTCGTCCAGGAACATATCCCTTATCTGTTTCAGCCGCTCGTGCCGTTCACCGGCCAGCGCCCGCCCGGCCTCGGTCTGAAACCCGTCGGCGAGCTTGAACAGCTTGACCTCGAAATGGTCGATGGCAAAACTCTTGTCGTCCAGCGCACGCTCTTTGGCAAGCGGATCGATGGGGTCATAAAGGCCTGATCCCATCCGTCCGGCAATGTAGAAGCAACGCGCCGCACCCACCATGCCGATCGCGTCCAGCCGGTCCGCATCCTGCAGGATCTTTGCCTCCAATGTCTCGGGCTGAATGTTGGCGGAGAAACTGTGCGTCGTGATCGCATGCGCGACCGCCTCGATCGCTGCCTTCTCCCAGCCCATGCCGGTCAGGATGCCGCTCGCCTTGTCTGCCGCCAGCCGCGAGGCCTGCGCTCTCAGCGGCGAGTTCTTTTCCACCGCCACGCAATCATGCAACAGCACGGCAGCAGTCAGAACCTCTCCATTGCCGCCTTCCTTCGCATGGATCCGCATCGCATTCCTGAACACCCGCAGGATATGGGCAATGTCGTGGCTTCCGTCGTCGCTGTCGGTCGCGTGCGCAATAAGCTGCCGCGCCAGTTCTTCGTAAGGGGCAAATGCGGCGGCGAGGGTGAGTGTCATGCAGTGCTTTCCTTGGAATCGGGTTCAACGCTCTTCTTCACCAATATCCGCTGGTAGAAAAGCCCGATCCCGATCAGTACCGCACCAAGTCCGATGAAGGAGAGCGCCCTCAAGATGCCTTCGAGGTTCGACATGTCGATCAGGAACACTTTCAACACCGCGATCAGCACCAGTCCGGCAGAGGCAAGCCTTATGCTCTTGGCGTCAAGCTTCGAGCCGAGCGCCAGCAGCCCGACGCCGATGATCAGCCAGACGACCGAATAGGTATAGGTCTCACCGGGAATGAACCCCTTCCAGTCGGCGATATTGGTTCCCTGCCAGAAGCGCCGCACCGAAAGCGTCGCCCAGAGGAAACCGAGCACCGCACCCGAAACCGCGAGCATTGCCACATAAGGCGCCGGCCGCCGCCCGCGGGCGAGATAGGCTACGAACGCGTAAGCCAGAGCCGGTAGGAGATAACCGAGCAGCAGCAGGTTGACGAAGGGCCACGGCCCGGTGTCCTCGCCCGAGAAGAACGGGTTGAGCGCAAACACATGCAGCGAAAGCACATTCGCCGTCGCCACTACGCCGGCGATCATCGAGCCGAAGCGGAAGACCGGCGAGGGCGATTTCAGGTCGAGCGTCATCAATATGCCCGAGAAGCCGATGGTGATCAGCGTATAGATCGACTGTTCGCCAAGCGTCGGCGCATCGCCGGAAAGCTTTCCGCCATTCATCGCGTGATGCACGAGAACCGCAATCGTGATCAGCGCCGAGAGCGACGCGAGCGCCTGCATGATGTTGCGCACGCGGAAATCCGGAGAGTCGCGCAGCAGCCAGGCGGAGATGATCGCAAGCAGGGTAGGGATGCCGTAGCCGATGAGAAGCGCGTTGAAGAACGGTGTCGTGCCGAGGCTGTTGGCGCCGATCAGCGTCGGCTCCCAGGCGACGCGTCCGAAGACGATCACGATTGCCGCCGCCATCATCCAGGGCAGTGCCGGCCAGGTGCGGACCCGCATGGCAATGAGATAGGCAAAGCCGAGAAGCGATACGAGAACGGTGGTGACAATGCCGTTGGTCAGCGCATGCAGCGCCAGCGTCAGGCCCGCGAAGGAACCGGCAACCGCAAGATTGGCCGGCCAGTCGTTTCCGTCGTCCTCGCTCCTTCGAAACAGCCATTCGGCGGCGGCGATGAGCGCCGCACCGATCACCACCCCATAAAGCCCGTGCGTCCAGTCGCGGAAGAAATTGCCGAAGTTGAGGAAGGAGATGAAGCCGAGCGTCACCGGCATCGCTCCCATCAGCAAGGCCCAGACGATCGAATATTCCCTTTTCTCGTTGCGGAAGCGCCTCAGGGCGGCGACACCCAAAAGCGTAAAGATGGCGCCGAGCAGCAGGCTGACCGCAATCTCGTTACCGGAAAGCGGAAGCGGGATCGGCGTGCCGTCCAGACCTTCCGGTGCGATATAATCGAGCAATGAAAGGGCGGTGATAAGCGTGCCGAGAACCGCACCTGCGGCCGACATAATGGCCGGCCAGAATGCATAGGCGCGAGCCGCACCCAGTGCCGCAAGCGTCGCGATGACTGCCAGGAATGCGAATTGCGGGTCGATCCCCGTGCTGGTGCCGCTGGCAACGGTGGCGAGCGCACAAAGCACGATCATGATCGATAGCGACAGGGTGATCTTCAGCGGCGGCCGTTTCAGCAGCGAAGCCCAGCCGGTGCCGGCGGCTGCGGAATACTGCTGGCCTGGCCAGAGGAAGATCGTGCCGGCAATCATCACCAGCATGGTAAGCGTGGGCGGCAGCGGATCGAAACCCGTGCCGATTGCGGCATAGACCAGCACCCAAAGCCCGGTGCCGATATTGGCGAGCATCGGCACGACAGTCCAGCGGCGAATGCGCGAGGCGGCATCGACCGCAAGCCAGGTGATGCCGAGGAAGAGGAACAGCGCATTGGCGTTCGGCGCGTCCGTCGTTACCAGAAGCGGCGTGACGAGCGAACCGAGCAGGCCGAGACCCGCAAGCGCCTGACCGTGCAGCAGCGACAGCGCAATCACCGCAAACGAGACCAGCGCCAGCAGCACGAAGGCCGTACCGGAGCCGATGAACTCGTAAAAGGCATAGGCCGCAAACACTGTTCCCAGCAGCGTCACCGCACCGGCTGCCGTCAGCGCGCCGGGGATCATCGCATTGGCATAGATTTCGGAAATCTTCGGCAGTGCCTTCCGCCGCACGATCTCGCCACCGGCCATTAGCAGCAGGCCGAACATCGATGCCAGCGTCAGCCGTGCCGCGGGGCCAAGCAGGCCGGCCTCGATCGAATAACGCACGAGAAAGATGCCGCCGAATGCCAGCGCCACGCCGCCGACCCAGACAGGCCAGCGGGCACCAAGATAGCTTTCGAGATTTTCCCGTGACGGCTTTTCCCGCACCGGGCGAGTTGGCTCCGATATCGCCTCTTCGGCCTGGGTCTCGGCGGCGATCGGCTCCGGGGCGTCCTGATCCGCATGGGCGGCCTGCGCAGCGTCCGGCTCTTCAGCCCGCATCTCCTCCAGAACCGCGTCGGCAGCCTCTTCGCGCAGCGGTCGCGGCGCAACTGCCGGGTCGAAGCCACCCTCGGCGATCATCTGCTTGAGTGCAGCGAGTTCCTTTTCCACCCCGTCCACACGGGCAGACACTTTCCGGTTCTGCGACACCAGAAAGAACACAAGGATGACCAGCAGGATATCGATCAGGAACACGTTTACTCCCCCTATGCCGGTGCGAGCCCTGTATCGGGCAAGAGTGTCGCAGCGTCAGGCGAAGTCAATGTAGAGGAAGGACCGCGCGAAAAAAGGGGCAGAGTTGGCCTTCCACAGGCCATGACGACGCCCAGGAATAGTCGGAAACCGGTATGTTGCGGAAATCACCGGCATCGCGCCGCTGCGTCAGGATCGGATCGATCCAAAAGGTATCGGGTCCGGTCCTCGTAACCGGACCCGATACATCCTTGCCATCGTCTGCGCCCGGCTCCGGCTCGCCCGCGCCCTGAAAGGGGCAGCGGAGGTCCGCTCGTGCCGGTACTCTGCCAGGCGACACGATGGATAGGGATCCCTGTTAGGCCGTGGCCTCCTCGGAGGATTGAGGCGCTTCGGTTTCCGGCTCCTTGCCGAAAGCGAGCTTGACGGCCTTGGTCATGTCGCGGCTGACATCCCACCACTGCTTGCTGCCGATCCAGTAGCGCAGGGTGATCTTGGCGCTGCCCGCATCGAAATCAGAGATGAAGGCCGCAGGAGCCGGGGATTTCAACACGCGCTTGTCCGCTGCCGCGAGCTTGATGAGCTTGCTCTCGGTCACATCGACATTCTCGTCCGCGCCGATCGAAATGGTGATTTCGTGGCGGCGGGAGGCAAGGCGGCTGTAATTGGTGATCGGCACGTTCCAGAGAGTAGAGTTCGGCGCCAGCCGATAGACCCCTTCGGCTGTCTTCAGCTCGGTCGCAAACAGGCCGACATCGACGATGGTACCGGTGACGGCGCCCGTCTCGATCGTTTCACCGACACGGAAGGGGCGCAGCACCAGCAGCATGATGCCGGCGGCAATGTTCTGCAGCGTGCCCTGCAGCGCCAGACCGACGGCAAGGCCGATCGCGCCGAGAGCTGCGAGGATCGATGCCGTCTGTACGCCGAACTGGCCGAGCACCATGACGACGACGAGGATCAGCGCCGCATAACGTATGATATTGGAGAAGAACTGCGACAGCGTCGCGTCGATGCCGCTGATGCGCGACAGGCCGTTATAGACCCAGCGGCTGAGCAGCCCCGCCACCAGCCAGCCGAGCACCAGAAGGATGAGCGCGCCTATGACGGAGAAGGAATATTGAACGGCCAAGGCCGTCAGCTGGGCAAGCGCCGTTCGTGTCGCGACGACAAAATCGGATGCCTGATCCATTCCGCAAATAACTCCATTTTTCCTTAGCGCCCGTAATTGGCGCAAAGGGCTAAGAGGTCAAGGCAATCGCGGAAGGTTTTCTTCAATTTCAAGAAGATATCATATTATTCAACTATTTGGCGAGGTTTTCTGCTGTGTCTCTATCGAAAATGAAGCGCGACCGTCTGTCTCCGCACCGCGCCCTATCGCTTTCATCGCGGCAATCAGCCGGCCGTCGCGCTGAAGCATCCGGTCACCGATTTCGATCAGCCGCGTATTCGGTGTTGCATGGGGTGCGACCTTTCGCAGGCGCTGCGCCAGTCCGGCATCGTCTTCTTCCGGGTGAAGCGCCAGAATGGCGATGACAGCCGCTGCCGGAGAGCGGGAAACGCCCATCCAGCAATGCACGACAAGCGGCGCCGACTGGTCCCAGCCGTGGACGAATTCGATCAGCTGGGCGACATGCGCCTCGCTCGGCGCAATCAACCCGCCGGTGCCGGCAAAACCGATATCGTTCATCGCCAGCTTCAGGTGCCGCTCGGCACGGATCACGCCCGGCCGGTGAAAATCCTGCTTTTCGGCAATCAGACTCACCATTTCCTTCGCGCCGTGGCGAACGGCCGTTTCGGCAATGCTGGCAAGCGGGCAGACGACGATAGTGCTCACTTGGTCACCGCCTTCGTCCGTTCCGCCTCGATAGCCTCGAACCTTGCGATGAACAGGGCCTGCGCCTCGACGGCCGAAAGTGGCTGAAGCGGCAGCATCTCGCGGGTAATGCCGCGCGGCTGGCCGAAGAATTTGCGCGCCTCTACTGTGGTAAAGCCGGCAAGCTCGGTCGCTTCGAAATAGGCGGCAACCGTATCCGCCTTCTTGATCAGCACCTTCAACTCCCTGGTCGGATGCGGCGGCAGGCCGAAGCGGATATGCACGGCCGCTTCCAGCCGTGCCTCGACCGTCTTGTAGCCACCGCCGACCACCGATTTGAACGGCGAGATCATGTCGCCGATCACATATTCAGGTGCGTCATGCAAAAGCGTCATCTGCAATGCATCGAAAGACGCATTCTCGTTGCAGCGGCGAAAGATTTCTTCCACCACAAGGCAATGCTGGGCAACGGAAAACGCGTGGTCACCGCGCGTCTGGCCGTTCCAGCGGGCAACGCGGGCAAGTCCGTGGGCGATATCGGCAATCTCGACATCGAGCGGCGAGGGATCGAGCAGATCGAGCCGCCGACCCGAAAGCATGCGCTGCCAGGCGCGCGCGCCAGAGGTCGCACCGGTTGTCGCACTCAAGATTCGACCCCTTCGGCCTCGGCAGGGAAGGTAAGCCCGGTCCATGAGGGCAGTTCGATTACCACCGGCACATCGCCAGCCAGAAGCGGCACGCCATTGGCGACCGCATCCCCCACACGGTCGATCCGCACGATGGCAAGCCCGTTCCTGTCTGAGACCGACCCGAGCGTTCCGACCGGTTTGCCGCCCGCCGTAATTTCGGTGCCCGCTGCCGGAAGCGCTGCCTCAGCCGTTACATGCGCCACGCGCCGGCGCGCCGTGCCGCGATGCTGCATGCGTGAGACGACTTCCTGGCCGACATAACAACCCTTGCGGAAGGAAAGTCCGCCATTCTTGTCGAGCAGGATGTCATGCGGGAACGCATCCTGCAGCGCATAGTCATCACCGGACACCACGAGGCCGGCCGTTATCCTGAGCGCCTGATAAGCGTCCATCCGATCATCGGCATGCTGGCCCGGTTTTCGCGAAAGCGCGATCCCCGCCTTGGCGAATGCGCTATCCACGACCGCACCCTGATCCGCCTCGTCATCCCAGAACACGGTCACGCCATCTTCGGGCAGGGCGGCAAGATCGACCGCCGCGCGCAGCTTGTACATCATCAGCCGCTTCATCAGCGCATCGCGCTGGACAGTCTCTGTCTCGACAATAAACCCCTCACCATCCCGCCAGATGACGAAATCGAACAGGATCTTGCCCTGCGGCGTCAGCAGAGCGCCGGGACGCGCCTCGTTTTCCGGCAGTCCCTCGATATCGGTGGTGATCAGCGAATGCAGGAAATCCTGTGCATCCTTGCCGGAAATGCGGATCAGGCTGCGGGTCGGAAGATAGGCTTTGGTCATGGAACGGGAATCCCTCTACTCACCACGGAGATAAGTCTTCGCGGTGAGCGGAGCAAGCCGAATGCGAAACCGTCAGTCCGTGTGACCGCGACGCCAATAGGTGATCGAGGTCATTCGCGTCCGGTCGAGGCCGTTTTCCTTCAGGCGGGCGCGGATTGCCTGAGCCTCGGTCTTTTCGCAGGCCGCCCAGACGATTGTCTCCGGGCCGAGCCCCTCAAGCCGTGCGGCAATCGCCGGTTCCAGCAATCCGGCTGTGCCCGGCTCGGCGCCATCGCGATGCAGCCATTCGATCGAAAAATTATCGGCAGCGCAGGCCAGGACCTGTTCCTCAGCTTTGTTCGCCACTTCGAGGATCGCATGCACCTTCATGTCGGGTGTCGCCAGTTCGATCATCCGCGCAATGGCGGGGAGGGCGGTTTCATCTCCGGCAAGCAAAAGATCCTTCGCTTCCGGCATGCCGCCCGCACCGGGGCCGAGAAGCGCCGCCCGGTCACCCGGCTGCGCGGTAAGGCCGAATTCGGCGCCCGGCATGCGCCGTCCGCAATCCTCATGCACGACGAAATCGATCACCATCTCGCGGCGTTCGAGGTCGATGCTGCGGATCGTGTAATAGCGCACCGCGATCTCGTCCGCGCCCTCCGGCCAGCCGATGCGACCATCGGCCAGCGTCACCGGCCAGATCGGCTCGCGCCCCTTCGGCGGCATGAGCAGCCGCACATGCAGTCCTTCGGTCGTGTCGAAACGGGCCGTATCCGCGCAGGAGACGGTAAGCCGTCGCATCCTTGGCGTCACGTTGATGGCCGAGACCACGGTGATTTCGCTCAGATTGGCAAGCTTTTCCGGCTTCGGCTGGTCGGCCCATTCGAGCGTCAGCGGATCATCGCCGGCAAACATGAAAAGATGTTCGGCAATGATGCCACGCGTCATCGACAGCATGTCCCCGGTCGAGCAGGCAAGCCTGATATCGAGCTGTTCGCTGACCTTTGAAATATAGGCCTCGCCGATCTCGCTCGACAGCGTCACATGATCGCCGTCGCGAAATACGTCCGCATGGTCGATAAAATGCTCGCAGATCTCGCCCAACATCTCGCCCGCATCGACAGGAATGGCCGTGCCGGTGAGGATGAATTCCCGATGTGGAAATGCAGCTGCGTTCACGATCATTCCTCCATGCGGGTGAGAACCTGGCGAAGACAGAAAAAGAAAGGCCCCATCGGGGCCTTCCTGATTAACTTCACTGGAAATGTCAACTTAGCGTTTCAGGTAATGGGTTTACCAGACCTTGCTGAGCTTGACAGTAAACGTGCGGGCATCGCCGTAACCGCAGGCGCCGATCCCGCCGCAAGCCTCGACATATTCCTTGTCGAACACGTTGGTGACGTTGAGCGAGGCGGTCCAATCATCCTTCTTGTAGCGGATCGCCGCGTCGACGACGGTGGAAGAAGGAACCTTGAGAGTGTTGGTGTCGTTGGCCCAGGACTCACCCTTATAACGCAGGCCGGCGCCCAAACTGAGGCCTTCAAGCGCGCCGGTGGTGACCGTGTAGTCGGCCCATAGCGACGCCGTCCAGTCTGGAACGATATAGGGCGACTTGCCGATGAGTGCCGGGTTCGGATCGTTCTTCGTCACTTCCATGTCGGTATAGGCAAGCGAGCCGAGGATCTTCCAGTTCTCATCGATATTGAACTTGCCTTCCAGTTCCACGCCCTTGGATTCCACCTCGCCGAGCTGGTCCACCCACGGAGCGAAACCGACGGAAACCGTGTTGTTGCGCTTCTTGATGTGGAAGACCGAGGCGGTGAAGGAAGCATCCATGAAGGTCGGGTCGTACTTGACGCCTGCTTCGTACTGCTGGCCTTCTTCCGGCTTGAGCGGTCCGGACGCACCCATGCCGATCTGCGGATTGAAGAAGGTTGCGGCGCTGACATAAGGCGTCACGCCATTGTCGAATTCGTAGGCGAGGCCCGCCCGCCCGCTCCAGGCGTGATCGGTATCCTTGTAACTGTCGTCAGCGTCGAAGGCGGTAACCGGCAGCTTATCCTTGAAATCGCTGTCGATATAGTCGAAGCGACCGTTCAGCGTCACCAGCCAGCCGCCGCCGAAGCGGATCTGGTCCTGCGCATAGATGCCAACCTGATGCATCGTGGCATCCTGGTTGTAGAGAGGCCCGGCCGGTGTCTGCGGCAGGCCATAGACAGGATCCGTCGGGTCGATCGTGCTCGCGCCGAAGGTCGAGTTCTGGATGTTCTTGATATTATAATAGCGGTAGTCGACGCCGACCATGACCTTATGGTTTGCGCCGGCGATATCGAAGTCGTTCTCGATACGATTGTCCCACGCCACGTTGTTGACGCTCGTGTCGCCCGAGAAATTGATGCGGTTGAGATCGCCGGTTGCCGTATAGAGATACGGGTAGACGAAATGTTCCCACTTATCGAGATGGCTGTAACGGAAATTCGAAGTCGCCTTCCAGCCGCCTTCGAACTCGTGTTCCAGTTCGTAGCCGAGCATCTGCTGGTCGTAATGGCCGTTATCGATATCCGGCTCGCCGGGGAAGAAGCGACGGGAGATCTTGCCACCGAACGGGCCGTCGACGACCGTGCCCTCGTAAGGCAGGAAGCCGTTGCCGGTATGACGCTGGTTGAGACCTGCAGCATAGGCAAAGACGGTCAGCTTGGTAGCGTCGTCCGGTGAAATGGTCAGCTGCGGCATGATGAAGCCGCGGATGTCGTTGGTATAGTCCGTATAGCCCTCACCACCGGCCAGTTTGCCGGTCAGGCGGTAGCTGTATATGCCGCTGTCGCCCAGCTTGTCGGAAAAGTCGAAGCCGGTGAAGGCATTGCCGTTACTGTTGATGCCGATCTCGGTGTAATAATAGGGGGTGTCCGTCGGCTGCTTGCGCACCAGATTTATGACGCCACCGGCATTGGCGCCGCCGTAGAGAACCGAGGCAGGCCCCTTTAGCACTTCGACGCGCTCCAGCATGAACGGGTCGATCTGGAAATTGCCGAAGGCGTAACCGAACAGGTTAAGGCCGTCCATGTAGAGACCCGTCTGGCTGGCATCGAAGCCACGCACGTAGAACCAGTCCGTATCCGGGTCTGTACCATAGGGCTGTGCGACGACGCCTGGCGTGTAGCGAAGCGCCTCATCGACCTTGTTGACGACAGCGCGGTCATCAAGCTCGCTGCGGCCGACGACTGAGACAGCCTGCGGAAGCTCATTCAGTGGCGTATCCGTCTTGGAACCGGTCGTCGTCTGCTTGGCGACATAGCCCTTGACCGGGCCGGTGCCGCCCTGTTCGCCTTCGCCCTGAAGCACGATCGGTGCAAGCGTCGTGCTGTTCTGGCTCTCAGCCTCTTGTGCCTGTGCGCTCCAGGCGGCAGCAAGCCCGATGGCAGCCACACCCGCCCAAAGGCTGGCCTTTACGACACCCGCTCTCATTGCGGAAGACTTGACGGTTTTCTTCATTTTTGCCCCACTCGCGCCGCTTTTCCTGCGGTAAAATAATAAGGTGAGTGGTTAACTCAGATTTCTTGTCGGCGCTTGTTCTGATGTGCGGGACTTGAACGATATTGGGCAAAGTTCTCACCCCTCGCGCGTTTGCTCGGATGTTTTATTCCGACTGTGACTTTTTCCACTGCGATGGCGCCAGCCCCATATGCTTGCGGAACACGCGGGAAAAATGCGCGTGGTCCGAAAACCCCGTCTCGGCAGCGATTTCCGTCAGCGGCTGGTCACCGGATTTGAGCATGTCCTTGGCGCGCGAAAGCCGCGCATTCATCTGCCATTCGTGCGGCGCCATGCCGGTCGAAGCCTTGAATGAATGCGAGAAATGCGACTGTGACAGGCCGGTCAACACCGCCAGTTCTTCCAGCCTTATATTGCGCAGGCAATGCTGTTCGATGAACTCGCTCGCCCGCTTCAACTGCCAGGGTGCCAATGCACCGCGCTTGCGTGGCTCCGACTTGGCGAGCTTCAGCACGTCGATCAGAAGCGCCAGCGCCAGCCCGTCGCCGTAAAGATCGTGCAGCGGATCGGGATTGGCGATCTCGGCGGCGATCAGTTCGGCAAGCGCCATGACACGGCTATCCGCGAAGACCAGTTGCGGGTCCTTCAGCCGGCGCGGATCGAGATTGTCGCCCAGCCGCCGGCTCATCGTGTCTGCTTCGAAATGGATGTCGAGATGCCGGACATATTGCACGTCCTTGATATCGATCCACAGATCCATCTCGGCGGGGATGTAGGAGATCGGGCTGAGGCTTGCATCCTGCATCAACCCGGTTTCCCGCGGAGAGCGTTTCAGCGCCGGGCGGCCCTGGCCGCGCTGGTCTAAAAGGATGAACAGACGCGGATCGCGCGCAACGTAATAGCCGCCGGCATAAGCGGCGCATTCCACGTCCCACAGATCGGCGGTAATTCCGTTCCAGTATCGCCTACGCAATCCGCCCAGAACCGAAAAACCCTCGATCTGATTACGCATTCTCGGCTGAAACGTCATGCTCCGACCCCGCGGCTCCACCCTCGTGCAAATGACCACGAGAAAACTATTCTTATTTTATCAAGTTTATTGCGCATCTTCAACCGTGGCGAACATGACGCCGATCTTTACGGTTTTTTCGTCAACCGCCGTGCTGGGCCGAATGCAGGCGGTTATAGGCGCCGCGACGTGCGATCAGTTCCTGATGCGTGCCCTGTTCCAGAATGCCGCTTTCATCGATCACGACGATACGGTCAGCACCCTGGATAGTGGCAAGCCTATGGGCGATGATCAGCGTGGTGCGCCCGACGGCAAGCTCCGACAGCGACCGCTGGATCGCCCGTTCCGTCTCGGTATCGAGTGCCGAGGTTGCCTCGTCGAGGATCAGGATCGGCGGGTTTTTGAGGAACATGCGGGCGATCGCCACGCGCTGTTTCTGGCCGCCGGAAAGCTTGACGCCACGTTCGCCGACAACGGTGTCCAGACCCTCCGGCAGGTCGGCGATCATATCTTCAAGACGCGCTCGGCGCGCTGCATCCATGATTTCTGTATCGCTGGCGCCGAGGCGACCGTACGCGATGTTTTCCCGCATCGTGCCGCCGAACAGGAACACGTCCTGCTGCACAATGCCGATCTGCTGGCGCAGCGACGCCTTGGTCATTTGGCGAATGTCGATACCGTCGATCGTGATCGAGCCGCTCGTGACATCGTAGAAGCGTGGCAGAAGCGAGCACATCGTCGTCTTGCCCGCACCCGAGGGGCCGACAAAGGCGATCGTCTCGCCGGGCTGGATCGACAGGCTGACATTTTTCAGGATCGGCTTGTCGGCGCTGTAGCCGAAGGAAATGCCGTTATAGTCGATCGCCCCCTTGAGCGCACCGACAGCGACCGCATCCGGCGCATCGGCGATATCCGGCTCGGTATCGACAAGCTCGGTGAAACGGCGGAAACCGGCAATGCCCTTCGGATAGGTCTCGATAACCGAATTGATCTTCTCGACAGGACGGAAGAACACGGTGACGAGCAGCAGGAAGCCGATGAAGCCGCCGGCGGTCAGTTCGCCCTGCAGCACGAACCAGGCGCCGCTGATCATCACGATCATCTGCGTCAGGCGCATGCTCATGTAGCTGAGCGAGGTGCTGGCGGCCATAATCTTGTAGGCTTCGAGCTTCACGCGGCGATAATTCTGGTTGTCGCGTTCGAACAACGCCCGCTCATGCGGTTCGTTGGCAAAGGCCTGCACGACGCGCATGCCGCCGACATTTTCCTCGATGCGGCTGTTGAAATCGCCCACCCGGTCGAAAAGTCGGCGGAAATTGGCGCTCATCCGCGCACCGTAGCGGCTGGTCACCCAGGCCGTCAGCGGCACCACCAGCGCGGTGATCAAGGCCAGCTTCCAGTTGACCGAGATCATCAGCGCCAGCGCGCCGATGAAGGTCATGATGGCGATGAACAGGTCTTCGGGCCCATGATGTGCAACCTCGCCGATCTCTTCCAGATCCTTGGTCAGCCGCCCGACCAGATGCCCGGTCTTGTGATTGTCGTAATAACGGAAGGAAAGCTTCTGCATGTGGTTGAAGGCTTCCCGGCGCATATCGGTCTCGATATTGATGCCAAGCATGTGGCCCCAATAGGTGACGACAACCATAAGACCGGTGTTCATCGCATAGCAGATGAGAAGCGCGATCGAGGCGATCACGATCAGGAACCACTCCTGTGTCACCAGCAACCGGTCGACGAACAGCTTGACCGCCATGGGAAAGCCGAGTTCCAGCAGGCCGGAAAGAACCGCACAGCTGAAATCGAGAATGAACAATCCCTTGTAGGGGCGGTAATAGGCAAAGAAACGGGAAAGCATTACGGCATCTCTGGAATGTGGTTCGGCGACAGAACGCCAGCAAGGAAGTAGCCAAACTTGAGCCGCATCCTCCATATTCGAAAATGAACGGGTTCGGAAAGTCCAAATATCCGCGAGGGCAGGCCGAAACTGCTCATGGTGTTGCGTTAAGGCGTCTATCCGCTCTCAGAGCGTACGATGCGAGCATGCGAGGCCTAGAGCGAGGACCTCAGTCGCCGCCGGCCATGAACTTCCATTGTCCGTCCGGCGAAATGCCCAGACGGTAGAAATTGTAATTACCGGCCTCTTCCATGCCCATCAGGTCGCCTGCGGTAACGATGCGCAGCAGCTCGACCCGTTCCGGCGCCGTGAGTTCGGAAAGCGGCTTGCCGATGAAATAGGGCCAAACATAGGCTTCGTCCGGCGTTCCCGCATCGACCCTTGCAGCACCCGTTGCCAGAAGATCGAGCATGATTGCGAGGATTTCCTGGCCTTCCGCATCCCCGGAAAAGTTTTTGAGCGTATCGATCGGATCGTCGCTCTCATTATTCATGATCTGCGGCGGTTTCGGCGTGCCTTCGATCAGCGGGCGCAGCCGTTCGATATCACCGGACGCGGCTGCTTCCACCAGCCTTTCGCGCATGGCTTTCACCGGCGCGGGCAGGGCGGAGAGATCGCGGATGATTTCTGCCGAGGGCTGATCGGCAGCAGATGTCGATCCGGCTCCACCCGGATTGGCATTCGTCCCATCACTCTTGGGAGCGGTTTTGTCGTCGGCAGCTGGCGCCGTATTCTCCGCGTCTTGCTGGCGCGCGTCACCTTCCAGCGAAAGTCCGGGGCGCGTCTGGGTTGCGCCTTCAAACGCCTGAAGCAGGGGCGTTTCCTGCGGGCGAATATCCTCGGCGGCAGGCGCCATGCGTCCATCCGAAAGCGCAAACGCGTTTGCTGAAACGCAGAATATCGCCGCCGTTGCCAGCAGCCTTGTCGTGACGGATTTGAAAATGGCGTTCCGCATGGGAAGCTCGAATATTACTGGATGTTGCGTTCGGGAGAAAACTCGCCGGCCAGCATGCGCTGACGAAGTGATTCGAGCAGGGCTTCCGCACCTTCCTCGCCACGCTGGCGGATCGTTTCGCGCATGGCGAAGGCGATTGCTGCGTCTGCGATGATTTCCGGCTCGATACCGTCTGCGCGTCCGTCTGCCCAGGCGTCGTTCTGATACTCGAGCGCGACCTGCATCTTTTCGTGGACGATCATGTCATCGATTTCGTTGCGGCCTGACTGCATACTGAACTTTCCTCGGTGCCGGCCAATGAGGCCGATTTGATTACTGCGCCGTTAAGAACTTTATCAGCCTTTTATCGAAACGACACGCCTTCCTGACGAAAGAGGTAAATAATCCGCTAATTTCCGAAACGCGAGGTTATTTCCGTCGCAAGTGTTGCGCCTTCGTTACGGTATCGCTCCTCAGCCGTGCGCGCCGCAAGCGTGCAGGA
Source organism: Rhizobium sp. ZW T2_16 (assembly GCF_044987325.1). Classification (NCBI taxonomy): domain Bacteria; kingdom Pseudomonadati; phylum Pseudomonadota; class Alphaproteobacteria; order Hyphomicrobiales; family Rhizobiaceae; genus Rhizobium; species Rhizobium sp. ZW T2_16. The sequence goes on from NZ_JBJDRG010000002.1 coordinate 577,950, forward strand.
TGTGTGCACGGCAGCAAAGGAGCGGTATCCACGATTATAGGCGGCCGTCAACCGCTCCCGCCGCGCTGGCTCGTTTGCCGCATCGGAATCGAGCAGCTGCCGCATCGTCCGGCGCCAGTCCTCCTGCGGTGCACCGCACAATTCGCGCAGGTAGCTGATCGAGCCCAGGACCTCGGAAAGCCGCAAAAGCTGGGCATCATAAGGGGCAGGAAGGGAGGTTTCCGCCGGTGCCGGTTGCTGAACCGGAGCCTTTGTATCCGCCGCAGGCTTCTTCGTTCCCTGCGCTGCAAGCGGGGACGCGATGACAAGAAAAAGCGGCAGGGCGAGGCAGGCGGCGGATTTCAAACGGAATTCCTTGGGTTGGCGTCCGAAGTCGATTCGGATGCTCGTGATTCGGCAGCGATCCGACGCGCCAATCTTACCGGTCGGCTGCAAGCGCCGCCAGCTTTTCGGCGCAATCGCGAACGCTCGGCGGGCAGGGCAGGCGGCGGATTTCTTCCGCGGTGTACCAGCCGGGATCGGCCGCATCGTCGGCGGCAACAGCCTCGACATGCCGATCGGCCTCGATCCTGAAGACGGAGAGAAAGAAATGGCTTCCGCCATCCTTCTCGCTCTTCAGGTCATAAGTGGCAAAGAGCGTCGGATTGCGCGCCTGGATCCCGGTTTCCTCGAAGAATTCCCTTAGCGCCGTTTCTGCCGGCGTCTCGCCCGGCTCCGCCCGTCCGCCGGGAAAGGCAAACAGATCGGCCATCGGCGGGTTCTTCCGTCGGATTAGCAGAAAGCGACCATCACGTTCAAGGATTGCGGAAGAGGCGGCCTGGGGGGAGAGGGGCATGTTTTGATATTACTCGGTAACAGGGAGGTTGTGCGGCTGCCAAATCCTAACCTCACATCGCGATATTGTAAAAGTATTGCAAAATACCGTATTGTCGATCTTTAAGGAGCATCCCATGGCGCGTGCGAAGACCTTTTCCCTTGGTGACGCTTATGATGGCATCCTGGCGGATCTCGTAAAACATGGCCGCTTTGGAACGGAAACTGAAGCCGTTCGGGCGGGCATACGTATGCTTGCCGACTACGAGATGCGCGTGCAGTCTCTTCGTCAGGCAATCCAGTCAGCTGAGAGCCAGATCGCAGAAGGCCTCGGGATAGAATATGATACTCATGAATCCCTGCTTGCGGATGTCATGAATGACGACGAAGGGCGGTAAAAGGGCGAAACGGCTTATCGTCTCTCCGCTGGCGCGTGCGGACCTGCGTGGCATTCGTCGCTTTATTGCTGCGACCAGCCCTTATTATGCAGAGGAATTCCTGACGGACCTGACTGCGAAGATCATCTGGATTGCGGAGGCTGATTTTACCGGTTCACCGCGCGACGATATCTCTGCGGGGTTGCGAGCCTTTCCCTATCGGCAGCGCTATATTTATTATCGTTCCTACGCAGATCGGATCGTGATTCTGCGCGTGCTGCACATGGCACAGGACGTCAAACGACAGGATTTCGAATAAAATCCCATGCAGACCTATCTCCTTTACGCCTTCGCTGCCCTTGCCGAAATTGCCGGCTGTTTTGCCTTCTGGGCCTGGCTGAAACTCGACAAGTCGGCGCTCTGGCTGGCGCCGGGAATGGTTTCGCTGGCAGCCTTCGCCTGGGCGCTGGCGCTGGTGCCGGCGGAAGCTGCGGGGCGCGCTTATGCGGCTTACGGCGCCATCTATATCGTCGCTTCGGTGCTCTGGCTCTGGGGTGTCGAGGGCCGTTCGCCCGATCGCTGGGATGTAACGGGGGCCATCGTCTGCCTCGTCGGCGGGGCGATCATCCTGTTCGGACCGCGCAGCGCCTGATGGCGTCCAGTCGAATTTCTTGACCGCTCTCAAACGCGGTGCCATCTAGAGCCCATGTGTGGACGTTACGCCCTGACCCACAAGCCGGACGAGGTTCTCGGCATTCTTGGTGTCGCAGATTTCGAGGATGATTTTCCGCCGCGGTTCAACATCGCGCCGACGCAGCCCGTCCTCGTGGTCGGCCAGGCCGATCGCCAGCCGGGCAGCAACCTGCCGGATCGTCGAGCAACGCTTGCGCGCTGGGGGCTGATCCCCGGCTGGGTCAAGGACATGCGCGACTTTCCGCTGCTGATCAATGCCCGCTCGGAAACGGCGATCGACAAGGCTTCCTTCCGCGCCGCCATGCGCCATCGCCGCATCCTCGTTCCGGCCTCCGGTTTCTATGAGTGGAAGCGTCCGCCGAAGGAAAGCGGCATGAGTTCGCAGGCCTACTGGATCAGGCCGAAGAGCGGCGGTGTCATAGCGTTTGCCGGGCTTATGGAAACCTACGCGTCGGCCGACGGATCGGAAGTCGATACCGCGGTGATCATGACGACCAAAGCCAATCGGGCGATCCGGGGCATTCATGACAGGATGCCGGTCGTCATCCGGCCCGATGATTTCGAGCGCTGGCTGGAATGCAAGACCCAGGAACCGCGCCAGGTCGCCGATCTCCTGAAGCCCGCCGAAGACGATTTCTTCGAGGCGATCCCCGTCTCGGATCTGGTCAACAAGGTCTCCAACATGGGGCCTGATGTGCAGAAACCGGTTGCCGTCGCGGAGCTTGAGGACAAACCTCCGAAACCCGGCAAAGACACATCTCAGATGTCGCTGTTCTAGGCGGATTCCGCTCTCACTGTTTCTTCTCCCACCGGAATGCTTCCCAAATGAATCTTCTGTCTGCCGGTCTGTCCGGCTTTGCCCTCGGCGGGTCGCTGATCGTTGCGATCGGCGCCCAGAACGCTTTCATCCTGCGCCAGGGCCTGCTGCGCCGGCATGTCTTCGTGCTCTGCCTGATCTGCGCCCTGTCGGATGCGACATTGATCGCAGCCGGAGTCGGTGGGATGGGCACGATCGTGTCGCAATCGAAAACGCTGATCCTGCTGGTCACGATCGGTGGCGCGATATTTCTGGGAAGTTATGCGGCGCTGGCTTTCAAGCGCGCCTTGCGGCCCGCGGCCATGGTGGCGGAGAAAACGGAAGGCCTGTCGCTGAAAGCGGCGGTCCTGACCTGCCTTGCCTTCACCTTCCTCAATCCGCATGTCTATCTCGACACCGTCCTGCTCGTCGGCAGCCTGTCTGCCGGCTTCGAAGGACGTGAACGTTTCGCTTACGGGGCAGGTGCCGCCACCGCCTCGTTCGTCTGGTTCTTCGGGCTGGGTTACGGCGCCCGTCTTCTGGCGCCGATCTTCGCCCGACCCGCCGCCTGGCGGGTTCTGGACGGCCTGATCGGCCTTGTCATGAGCGCGCTGGCGCTCGGTCTTTTGTGGAGTGCGTTCAGCGACTTCTGAGCGACTTACCGGACCGGCGTCAGCTTCGGCTTCCGCTTCAGCATCATGGCTGCTGCTGCAACGGCCTTGATGCCGAGCGGACGGAAATGTGCAGTGAAGTCGGGCTTCTGTTCCGGCTTTTCGGTCTTTTGGGTATTGCTCACGTCTTTATCCTCATCACTTCACCCGCATGATTCTTCTGTGCTGCGGGGCGCCGGGAAATCACCGGCAATAGGGGCGGAATAAAGGCTTATCCGCTGCTTTTCGATGAGGTGAGTCTACGCGTGGCAACTTGCCGCAGGCAGGAGCTGCGATGCAGCAATTTCAGTGCATTGCAGCGGGTGCCGTATTGCCTAAGTACGCGTCAGACGTGCGTACGTTCGTCTTCGATGGTGATCGTGCCGTAGCGTCGCTTCCATGCCCTTGCGCTGAATGGCAGCACGCAAAGATAGGCGACGACGGTGACCGAGAGAACTTCCCATGTGTAGCTCATCAGGAGCGCGACATAGAGAACGACGAGAAGCATGATCGGAAACATCATGTCCCGGCGGATCTTGCTCGACTTGCCGGACCAGACAGGCAGCCGGCTGACCAGCAGATAACCGATGCCGACCGTATAGGCGACGCTGCCATAGATGAACAACGGGGTACGCTCGACGCCGAGGAAGCCGAGATAGACCGGCAGCAGCATCAGGAGGGCTCCCATCGGGGCCGGCACGCCGACAAAGAATTCCGACTGCCAGGGCGCCTTGATGCCGCGGTCTTCCATGACGTTGAAACGTGCCAGTCGCAGGCCCGCAGCGATCGCATAGAGCAGCGCCGCAATCCAGCCGAGCGAACGGGCACCGTCGAGCAGGAAGGCGTAGGAGACTAGCGCTGGGGCGACGCCGAAATTGATGATGTCGGCAAGCGAATCCATCTGCACGCCGAATTTCGACGTGGCCTTCAAGAGACGGGCGATCCGCCCGTCAATGCCGTCGAGAAAGGCAGCCAGCAAAACCATGGCGACGGCCAGCTCGTAGCGTGCCTCGAATGCGAGCCTGATACCCGTCAGGCCCGCACAGATGGCCAGAACCGTGATGAGGTTTGGCACCATCAACCGGATGGGGATTTCCCTCAGACGTGGACCGCGGGCCTCGTCGGTCGAGCGGTTCGGCTCTCCTGGGGGCATATCCATCATCCGTTTTCTCCTTGATGCTATCTATCAGCTGCGACGGCCGAGCGACGGGCCTTTGGTCGAGCCGAACTCAGCCAGCACCGTCTCGCCGGCAATGGCAAGCTGTCCGATCGACACACGCGCCTGTCCGCCATTCGGTACGAACACATCGAGGCGCGAACCGAAGCGGATCAGGCCAAAGCGTTCGCCTGCATTGAGCGGCTCGCCCGGCTTGACCCAGCAGACGATCCTGCGCGCAACGAAGCCGGCGATCTGCACGACGCCGACATTGCCATGGCGGCTTTCGATGACGAGGCCGTTGCGCTCGTTGTCGGAGCTTGCCTTGTCGAGTTCCGCGTTGACGAACTGTCCTGCGCGATATTCGATCACCTTGACTTCACCGCGGACCGGCGAGCGGTTCACATGGCAGTTGAAGACGTTCATGAAAACGGAAATGCGCAGCATGGGTTCTGAGCCGAGACCCAGTTCCGACGGCGGAACTACCATGGCGACGTGGCTGATGCGGCCATCGGCCGGGCTGACGATCAGATCGTCATCCTGCGGCACGACGCGCTCGGGATCGCGGAAAAAATAGGCACACCAGAGCGTCAGCACCAAACCGATCCAGAATAGCGGTTCGGCGAAATAACCAAGGATCAGTGACACGACAAAAAAGATCGCAACGAAGACGTAGCCTTCCTTGTGGATCGGCACGAGCGTGTTGCGGATGGTGTCGAAGAGGTTGATCAACTGTTTCTCCCTGGGGCGTAAGGCCTGTGTTAGCGGCACTGACTATCGAAAAACGGTATTCGCGGCAATGCGGTTCCGTGTTCCTCACCAAACCGTATGGGGATTGCAACCATCACGCGACGGATACGTTGGCACATGTGAATGTGAATCAGATTTTTGCTGCAATGCAGCAAAATGGCATGGCTTTTGCTTCGATTTTCATATGGTTGTCACAAAAGTCGGTCAGGAGGCAGCTGACTTACATCAAAGTCGAATGTTACGGATGCGCTTAAACCATTGTTGGGAGCACTTTTCGTATATTCGCTTCGGCTGGAACACGGAAGAGTTGGAGAAATGAGCGTTACTTGGTGCCTGATAGCAGCGGCGGATATTGCGATCGTGATCGCCGCAGTGGCCTATACGGTCTGGAGCCAGCGTCGCTATCGCGAACGCATGCGTTTCGGTTCGTCGCGCCGCTAGAGCGCCCTGCGCCCGAATGGACGCACAAGCATGCTCTGATGCGCAGGTGGAAAGGCTTACTCGAGGTTTCTTCGTCGCTTCGACCACGCCTTTCTGTCAGGTGGATTTGTCTTCCGCCGCCATTGCCGCCACCGCTCTGCCTTGAGCAAGGCCGCCCGTTTGGCGGCTTTTTGCGTTTTATCGCAGTGTTCAGATACCAGCGTTCCGCGGTCAGATATGGGCGATGTTTGAGATGGGATCGCCTGCGTGAATTTGACGCGCGATTTCTCGCATAAGGAGAATTTGCCACATCGAAAATGCCCCTTTTTGGCCGTAGTTTTGCAATGTGACTGTAGTCCACCCCGTGTACAGGTTTTGATAGAGGAGCAAAACCATGAAACGCGACCTGACCATCGAAGATGTCGTATCTGACCCATTAATCGCCCAGCTTCGGCGGGCAGATGGCATTTCCACGCCGGAGTTTGCGCAGCTGCTGCATGCGGCAGCGGAAATCTACGGTGTCGGCAAATCTCCGCGCCGCTCCGACAAGACGACATTCGTGTTGTGCGAGACGGCGGAGTTTGCGCCGGAACGACGCGAAAGCATTCCGGTTGGCAAGACGCAGCCTAAGGCAGGTGTTCCATGTCTTGGCTGGTAGATTGCCATCCGGCAAGTGGCCTTCACAGCATTGGTCCCGTTGCCCGGCGGGCGCCCCTCGGCTTGCTGGGGTTTCAGATTTTTGCCGGGTCGACGAGACCGAGCCAGGTCGTCAGCGCCAGAAGCGGTGAGCCCCAGAAGGTCAGCACGAGAAGGTAGGCGAGCACGAGGCTGCCCGCCACCGCCATCCGTTTCCAGGAATAGTTCATCCGTCGTTTCATCGCTTCGGCCTAACTTTCTGTTGGAACTCGTTATTCCGCCGCCGGCGTGCCGCGCGTGACGACACCCAGATCGTCGCTTTCGCGCACCTGGCGCAGATGTTCTTCCGCCTGTGTGGCTTCGCGCTGACGGTTCCACATCGAGGCGTAGAGACCGTTTTCTGCAAGCAGGCCGGCATGCGTGCCGCGTTCGGCGATCTCTCCTGCGCGCAGCACGATGATCTCGTCGGCGCCGATCACGGTCGAAAGCCTGTGGGCGATGACAAGAGTCGTGCGATTTTCCGAAACCTTGTCCAGCGCCGACTGGATCTCATGTTCAGTCGTCGTGTCGAGCGCAGACGTCGCCTCGTCGAGTATGAGGATCGGCGGGGCCTTCAAAATCGTGCGGGCGATCGCCACCCGCTGCTTTTCTCCGCCGGAAAGTTTTAAGCCGCGTTCGCCAACCCTGGTTTCATAACCGTCAGGAAGCTGCTTGATAAAAGTGTCGATCTGCGCGATCTCGGCTGCCTTCTGCACCTCCGTGTCATCGGCACCCGGTCGGCCGTAACGGATGTTATAGGCGACCGTATCGTTGAACAGCACCGTATCTTGTGGAACCATGCCGATCGCCGCGCGCAGCGACTTCTGCGTCACGTCGCGCACATCCTGGCCGTCAATGGTGATCGAGCCGTCCTGAATATCGTAGAAGCGATAGAGCAGGCGGGAGATCGTCGATTTGCCGGCGCCCGACGGGCCGACGATCGCAACCGTCTTGCCGGCCGGCACCTCGAAGGAAATGCCCTTGAGGATCGGCCGCTCGGGATCGTAGGAAAAACGGACATCCTTGAAGGCGATGGCGCCTTTTTCGTTGCTCGTAGCATTGAGGACGAGCGGCTTTGCATCCGGCCGGTCGGTCACTTCCGCCTCGACTTCCAGAAGCTCGAACATCTGCTCGATATCGGTTAGACCCTGGCGGATTTCGCGGTAGACGAAGCCGATGAAATTGAGCGGCACCGAAAGCTGCATCAAAAGCGCATTGACGAAGACGAAATCGCCGATCGTCTGTTCGCCGCGCTGTACTGCCAGCGCCGACATGATCATGATCACGGCCTGGCCGAGACCGAAGATAACGCCCTGGCCGAAGTTGAGCCAGCCGAGCGAGGTCCAGACCTGTGTGGCGGCCTTTTCGTAACGCGCCATCGACACGTCGAAGCGCCTGGCCTCCATCTCCTCGTTGCCGAAATACTTGACCGTCTCGAAGTTCAAAAGCGAGTCGATCGCCTTGGTATTGGCGTCGGTATCGCTGTCATTCATCGTCCGGCGAATGGCGATGCGCCAGTCGCTGGCCTTGATGGTGAACCAGATATAGGCGGCAACGGTGATCGCCGTGACCGCGAGATAGGCAAAACCGTAAGCCGCCCAGAAGATGATGGCCGTCAGCACGAACTCGATCAGCGTCGGCACCGAATTGAGGATGGTGAAGCGGACGATCGTTTCGATGCCCTTGGTGCCACGCTCGATGATGCGCGAAAGCCCGCCCGTCTTGCGCTCCAGATGGAAGCGCAGCGAAAGCTGGTGCATGTGCACGAAGGTCTTGTGGGCAAGCTGGCGCACCGCATGCTGGCCGACCGAGGCAAACAGCGCGTCACGCAGCTGGTTCAGGCCCACCTGCAGGATGCGGGTGAAATTGTAGGCGATGACCAGCACCACGGCGCCGAGCAGGAAGGCCGGCAGAAGCCCAGCCATATCCAGCTTGCCGTTCAGCGCATCGGTCGCCCATTTGAAGAAATAAGGAACCGAGAGAAGCACCAGCTTGGCGAGGATGAGGAAGAACGTGGCCCAGAGCACCCGCGCCTTGAGGTCCGCGCGCCCCGTCGGCCACATATAGGGCCACAGGTTGACGAGTGTTCCGAGCGGATTGCCGTCATCCGCGGAAACGATCTTCTTCTTGTTCGACATGCAGGTCTCCGGGACGCGCGAAAGAAGCGCCACCCGGCACATAGGCGGCAAAAGAGGCGGATGCAATGTCAGGCCGGGTGTTTCCGCTGGAAATAGGGTGGTTATGGATCGGGGAGGGTGTGGGTCGCAGGTGCGAATGCCATACGGAGCCTTTATCGAGCGCATTCATGACCACAAGAATTGGCCCAGCTGTGGCTACGATCCCATAACGATTGCAGCCCCATATGGGCTTCGGCGGCCTAGTCTCCGCACTTGGACCGAAAATGACCGCGTGAATTCCACCGCGGCGCCCCGTTCGCAACCGGGGGATTTGATAAGGAATAACATGAAAACTTACCTCCTGACCGCCGCTCTCATTATCGCGGCAACTCCCTCATTTGCCTGCACCGCAGAAGATCTGACCGCCAAGGCGACTGAAGTCTCTCAAAAGATGCAGGAACTGGCAGCCAAGGACCCGCAGAGAGCTGCAGCCGTAGCCCAGAAGATGACGGAGGGACAGGCTCAGACTGCAACCGATCCGAATGGCGCCTGCAAGCTCTACGACGATATTCTCGCAGAGCTTCAATGAGCCGCCGAAGCACCGGCAATGCCTTAGACGCTGCTTTGCCGGCCGGAGGCGATTTGCACATACGAGGGGCACGGAAACCGGATTTGATGGAATTGGATGGACTGAAATGGTTTTTATTTGGCGCGGATGGGGGGTTCTCACCATCCCTCTCATCGGAGTTGCAATCTTTGCCGCGCTTTGGGTGACGGAAGCGCTGCAGCTGTCGGACTGGGCGAAGATTTTCGAGTTCGCGGCAATCTTTCTCGTGGCCGGATTGCTCAACTGGAAGCTCGGGCGTTTTCTCAACAGGACAGGATTGCCGGGCGCGCGGCACGACCTGTTTTTCATCCGGATGGAATACTGGTCGGTCCCGGTTTTTCTCTTCGCCGTCGTTTTGCTGGCTTCCGGTTTATACGCTCACTGATTGGTGGCGCTTGTAAAAGCGCTATTCCCCAGCCCGTCGAAACGGTTTCTTTCCCGGCGCCGCTTGCGGCATGAGAAAAAGTCGCAGAAGTGAGGGCGGCGATCGGGGATAAAGGGCACGTACTATGGAGCCGATGAAGCGCTGCGTGAGTGTTATTGCAGCCTTGCGATACAGTTCAGGATATCCGTATCGCAGATGGGAACTTCGGTACGCGCTTCAGAACCATTCAGCCAGCGGCGATAAGCTGCGCGGATCTCAACATCCTTGTAGTTGTAGATTGTTGCCCGCCTGTCAATGCGGCTCGCCTGCAGCGCCTCTGGTGTAACGGCCATATGGAAGATGAGCTGCCTGAATTTCCAAGGCTGCCAACCTTTCCTATGTTCGAAGACACGAACGTGGAAATAGGGATCATCCTCTCGTGCCGGCTGCATCTTGTAGACAGCGGCCCATCGCACCACGTCCCGTTCCACGGAGAGAACAACGTTCTCCTGCGCTTCTTGCGCTTGAAGTGCATTCGTGGCGCTCAAAAAGAACGCGATCGAGAGAAAGAGCGAGCGCAGCATGACGACGACTCCCATAGGCTCTGTTTCAGGCAGGCGACGGAACCTGTGTTCCAGCCGATGCCGGAGTTGTCAATCCGAGTGCGCGTATGTGCTCGGCGTCAGGAATTCGACGTTGCCATCCATGTGAGATAGTAATGCGTTTCACCGATCATACCGAAATACGAACTGGCCCCGCTTGCCTTATCTATATGGCTGGAATCCTGGTTGCGGACAAACCGGCCGTAGGAGTCGCGCAAGAGCGTGTCCCTGAGAAAGCTGCTCCATTCGGATGTCGCGACCTGGATGATCTCACCGGATGTCGTGTCGCCACCCGCCACATCGCGGGCGATGACCTGCTCGCCGGTAACGACATCGGTGACGGTCAGCCGGCCATCTCCAAGCGCCGCCTGCATCGTTTCGGCCATGGCGGATGTATCTTCGTTTGCCTTCAATAGATCGAGCTTCTGCTGCAGAGCCTTCATGAACGCATTCGAGGATATGTCATCGATTGCGCCATCAGTATATCGATCCGCGCTGTTTTCCGTTGCCGTTCGCTGAATCGATCCGAACTGCGACGACAGTTCGTTTTCATATCCATAATCCTCGTCCTCATCGGCGGCTTCGGAATAGAACAGCCGCGAAAGCGATGCGGCGGACGAGCCGGGTGTCGGATTGTCCGGATTACCGGACGTGTCGTTAAAAGCCTTGAACACGACCTGTTGCGGCCAGATCCGGCTGGAGCTGATGCTGGAAATCATTTTGTCCTCGCGAAGAATATCGGCTTGGCGTCAATCGATTCGGGCATTCTCAATGAGGCAAGCGTCCCGCGGCTGGCATGCGCGAAGCTGATCAAGGCTCGCAATCCTCCCGCCGCCATCAATGGGGCAAAGGCAAGCAGCCGCACCGGCAAGACCGGTTCGGTGAAAAGGGAAGGGGCAGGCGGTGGGGTATCGGGTATTTGGTATTTCAGGCTTTCCGCCTGCCCCGGCCGGCTCATTTGATCCTGCGGGACTTGTCAGTTCCCGTTCGATCGCAATCGCGACCATCACCGGAGACCGAGTGGCAACCCGTTGTGAAGGAGGCCGGTTCGCGAACCCGGTTCCCATCCGATGACGACTTGATTATCGGCCTGTCGGTGAGGGCGGGGATGAAGAGGCGTCGACGGAACCGCTAAGCGATTGCGCGTGCTCCGAAGATTTTTTCAAATACCCTTCAGCCATCCCCGCTTTCCCGCGCAGACGCCAGTGCGAAAGTTCCGCACACCAGACTTCGACCCTCAATCCGTCTCTGCACTGCATGCTCTCAGAAACACTTCGGCCGGCGGTCCTGTTGGGACCGCCGGCCGGGGAAATCGACGATGCGGGCCAATCAGCCCTTGCGATGCTGCAGCCGTTCACGATGCAGTTCTTCCGAATCCGGCCGGAACTGTTCCGGCACGCCAAAGATCTGGCCGGGCTGGATGACGTCGGGATTGGCGATCTGCTCCTCATTGGCGAGATAGATGGTCGTATAGCGCACGCCCTGGCCATAAGCGCGCCGCGCGATCTGCCACAACGTGTCGCCGCGGCGGATGATGACGGAGTTGCTGCTGCTCTGGGTCAGCGGAGCCTGCTGGAACGTGCGCGTACCGTCGGCCGAAGCCATGGTCTGTGGTGCGCCGCCGAACTGCTGCGCTAGTGCCGGGCCGACCGTATCGGCAATCAGTTTGGTCAGATTGTCGAGGGCCGCACCGACCGCTGCCACGTCACGCGGCAGGTCTTCCAGCACCTTGCGGGCCGCATTGGCATGGGCGGCCGTGACACCGACAGCCTCGGTCGCATTGATGGAAGCACCGGCCGGCAGCCTGTATTCGCCAAGCGACTGTAGCGCGATCGAGGTTGCCGAACGGGCTGCCGTCATGCTTTCAAGGGTGGGAACCTTGCCTGCGTCGTAAAGGCCCTTGAGCAGCGAGAATGCCTTGGCCACCTGTCCGCGCAAATTGTCGAAGGCGCCACCATCGGCAACCGTGACCGGGCTTGTCGGCGCGGGCGATGCGACGGCTGCAACCTGATCGCCGGCCGGCCGGTTGAACGGCACTTCGACGCGGACCAGAACCTGTCCATTGCTGCCGAGCGCCTCGACGGCGATACGGTGATCCCCGACGGTGAGGTTGGCATTTCCGTCAATGACGAAATGTCCGTCGCCCCCGGCCTGTGCCTGGCCGACGACGGAGCCATCGGCAGAGCCGCGAACCTGACGGCCCGATTTGGTGACGCCGGCGATGAAGATTTTCGAGCCTTCGATCTCGACCGCCGTGATCTGCAGCTCGCTCGACATGGCAGGCGCCGCTGCCGGAGCAGTGGTGCCGGAAGCCGGAGCGGAAGCAACGTTGGTGGATTGGGGAGCAGCAGGGGCGGCCGAAACCTCGACGCCTGCCGCAGGCTGTGTCGCTGCCGGTGCAGCCGCGGCCTTGCCGGCTTCTTCCGGAACGGCGATCAGGCGGCTCGCCTTCCCGGGCTTCGTCACCATGGCGAGAAGCTTGCCGTTCTTGTCGGCGGGCACGGAAACCGTTGCGACCTCTTCCGACGTGAAGACCTTGCCGTCCTTGCCCGTTGCCTTGAGCACGATCTGATGGTCGCCGGGGGGGAGCGGCTTGTCCAGCACGGCGGCAAAATCACCGCTCGGGCCGACATCGACCTTGGCGATGACGGAAGTGCCGTTGGTGATCTCGAGGGTGGAATTCGGCGCCGCATGGCCGGCGATGACCGCGGAGCCGTCCGGCTCGACGCGAAGCACATCGAATGTCGGTGTATCGTTGGACGCAGCCGAAGGCGCAGCGGCGGCTGCAGGCGCATTGGCCGGGGCAGAGGATGGAGCTGTCGTCTGAGGCTCGACCTTCGCTGTCTCCTGAGGCTTGTTACCCTCGGTAACGGCATCCTTGACCGCATCGCCGGCAGCATTGATCGCGGCTGCGACTGGCTTGCTTTCCTGGTTAATCCTCGGCATGACAACGAAGATCATCAGCAACGAAGCAATTGCAAGTACAATCAGTGCGAGCCAGCCGGCACGGTTCTTCATCGTCTTTTGCCTCATAGGGCCTGAGTTTCCGCTACTTTACCGATTAGCCCTTTCCACCCTTCTTAACAAGCTTTTCACGTCATAAAGCCTTGCTCTTGCGGGATTTTCCCGTCAATTTTGTGTGGTGCGACCACAACTGACGCACCTTTGAATGCCCAATGGAGAAAACTGTGCCAATACGATCCATCTGCGTCTACTGCGGTTCCCAGCCTGGCCGTGACCCTGCCTATATCGCCGCCGGCCGCGCGCTTGGAAAATCGATTGCCGCACATGGTCTGCGGCTCATCTATGGCGGTGGCACCAAGGGTATCATGGGAGCAGTCGCTGCCGGCGTCCTGTCGAATGGCGGCCAGGTGACCGGCATCATCCCGGAATTCCTCGTCGACATGGAGGCGACCCGTCATTCGCTCGGCCAGTTGAACGAACTGATCATCACCAAGGACATGCATGAGCGCAAGCACAAGATGTTCGAGCGCTCCGACGCCTTCGTCACGCTTCCCGGCGGCATCGGCACGCTGGAGGAGATCGTCGAGATCATGACCTGGGGCCAGCTTGGTCGCCATGAAAAGCCAATGGTCTTTGCCAATATCGGCGGCTTCTGGGATCCGATGCTGTCGCTCGTAAACCACATGCGCGGCGAAGGCTTCATCCACCGCGCCCATCTCGTCCAGCCGCTGGTCATCGCAGAGGTCGACGACATCGTGCCGGCAATTTTGGAGCGCGACGAGATCACGGCGTCTTCCAGGGGGGAAGAGGCGGTTATTTCAAAGCTGTAAGTGTACGGTCGTCATGCTCGGGCTTGTCCCGAGCATGTGCTACATATCGGCTTTTGCTGCGTGGATAGATCCTCGGGACAAGCCCGAGGATGACGGAAAGACAGGTCCGAGGACTATGTCTGAACGTGTAGTCAGTCGACGATGAACAGCTTTGCGCCGGTCGTCGTCGAGGAGCGGTGCGGCTCTGCCTTGTCGGCAACCTGATAGCTCATGCCGGGTTTCAGCACGAACACCCGCCCGTCGGCGAGTTCCGTCGTCATCTCGCCTTCAAGGCACAGAAGGATATGACCCTTTTCGCACCAGTGGTCGGCCAGATAACCCGGCGAGTGCTCGACCATCCGCACCCGAATGGCGCCGAAATGCTGCGTCCGCCAGGTCGAATGGCCCGTGTCGCCCTTGTGCACGGTCGGTTCGATCTCCGACCAGTCGGTCGTGCCGAAGGGAATGTCTGACATCTGCATGAAGGTCTGTCCTTGAGAACCCGTGGCGAAAATCAGCGGCCGCGCAACTGTCGCAGCATGGCGACGGTGTAGAGCGCCAGCGCCGCCCAGATCAAGACGAAACTTGTAAGCTTTATCGGGCTCAGCGGCTCGCCGAAGGCGAAGATCGCGATCAGGAAGATCATCGTCGGCGCGATATATTGCATGATGCCGATGGTTGACAGTTTCAAAAGCTTGGCGCCGTTGGCATAGATCATCAGTGGCCCCGCGGTCACGATACCGGAAAGCGCCAGCATGCCCATGTCGAAGCCGGTTCCGCCAAGGAAGTGGCCCTGTCCGGTCGCTTCGAGCCAGATGACATAGGGCAGCATCGGGATGCTGATTAAAAGCACTTCGAGAAAGAACCCCTGGTTGGGGCCGATCGGCAGCGTCTTGCGCAAGAGCGCATAGATGCCCCAGGTGAAGGTCAAAGCCAGCGATACCCACGGAAGCCCGCCGGCGCCCCAGGCAAGAATGGCGACCGCCACGACCGCAAGCCCGATTGCCGCCATCTGCAACGGTGCGAGCTTTTCTTTCAGAATGACGGCGGCCAGAAAGATGCTGAACAGCGGGTTGATGAAATAGCCGAGAGCGGCGTCGAGCGCGTGTCCTGCGGCAACCGCCCAGACATAGACGCCCCAGTTGAGGGTGATGAATGTCGCGGTAACGCAGGCCATGCCGAGCATGCGCGGATTGGCGAATGCTGCCCGGACATCCTTCAGCCGGCCGAGAATGATGAGCACGATACCCGCCACAGGGACGGACCAGATCGCCCTGTGCGCCAGCACCTCCATCGGCGGAAGATGAGACACCGCCTTCAGGTAGAAGGGCAGAAAACCCCACATGAAATAGGCAGTCAAGCCGAAGGCGAAACCGCGTGGCGTATCTTCATTGACCGCAACAGGCGTGTTGGCGGGGGACGCGGCGTTTTCGGTGGCCATGGGGTGCTTCCGGCATTCTGTTGTAATTGTGTTTGTAATTATCATGGCGCAATTACAGGATCGTGCCCTGTGCTACCAATTCATTTCTTTGAACCTTGCATTGAGACAAGTCATCCATCCTGCCACCCACGCGCGAAGCTGTTTCGCAAATCTGATCGAGAGGCCAGATCGGGTGGAAAGCGCGGCATGATGGATAACAGACCGGAGAATGACGTATGAACCTGGAAGACCAGCCCGCGCATCGTCGCAACTATGCGCTCCAGCTCCTCGCCAAGGCCGGGGTGGACGACAATGCGCGACTGCTTGCCGCTTTTGCCCGTGTGCCGCGCGAGGACTATGTCGGCCCGCCGCCCTGGATATTCGACGATATCTTCGGTAGCGGATACCGCCCCGTCGCCTCGACCGATCCCATTGTGCTCTATCAGGATGTGCTTGTCGGGCTGAAGACGGAAAAGGGCATCAACAACGGATCCCCCTCGCTGCATGCGGCGGCGTTTGACGCGTTCAAGATCCGCGAGGGCGAGACGGTCGTGCATATGGGCGCCGGCGTCGGGTATTATACGGCGATCATGGCCGAACTCGTCGGCCCATCCGGTCGGGTGATCGGTGTGGAATACGATGCCTCACTGGCGCAAAGGGCAACGGCGAATCTCGCCTCATACGCAAATGTCGAGGTGGTGCAGGGCGATGCCTTCGACTGGCCGAGAGAAGAAGCCGATGTCATCTACGCCAATTTCGCCCTCGACCACCCGCCGGAAGCCTGGATCGAAAAACTCGCGCCCTATGGTCGCCTGATCTTCCCGCTCGGCATTCCGGCGATCGAAAAAAGCCGCATCGGTTTCACCCGTCATGCGGGCTACCTGATGATCGACCGTCAGGCTGAGGGTTTTGGCGCGCGCTTCCTGCAGATCGTCTCCTTCATCTGGGGTGAAAGTACCAGGCCGGTACCGGAAGGTCGTCATGCCGTGCTGGAAGCCGCTTTCCGGGCGCGTGGCCTGCGCAGGGTAAGAAGCCTGCGCTGGAAGACGGAGGCGACAGGCGAGGAATGGTATGGCGAGAAAGACTGGGGCCTGTCATTCGACGAGCCCTGATTTCATCTGCCCATTTTCCGGAGAGATGATCTCCAGAAATGGCCGATTATTACGAGGAATGAAAAGAGGCATATTTCTCCCAACGAACCGCACGGGATCGCCATTGATCCCCGGTTCAGGTTTCAAGGGAGAACGCCATGTCCTACGGATTTCTCGATATCGCCTCGACACCGAGCGTGCGGGCAGCACAGGCGGAAATGGGCATCGATCATTTCTGGTCCGATTTTTCCGGCGACCGCACGATGGATCGCTTCACCGAAGGCGAAAAGGCCTTCATCGGTGAACGCGACAGCTTCTACATGGCTACGGTTTCCGAGACCGGCTGGCCCTATATCCAGCATCGCGGCGGACCGGCAGGGTTTCTGAAAGTCGTCGACGACCGAACGCTCGCCTTCGCCGATTTCCGCGGCAATCGCCAGTATATCTCCACCGGAAATCTGGCCGCCAGCGACAAGGCCTGCCTGTTCCTGATGGACTATCCGCGCCGCGCCCGGCTGAAGATCTATGCGCATGTCGAAAAACTGGCGCTGGACGAAGACCCGGCGATCACCGCTCTCGTTACCGACGCAGGTTATCGCGGCAAGGCCGAGCGCATCTTCAAGGTGCGGCTGGAAGCCTTCGACTGGAACTGCCCGCAGCATATCACCCCGCGCTTCACCGAAAAGGAAGTCGCAGCCGCCGTGCGGCCGCTGCAGGATCGTCTCGCCGAACTTGAACAGGAAAACGCGGCGCTTCGGGCCAAGGCTGGGCCAGCCTAAGCCTCGATCGGGAAGACAGCCCTGAGCCTTGGAAGAGCAAAGTCGAGAAAGCTGCGCATCTTGAGCGGCATCTGGCCCCGTGATGCATGGATCAGGCTCACCGGGACAGGATCGGTCTCGTAATCTTCAAGGATGATCTTCAGGTCGCCGGCCTTCACGGCATCGGCCACTTGATAGTGGAAGAGGCGGATGACGCCGGCATCGCGGATGGCCGCCTGTAATGCCGCTTCGACCGTGGTGACCGACAGGCGAGGGGTAGGCGAGACCGAGAAAGGCGACCGGTCGCCCGCTTCGCGAAATTGCCAGCCGGGTTGGGAGAGTGGTGTCTCGATCGTGACAGAGGGAAAACGGGAAAGATCCAGCGGGGTTTCCGGCATGCCTTGCGCCGCGATGAGCCTTGGGCTGGCGCAGACCACCATGCGGACCGATCCGACTGAAGTCGCGATCATCGAACTGTCCGGCAACCGACCGATACGCACGGCCATGTCGATATGGTCTTCGACCAGTTGCAGGTTTCGGTCCTGCAGCAGCAGGCGGATATCGATTTCAGGGAAGCGGGCGAGGAAGTCGGTGACGACCGGCAGCACATGCAACTGGCCGAACTGGATCGGCGCGGTGACAACCAGCCGGCCTTTCGGTTCGGTGAACTCGCCTGCAGCCTCCCGTTCGGCTTCCTCCACCTGCTCGATGATCCGCCGGGCGGCCGCAAGATAGCTGCTGCCGGCATCCGTCAGGTCGGTTCTGCGGGTGCTGCGGACGAGAAGCTTCGCTCCGAGCGCCGCTTCGAGATCCGAGATTTTGCGCGAAAGCGTGGTGACAGGGACGTTGAGCGATCTTGCGGCCGCCGAAAAGTTGCCGGTGTCGGCAACCCTGATCAGCATCGTCATCGCTTCTATGCGGTCCATCGTCTTCCCGTCCGCCGGCCTTTGCCGGACGCCCATGCAGCCGGTCGAAGGACATCCGGCAGCGTCGAAAGTTTCAATTGTAATGTCAACCACTTGGAGAAGTGAAATGAATCGATTTGTGATCGCCCTTGGATTGTCTCTTGCCGGTCTCGCGCCGCTCCCGGGCGTTGCGACTGCAGCAGACATGATCACGGCTGCGCGCCCTGCACCCGCCGTCATCCATTATCGTTACGCCACGGTGGACGGCGTCAAGGTCTTTTATCGCGAGGCCGGCCGCAAGGATGCGCCGGTCGTGCTTCTCCTGCACGGCTTTCCCACGTCTTCGCACATGTTCCGCAACCTCATCCCGCTGCTTGCCGATCGCTACCGGGTGATCGCGCCGGACTATCCGGGCTTTGGCTATAGCGATGCGCCGGACCACACCCGGTTCACCTACAGCTTCGCCCATTACGCCGATATCGTCGATGATCTCCTTGGCCAGATCGGCGCGACGAACTACGCCCTGTATGTGATGGATTACGGTGCCCCGGTCGGCTACCGGCTGGCGCTGAAACACCCCGAGCGGGTGACGGCCCTCGTCGTCCAGAACGGCAATGCCTATGAGGAAGGGCTTAAGGGATTCTGGGACCCGATCAGGGCCTATTGGGCAAGCGGATCGGAAAAGGATCGCGAGGTTCAGAAGGGCATACTGACGCTGGACGCCACCAAATTCCAGTATACCGACGGGGTGAGGGATGTTTCTCGCATCAGCCCCGACAACTGGCTGCAAGACCAGGCGCTGCTCGATCGGCCCGGCAATAACGAGATCCAGCTCGACCTGTTCTACGACTACCGCACCAATCTGCCGCTTTATCCGCAGTTCCAGAAATTCTTCCGCGACCGCAAGCCGCCGACACTGATCGTCTGGGGCAAGAACGACAAGATCTTTCCGGAAGCAGGTGCGCATCCCTATCTGAAGGATCTGCCGGATGCGGAGATGCATATACTCGACACCGGCCATTTCGCCTTGGAAGACAAGCTCGACGAGATCGCGCCGCTGATGAACGATTTCCTCGACCGGACCCTGCTCAAGTAGGAAACCCTTGTTTTCGGGCGGCGCCTCTCCCACCACCCGAAAACCGTTCCGGTTGTCGCGCCGATAGGCTAGCATCAAGCGCGGGGCGACTGACGTGCGAGGGCACGAATATGAGGCTCCGATGGCAATCGGAAGGGGCGATAATGGGTGTTCGGGGCTTGCTGTTTTTCATCGTGATGGCGTCGGTTCAATCGCTGTCCATTACGCCACCGGTCCATGCGCAGGATGCCCGCGCCGAAGGCCGCGACGGAGCGTCGGATTACGACCAGAGCCTCAACGGTCTTGTCACACAGAGCATCGTGAGGGATCTGGCCTCGGTGCGAAGCGAATGCATGGCGGCGTCTCCCGTCTATCGGCTGGATTGCATTCGCCAGGGGCTTGAATTGACCTCGCGGCGCATACCCTATCACGGCGATTACGGCCCGATGCGAGAGGCGCTGAGATCTGGTGCCGGATCCGTCGCGCCGATCATCAACGCCCATGCTGACGGCGATCAGGACAGGCTGGAAGTCAAACCCGGCGCCAATCCGCGCTTCAAGACACGGCGCTATTACGTAGCCACCAAAGCCGACCGCCATGACGGCACCCGAGCCGACGCCTTCAAGGCCCTCGACGCTACCCAGTCGCGCCTGCTCGAACTCGGCAAACGCTCGCCGGACTGGAACAAAGTCTATACGACAGTGGCAATCGCGGTGGCATCACTGGCGGATGTGCTGCGGCGATAGAGTTCACTCAGCAGCAATCCGGCCCGCCAGTTCCCGGTTCTTCATCAGCTTGTAGATGACCGAGTCCATCAGCGCCTGGAATGAGGCATCGATGATGTTTTCAGAAACACCGACCGTCCACCAGCGCACGCCGCTTCCGTCTGTGGATTCAATGAGGACGCGGGTGATGGCCTCGGTGCCGCCGTTGAGGATACGCACCTTGAAGTCCGCGAGAACCAGATCGTCGATCTCGTTCTGGTATTTGCCGAAATCCTTTCTGAGCGCGAGATCGAGCGCGTTGACAGGGCCGTCGCCTTCCGCCACCGACATATGGCTCTCGCCGTCGATGACGATCTTCACCACCGCCTCGGACACTATCTTGATGCGCCCGAGACTGTCGAAGCGGCGTTCGACCATCACCCGAAACCCGTCGATCGAGAAAAATTCGGGGATCGTGCCGAGCGTGCGGCGTGCGAGCAGTTCGAAGCTCGCATCGGCGCCCTCATAGGCATAGCCGGAGGCTTCGCGTTCCTTGACGATCGAGATCAGGTGATCGAGCTTCGGATCGTCCTTGGCAACCTCTATCCCGCGGCGCTTCAGCGCGTTGATGAAGTTTGATTTGCCGCCCTGGTCCGACACCATGACCTTGCGCAGGTTGCCGACGCTGTCCGGCGTCACATGCTCATAGGTACGCGGATCCTTCAGGAGTGCCGAGGCGTGGATACCCGCCTTGGTGGCGAAGGCGGATGCCCCGACATAAGGCGCCTGATGGTTGGGCGAGCGGTTGAGAAGCTCATCGAAGGCGTGCGACAGGCGCGTCAGCCCCGACAGCCGCTCCGGGTCGATCGCCGTCTCGAAGCGGGAGGCATAGGCCTCCTTCAGACAGAGCGTTCCGATCAGCGTGATCAGGTTGGCATTGCCGCAGCGTTCGCCGATGCCGTTGAGCGTGCCCTGAACCTGCCGACAGCCGGCTTCGATGGCGGCAAGCGAATTGGCCACCGCCTGGCCGGTATCGTCATGCGCATGGATGCCGAGCGACGCGCCGGGAATACCGGTGGCGATGACGGCGGAGACGATCTCGCTCACCTCGTTCGGCTGCGTGCCGCCATTGGTGTCGCAGAGCACGATCCAGCGGGCGCCGGCGTCATGGGCGGTGCGGGCGCAGGCGAGCGCGTATTCCGGATTGGCCTTGTAGCCGTCGAAGAAATGTTCGCAATCGACCAGCGGCTCCTTGCCCGCAGCCTTGGCAGCCTCGACGCTATCGCGGATGGAGGCGAGGTTTTCTTCATTGGTGCAGCCGAGAGCCACCTTGACGTGATAGTCCCAGCTTTTGGCGACGAAACAGACGGCATCGCTCTTCGCCTGCAGCAGTGTAGCAAGCCCCGGATCGTTGGACGCGGAAATGCCGGCGCGCTTGGTCATGCCGAAGGCGACGAATTTTGCTTTGATTGTACGCTTCTCGGTGAAGAAGGCCGTATCGGTCGGATTGGCGCCGGGATAACCGCCCTCGACATAATCGAAGCCGAATTCGTCCAGCATCGCCGAAATCGCGATCTTGTCCTCGACGGAAAAATCGACCCCGGGCGTCTGCTGCCCGTCGCGAAGGGTGGTGTCGAAGAGATATATGCGGTCTCGGGTCGTCATGGATGCTCCTCCCAGAGCGGTATGTATATATTGGCGGCGGCGTTACCCCCCTCTGGTCTGCCGACCATCTCCCCCACAAGGGGGGAGATCACAAGTGGCAGGACCTCCGCTCCCGAAACACGACAGCGCCCAGAAGAAACATCATTTGTGAGTTG
Organism: Rhizobium sp. ZW T2_16; assembly: GCF_044987325.1. Classification (NCBI taxonomy): domain Bacteria; kingdom Pseudomonadati; phylum Pseudomonadota; class Alphaproteobacteria; order Hyphomicrobiales; family Rhizobiaceae; genus Rhizobium; species Rhizobium sp. ZW T2_16. The sequence goes on from NZ_JBJDRG010000002.1 coordinate 599,516, forward strand.
GGACCGCGCGCCCAGCTGATCTCCCCCCTTGTGGGGGAGATGCCCGGCAGGGCAGAGGGGGTCGGCTACCGGGTACATGGCTCAAACCTTCCCCGCAAACCGGTCCGTCGCGCGGATCAGCCGGTCGGTGATCCCCGGCTCGGACACGGCGTGGCCGGAACCTTCGACGATGTGGAAATCCGCATCCGTCCAGACCTTGGACAGCTGCCAGGCATATTTGAGCGGGCAGGGCATGTCGTAGCGGCCGTGCACGATGACGCCGGGAATGCCGGCAAGCTTCGTCGCATCCCGCAACAACTGGCCTTCATCCAGCCAGCCGGCATTGATGAAGAAATGGTTTTCGATCCGCGCAAAGGCGAGCGCGAAATGGTCCTCGTCGTGTTTCGAGGCGAGGTCCGGTTCCGGCAGAAGCGTGATGGTCGAGCCTTCCCACACGCTCCATGCCTTGGCGCAGGCGATCTGCTCGGCTCGGTCATTGCCGGTAAGGCGGCGGTGATAGGCGGCCATCATCTCATGACGCTCCGCTTCCGGAATGGGGGCGATGAAGGCCTCCCATTTGTCGGGAAACATTTCCGAGACGCCGAACTGATAGTACCAGTCGAGCTCCGGCTTCGTCAGCGTATAGACGCCGCGCAAAAGAAGCTCGGTGACGCGATCCGGATGCGTTTCGGCATAGGCGAGTGCCAGTGTCGAACCCCAGGAGCCGCCGAACACCTGCCATTGGTCGACGCCGACCATTTCGCGGAGCCGCTCGATATCGGCTACCAGATGCCATGTCGTATTGGCTTCAAGCCCCGCATGCGGCGTCGAGCGGCCGCAGCCGCGCTGATCGAACAGGAGGATGTCGTAAAGTTCCGGATCGAACAGCCGTGCCTGGATCGAAGTGATCCCGCCGCCCGGTCCGCCGTGAAGGAAGACGACGGGTTTTGCACCCTTGTGACCATGGCGTTCCCAGTAGATCACATGCCCGTCGCCGACATCCAGCGTGCCGGTGACGTATGGGATGGAGACGGGATAGAGCGTGCGCAGAATGTCGGTCACAGATGCAAGCCTTTCTCGGGCCAGTTCTCGGTATCGTGGTCGGGATGCTGGAAGGAGATGATCTGCTCCTGCCGGTCGTAATAATCGACGTCGCCATGCACCGGCGCGTCGAAGATCTTTTCGACCCAGGGCAGCTTGAACGCGTGGTTGACCTGAACCTGCGGCGCCAGATCATCGCGCTCGTCGAAGGCGCCGATGGCAATCTCGATGCCTTGCGGGTGGCGATAGGTCAGCGGCGTGCCGCAACGCTTGCAGAAGCCGCGGTCGATATTGACCGACGACTGGAAATAGGTCGGCTCGCCGCGGGTCCATTCGACACCATCCTGCGGTGCCGAGACAAGCGGCCCGAAAAAGCCGCCAAATGCTTTCTGGCACATGCGGCAATGGCAGATCGAGGCACGGCCAAGCTTGCCATGGATCCTGAAGCGCACGGCGCCGCACTGGCATCCGCCGGTTCTCGGGGCGTCTGATCTCGTCGTCTCGCTCATGCATCATCCTCCTTGGTGGTTCCACCTGAGGCCGGAACCGGTTGCCATGTGTCCGTATCGTGGTCGGGATGCTGGTTGGAAACGATATCGGCAAGGAAGGGGGCTTCCGCGATATCGTCCATCGTATGATGCGCCGGCAGTGCGCCGAGGTGATCGACGAACGGCACCTTCGCCTCGACGCCATACTGGATCGATGGCGGCAGCGCCGAAGGATCGTCCAGCGCACCGGCCGATACGGCAATCCCGTCGGCAGCCTCATAGGTGAGCGGCGTGCCGCAATTGCCGCAGAAACCGCGAACGACATGGTTCGACGACGGAAACTGTTTCGGCGCTCCGCGCGTCCAGCGAAAGCTTGCGCCGCGGGTCGAGATCAGCGGCGCGTAATAGGCGCCGAACGCCTTCTGGCACATGCGACAGTGACAGATCGACGACTGGCTCGGCTTGCCTTCTATGACGAAGCGGACCGCACCGCACTGGCAGCCGCCGGTATGGAGATGATGGGTCAAATCCAGAACTCCGATCCGGTCTTCGGCCAATGTTGCGTATCGTGGTCGGGATGCTGCCGGCTGCTTCTGGCAATTTCGACGGCCTGTTGCGGCGTCGTATCCATGCCGGGTTCATGGGGCAGGCTTTCAAGCTCTGCGAACCACGGCATCTTGCGCGCAAGGTTGGTCTGCATGTCCGGCTTGACGCTTTCCGGAGCATCGAGGGAGCCGAGCGTGATGCTGACATGATCGTGCCCGCCGTCATAGAACAGCGGCGTGCCGCAATCGCGACAGAAACCGCGCCGCACGGTGTCGGAAGACTGGAACCATGCCGGCTCGCCGCGGGTCAGCGTGAAGTTCTCATGCTTCACCCCGCCGAACGGCATGAAATAGTTGCCGGCCGCCTTCTGGCACATCCGGCAATGGCAGACATGCGGAAAGCCGATCTCGCCTTCTGCGCGGTAGCGGATGGCGCCACATTGGCAGCCGCCGGTATGGATCTGGGTCATGGCGCAGCCTCCTCCAACCAGTTTTCAACCCTTAGTCCGTCGACGCGGGAAAACTCGCGAATGTTATTGGTGACGAGCGTGAGGTCGAGCGATCTTGCATGAGCGGCGATGAAGAGGTCGACTGGCCCGATCAAGGCGCCTTTTGCTGTCAGATCGTTGCGGATCGACGCGTAATGGAAAGTTGAAACATCCTCGTAGGGAGCGACAGCCAGCCGCCTGATCAGCGCCTCGACAAGATCTATAAGTCTTGCCGAGGCTCTTTTTTCGGCCCCGTAACGAAGTTCGGAAGCTACCAACGAGCTGATGCAGCACAACGAACTTACGTTGAACATGCGTTGCGCGACAGGGCCATCCGGATGACGGATGATCTCGGAAGCAATATTCGTGTCGAGCATGTAGCGCCAGTCCGTGGTCACCGGTCGGCATCCTTGAAGATGTCGGTTTCCTTCGCGTGAGGCTGATCCTCATCGACATCGGGAAATTCCTCATCCCAGGGCTCAATGCTTGTCAGCCATTCGCGAAAGTCATCTTTTTGGCTGACCGGCTCGATCACGAGCCGATCACCTTCCTTGCGCATGACTGCTTCTTCGCCAGCCATCTCGAACTCCGCCGGGATCACGACCGCCTGAGCGCCGCCGTTGCGGAAGAATTTTACATGACGCTCTGCATTCCGTTCGGCACCCATGTCTTCCTCCTTGACGTTTGGTTGCAGCATAGGGCCGCTCGCCCGGAAGCTGCAAGCCTACCGCTTCAGCTCCCATGTCGTGACCCGCTCGCCGGTTGCCGCGTCCTTGCCGTCCTTCAGCTGGATGCCCTTGGCCGAAAGCTCATCGCGGATCTTGTCGGCTTCGGCAAAGTTCTTCGCCTTCAGCATTTCAAGCCGCATCGCGACAAGCGCATCGACGGCACCCGCAAGCGCTTCATCGACTTCCGTTTTCTTCGGGAGCACACCGAGAAGTGCGGCACTGGCTGCAAACATCGGCAACAGCGTCCTGTCGGCATTGGCTTCCTGCGCCAGCGCGTGGATGCGCTGTACGGAGGCCACCGTGTTCAGATCATCGGCAAGCGCTTCGAGCACGATCGGGCAGGGCTCGGTGCCTGCCGGGATCTCGGACAGATCGACCGCCGGCCACTTGGCCAGAAGCCTTTCTGCTTCCTCGAGCCGCTTCACCGAAAAGTCGATCGGTTCGCGGTAATGCGTCATCAGCATGGCAAGCCGCAGCACCTCGCCCGGCCACTTGCGGCCGCCGAAAGTGTCGGTCTCCAGAAGCTGGTTGATGGTGATGAAGTTGCCGTCGGATTTCGACATCTTCTTGCCTTCGACCTGCACGAAGCCGTTATGCATCCAGACATTCGCCATGACTTCGGTGCCATGGGCGCAGCGCGACTGGGCGATCTCGTTTTCGTGGTGCGGGAAGATCAGATCCAGGCCGCCGCCATGGATGTCGAACACCTCGCCGAGATAACGGCCGCTCATCGCCGAGCATTCGATATGCCAGCCCGGACGCCCACGACCCCAGGGGCTCTCCCAGCCGGGTTCGTTATGGGAGGAAAGCTTCCACAAGACAAAGTCACCGGGGTTCTTCTTGTGCGCATCGACGGCGACGCGGGCGCCGGCCTGCTGCTCGTCGAGCGGGCGTTTGGAAAGCTGGCCGTAATCGGTCATCGACTTGGTGTCGAAAAGCACTTCGCCTTCCGCCACATAGGCATGGCCGCGGGCGATCAGCTTTTCGATGATCTCGATCATCTGTGAAATATTGTCGGTGGCGCGCGGTTCGACAGTCGGCTCGAGGCAGCCCAGCGCCGCGACATCGGCATGGAACTGTTTTGCCGTCTTTTCCGTCACCGCATGGATTGCCTCGTTGAGGGCCAGATGCGGAAAGTCGCGCAGGGCACGGGCGTTGATCTTGTCGTCGACGTCGGTGATGTTGCGGGCATAGGTGACATGAGCGTCGCCGTAGACATGCTTCAAAAGCCGAAACAGCACGTCGAACACGATGACCGGGCGGGCATTGCCGATATGGGCGAAATCATAGACGGTCGGACCGCAGACATACATGCGCACGTTATCGGCATCGATCGGCTGGAACGCCGATTTCTTGCGGATCAAGGTATTGTATAGCTTGAGCGTGGCGCTCATCGAAAAATTCTCCCAACGTCAACAAGACATGCCGCAACCGGTACCGGACCGGGGCGTTTGTCTTCAAGGCTTTTCGAGAGACGAAAACGGCCGGACCAGCGCGAACGCTAGCGGATAATGTTCCCACAAATGGAAATCGTCGTTTTCATGGGCTCGGTTATGGCGTGCGTCGGCTGTTTGGTCAAGAGTGGAAGAGCCGTGCGGTCAGCGGGACATATGGCGCACGATCGCCTTGGCGAGCATCGGCCCGGTCAGCACCACGACCAGGAAGCGGCCGATCTGCATTGCCATCACGAAGGGCACGTCGACATTGGTCGATGCGGCGATGATGGCGACCGAATCGGCACCACCGGGGCTGGTCGCCAGATAGGCCGTCAGTGGATCGATGCCGGCGAAAAATACCAGCATGGCGGCAAAGCCGCTGCAGATGAGAAGAAGGCAGGCAATCGAGCCGAGCACGCGCAGGAAGTTGCGTGCCGCGTAAGTGACGACCTCGCGTGTGAACCGCCCGCCGACCGCCCAGCCAACCAGGGCATAGGCAATGGCAAGCATCCATGGTGCAAGCACCAGCGGCATGCCGAAGCCGAACTTGGCGACAAGACAGCCGGCCAGCGGCCCGAGCAGTGCTGCTCCGGGAATACGCATCAGGCCGCAGATCCAGGCCGAGCCGAAGGCGACAGCCAGCGTCGCAAGGACAGAAAGAGGCGAAAGGGCAGGGAACCACTCGACGCTTTGCGAGTCGGCCGGCGTCACGCCGAAGAGACGCGCCACCATGGTCGCGGCAAGCGCCACGCAGACGACGCGCAAATACTGCATGAAGGCGACGAGCCGCATGTCGCCGCCATAGCTTTCGGACATCAGCACCATGACCGAGGCGGCACCGGGCGAAGAACCCCATATTGCCGTCGTGCCCGGAAAGATCTGCGCCCTGACCATCAGCGCGCCGAGCGACGCAGAAGCGATCACGGTTGCGAGGATGCCGACTGCGAAGACCGGCCACTGCGCCGCAAGCTCCGAGAAGATCGACGGCGGCATGTTGGCCGCGATCATCACGCCGATGATCGCCTGCGCGCCGTTGAACGCCACCTTCGGCATGCGGAAACTCATGCCCGAAAGCGCCATGGCGATAGCCATTGCCATCGGGCCGAGCAGCAATGCGGCCGGCAGATGCATGAGTTCGAGAAGCCAGCCGAGGAGCAGCGAACCTGCAATAAGGACCAGCCAGCGCGCCGCCGGCGGCAACGCCGCGACCCGCCTCAGCCAGCGGTGGTTTGACGACACATCGTCGGGCTCCTCGGACATCGGGCGATCAGTCAAGTGAAAGGCCTGCCGTGGTGGTTACGCGTGCGATGCGCGGGAAGATGAATTTGAAAGCCATGTCATGCAATTCGGCGGCAACGCCGGTTGATGCGTCCTCCACGACAACCATGTTGTAGCCGTGCTCCCAGCCGGCGCGGACCGTCGATTCAACGCCGAAATTGGTAGCGATACCTCCGACCACGATGGTTTGAATGCCACGCCGACGAAGCTTGACGTCGAGATCTGTGCCGTGAAAGGCGCCCCATTGATGCTTGGTCACGGTGAGATCTCCCGGCTGCTGCAGGCCTTCGGCCAGCACCGTCCAGTCCTCCGGATAGTTGCGGCCGGCGGCGGTATCGGTGAGGCCGCGCGGCGCATCGCCAAAATCCGGGCCGAAATCGACATTGACCAAAACCACAGGTGCATCCGCCTTGCGGAAGGCATCCGCCAGTTGGCGGCCCTTGGCGAGAACATCGGCGCTGGCATGCGGCGCCGTGTTCATGGCGAGAATACCCTTCTGCAGATCGATGAGAACGAGCGCGGTGGTTTTAGGATCGAGTGCGAGCATAGGATGTCTTTCGGCGAGGAAGCGCGAGTGCGTGCAAGATGAACTGCAGGCCGGATCGGCAGGGCGGCGAGGGAAATCCGCGACGGGATGACGAGAGGTCTGCACCATGTTATGCGAGGATGTACTCGCATAACTCCTATTTGAGGATCGCCTCGCAAATGTCAACCGCGAAGCCGCCAAAGGCGGTGGAACCCAAGCGCAAACGTGGTCATGAACGTGTGGCGACAATCGTCGAGACGGCGATCGGCCTGTTTGCCACGCACGGCTATCGAGCCGTGACCATGTCGGAAGTGGCCGCGCAATCGGGCACGGCGATCGGCTCGCTCTACCGCTTCTTTCCGACAAAGGATGCGCTCGCCCAGGCGATCATGGACCGTTATGGCGCGCATCTTACCGACGAGCTGGAAAAGGTGGTGGCGATCGCTTCAACTGCATCGGTGCGGGACGTGGCTCAGGCGCTGGTGGCGATGATGCGCGGATTGCAGACGGAGAGGGCGGCGGCCCTGGTTCTGGCCGATGCCCGCGAGGATGGTTCCCTTCGCCGCGCCGGCCTGCGCAGCCAGATGCTGGAAAAGCTGACGGCGGTCCTGGCGTTGATCGACGGCAGCCCTATGCCCGCCGACATCGACCAGCGCGCCTGGATGCTGCTTTATGCGTTGAAAGCGATCAGGCAGTTCGATCAGGAACATCCGGCGCTGTCTAAACGGCTGATTGACGATGCCTGCCTGCTGATCGAGCCGCTTGTGGCGGCGGGCCTTACGAAAACCGGATAAGAAAAGACAAGCCCGTCTTCAGCGCGTGACCGACCCTCCGCGCATCTGCCTGCGGATGAGATAGGCGAGAGCAGTGAGTATGACTGCAATCGCGGCGATGGCGATAAGCATATGGAGATGCAGCTTCAATCGCCCGAACAACATCTCAACCGCATTGCCGAACAGATAACCGATCGAGGTGATCAGCACGGCCCAGACCACGGCCGCGATGAAATTGAGGATAACGAAGCGAAGTGCCGGCACCGAACTTAGCCCGATTGCAATCGGGCTGACCGTTCGCATGCCGTAGATGAAGCGAAAGGCGAGGATGAAGCCGGTCGGATGGGCTTCGAGAAGCTGACTGACCTTCTGCGCCGCATCGGTTTTCAGGAAGCGTTGAACCAGCGCCAGCCGGTTGGCATAACGCCCGGCGAAGAACCACGCCTGATCCGCCGCAAATGAACCGATTGCTGCAGCCGTCGCCGCTTCCCACCAGGACATGAAATGCCGGTGCGCAAAGACCCCGCCCAAAAAGACCGCCGTCTCGCCCTCGAAGGCTGCGCCTAAAAACACGGCGAGCACGCCATATTGGGAAATCAGATGTTCAAGCGAGAAATGTTCGAACGGCAAGGACAAGTCTCCGGCATGGCACGATGCTTCAGGTCTGCTCCTTCAAGTTAGGGGAGCCGCAGCCAAAGTCATGCCGGATCTTATCGCCCTGTGCTTTCTTCACTCCGGCAGCCGGTAATCGACGAAGCGGTTTTCGCGCACGACGAACAGCCGGCCGCTGTCGATCGTTTCGGGTGAAGCGAGCGGAAGGATCTTTGCGGCGACCTCTGACGGATGCGGCAGGGTTTCCGGGTCTTCGCCAGGCATGGCCTGGGCGCGCATGGCGGTGCGGGTGGCGCCCGGGTTGACCATGTTGATCTTGAGCGGCGTGTGCGCCATTTCCTCGGCCCAGATCCTGCCCATGGTCTCGACCGCGGCCTTCGACATCGCATAGGCACCCCAGAACGCGCGCGGATTGGTGGCAACGCCCGACGAAAGCAGGATGGCGCGGCCAGCATCAGACTTGACCAGCAGCGGCTCCAGAGAGCGGACCAGCCGCCACATGGACGTGACATTGGTGGTCATGACACGATCGAAGGTCTTCGCTTCAACATGGGCGACCGGTGCGATGACGCCGAGAATGCCGGCATTGGCGACGAGAATGTCGAGCTTGCCCCAGCGCTCATAGATCGACGCCCCCAGCCTGTCGATTGCGTCCATGTCGGAAAGATCGAAGGGAACGAGTGTGGCCGAGCCGCCGGCGGCCTTGATCACGTCATCCAGTTCTTCCAGCCCGCCGACCGTGCGAGCGCAGGCAATCACATGCGCGCCGGCTTTTGCCAGTTCAATCGCCGTGAAATAGCCGATGCCGCGCGATGCGCCGGTGACAAGCGCAATCCTGCCTTTGAGATCGATGGTCATGTTTCCCGCCCCGCTTAGACAATCTGATTTTGAGGCCAAAAAAGAAGGCCGCGTTTCCGCAGCCTTCTAGAATGTTTATCGGTTGTTGGAAACCGGTCTTCGCGTCCGGCTCAACCGTTGCTGGCGAGTAGCGAGACCTTGCGACCGACCGCTTCGCCGTCCTTGTCGAGAAGGCGGGTCGGATAATCGCCGGTGAAATAGTGGTCGGTGAACTGCGGACGTGCGTCGTTGCGGTCCTCGCCGCCGACGGCCTGGTAGAGACCGTTGATCGACAGGAATTCGAGGCTGTCACAGCCGATATATTTGCACATCGCTTCCAGGCTTTCATACTGGTTGGCGAGCAGCTTTTCCCGGTCCGGCGTGTCGATGCCGTAGAAGTCGGGATAATAGATCATCGGGCTGGCAACACGCAGATGCACTTCCTTTGCGCCGGCATCGCGGATCATCTGCACGATCTTGAGAGACGTGGTGCCGCGAACGACCGAATCGTCGACCAGTACGACGCGCTTGCCTTCGATCATCGCCCGGTTGGCGGAATGCTTCAGCTTCACGCCGAAGGCGCGGATCTGCTGCGTCGGCTCGATGAAGGTACGACCGACATAGTGGTTGCGGATGATGCCGTATTCGAACGGAATGCCGCTCTGTTGAGCATAACCGAGCGCTGCCGGTGTGCCGCCATCGGGAACCGGCACGACGACATCGGCATCGACCGGAGCTTCCTTAGCGAGGTTGATGCCCATGTTCTTGCGGGCAACATAGACCGAGCGGCCGCCGACGACCGAATCCGGACGGGCGAAATAAACATATTCGAACAGGCACAGGCGTTCCGGCTGACCGTTGCCGGCCTTGCGGGCGTCGATGCTGATCGAACCGTCCGGCTGCGTTTCGCAGATGATGACTTCTCCGTTTTCGACGTCACGGACGAACTTGGCGCCGATAATGTCGAGGGCGCAGCTTTCCGAGGCGAAGACCGGCTTGCCGTCGAGTTCGCCCATGACCAGCGGACGAATGCCCGTGGGATCGCGCGCTGCAATCAGCTTGGTGCGGGTCATCGCCAGCATCGAATAACCGCCCTCCATCTGGCGGACCGCATCGATGAAGCGGTCGGCAGTGGAGGAATAACGGGAGCGGGCGATGAGGTGCAGGACGACTTCGGTATCGGAAGTAGACTGACAGATGGCGCCACCGGCGATCAGCTGACGGCGAAGCGTCAGGCCGTTGGTGAAATTGCCGTTATGGGCGATCGCGATACCGCCGACTTCCAGTTCGGCAAACAGCGGCTGCACGTTGCGGAGCGCCACTTCGCCGGTCGTCGAATAACGGACGTGGCCGATGGAGATGTTGCCGGGCAGCTTGGCGAGCGTTGCCGGGTCCGTATAATGGTCGCCGACGAGGCCCATGCGGCGTTCCGAATGGAAGCGCAGGCCGTCGAAGGAAACGATACCGGCAGCTTCCTGGCCACGATGCTGAAGGGCATGCAGACCAAGCGCCGTCAGCGTTGCCGCATCCGGGTGCCCGAGGATGCCGAACACGCCGCATTCTTCATGCAGCGTATCGTCTTCCCACTCATTGGAGTGGTTGATGTCGAAGGATTGTGAAGCCGACTGGTCCATCGTGAGCCTGTGCCCTTGATCTTAAAATGGAAAGGCCGGCCGGGGAGTTTTCGTCCCCGGTGCCAGCCCGCTCTCTACCTGAATTCAAGTCATACCACAAATGGTGACGAATTGCGCTGCATCAAGCGCAACACAGCGTCAATTATTTGTAGCAGGTGCGTCGCCTACCGGCGGCAGTTCCTGGCCGGGCTGAACATCGGCCGGCGCTTCTTCCTTGCCGGTGATGCGCGCGCGGATCTGCGGCTCGATATCCTCGGGCAATACGGCTTCAAGACGGCCGACAAGCGTATCGAGGAAAGGCTTCGACTTGGCGTCCACCACCCAGGTCGGCTGCGCCTTGACTGGCACCAGCCAGTTCCAGAAGGCCGTTGCGATGACGAGTAGCAGGATGCCGCGGGCAGCCCCGAAGAGGAAGCCGAGCGTACGGTCCAGCGCGCCGATGCGGCTGTCGATGATGAAATCAGCAATCCGCGAGGTGATGAAGGAGATCACGATCAGCGCGATCAGAAAGATCACGCCTGCAGAGGCGGCAATCGCGATACGGTGATCGGACGTGTATTTTTCCGCATAAGGCACAGCCAGCGGATAAAGATAATAGGCGGCGGCAACCGAGCCGGCCCAGCTGGCGATCGACAGCACTTCGCGGGAAAAGCCGCGGACCATGGCAAGCACCGCAGAAAACAGGGTGACGCCGATGACAATACCGTCGAAGATCGTAATGGGCATGTAAACTCTACTCCAGAACCTGCCGTTCCACACCTGCCGGAGGAACCGGCATTTTCGCCCGGCATTCCAGCATTGGGCGCAGTGTCTTACATCAGCCAACTCATTAACGGAAGATCAATCATCTTCTCCGGCATTTTCATGGCCTTTCCCCAGTTTCTTGGCGGATCCGGCAATGCGGGCGACAAGATCGGGAAGGTCCTCGATCATCGTCCAGCGGGCGCTGCCGTTCTTCGGCAGTTCCGCCGAGGTGGCAGGCAGCATGGCGCCGGCAAAGCCGAGTTTTTCCGCTTCCTTCAGGCGCTGGGATGTCTGCGACACCGGGCGTACGGCGCCTGAAAGGCTGATTTCGCCGAAGAAAACACAATCGGCAGGCAAAGCCGCGCCGGCAAGCGAGGAGACGAGCGCCGATGCGATCGCCATGTCGGCTGCCGGTTCCGAAATGCGGTAGCCGCCTGCGACATTGAGATAGACATCGTGCTGGCCGAGCCTGACCCCGCAATGGGCTTCGAGCACGGCAAGGATCATTGCCAGACGCGAACTGTCCCAGCCGACCACGGCGCGGCGCGGCGTGCCGAGCGAAGTGGCTGCTACAAGCGCCTGTACCTCGACCAGAACCGGCCGTGTGCCTTCCATGCCGGCAAAGACGGCGGCACCCGGAGATTTGGCATTGCGCTCGCCGAGAAACAGTTCGGACGGGTTGGAAACATCGCGCAAGCCGTTATCGGACATTTCGAACACGCCGATTTCGTCGGTCGGCCCGAAACGGTTCTTGACCGTTCTGAGGATGCGATAGTGATGGCCGCGATCGCCCTCGAAATAAAGCACGGCATCGACCATGTGCTCGACGACGCGCGGACCGGCGATCTGGCCTTCCTTCGTCACATGCCCGACGAGAACCATGGCGGCACCCGTCTGCTTGGCAAAGCGGATCATTGCCTGCACGCCGGTGCGCACCTGGGTGACGGTGCCAGGGGCCGAATCTGCCGTATCGCTCCAGAGCGTCTGGATGGAATCGATGATCACCAAATCGGGGCGTTTGCCTTCGGAAATTGTGGCAAGGATGTCTTCCACATTGGTTTCCGCAGCAAGCAGCACGTCCGAATCCGCTGCACCGAGGCGCTGGGCGCGCAGGCGCACCTGGGCCACCGCCTCTTCGCCCGAGACATAGATGATCCGGTGGCCGCGGCGTGAAAGTGCTGCTGCCGCCTGCATCAGCAGCGTCGACTTGCCGATGCCGGGGTCGCCCCCAATCAGCACGGCGGAGCCGCGCACGAAACCGCCACCGGTGGCGCGGTCGAGTTCGGAGATGCCGGTGAAAATACGCGGTGCCTGTTCGGTTTCGCCCGACAGCGTGGTCAACGCAACGGCACGGCCCTTCTTCGGGGCCTTGCCGGGACCGCCGCCGATGCCGCCCATCGGGTCTTCCTCGACGATCGTGTTCCACTCGCCGCAGCCGTCGCACTTGCCGGCCCAGCGGCTATGCACCGTGCCGCAGTTCTGGCACACGAATTGGGTTTTGGTTTTTGCCATAGATTTGATCGCCGCCTTGAATATCTCGGATACCCGCAAGAACAAAAGCGGAACCAATGGCCTTTTAAGCGAAACTGGCGGGTGATGACAAGACGGCGGTGATATCAATCGTCCGGATAAATGTAGCGCCGTTCATAACGCAGCCCGAGCGCGGTCAGAAGTTCGTAACCGATCGTGCCGCCGGCGCGTGCGGTGTCGTCGAGTGCGATGTTCGGGCCGAACAGTTCGATATAGTCACCGGTGCGGATTTCGTTTTCGGGTACGTCGGTCACGTCGAAGATCGTCAGATCCATCGTGACCCGGCCGATCACGGGCACGCGCCTGTTGGCGATGAAGCCAAAAGCGCCGGGTGCGCCTCCAGCCCGAAGCGGTACGCCGGAACCTGACAGCGAACGCAGGTAGCCGTCGGCATAACCGGCCGACACAACGGCAAGCCTGCTGTTGCGCGACAGCTGATGGGTGGCGCCGTAGCTGACGGTCGAACCGGACGGCGCATCACGGATCTGGATGATGCGTGCCTCCGCCTTGGCCACGGGTTTAAGCGCCTTCATGCCGTTGACCGCCTCGCCGCCATAGGCGGCAATGCCGGGACGGGTGAGGTCGAAGTGATATTCCGGGCCGAGAAAGATGCCTGCGGAAGCAGACAGACTTGTCGGAACGCCTTCGAAAGCCGCAGCAACCCGTTGGAAAGACTCAAGCTGTGATCGGTTGAGCGGAGAGGCCGGCGAATCGCCGCTGTGAAGATGCGACATGACGAGAACGGGTGAGAAACTTGCCGGCCGCGAGACATCCTCGGCAAAGGCGATCGCTTCTTCCGCGGGAAGGCCGAGCCGGTTGAAGCCGGTATCGATATGTAGCGCACAAGGATGGTCGCCATGTTCGGCGGTGACCGACATCCAGAAGGCCAGCTGTTCCTCGGAGATGATCACCGGGACCAGATCGTTTTCGTAAAACATCCGTTCCTGGCCCGGCCATATGCCGGAAAGCACGTAGATGCGGGCATCCGGCGCGTAGGTGCGCAAGGTTACGCCTTCCTGCACCGCGGCAACGAAGAAATCCCGTGCGCCGGCTTCATAGAGCGCGGTACCGCAATCCTCAAGCCCGAGACCATAGGCATCCGCCTTGACGACTGCGGCGGTTGAAGCCTTTCCACAGCGGCGCGCCATTTCCTTCCAGTTGTCGACAAGTGCGCCGAGATCGACCGTCAATCTCACGGGCGCGATATCGAAATCATCCGGATAGGTTTCGTCGCTGTCAAAATCGGTCTGTTCTGTCATGGCGGTCTCAATTGAATATGCTTTTGAAAGGCGGAGTGGCCGATCCTAACCTTTTTGCCGGCTGGAAAAAGGCCGCGGGTGAAGAATAAGGTTCTCCGTACAGGCTTTTGACACCACAATAATAGTGCAGCAATCCTAGGGTCGGTGTCCGGCTGCGACAGCCGGACGGCTTCATATCCTGTGGACAGAAGCGTAGCTTAGATGCTGTATTCGAACAGCATCTGAAGGCGCTCCATGGCTGTACCCGGTTCCAGGCAGGAACTTCTTGCGGCGATCTCCACGACCTTCAACAGGCTTTGGGACGATCTTGCCAGCGTTCCGAAGGTCCGGGCGAGAGAGGCATCCATGCAGGGCCACATGGCAGGCTCGATGATGAGCCCGGCGGATCTCGTCGCATACCTCATCGGCTGGAACGAACTGGTGCTGAAATGGCTCGATCGGGATGACCGGGGTGAAGCGGTCGATTTTCCGGAGATGGGGTTCAAGTGGAACGAACTGGGGCCGCTTGCCCAAAAATTCTATGCAGACCATGACGCACTGGACTGGCCCGAGCGGTTGGAACGACTGAGGACGGTGAAAGAGCAACTGGTCTCGACAATCAGCAACCGGTCAGATGACGAGCTTTACGGCAAAGGCTGGTACGGCAAGTGGACCAAGGGGCGCATGATCCAGTTCAACACCGCGTCGCCCTATGCCAATGCAAGAGCGCGCATTCGCAAATGGCTGAAGGCCCAGGAGTGCGCGTAGCAACGCCGATGACCCATTCTTGCTGCATGCGACCCTATGACAGCGGTAGATTGGTGCGATTTCGGCTGCGGTTGTTTGCTGCCTCTGCGGGAAATTGCTACCCCATTCCCGCACATGGTGCGGCCGACATCCGTTGACCGCATGGGAACAAGGGCAGCATCTGTTGAACCCGACCGCCCCCGCGACTGTGAGCGGCGAGCTTTGCGAAACACCACTGTGGCCTCGCGCCATGGGAAGGTTCGACAAGGCATCGACCCGCGAGTCAGGAGACCGACCGTGTGTATCTTATCAATCAACGACCGTCGGGTGTGACGGACAGGAGCACATATGCATATCGAACCGGGCCTCGTAGACGGGGCCAAAATCATTCTGAGCTACGCCACTGCAGCAGGGGCGGGACTTTTCACGTTGAAGTTGGCGCGAGACACGATCCGGCAACAGGGTCTCGCATCATTGGCCGCGCGTACGGCCATCACCGCTGTAGCAGTCTTTTCCTTCTTCGAACTTCTGCCGCATTATGCGGTCGGCGTGTCCGAGGTGCATTTCATTCTCGGATCGACATTGTTCCTGCTGTTCGGCGCAGCACCGGCGGCAATCGGGCTGGCGCTTGGTCTGGCGATACAGGGACTGTTCTTTGCGCCGGCCGACCTGCCGCAGTTTGGAATGAACGTCACGACGCTGCTGGTGCCGTTGTTTGCGGTGAAAGCGCTGGCGGATCGTATCATTTCGCCAGGCACGGCCTATGTCGATCTCACCTATAGGCAGGCGCTCCAGCTATCGACCGCCTATCAGGCCGGTGTCGTCGCCTGGGTGGCTTTCTGGGCCTTTTATGGTGCCGGTTTCGCAAGCGAAAATCTTGTGGCGATCGGCACGTTCGGTATTGCCTATATGTCGATCGTGCTGATCGAGCCGCTGGCGGACCTGGCCGTACTTGCCATCGCCAAGACCCTGAATGCTCTGAACGGTTCAGGCTTCGTTACGCGACGGCTTTACAACGCGGCCTGAGTTAGCCCGCGACTCTCAGCCTCGCCGGTGTACTGCCGGCGAGGCTGTTCGATCACGGTTCTTCGTATTGCGTGAAGCTCGGCTCGGCGAGGTCCGCAAAGCGCGTGAATTCGGACTGGAAGGCGAGCTTGACCGTGCCAGTCGGTCCGTGACGCTGCTTGGCGATGATGACGTCGGCCGTACCCTTGACGCGCTCCATATGTGCTTCCCATTCCGGGTATTTCGGATCGGCCAAGTCGCGGGGCTCCATGTTCTTTACATAATATTCCTCACGGAACACGAAGAGCACGACGTCGGCATCCTGCTCGATCGAGCCTGATTCGCGAAGGTCGGAAAGCTGCGGGCGTTTGTCTTCACGGCTTTCGACACCGCGCGATAGCTGTGACAGCGCGATGATCGGCACGTTGAGTTCCTTGCCGAGCGCCTTCAGACCCGTGGTGATCTGGGTGATTTCCTGCACGCGGTTTTCACCCGACTTGCCCGAACCGGTCATCAGCTGGATATAGTCGACCACCAGGCAATCGAGGCCGCGCTGGCGCTTCAGGCGGCGGGCGCGCGCCGATAGCTGGGCGATCGAGATACCACCGGTCTGGTCGATAAACAGCGGCACCTTCTGCATCATTTGGCTACAGGCGACCAGCTTTTCGAAATCGGCCTCGGTAATGTCACCGCGACGGATCTTTGACGACGAAACTTCCGTCTGCTCGGAGATGATACGGGTGGCCAGCTGTTCGGACGACATTTCGAGCGAGTAAAAGCCGACGACGCCGCCATTCTTGGCCTTGAACGAGCCATCGGGGGCGATTTCCTGCTCGTAAGCCGCGGCGATGTTGTAGGCGATATTGGTGGCAAGCGAGGTCTTGCCCATACCGGGGCGTCCTGCGAGCACGATCAAGTCGGAGCGCTGCAAGCCGCCCATCTTGCCGTCGAGCGACATGATGCCGGTTGAGATACCAGAGAGCTGGCCGTCACGCTCGAAAGCCTGGCCCGCCATGTCGATGGCGATCGCAACAGCATCGTTGAACGACTGGAAGCCGCCGTCGTAACGGCCGGTTTCCGCCAGTTCGAAAAGGCGGCGTTCGGTATCCTCGATCTGGCTTTGCGGCGGCATGTCGAGCGGCGCATCATAGGCGATGTTGACGACATCTTCGCCAATGGTGATCAGCGCCCGGCGAAGCGCCAGGTCGTAGATCGCCCGACCGTAGTCTTCCGCATTGATGATAGAGACGGCATCGGCGGCAAGACGTGCGAGATACTGCGCAACAGTCAGGTCACCCACCTTGTCATCGGCCGGAAGAAAGGTCTTCAGCGTGATCGGGTTGGCAGTCTTGCCCATGCGGATGATGTCGCCGGCAACCTCGTAAATCTTGCGATGCAGCGGTTCGTAGAGATGCGGCGGCTTCAAGAAATCCGAGACGCGGTAATAGGCGTCGTTGTTGACCAGGATCGCGCCGAGCAGCGCCTGTTCCGCCTCGATATTGTTCGGCGCCTCGCGATAGTGCGGCGCTGCATCCTTGTTGCTGAGCGACCCCATGTTGCGCGGAACTTCGTTCATGATCTTCTACCCGTCCTGTCCGTTCAAGGCCTCGGTTCTAGTGATAACTGGACCGCACCGAAACCGTGCATTTTGCCTTCGGATGTTACCCACAGATATCCACAGCGGGCGTCATTTACGCGAAACAAAAAACGTAATGAAGCGACAAATCCGGTTGACTGTGCCTCATTCGGGCCGACGTCGCAGGAGTGGTGCGAACAGGCCGCGACTCACCGGAGCAAACGCTATCTTACCCGCAAAAAGAGACAAAAAAACGCCCGGCCTTCGTGAGGCCGGGCGCTGTCGCAGACGAATCTGCGAGAGGTCTATTATTCTTCGTCGCCGTCGCGGTCAGCTTCCGGATCGAAGAAGTCTTCCGGGCGCAGTGCGTCTTCGTCAACGCCGTAGATGGCGTCAGCGGAGGTGAGGCTTTCGCCCTGTGCCTGACGTTCTGCTTCTTCGGCCGAACGGGCAACGTTGACCGAGATCTGGATCTCGACTTCCGAATGCAGGTGGAGCGTTACTTCGTGCAGGCCGATTGCCTTGATCGGGTGGTTCAGGTCGACCTGGTTGCGGCCGACGTTAAAGCCTTCTGCAGCCAGTGCGTCCATCACGTCGCGAGCAGCAACAGAACCGTAGAGCTGACCGGTTTCGCCAGCCGAACGAACGATGACGAAGGTCTTGCCGGCGAGTGCGTCGGCAACCGTCTGGGCTTCGCCCTTGCGCTCGAGGTTACGAGCTTCGAGCGTTGCGCGCTCGTTTTCGAAGCGCTTCTTGTTGGCTTCGTTGGAGCGAAGTGCCTTGCCCTGCGGCAGCAGGAAGTTACGAGCGTAACCATCGCGAACCTTTACGGTTTCGCCCATCTGGCCGAGCTTCGGTACGCGTTCAAGCAGGATGACTTGCATGTTGGAGTTCCTTTCTAGTTCTCAATTGTCTGGATTGGTTGTGTTCTGATCCGTGCTGCCCTTTGCCGGCGTCAGCGCGATGGTCCGGCGGGTGTCCGTGAGACCGAGAGCGAGGATCGCGAAGGCAGGAATGACGAGCATGGAGGAGAGGTATGCGAGCACGAGGACCGGCAGGCGCCAGTCCTTGCCCTGACTGCGGAAATGGATGGCGGCGAAACCCGACATCAGGAAACCTGCGCCGAATGTACCGCAGATTGTGGCGCCGATCATTGCCGGTACGCCGCCCAGAAAGGTCATGACGATGCCGGCGAGGAAAATGTAGATCGCATGGCGGTTCATGCGCAGCGCCGACGGCATGTCTTCACGCGGGCGAAGCGCGCGGCCCGAGCGCGAGACGATGCGCATGGCGAAATAGAAGGCTGCAAACAGCAGGATGACCCATATGCCGCCCTGAACCATCGGCAACGTGAGCAGCATCGTGCTTTTCAATTGCCCGATATCGGCAGCGGTAAGCGACAGGCCGGGTTCCTGCGTCTGCAGCGCGGAGCCGAGCACGTCGACGATCTGCCCGACAAGTTCCGGTCCGTAACCGATGGCGACGCCAAGCGCGATGACGGCGATCGTCACGAGGCCGCACAGATGCAGCAGGATGTCGGAGATCGGATACCAGGCGAGCAGATTGTCGGGGCCACCGAGTTCGGAGGCCGGACGCGCCAGATTGGCGAGATGCGACAGCCAGCCGGCCGGGATCAGCGTAAAGATCGCCATGGTGACGGCGAAGATCGGCGAGATGAGAACTGCGCCGAGAATGCCCGACGTGACGATGCCGGTAATGGCTGCGCGGTTACCCCAGCCAAGGCCGGCGATGAAGATCGGAAGAGCAGAGGCGGCATAAAGAACGGCGGCAAAAGACGATTGCGTGCCGGCACCCATCACGAGGAGGGTGGCAACGACGCCGGCCAGAATGCCGGTGGGCAGCACTGTCTGTGTCTTGTTCATTACGCTCTCGCTGTCCTGCCGGATGAAGCAGTTAGGGGACGGGCCTGAATCACTTTCACAGGCACTTCATCCCCAACATGGGGTTTGTAGTTCGTTTCCGATCCGCGCCCAACGCGGAAGGGAGTAGACCCGCTGATTTTTGATCAGCGGGTCCGGTATCAATTACGATACGACGTACGGCAGCAGGCCGAGGAAACGGGCGCGCTTGATGGCCTGGGCCAGTTCGCGCTGCTTCTTCTGGGAAACTGCGGTGATACGCGAAGGAACGATCTTGCCGCGCTCGGAAATGTAGCGCTGCAGGAGACGAACGTCTTTGTAATCGATCTTCGGTGCGTTTGCGCCCGAGAAGGGGCAGGTCTTGCGACGACGATGGAAAGGACGGCGTGCCGGGGACGAGGATACGTCAGCCATTGTGTTTTCTCCTTGAGGCCCAGATTAGGATTCGCGCGGAGCGGACGGGCGCGGTGCGCGCTCGAAGCCGCCTTCACGCGGAGGACGATCGCCGAATTCGCGGCGCGGGCCACGATCGCCGAAGTCACGGCGCGGGCCACGATCGTCACGCGGACGGTCGTCACGGTCACGCTTCTGCATCATGGCAGACGGGCCTTCTTCGTGCTTCTCGACGGAAAGCGTCATGTAGCGAAGAACGTCTTCGTTGATGCGCATCTGACGTTCCATTTCGTGCACGGCAGCAGCCGGAGCATCGATGTCCATCAGGGCGTAGTGAGCCTTGCGGTTCTTCTTCATGCGGTACGTCAGGGACTTGAGGCCCCAGTTTTCGACGCGCCCGACCTTGCCGCCGTTAGCTTCGATGACACCCTTGTACTGTTCGACGAGGGCATCAACCTGCTGAGCGGACATATCCTGCCGGGCAAGGAATACGTGTTCGTAAAGAGCCATGTAAGCTTTGCCTTTTCTTGCGGTTGTTTTGCACCCGGGTTCGGCGGCTAAGCCTCAACGACTGCTCCTGATGGCCAAAAGGCCGGCAAGAAAAGTTGTTGTTTCGAGACGGTCGAGAGCGGAGACACGGGAGGCCGGAACGCTTTCGTCCCTGAGGCTCGCCTGAGCGAACCTGCCCTCCGTACAGCCACCAGCCAGAAGACCGGGTGTTTCGAACAGGGCGGCTTATACGGATTTTTAGGCGAAAGGCAAGGGGCGATCATTTTCCGTCACAAAACAACTGCCCGGTAATGCCTTCTCCATCGCTTGTTTCGCCTGAAAACGTATAGGAGTTCTGTTTCAGAAGCTGCTCAAGGTAACCCGTGCAGCGTTTGTGCTGTACATATTCGGATTGGGTTATGTAGTTACCGTAACAGCCTATCTGGGGCCATACCTTTTTCAGGGCGACGTGCCCCGACTGCATTCCCTTCACGCTGATCCAGCGATTGTTTGGCGACATTCCCGTCTGCAGAACGCCACTTGGCATATAGGGCTTCATGAATTCGATCAGCTTCTGCTCCAGCCGGGCCAGTTCCTCGTCACCGGGCTTCTTGTTGAAATAGCAGATTGGATAGGAGCGTGTGACAACGGGTGCCTGGGCCGCGGTGTTTTCGCCGCAGGAGCAACGGGTGCCTTTGCCCGCTTCGGGCATGTCGGCCGCCTCGGTCGCAGAGGTGGCCGACAATATCAAGACAACGACTTTCGCCAGCAAACGCATCTTTGCGAACCTCAGTCGAGGAGCTTTTCTGTCGCGATTTTCAGCAGCTTGTTTTTTCTTTTTTCGGCAGATGTATCTACTGCAGAACTCCACGTTCCAAGGGATGAAATAGCCTTGTCATCGGGGCCGACCTCGTCGATGTAAGGGGATGCGGCAAGAGCAAACTCTTCAGCCCCATCGAAGAGCTTGTCGACCCTAAATCCGAGCAGCCGGGTATGTGCTGGATCGTCGAGAAAGGTGACGCTCTTCTTGTCTTCGGACTCGCGGGTGTTCAATTTGTAATCCGACATCGAACCGGACGTAGCCGGAATATTCATGCCGAAAACGGAAAATGAGCCGCTCGCCGACGCCGTGAATTTCGACCACTCGGAGAATGTCGACACCTTGTCGAAATGCAAGGTCAGCTCCAGGCCGCGGCCAAGGATTACGGAGGAGATGGCATGTCCGAGGAGACCGGCATAAATCG
Organism: Rhizobium sp. ZW T2_16; assembly: GCF_044987325.1. NCBI lineage: Bacteria > Pseudomonadati > Pseudomonadota > Alphaproteobacteria > Hyphomicrobiales > Rhizobiaceae > Rhizobium > Rhizobium sp. ZW T2_16. The sequence continues at coordinate 620,727 of NZ_JBJDRG010000002.1, forward strand.
GATTTGCGGCAAGAACCTCGCGGATCCTCTTGTATGCAAAAACGCCCGACGAGAACCACGGGCCGCGATTGACCCAGTATTCCGCCAGATTCTCGAAAGCCATCCCGACCCTGTTGGTCGCCGCAATGGTTTCCTTGAGGTGGCTCTCGCTCGAGACACTGGCACTTGCCTTGAAAAAGAACCACTTCCGGGCCGTTCCGGAGGCGCTCCAGCTGACATCATGCTGGTGGGTCGCAGCCGCGGTCTTTTCGATCGACACGGAGCGCTTGCCGATATTTGTCAGGAATTTCGGTAGATATCCGGACGGACGGATTTCGACGGATGGCTCGAAATAGTTCAGGTTGTTGTAGATGTATGCCTGCCCCAATCGGATCGGGTCGTATTTGTTGATCTCTTCGAGTATCGGATCTTTTGGCCGCGGCATCAGATATTGGTCGAGCGTTGCGTATTTGAGCAGCGAGGATATGTGCCTCGCCTCCACATCCGGATATTGTGCGTCGCGCAGGATGTGCATGCGGACAAGGCCGTCAGAGATGATGTTCTTGTAATAGCTGATCTGTTCGGCGAAGTTATTCGTGTTGAAAAAAGCCGTTTGTTTGTCGAGGTAGTAGGCGTCATCTGCGGCGACGCCATTCTGCGTGGCATAGGAGTTCCAGGCGGTGAACATTGTCTGGTAGAAGAGCTGAAGTTCCTGCCGGCTTTGGCGGACTTCCCTGTCTATAAGGTCGATCTTGTCGACGATGTCTTGCCGCAGCGCGGTGTCCAGCTTGAATACGGCCTGTTTCAGAACTTCCGTGAAGAAGAATGAATACCTGTCGTTCGTGTTGGCTACACCCAGGGCGACGGGACCATATTCGGTGGGGGAAATCGTCACCGTCCTGTCGGCAAAGGCGCGGAAAACATATTCCGTGAACATCGGCGCCTGGGGAATGATGTCGAAGGTGACGAGGCTGCTGTTGAGCGCGATCTTTTGTTCCGTTTGCGGATTCAAGATCTCGTATAGTTGGCTGTAATACAGATCCACCGCGTTCGAAATCGGCGAATCTTCTGCTTTGATTTCGACGTTTACGTCTACCATGGCGTGATCCTCCCGTTATATGCAATCATAGATAATGGTTGCATATAGCTTGCGCAATCAATCATAGATTGCATAAAGAGGGGTCGCCAATTGTAGCGGGTTGAGTAGTCCTCGGGCACTTCCACGACACGACCGGCGACCTTGTCGTGGAGGTTGGCATGGGGTGGATCAGATCGGCATCGGGTACTGCCGGTGGATTTCGGCGATGTCTTTCATCACTTCATCGGAAAGCGAAACATCTGCCGCGCCGATATCCATCTTCAACTGCTCCATGGAGGTGGCGCCGATGATGGCTGCAGTCATAAAGGGGCGAGCGAGGCAGAAAGCCAGCGCCATCTGCGCGGCGTCGAGCCCATGTTTCGCTGCCACACCGACATAGGCCTTGACCGCTGGTTCCTGCTTCGGCTGCAGCCGCCCGCCCAGATCGGTATTGACGGTTGCGCGCGTGCCGGCGGGGCGGGCTCCGTTGAGATATTTACCGGTGAGCAGGCCGGCCGCCAGCGGCGAGTAGGCGAGCAGGCCCACATCTCCGTGATGGGCGACTTCGGCAAGGTCGAGATCGAAAGTACGGTAAAGCAGATTGTATTCGTTCTGGATCGACGCGACGCGCGGCAACGCTTTTTCTTCCGCCAGGCGTAGATATTGCATCGTACCCCAGGCGGTCTCGTTAGAAAGGCCGAGCGCGCGGATTTTTCCGGCCTTTACCAGATCATCCAGCGTCTGCAGCTTTTCGATAATGTCGGCGATGGACTTTTCTCGGTCCTGGGTCGAGGCGTCGAAGGTCCAGGAATTGCGGAAATGATAGTGGCTGCGGTTCGGCCAGTGGATCTGGTAAAGATCGATATAGTCGGTCTGCAGCCGCTTGAGGCTGGCATCGACCGCCTCGCGAATGGTCGCAGCCTCGATCGGGCGGCCCTCACGGATATGCGGACGACCGGCGCCGGCGATCTTGGTGGCAAGCACGATATCCCCGCGCTTGGCCCGTTTCTTCAGCCATGTGCCGATATACTGTTCGGTGCGGCCATAGGTTTCGGCGCTGACAGGCGTTGTCGGATAAAGTTCAGCCGTATCGAAAAAGTTGACGCCGTGTTCGACGGCATAATCCATCTGGGCATGCGCTTCGGCTTCGGTGTTCTGGGTGCCCCAGGTCATGGTGCCGAGGCAGATTTCGGACACGGAAAAGTCTGTGCGGCCGAGTTTGTTGTACTTCATCAATGCAGTCCTGGATGAGGAGGCCGGGAGGGAGGGGCCGGGAGTAAAGACAAGGCGGGGGACTTTAGCGCCCGGTTGATGAATCGCAAGGGCATCACGCGATCAACTTCGCGCCCCGGTCTCTATTTCGCCTCAAACCGCTTCGACAAACCACCGCTCCGGGCCGATTTGCTTTGGAATGGCAGGGCCGCCGCAGGGTGTTACCCTTGACTCTCAAGGTTCAAATGTGAATGGAGAGGCAAAACATAAGGGAAGGATTATCCCAATGAGCATTGCATTCACGTTTCCGGGTCAGGGTAGCCAGGCCGTCGGCATGGGCAAGGATCTCGCTGAAGCCTATCCGGAAGCCCGCGCGGTTTTCGAGGAAGTCGACGAGGCTCTCGGCCAGAAGCTCTCCGATATCATGTGGAATGGCCCGGAAGATACGCTGACGCTGACGGCAAACGCCCAGCCGGCGCTGATGGCCGTTTCGATCGCCACGATGCGCGTGCTCGAAGCCCGTGGGCTGAACCTTGCCGACAAGGTCGCTTATGTCGCCGGGCATTCGCTCGGTGAATATTCGGCGCTCTGTGCCGCCGGCACCTTCTCGCTGTCGGATACGGCAAAGCTTCTGCGCATCCGCGGTGATGCCATGCAGTCGGCCGTTCCGGTCGGACAGGGCGCCATGGCTGCGATCATCGGCCTCGAACACTCCGATGTCGACGCCATCTGCGCTGAAGCAAAGGCAGAAGGCGTCTGCCAGATCGCCAACGACAATGGCGGCGGACAGCTTGTCATCTCCGGCTCCAAGGCAGCTGTCGAAAAGGCAGCGGCCCTTGCGACCGAAAGGGGCGCCAAGCGCGCCATCATGCTTCCCGTATCCGCTCCCTTCCATTCCGACCTGATGGCGCCGGCCGCCGACGCCATGCGTCACGCGCTCGCCAAGGTCGAAAAGAAGAGCCCGGTCGTGCCGGTCGTTGCCAATGTGCGCGCCGCCCCGGTTTCCGATGCTGAAGAAATCGCGCAGCTGCTTGTTACCCAGGTTACCGGCCAGGTCCGCTGGCGCGAAACTGTCGAGTGGTTCGGTCAGAACGGCGTGACCACTCTCTATGAAATCGGCTCCGGCAAGGTGCTGACGGGGCTTGCCCGCCGCATCGACAAGAATATCTCTGGCGTAGCCGTCAACACCCCGGCCGATATCGACGCGGCAATCGCTGCCATTCTCGGCTGAAGAAAAGGATTTCGATATGTTTGATCTGACCGGCCGCAAGGCACTCGTCACCGGCGCTACCGGTGGCCTCGGCGAAGAGATCGCTCGCCTTCTCCATAAACAGGGCGCTGTCGTCGGCCTCCACGGTACCCGCGTCGAAAAGCTTGAGGCACTGGCCGCAGAACTCGGCGACCGCGTCCATATCTTCCCGGCCAACCTCTCCGATCGTGCCGAGGTCAAGGCGCTCGGCGAGAAGGCTGAGGAAGTTCTCGGCGGCGTCGATATTCTCGTCAACAATGCCGGCATCACCAAGGATGGCCTGTTCGTGCGCATGTCGGACGAGGACTGGGATGCGGTCCTGGAAGTCAACCTCACCTCGGTTTTCCGCCTGACGCGCGAGCTGACCCATCCGATGATGCGTCGCCGCCACGGCCGCATCATCAACATCACGTCGATCGTTGGCGTCACCGGCAATCCTGGCCAGACCAACTACTGTGCGTCTAAGGCCGGCATGATCGGCTTCTCCAAGTCGCTCGCCCAGGAAATCGCCACCCGTAACGTCACGGTCAACTGCGTGGCTCCAGGCTTCATCGAAAGCGCCATGACCGGCAAGCTGAACGACAAGCAGAAGGAAGCCATCATGGGCGCGATCCCGATGAAGCGCATGGGCGCCGGATCGGACATCGCAGCGGCGGTTCTCTATCTCGCTTCGGACGAGGCAGGCTACGTCACCGGCCAGACGCTTCACGTCAATGGTGGCATGGCAATGATCTGATTGCCGGGCTTTGTTCGTAAAACCAGTGGAGAACAAGGGTTCTGCGCTGTGGGAGGGAACAAATTCTGGCTTTTCGGAACAGTCAAACCGTGTTAATCGGGCCATGACTGTGAAAAGTCACCCTGAAATTCAGGTCGTCATATTGCGTGAGCAATGATGCACGGAACCGGAAAAGGGGTGGCGGGGTTTGCCGGCATCGGCACCCGATAAGGTGCAGTTGAAGGTTTAACAGGACGAGGATGCCTCAATGGGTATCCGGTGAAAGATAAAGGTCGAGGAAACCGACATGAGCGATATCGCAGAACGCGTTAAGAAAATTGTTATTGATCATCTCGGCGTTGATGCCGACAAGGTTGTTGAAGGCGCAAGCTTCATCGACGATCTGGGTGCGGATTCGCTCGACACCGTCGAACTGGTCATGGCGTTCGAAGAAGAGTTCGGCGTTGAAATCCCGGACGACGCTGCTGACTCGATCCTGACCGTCGGTGACGCGGTCAAGTTCATCGAGAAGGCACAGGCCTAATCGACGACATATCTGGGACGATTGCCCGCGTTTTGCGGGCATCGATCTCACATGACGGCCCGCTAGTTCGGGCCGTTTCAGCAATTTGATCATGAAATACGGGGTGGGTTGTTGGCGATGAGGCGTGTCGTTATCACCGGTACCGGCATGGTATCACCGCTTGGATGCGGAACGGAAGTTACCTGGCAGCGCATTCTCGCCAGCCAGAGCGGTGCGAGACTAGTCACCGAATTCGAAGTTGACGATCTGCCGGCAAAGATTGCCTGCCGCATTCCGGTCGGCGACGGTTCCAACGGCACATTCAATGCCGATCAATGGATGGAACCGAAAGAACAGCGCAAGGTCGATCCCTATATTCTTTACGGCATGGCCGCCGCCGATATGGCGCTGGAAGATGCCGGCTGGCATCCTCAGACGGATGAAGACCAGATCATGACCGGCGTGATGATCGGCTCGGGCATTGGCGGTCTCGAAGGTATTGTCGAGGCGGGTTATACGCTCCGCGACAAAGGACCGCGCCGTATCTCTCCTTTCTTCATTCCCGGCCGCCTGATCAACCTCGTCTCCGGACAGGTTTCGATCAAACACAAGCTTCGCGGCCCCAACCATGCCGTCGTCACCGCTTGTTCCACCGGTGCCCACGCGATTGGCGATGCCGCAAGGCTGATCATTTTCGGCGACGCCGACGTGATGGTCGCCGGTGGCGCGGAATCTCCGGTCAGCCGTATCGGTCTCGCAGGTTTTGCCGCCTGCAAGGCGCTGTCGACCCAGCACAACGACAATCCGGAAAAAGCATCGCGCCCCTATGACCGCGATCGCGACGGTTTCGTCATGGGCGAGGGCGCCGGCGTCGTGGTTCTCGAAGAACTTGAACATGCCAAGGCCCGCGGCGCCAAGATCTATGCTGAGGTTGTCGGCTACGGTCTGTCGGGCGACGCCTATCACATCACCGCGCCGTCGGAAGACGGCGATGGTGCGTTCCGCTGCATGACCATGGCTCTGAAGCGCGCCGGCCTGTCTGCCTCCGATATCGACTACATCAACGCCCACGGCACATCGACCATGGCCGACACGATCGAACTCGGTGCTGTCGAGCGTCTGGTCGGCAATGCGGCTTCGAAGGTTTCGATGTCGTCGACCAAATCGGCGATCGGCCACCTTCTTGGTGCCGCCGGTGCCGTTGAAGCGATCTTCGCGACACTTGCGATCCGCGACAACATCGTGCCGCCGACACTCAATCTCGACAATCCGGACGTCGAGACCGCAATCGATCTCGTGCCGCATCAGGCCCGCAAGCGTGACGTCAACGTCGCGCTGTCGAACTCCTTCGGCTTCGGCGGCACCAATGCGTCGCTCGTTTTGAAGCGTTACGACGCGTAATTGTGATCGCCTCCATCGTCGGCTGGACGTTACCGTCTAGCCGACATCATATTCTGAACCTGCTTTTTGCCGTATTGCTTGGCCAAACAGCGGGCAATGATTCCGATTAGTGCAAAGGGGGGTGCGGTTGAGCAATTCCGATAATGGTGGCGAGCTTCCGCCCAGCGGTGGCAATGCAGCCAACAACGGCAGCAGCCGCGGCCCGATCATTCCCAAATCACCGAACGAAGCCCTGAAGCCGGAACGCGTGCCGGATCCGCCGCGACGTTCAAAGAAAGCCCGCAGCCAGGTCATCATCTTCTTCAATTTCGTGATGACGATGATCGTGCTTGTGTGCCTCGCCGGTGCCGCGATCTTCTATTATGCGCTGTCCAGCTATCACAGCCCTGGCCCTCTTGCAGCCAATACCAATTTCGTCGTGCGCGAAGGCGCAGGTATTGCCGAGATCGCCACAAGCCTGGAGCGCAACGAGATCATCGAGGATGCACGGGTCTTCCGTTACGTTACCTCGGTCAATCTCGGTTACGCTGGTTCGGCCGAAAATCGCCGTAGCCTCAAAGCCGGCGAATATGAGATCAAGGCCCATGCCACGATGCAGGAGATCGCCGATCTTCTGGAATCCGGCAAGTCAATCCTCTATTCGATCTCGATGCCGGAAGGCCTGACCGTCCGCCAGATGGCGCTCAGACTGAGAGAGGACACAATCCTGGAAGGCAATCTTCCTGCCGACCTGCCGGCGGAAGGCACGCTTCGCCCGGATACCTACAAATTCTCCCGCGGGACGAACCGTTCCGAAATCCTGTCGCAGATGCATGCTGCCCAGCAGAAGCTGATCGACCAGATCTGGGAGCGCCGCGACCCTGACCTGCCGATCAAGACGAAGGAAGAGTTCGTCGTTCTGGCCTCGATCGTCGAGCGCGAGACCGGCAAGGATGACGAGCGCGCCCACGTCGCCTCGGTCTTCTTCAACCGGCTGCAGAAAGGCATGCGCCTTCAGTCCGACCCGACGATCATCTACGGCATCTTCGGCGGTGATGGAAAACCATCCGATCGCCCGATCTACCGGTCCGACCTGCAGAAAGAGACGCCGTACAACACTTACAAGATCAAGGGCCTGCCGCCGACTCCGATTTCCAATCCGGGCCGTGCAGCACTCGAAGCCGTCGCCAACCCGTGGCGCACCAAGGATCTCTACTTCGTTGCCGACGGCACCGGCGGTCACGTCTTTGCGCCGACGCTCGAAGAGCATAATGCCAACGTCAAGCGCTGGCGCAGGATCGAGGCCGAGCGCAAGGCAGGCACCGCTGCTGCAGCAAACGCGGGGGAAGAGGTTGTCGACGGCCAGCCGGACGGCGCGGACGCCGAAAGGCCGACAGGCAACTGACCAGAATTTCTGCCACCGCGCCAAGCGGTGGCACGCTTATGGAGTAGATTGAATGACATTGCAGTCGATGACCGGTTTTGCCCGCAGCGAAGGTGTCAGCGGGCGTAGCCGCTTTGTCTGGGAGCTGCGATCGGTCAACGGCAAGGGGCTGGATGCACGTCTGCGCCTACCGCCTGGGCTCGAGCGGCTGGAGCCGGACACCCGCCGCATGGTCGGTGAGGCGTTTTCCCGCGGCAATATCCAGGCGTCGCTAACGATCTCGGTGGACGAGACGCGCATGGAAGCGGTCGTCAATCGCGACGCACTGGCAGCCGTACTTGCGCTGCGCGAAGAGCTGAAGGACATCATCGATCCGTCGCCGCTGCGCCTCGATACGTTGATCTCGATCCGTGGCCTCGTCGATATCCGCGAGCAGGAGGATGGCGAGGATGCGCTTCTCGCCCGCGACGTGGCGATCCTGTCCGGCTTGACCACTGCGCTTGCGAACCTCAAGCGCATGCGCGAGACCGAAGGGGCGGCATTGCGCGCTGTCCTTGCAGCCCATGTGGCCCGTATCGCTGAACTGACCCATATCGTCGAGACCGATGCGTCGCGCTCGCCCGAAGAGATCGCCCGCCGCCTGAACCTCCAGCTCGACCAGGTCATGCAGGACAAGGCGGCGCTCGATCGCGACCGGCTTTATGCCGAAGTGGCCCTGCTGGCGACCAAGGCGGACCTGCGCGAAGAGATCGACCGGCTGAAGGGCCATGTGGCCGCAGTCGGCGAGCTTCTGGAAAAAGGCGGGCCGATCGGCCGCAAGCTCGACTTCCTTGCACAGGAATTTAACCGGGAATCGAATACCATCTGTTCCAAATCCAATTCTGCTGCTGTAACGGCTGCAGGCATCGAACTGAAAGTCGTCATCGACCAGTTCCGCGAACAGGTCCAGAATCTGGAGTAAGAGATGAGCCCGGCCCCGACATCGTCAGACAAGGCAGATACGAAAATTGCCCGACGCGGGCTTATGCTCGTACTGTCGTCTCCCTCCGGTGCCGGAAAATCGACGATCGCTGGCAACCTGCTCAGAGACGATCATAGCCTGGAAATCTCGATCAGCGTCACGACTCGTGCGAAGCGTCCGAGCGAAATTGCCGGAAAGCACTATCACTTCATCACCATCCCGCAGTTCGAGCGCATGCGCGACAATGGCGAACTGCTGGAATGGGCCGAGGTGCACGGTAATTTCTATGGCACTCCGCGCGAGCCGGTCGAACAGGCGATGGCCGAGGGCCGTGACATGCTGTTCGATATCGACTGGCAGGGTGCGCTGCAGCTTCAGGAAAAGATGAAGGCCGACATTGTTTCGATCTTCGTCCTGCCGCCGACCATGACCGAACTTCAGTCGCGCCTGCATCGTCGCGCGGAGGACAGCGAAGAGGTGATCCGCACGCGCCTGCTGAACTCCCGTGCCGAGATCGAACACTGGCGCGAATATGACTATGTCATCGTCAACGATGATCTCGATGAAGCTTTTGGCCACGTCAACTGCATCGTCAATGCCGAGCGCGTCCGCCGCGACCGCCGGCACGGCCTTTTCGACTTCGTCGCGACGCTGCTGACCGAAGAGCCGAAGCTCTAGTCAGAGCGGCTTTCGGCCGGATATCGCAAAACGGTGCTGCAGCGTCGAGGCAAGGCCTTTGCGCGACAGAAGCTTGATGCCGCGGCTGCGGCGAATGTCGGCGAGATCCGTCTCGATCTTCATTTCGCCGAAGCCCGCGCTCTTGAAAAGTCGCAGCGTATCGTCCGCCCTGATCCCGTCCTTGAAATGCACCCGGCCGACGATCCGCTCGTGATGCGCCCATTGCTCCGGCGTCAACAGGCTGTGGCCATCCTGCTGTTTGCCGAAAACGCGGTCGAGCAGGGGAAGAAGCCTTTCCAGCCAGTGCTGGCGGACGAAATCGCCGTCGATGATCAGCAGGCGGCCGCCGGGTTTCAGGATGCGCAGCCAGTCGGAAAACGCCTTGTCGGGATTAGTGAGCGTCCAGACGAGATGTCGGGCAATGATGACGTCGTAAGTATTATCCGGCTCCATCGTCTCCTCCGCATCGCGCGTCAGGAACCGGATCGCGGCATTCGCCTCGTCAGACTTGCGCCTTGCACGCGCCATCATCGGCTCGGTGAAGTCCAGCCCCGTCACCTTGAAGCCGAGGCCGTGCATCAGCATCGTCATCACGCCCGTGCCGCAGGCGAGGTCGAGCGCTTTTCTGCCTTCCCCGTCGCCAAGATGGCGGCGGATCAACCGGCCCCAGGCGTCGATTTCCGCATGCTTGGCAATTCCGTGGCCGGCGCTGCTGTCATAGGTCTCGGCGCGGAGGCTCCAGTAGTCGCGGATTTCGTCCTTGATCGACCAGTTTTGCATGTCGATGCCTTACATCAGGAATTGGATATGGAGACGGCCGTGATGGGCGGAGGTGGAGACATGCGCCTCGACCCCGAAGACGTCGGCGATCATCTTCTCGGTGAAGATCTCCGCGGGTGGTCCGCAGGTGACGAGCTTACCCTCCGACAGCACAGCGATCCGGTCGCAGAAACGGGCGGCGAGGTTGAGGTCGTGGATGGCCACCACCGTCGTCACCGACAGATCCTCGACCAGCCGCAGGATGTCGATCTGGTGCTGGATATCGAGATGATTGGTCGGCTCGTCGAGGATGAGGACGGAAGGCGATTGCGCCAGCGCGCGGGCAAGCTGCACCCGCTGCCGCTCGCCGCCCGAAAGCGTATGCCAGAACTGGTCGCGCCGGTCGGTCAGTCCGACACGGACGAGCGCATTCTCGACGATCTCGTCGTCGGTACCGGTCCAGGGGGAAAGCGCCGAACGGTGCGGCGTGCGACCGAGCTTCACCACATCGAGCACCGTGACATTCGCCTCGGTCATCGAATGCTGTTCGACGACGGCGACACGGCGAGCAAGCTCGCGGCGGCCGAAACCGGAGATCTTGCGGTTGTCGAGCATGACGTCGCCCTCAGCCGGTGCCCTGAGACCTGCCAAGAGACGGATGAGCGAGGATTTGCCCGATCCGTTCGGACCGATCAGCCCGAGCGTCTGGCCCGGTTCTACCGAGACCGAGACGCCATCGACGATGACCTTGCGGCCGGCGAGCCAGCGCACCGCATTGGCGGCGATCATCAAGTGAGCGCTCATGCGACCCTCCTTGCCCGGTAGAGGATGACCGAGAAGAACGGCACGCCGACCAGCGCCGTGACGACGCCGATGGGAAGTACCTGCGGTGCGATGATGATGCGCGAGACGATATCGGCGACCACCATGAATAACGCGCCGACAAGCGCGCAGGCAGGCAGGAGCCGCATGTGGCCCGGCCCGACGATGAAGCGGGCGGCATGCGGGATGACCAGCCCGACGAAGCCGATCGCACCGACCATGCTGACCATGGTGGCGGTCATCAGCGCGGTGACGAGCAGCAGCACGACGCGAACACGCTGGACCGCGATGCCGAGCGAACGGGCGGCATCCTCGCCGAAAGTGAAGGCGTCGAGCGCGCGGGAATGCCAGATGCAGACGACAAGCCCGATGCTGACCACCGAGGCGGACAGCGCCACATCCGGCCAGCGCACCCCGGCGAAGCTGCCGAGCAGCCAGAACATTACGCTGCGGGCCTGCTCGGCATTCGCCGATGTCGAGACGATGTAGGAGGTCAGCGCATTGAAGAGCTGCGAGGCCGCCACACCGGCAAGGATCGTCCTGTCCGCCGTCTGCCGTCCGCTGACGAGCATCACGACAAAGGCGAAGGCGAGCAGTGCACCGGCAAAAGCCCCCGCCGACAGCGAGATCGCGCCTGCGCCAAAACCGAGCAGCATGACAGAGACGGCACCGGTCGACGCGCCTGCCGATATGCCGAGCACGTAAGGCTCCGCCAGCGGATTGCGCAAGAGCGACTGCAGGATCGCACCGGACAACGCCAGCCCGGCGCCGCAGAAGGCGGCAACCAGCGAGCGTGACAGACGGTAATCCCAGATCACCGCTTCCTGGATACGCGGCACGGCGATCTCCGTGAGGCCGAGACGGTTTGTGACTGCCGCGACCGTGGTTTTCATTGGAATGGTCATCTCGCCGATCGCAACCCCCGCCGTCATGGCGAGGAGAAGGGCGGCGACGACGAGGAGGACGCCGGCAGCGCCGGCGGTCCAGAGCCTGATGCGGGATGCAGTCACTTCAGCAATCCAAAGCTTTCAAGGGATGCGGCGACGGTTTCCAGACCCGTGATCGTGCGGACGGTCGGGTTCATCGCTTGCGCATCCATCTCGACGATATGGCCCTTTTCGACGGCGTCGAGCTTGCTGACGACCGGATCGGTGGTGAGGAACTGCTTCTTGACTGCCGGATCGTCGGCACCCTGATTGCGCCTGTCCATCGTGCCGATGACGATCACCGTCGGGTTCTCGGCGGCGATGGCTTCCCAGCCGACCAGAGGCCATTCCTGCTCGGAACTGACGATATTCTTCGCGCCAAGAACCTGAGTGATGTAACCCGAAGCGCCGTTCTTACCGGCCATCCAGGCATCACCTGCGACTTCCGGTGACGAGAACCAGTAGACGAGGCTGACATCCTTGGCCTTGTCTGCGACGCGCGCCCGTACGGCAGCTTCGCGGGCCTTGATATTCGCGATCAGCTTTTCCCCGCGATCGGCCACATCAAAGATGCGCGAAAGCTCGCCGATCTCCTGATAGAGGAGGTCCATCGAGAACATCTTCTTGCGGCTGCCATCCGAAACCGCGTTATCCGTCACCGCGCAATCGGTAGGAGACACGTAGCTCGGCACGCCAAGATCGGCAAACTGCTGGCGCGTGCCGACGCGGCCCTGCGGTCCGACGGAAGTGAGAAACTGCGCGGCGATGAAATCCGGGTCTCGCGCCACCACAGCCTCGAAATTCGGCGTGCTGTTGGCGATGCGGTGGACTTGCTGATTGTCGGCTGCAAGTTCCGGCAGAACCGGCGAGACCCAGATGGCGCTTCCGGCCATGCGATCGGCAAGGCCGAGCATCAGCAGGATCTCGGTACTGTTCTGGCCGAGGCCCACGGCTTTCTGCGGAGCCTTTTCAATGACGACGTTCGAACCGCAATTATCGATCGTCAGCGGGTATGCGGTCGGGGCGGCGAATGCCGTGGAGGTGAGGGCTCTGAGGGGAAGCGCAACAAGAGCGGCGATCAGGCCGTATTTCATGTCCTGTCCTTTCGGATGACGGATGAGGTGCCGGAAAACACCGCCCGGCCGGATGGCGGGCGGTGCAGGCGGCATGGCTTAGTTCGCAAGTCCGAAGGACTGGATGCCTTTTGCAAGCGTTTCAATGCCGTCGATCGTGCGGATCGTCGGGTTCATCGACTGCGCGTCCATCATCACGAAATGCTTCTTCTTCACCGCATCGAGCTGGCTGACGACCGGGTCGCTTTCGAGGAAGGAAACCTTTACCGCCGGATCATCGGCGGCATAACGGCGGCGATCCATGGTGGCGATGACGATCACGGCGGGATTGGCTTCAGCGATCGTTTCCCAACCGACCAGCGGCCATTCCTCTTCGGTCGTCACGACATTCTTCGCGCCAAGCGTCTTGAGGATATAGGCCGGTGCGCTGTTCTTGCCGGCGATAAAGGCATCGCCCTTGGTTTCCTTGCTGGAGAACCAGAAGACGATCGGCAGGTTCTTCGCTTCCGCGCCTTTGATCGAGGCGACGGCGGCGGCTTCACGGGCCTTCAGGTCCGCGATAAGCGTGTCGCCACGATCCTGGATGTCGAAGATTTCGGCCAATTCAGCGATTTCCCGATAGATCAGGTCCATCGTGAACAGTTCCTTGCGCACGCCATCGCCGCCTTCAAGATTGGTCTTGGCGACACAATCGGCCGGCGAGATATAGGTGTTGACGCCGATATCGGAAAACTGTTCGCGCTTGGCGACGGAGCCCATCGGACCGACATGCCATTCGAATTCTGCGGCGACAAGATCAGGCTCCAGCCCGACGATGGATTCGAAGCTCGGATCGTTGTCGGCAAGCCGTCTGATCTGCGCATTCGCCTCGGCATATTGCGGCAGCACAGGGCCGACCCAGACGGCCGTGCCGGCAACCTTGTCTGCAAGGCCGAGCGAATAGAGAATTTCGGTCATGCCCTGACCGATGGAAACGATTTCGCCGGGTGCCTTGTCGAAGGTCACCTTCTGTCCGCAATTTTCAACCGTCAGCGGATAGCTGGTCGAGGCTGCGAATGCGGTTGCGGGAAGCGCTGCGGTGGAAACCGCAAACAGTGCGGCGATCAAGCCGAGTTTCATGTCCTGTCCTTTCGAAGGAAATGGCTTTGCCGGGATGAAAGGCAGGACGATGCGAGGCCGCTTCTGCGGTCCACATCAAAATGGCGGGCGACGGGGTCGCTTGCGTCATATCATTCTCCCTGCCGGAACACCTCGTCCGGTATTGGTTAGGCCCAAAGCTGACGGCAGGTCTCCTGACTCGCGGCTCGAGCGCCTTGCCGTCTCCTTCCCGGTCAAAAAACCAGTGGATGTGACGAAAGGCTCGCCGCTTACAGTTGCGAGGGCAGTCGCGGGCTCGGTCAAAAAGACCTCACCGCGTTCCCTTTTCATCTGCGAATGCAGAACCGTAGCGTGCCCTTGATAGGAGACACACCGGAGCTTGTCCAGTGAACTTGCGTGATGAGCCGCTTCCAACCCGATGGCTTGACAGCGTCTCGATCACATGATGACGTAATAGTATAACGTAACAAAAGCTGCAATGGACATCTGCGATGAAAAATAGGCTCCCCGTCACCGTGCTCTCCGGCTTCCTTGGCTCCGGCAAGACGACCATGCTCAACCACATTCTCGCCAATCGGCAGGGGATGCGCGTCGCGCTGATCGTCAACGACATGAGCGAGGTGAATATCGACGCAGCCCTCGTGCGCGACGGCGGCGCCAATCTGTCGCGCACCGAGGAACGACTGGTGGAGATGACCAATGGCTGCATCTGCTGCACGCTGCGCGACGATCTCCTGAAGGAAGTGCGTGCGCTCGCAGAGCAGGGGCGGTTCGATTACCTGCTGATCGAATCGACCGGCATCGCCGAACCGCTGCCGGTCGCCGCCACCTTCGATTTTCGGGATGAAAACGGCCAGAGCCTTTCGGACATATCGAAACTGGACACGATGGTGACCGTCGTCGATGCCGCCAATCTTCTGAAAGACTACGGTTCCGGTGACTTCCTTGCCGATCGTGGCGAAACGGCAGGTGAGGGCGATAATCGCACGATCGTCGATCTTCTGGTCGAGCAGATAGAATTCGCCGATGTGGTGGTGCTGAACAAGATCGGCACCGCGACGCCGGACGAACGCGACGCCGCGCGAAAAATCATCGTGGCGCTCAATCCCGATGCCAGGTTGATCGAGACGGATTTCGGCAAGGTGGACCTCAGGGATGTTCTGGGCACAGGCCGTTTCGATATCGACAAGGCGGAACAGCACCCGCTTTGGTTCAAGGAACTGCACGGGTTCAAGGACCATGTGCCGGAGACGGAGGAATACGGCATCCGCTCCTTCGTCTACCGCGCCAGAAGGCCGTTCGACCCGGCGAGGTTCCAGCGCTTCATCGACAGGTCATGGCCGGGTGTCGTCCGTGCCAAGGGCTTCTTCTGGCTGGCGACACGTCCGCATTTCGTCGGCGAAATCAGCCAGGCCGGTGCTCTGGTCCGCACCGGCCGGACGGGACTGTGGTGGTCTGCCGTTCCGAAGGAACGCTGGCCGCAGACGCCTGAGTTTGCTCGGATGATGAAACCCTATCTCGATCCCGTCTGGGGTGACCGGCGACAGGAGGTCGTCTTTATCGGTGCCGACCCTATGAATGAACAGAAGATCAGAACCGAGCTGGATAGCTGTCTCATTGAGGCTCCGGCATTCACTCCGGAACTCTGGACGCACCTTGCCGATCCCTTCGCAAGCTGGGAACGCAAGGCCTCGTGAACTGAGGCTGTGTTGATCGCCGTGGCCGACGCGCCTTAAAGCGCGTTGGCCAATGCAACGAATTCCTCGACGGAAAGCGTCTCTGCGCGGCGCTGGGGATCGATACCGACCTTGTTGAGCAGCGTTTCGCCGCCGACCGGCTTCAGGCTCTGGCGCAGCATTTTGCGGCGCTGGCCGAAGGCGGCGTGGGTGATGCGTTCCAGCTTGTTGGCATCGCAGGGCAGGGGCTTGGCCTTCGGTGTCAGATGCACAACGGTCGACGTCACCTTCGGCGGTGGTGAGAAGGCCTGCGGCGGCACGTCGAACACCATATGTGCATCCGTCCGCCAGCCGCAGATCACGCCGAGCCGGCCGTAGTGATCGTCTTCCTCGTCCGCAACGATGCGCAGGCCGACTTCCTTCTGGAACATCAGCGTCAGGCTTTCCCAGAAGGGCGGCCATTTTCCGTTTTCCGGCAACAGCCAGTTGAGGAGCAGTTGCGTGCCGACATTATAGGGCAGGTTGGCGATGATCTTCACCGGCCCGCCATCGGCCTTTTCTGCCGCAAGAGCCGCGAAATCGGTCTTCAGCGCATCGCCTTCGATGACTTCCAGACGACCGGGGTAGAAATCCGAGACTTCGGCAAGCACCGGCAGCGCCCGCGCATCGCGCTCCACCGCGATCACCTTCTTCGCGCCAAGCGCAAGAATGGAACGCGTCAGGCCGCCCGGGCCGGGACCGACCTCGAACACCGTCACGCCTTCGAGCGAACCGGCCGAGCGGGCGATCTTCTGGGTGAGATTGAGGTCGAAGAGAAAATTCTGGCCGAGCGACTTTTTCGCATCCAGCCCATGGCGCTGGATGACGTCGCGAAGCGGCGGGAGTCCGTCAAGAGTTGCCATCAGACGGTTACGCCGAATGCGGGAATTTTTGCATCTGTATTCACCGCCAGTTCGGCTGCGAGCTTCAGTGCTGCAACGAGGCTCGTCTCGCGCGCCACGCCCTGACCGGCAATGCCGAAGGCCGTGCCGTGGTCGGGAGATGTGCGGATGAAGGGAAGGCCGAGCGTGACATTGACGGACGTGTCGAAGCCCAGCGCCTTCGCCGGGATAAGCGCCTGATCGTGATACATGCAGACCGCGACGTCATAACGCGAACGCGCCTCGTCATGGAACATCGTATCCGCCGGCAGCGGCCCGAACACATGCAGGCCTTCGTCGCGCAGCCTGACGATAGCGGGATGGATGATCTCCTGATCCTCGAGGCCGATTGCACCGTCTTCGCCCGCATGCGGGTTGATGCCGGCGACCGCGATCCGCGGCCGGGCAATGCCGAAGCGGTTCTTCAGGTCCTCGTTGGTGACGCGGCATGTATCGACGATCAGGTCTTCCGTCAGTGCTGTCGGCACATCCTTGAGCGGGATATGGATCGTCACGGGGATGGCACGCAGCTTCGGCCCGGCAAGCATCATCACGGGTAGAAAAGACCGCTTGGTCACTTTCAAAGCAAGGTCTGCCAGAAATTCAGTGTGGCCGGGAAATTTGAAGCCGGATTGATAGAGAATCGACTTTGCTATCGGATTGGTCACGACAGCCGAGGCGCGACCTGAAAAGCAGAGGTCGACCGCTGTCTCGATCGATGAAATCGTGCCGCGCGCGGTTGCCACATGCGGTTCACCCGCGGCGACTTCGACACCTGATGAAATAGGGAGCACGGGAATGGCATGATCAAAGATCGATGCCGCCGTCTCGGGGCTGGCATCGCGAATCTGAATATCAAGATCGAGCAAAGCAGCGCGAGACTTCAGAACCTCAGGATCGCCGATGAAAAGGAAAGGCGGCAGGCCGGTTTCCCGCCGCGCCGCCCATGCAGCCAAGGTAATGTCCGGGCCGATCCCTGCAGGATCGCCCTGGGTCAATGCAAGCGGGCGGTCGGGCGCCATGATAACTCCGGAATGCCTTGGGTCAGCGACGATCGATCTGCGCCTTGGAGCGCAACTCGTCGAGATATTTCTTGTCGTTCGGATTGGTGCCGCTCTTCTCGGATTTGCCAAGGTCTTCGGCACGGAACACGGCTTCCGCGGCAACGTCGTCGGAAACCTGACGCTGGTTGCAGATCGCAAGGAACTCGACGCCACGTTCGGTGATCTTGGTAGCGGTCGTCCCATTTGGAGACGCCTTTTCGATCAGCGGTTTCCAGTCATCCGGCAGGTTGGGTGTCATGACGCGGCCGAGGTCGCGAACGGATACGTCCATCATAGTCGCCGCAAAATCCTTTGCCTGATCGCAGCCCGGGAATTTCGACCGGGATGCTTCCGCTTCCGATTTGCGCTTGTTGATGATCGCATTGCGCTTTGCCGGCGGAACGACGAAGATGATCTGCTTCAGGAAGTATTCGGTGGTGACCGGCTTTTCCTTGCTCTCCATCATCCGGGTGACCAGCTCCTGGCTGGACATGCGGCTGCCGCCGCCGCCATAACGGGCGTTGAGCAGCCGCGGCCAGCTCATCTGCACGGCGATGAAATTCTTGAAATGCTGTGACGTCACGCCAGCCTGATCGAGGATCTTGCCCATCTGGTCAGGTGTCATCTTATTGCTGGCAGCAAACCGCGCGAAGGACGCATCGACATCGTCGGTGCTGACGGACATCTTGACGCGAGCGATCTCCTGACGCTTCAGTGTCTCGTCGATCAGCTGTTCACGCGCAGTATTGCTGTCGGCCTTCTGGCGCTGCAAACGAAGGAAAGCCACCCGACGTGCAACGTCGGCAGTGGTGATCGGCGTGCGGTTGACCACTGCGGCGACGCCGCTGGTCTGGGCCGCGGCCACGATGGGATCGATGACGAGCGAAGCCGCCAGTGCAGCCATGGCTATCGCCAGTCTGCGCGTTCCGATCACTCCAAACATCAGTCCACTCCTCTTGCGCTCGGACTTGTCATGCGACTTGCGGGTCGCCTTTTACTATAAGCGTGCCCGAATGCGCAATCGTTGCGGCAAAACCATGACGGCGCCATCAGAGCGCCGTCAATTCTGCGCGATCAATAACGGAAAGTCTGTTGTTTGTCGTAATCGCTTGTCGATCCGATATTCACGTCGCCGAGCGTTCTGAAGCTCAGGCGTGCGCCGATGCTCCAGTCGTTCGCCTTGCTCGAGTCTGTCTTTTCGGTATAGGCGATCGTGAAGATCGTGCACTCGTCCGCATAGCTGAAGCCCAGCCCACGGCGCGTGACTTCGTTGTCGTCCAGATCCCACGTCGCCTTGCCGGAAATCGACCAGTTCTCGTTGATACGGAAGCTCATCGACTTTTCAAGGATATTGGTCGAGCTGGTGGAGCCATAGTCAGGCTGAGCCTCGACCTTGGTGTAGACGAGCTTTCCGGTCACGCGAGGCGTCTTGTAGTCGAAGCCGACATCGGTACGGCGGATATCAAACGTATCCTTGTCGAACCGGGTGTTCGTGGACAGGCTGAAACCCTGCGGCAGGTCGATCGCCGCCATTGCGACAAAGTCCGACACGTCGTTTTCAAGACCGGAATTGGCGCCAGCATTGACGAGATCGGCGCTGGCGAAAGAGTTCTCGCCGGCGAGCTGATAGGACTGGCCGAAAATGCCGCGCAGGCCCACACCGTTATCGAACGAGCCCGTATACCGGATGCCGACATTGGCACGTGTGCCGCCTTCGATCCGGTCATAACCGGAAAATTTGTCGCGTTCGAACAGACTTGTCGCGTCAAAGACGAAGCTCTGTGCATCTTCGTTCGGCAGGCCGCCCGCCATCTGCTCGTCGGGACGGGCATAAATCTGCGCTATCGGCTCGATGATATGGCTGCTGCTGCCGGCCGTGATCAGGAACGGATAGCGAGCTTCAAGACCTGCGGTCGCCATGTAACGCCCGCTCGGATCGTCTTCCAGTGAACCGGAATAGAAGGCGCCGGCGCTGGATGAGGTGCTACGCAAACCGTCGCCGCGCAATGCCAGTAACGGCGTCAGCTGCAGTCCCTGATCCGTAGTGATTGTGCGCTTCCATTCAGCTTCGGTCGTGAAGCGGGTGTAGCTGCCTTCAAGGCCAGGGAAGCGATAGCTATCGACCCCTTCAAGGTAACTATCCTCGGCGCGCCGGGAAAGGTTCGTCAGATTGGCATTGATCGACAGCTGGCCGCCGAAAACGGGTTCCGGTGCGAACCAGCTATAGTCCAGAACCGGATAAACTATTGCCTGCTGACGCTCCAGCAAGCTGGTCTTCGCATCGTCCTGCTCATCGAAGTAATAGCCATGCAGGTCGAAATAGTTCCGCGTGCCAAGACCGGTCAGGTACACGTCATTGGTGAACGTTTCCTGGTCGAAGCCTTCAAGGTTATATGTACGCGAAAAATTGTTGTCGCTCTGCACCATGACGTCCCAACCGAACGTCCAGCGCGGATTGATGTGGAACTCACCCTTGGAGGCGCCCATCACTCGGGTATCGGCATCCCTGTCGGCTGTGCCGAGGTCAAACGAACCGGGATTCTGCTGGTTGATACCGGCGAAACGGAAGGTGTGCTCGCCTGTTTCGAACTTGTTGCGGATCTCACCTTCGACGAGCAGGCCCTGATTGCTGTAATAGGTCGGTGTCAGCGTGGCATCCATGCTTGGCGAGAAGACATGGTAATATGGGACGCTTATCCCGAAGCCGAGATTATCGTCGGCGCTGAACCTCGGGAACAGCAGGCCTGACTTACGCTCGACGGTTTCGTCGGGAACGGTGATCGGGAACGGCAGCCGACCGAGCGACATGCCGAACAACTCAAACTGGGCGTTTTCCAGCCGGATCGTGTGGGTCTGGCCGTTGCGAATCACACGCTGCGCTTTGACCTGCCACAACGGGGCTTTGCCTGGCGTCTGGGCGCAGGGAAGGCAGGCGGTATAGACGGTATTGTTGAGTACCATCACGTCGCCGCTTTGCCGCTCGGCGCTTTCCGCTGCAAGGCGCGTATTATCGGTGGTCTCGACACGCAGGGAATTCAGGAAACCCTGACCGAAATCGTCGGTAACATCCAACTCTTCGGCATAGACGCGCGTTCCGCCCGGCTCGATGAGCTCGATATTGCCGGACGCCATGACGCGTCCGCTCTTCTGGTCATATTCGACCCGCTGGGCGACCATGCGGTAACGATTGTAATAAATCTGCACACCGCCGCGGGCGGTGACGCGTTGAGCATCCTGATTATAGGTGAGCTCGTTGGCACGCAGAAGCATCTTCGCGTCGTCCGATTGGACAGGCACGAGACCTTGCGCATGCACGACATTCGTCGTGAAGCCACATACGAACGCAGACACACCTGTCAGCAGAGCGGCGGCAAGCCGTCTTATATTTCTGCGGTTACTGACCGCCACTAGCCGTCCTCCTGATGAAGCAAGATCGTAGCCCCCAATGCCGTTGCGACGATGACTGGTATCCAGACCGCCACTGACGGAGGAATCGCTCCGCTGCTTCCGAACGCTTTTACAAGCACGCTGACGACATAAAGCACGAAGCCGGAAACTATGCCACCCAGAATCATGGATCGGGACTGGGCGAAGCGACTGAATTTTAACGAAACTGTTGCAGCAATGAGAGTCATGGCCACAAGCAGGATGGGCAGCGACAGAAGCGAGTGGAATTGGGTTTCCAGCGCCTTGGTTGAGATGCCGAATGATCGGCTGATTTCGATCTTTCGGGAAAGATCAAGGAATGCAACGTTTTCAGGCTGCTCAAGGCTCTCCTGAAGGTATTCCTGTTTCAGGTTGGTACGAACCTGTTCCGTCGCCTTGCGCGATGGAATCTCGCCGGGGCGATTCTCCAGGACATCGGTAAGAAGCCAGTAACCATTTTCGAGTTTTGCTGTGCGCGCGTCCTGCCGCATGATCACCGCGCCACCCTTGTCGAAGTGGAAAACCACCACATCGATGAGTTCTGCGCCCTGATCCTTGTAGCTCTTGGCGCCGATGATGACATCCTCATCGTCGCTGATTTGGCGAATCCATGGCACGAACTTACTGGCCTTGGCGCGATTGCTCGCCTGCCGCCAGCTGGCTTCCATGGAAACCGATTCGCGTTGACCCCAAGCACCGACTGGATTGATGACCAGGATCGTGAACAGGCCGAGCAGGAAGGAGCCGACAATGAACGGGAAGATGAACTGCCAGACGGAAATACCGGCTGCTCGCGTGACTACCAGTTCGTAGCGGCGGTTCAGCGCGATCAGCACGGTCATGCCAATGAAGAGGCTGAGTGTCGGTATCGTCTGCTGCAGGATGAGCGGCAGGCGCATGAGCGTAATGCCCAAGGCGCCGAGAACACTGTACTCGGCAAGGCCCGAAAGCTTGCGCGTCGTCTCGCTGAAATCGGCGAGCATGATGATCGCACTCACCCCCAGAAGGAACCAGAAGGTGGTCACGACATACCGCTGGAAGAAATATCGACCAAGCGTGGAGAAGATCATGATGCACCTCCACCGGAATTGGACGATATCTTCAGGCGACGCATCAGCATGCTGTTCATGCGCCCGATGTTTCGGGTGATGGTGCGCGGCATGTGGAGCTGCCGGTTGGTTGCCAGCATATAGGAAGAAATCACGATCGTGACGAGCGGGATCGCATAAACGAGCGGCATGTAAGACGGGCTGCGCTCCACTAAGTTCGTCGCCGAAAAGCCGAGCCAGCGCAGGCCGAAGGCAACGATCAGCGCATATATCATCGGATGAACGCGCGCCTGCCGATGCGAACGGCTACTGCCGGCGACGACCAGCGAGACCAAGGCAAAGGCAATTGGATAAAGCCAGTCGGAAAGCCTGCGATGAAGCTCGGAGTAGAACTTGCTGGGTGATCGCTGATAGGCAGGATCATTCGGGTTGGGATTAAGCAGGAAGCCGAGGCCACGGTCGCCCGAAGACATAGGCAAGGCTTCGCCATCCGACTTGGTCATGGCTGAGAGATCGAAAGCATATGAAACGAAGCGGATAATCGAAATGCGGCCATCCGGGGTTTTACGGTGAACCTCTCCGTCGCGCATGGTCAGAGACGTGCCGCCCGGATCGACCGAGCCTTCCTTCGCATAATAGATCAGGTCGAAATTCGGGTCCCGATAGTCGACGACGAACAAGCCCTTGAGCAGACGGCCCGAATTCCGTTCGGAAATCTGCACGTAGAGACCCTCTTCGATGCTCCGGAAGGTCTTTTCCTCGATGACGGAAGAGAGCAGGTCGGCATAGGCTGCTGCGATCATCTGGCGCACGCCGAGCCGCGATGCCGGTTCGAGAAAGTTTGTAACCGAAAAGGAAACGATGCCGAGCACGACGGCCAGCCCGATGATCGGCCGATAAATGATGCTGCGGCTGGCGCCTGCCGCGTCGATAACCGGCAGCTCCGAGTCGTTGTTCATCGCTGTCAGCGTCTGGGTGATGCCGATGACGAAGGCAAACGGCATCACGACCGGCAGGATCGTCGGCAGGATATAGCTGGCAAGCAGCATGAACGAGCCCATCGACTGGCCCGTGTCCGTGACCAGATTGATACGCCCCAGCACCTGAATGGTCCAGATGATCGTAAGCACTGGAATGAGTGCCACCAGGAACATCTGGAATATCCGGCGCAATATGTAAGTTTCGAGAAGCTTCATTCCCGTCCGACATTTTGCTGCTCCGCCATCCCATGATGACGCTGAGCCTATCTATGTGATCGATGAGGTCTTTGCGACAGATGCCACGTCACAAAAATGTTGGCTAGCCGACTTTTATTTTTTGTTGTGACATTTCAAAACGGGTGACATTCGCCCGCAGACAGCCAAGCCTTGCCTTGCCGGGGTTGCCTTCGTGGCCGAAAGGGTGAAGATCGGGCCATGTGCGTATAAAAAGACGTGGAGTGCCGATGTCCGTTCAACTGAATATCTCCTTTGCCAAATCTTCTTCCGTGGCTGCTTCTCTGGCCATTCAGCTCAAGCTTTCCGGCGATCTGCCCGCTTCTGGTCTATCCGAGGTCGATCCGCAGGGTGTCGGAGCGCGGGCAGCCGGGATCGCCAAATTTTCCGCAAAGGCGATGACTGTACTCGATGTGATCGCACCGCATGGCTCAGACGCGGATCGCCTGACGGTTATCGGGCTTGGAAAGCCGGATACGCTGACTGTTTATGACTGGCTGCGGGCCGGTGGTGTCGCTGCCGCAAATCTCAAGAACGCCAAAAAGGCCGTCGTATTTCTCGATGTACCGGGCCTCGACGTGAGTGCAGCCCAGGCCGCCGATTTCGCTCTCGGCATGCTGCTGCGTTCCTACGCGTTCGATAGCTACAAGACGGCTAAGAAGGACGACGATAAGCCGGCAACGGTCGACGTGAAGATCGTAATGGCTGGGCATGCCGCTGCAAAGAAGGCATTTGCCGCAACTGAAGCAATCGCCAGCGGCGTTGTGCTTGCCCGTGATCTTGTCAACCTGCCGCCGAACGTACTTGGCCCTGTTGAATTCGCCGACAAGGCCAAGGAACTGAAGGCGCTGGGTGTGGAGGTCGAGGTTTTGACCGAAGTCGAGATGAAGAAGCTCGGCATGGGCGCGCTCCTGGGCGTGGCACAGGGTTCTGTCCGCCCGCCGCGTCTGGCGGTCATGCACTGGAACGGCGGCAAGGCAAAGGACAAGCCGGTTGCCTTTGTTGGCAAGGGGGTCGTCTTCGATACGGGCGGCATCTCCATCAAGCCGGGCGCCGGCATGGAAGACATGAAGGGCGATATGGGCGGCGCCGCTGCCGTCATCGGTCTGATGCATACGCTTGCCGCCCGCAAGGCAAAGGTCAACGCCGTCGGCATTCTCGGCCTTGTGGAAAACATGCCGGACGGCAACGCTCAGCGTCCGGGTGACATCGTCACCTCCATGTCCGGCCAGACGATCGAGATCATCAATACCGATGCCGAAGGCCGTCTCGTTCTGGCTGACGCGCTTTTCTACACCAAGGAACGTTTCAAGCCGCGTTTCATGGTCAATCTTGCGACCCTCACCGGCGCGATCGTCGTGGCTCTCGGCAATGTCCATGCTGGCCTGTTCTCCAACGATGAGACGCTTGCAGGCCAGTTGACGGCAGCAGGAGAGACGACCTCCGAAAAGCTGTGGCGCATGCCGCTTGCCAAGGAATACGACAAGATCATCGATAGCCGTTTTGCCGACATGAAGAACAGCGGCGGTCGTCCCGCCGGTTCGATCACGGCAGCGCAGTTCCTCAAGCGTTTCGTCGGCGACACGCCCTGGGCGCATCTCGACATCGCCGCCACAGCGATGAATTCGCCGCAGACCGAAATCAACACGTCCTGGGCGTCTGGTTATGGCGTGCGCCTGCTGGACGAACTCATCCGGGCGAATTACGAGGGCTGATGACCGAAGTTCTCTTCTACCACCTGACCGAATCGAAGCTCGAGGATGCGCTGCCGGCGCTCCTCGAAAAAAGCGTCGAGCGCGGCTGGAAGGTGGTTGTGCAGACGAATGACGAGGCGCGCCGAGACATGCTCGACGCGCATCTGTGGACCTTTCGCGATGAGAGTTTTCTGCCGCATGGCACCGATGCCGCGCCTATGGCTGAAGCCCAGCCGGTGCTTCTGACTACAGCGAGTGAAAACGCCAACCAGGCGACCGTCCGCTTCATGGTGGACGGTGCCGCCCCACCGCCGCTCGACCCTTACGAGCGCGTCGTCTTCATGTTCGACGGTTACGACCAGAGCCAGCTCGAAGGCGCGCGCGCCGAATGGAAGCGGCTGAAGGGGGAGGGGCATGCGCTGACCTACTGGCAGCAATCGCCCGAAGGCCGTTGGGTGAAGAAGGCCTGAGCGGCCTTCTTCCTAATCCCTCACTCAGTTGGTGGCAAACAGCGGCTTGGTGATCGAGGCGACGAGCATGTCCGAAGAGGGCTTGCCGTATTTCAACTGCACCACCTTGTAGCCCTCGGCCTTGAGTTGGGTCAGCAGCGCCGGCAGCATCGCGGCGGTGCGCGGATGAATGTCATGCATCAGGATGATGCCCTTGCGATGCGAGCGCAACGCCTCCATCGTCCGTGTCGCGACTGCGGCCGGCGTGTCCTTGAAATAGTCCTTCGAATCGACTTGGACATCCATGACAACCATCTTGTGGCTGCCCATCCATTGCCTCAGCTTCTTCGAATCGGCGAGGTAGGGGAAACGAAAGAAATCGGCCTCGACACCGGTTGCTGCCTCCACGGCCTTACGGCCCCTCTCTACCTCGGCAACGGCTTCGTCGAATGACAAATGGGCGAGATCCGGGTGGCGATAGGTATGGCTGCCGATCGTATGACCCTCGGCCACGACTTCCCGGGCAAGGTCCGGATGCGCTTTGGCCATCTGGCCGACCATCATGAACGACGCCTTCACTCCGAACTGATCAAGCGTGGCAAGGATGCGCTCGGTCTTTTTCGGCATTGGTCCGTCGTCGAAGGTAAGTACGACTTCCTTGTCGCGCAGCTTGATCTCTGAGATCGAGCTGACCGTCAGTTCACGTCCGGCAAGTCCGCCCATCTTGTTAAGCCGACCCCAGGCAGCGGGCGTTAGCGCAACCGGCGACTTTGCATCGTCCTTGGGTTTCAGCGACCCGGCGGCTTCACCGGCGGCAAAGGCTGAGCTGAGAGACCCGCCTTCAGAAGGCGGCTTGCCTGCGCAGGAGGAAAGAAGGCTGATGACAACAGCAGCGGCACAGGCAGCACGGACCGGCATAAAAGGTTCTCGATGAAAAATGACGCGTGAATCGGTTCGCGTGATCTTTCGTCGAACATGGTTAATGGGTCGTTATTGCTGAATGTTTGCCCGTCCGCGCTTAGCTCTTCAGCGGTAGTATCCGAATGCTGCAAAAGTGGAAACCGGAAGCGTGCGCCTCCGGTTCTCTTTATCAGGTCAGTCTCTCATGATCGTCTGGCGCAGGAAGCTGTAGCCCATCGCGCGGCGTTCGGCCATTTCGGTCGTGTCGCCGGCGCCGCCGTGACCGCCCGATCCGTATTCCCGGAAGAAGGGCTCGTGACCCGCATCGATCAGTCGCTTGGCGAAACGCCGCGCATGAGAAGGATGCACCCGATCGTCATTGGTCGAGCTTTCGATATAGATCGGTGGATAGGTGATCTCGCTCTTCGGCTTCACCTGATGCAGCGGCGAATAGGTGAGCATCGCATTGAGATCGTCGGCCACGTCCGGATTGCCGTATTCGTCCATCCAGGCGCGTCCGGCCGGGAATATGTGGAAACGCGACATGTCGATCACCGGCACCGAGGTCCACATCGCGCCAAAATCATTCGGGTAGCGCGTTGCCATGACAGCAGTCAGAAGCCCACCATTGCTGCCGCCGTTGCAGGCGATGCGGGATGGCTTGGTGTAACCGCGCTTGACCAGATCGCGGGCGACCGCGACAAAATCCTCGAACGCCTTGTGGCGACCCTTGCCCTTGGCGACCGTATGCCAGTCAGGGCCAAGCTCGCCTCCGCCGCGGATATAGGCCTGCACGAAGGCGCCGCCCTGTTCTAGCAGCATGCCGTAGGCGCCGGAATAGACGGGCGAAAGCGATACGCCGAAACCGCCATAGCCATACATCAGTACCGGCAGTTCGCCTTTGGTCCAGTTGCGGGGTAGGGTGATGTGATAGGGCACTCGGGTGCCGTCTTCCGAGATTGCCTCGAGAAGTTCCGAGGTCATACCCTCCGCATCGAAATAGGCGGGCGAGGTTCCGGTCGGGACGAGCTCGCGTTTGGCATTGTGATCCGTCAGGTCGAGACGGAAGCTGCTGGCGGGTAGAAGAAAGCCCTGGCCGATGACGGTGAGGATTTCCTCGCCGAGCGTCAGGTTGGCATCGAACATCCGGAAGCCGACCGTCTGCAGCTCTTCCGGCAGAGGCAGTTCTTCGGGTTTGGGATCGGGCTTGGTCAGGTCGACCAGATAGAATTTCGGCACCATACGATCAACGACGATGAAGACGGCCCAGGTCTTCAGCAGCGTGAACTGGGAAACCGACTGGCCGTCTTTCGGCGAAAATAGAACGCGTGGGTTTGTCAGCGGCTCTGCCCCGAAAGGATGAAAATCCTGCAGGATGAGCGTGCCGGTCGGATACCGCTCGTTGGTCTTCGCCCGCCAGATCGCATGGGTGTGATTGAGGTCGCTGTCGCTTTCGACGGGCAGGTCGAGGCGCACGATATCTCCGCTCGCGTTGCGGATATGCACGCTCGCCTTGCCGATCTCGTGGCCGACGGTGAAGAACTCGATCTTCGCCTCATCCGGCTTGCCGCCCCAGAACAGCGGATCGATGACGCTGGCTGCGCCATAAACATCGTCCTTGCCTGCCTCGAACAGGATCGGTGCATCCTTGGGATCGACGCCGCGCTTGAGAATGCGACCGACCCGCGGCCAGCCGGAGTGGGTGGCGGAAAACTCGTCGACAGAGCCGAAATAGGCGATCTCGTCCGGGCTCAGCCATGCCGCATGGGCGCGCGCCGTCGGCGTGTCGAAGCCGCCTTCGACGATCGTCCTTGTTTCGGTGTCGAATTCCAGAAGCCGCAACTGATCCGAACCACCGTCGGAGAGGATCAGCAAGACCCGCGTCGGTTCATAAGGAGAGGTGATCGCGCCTGAATAGATCCAGCGCTTGCCCTCTTTCAGACAGAAGGCGTCGAAATCGAAGACTGTTTCCCAGGCAGCATCGTGCCGTGGCTCAACGTCTGCCGGCAACCGGCGCCAGAGCCCAAGCGGATTGTCCTTCGAGCGATGGAAATCGAACAGCCATTTGCCGCGCCGCACCGGCACGATCAGCCGGTCCTCGCGCTCGATCATCGCCTTCAGCGCGTCGCGATCCTTGTCGAATTCCGGTGTCCTGAACTGGCGGTCCGACTTGCTGTTCTGCTCGGTAACGAAAGCGATCGTGTTCTGGTCGTCGTCTGTTTCGAGAAACAGGTTCATCATGGCCTCCTCGTGTGCTCGGGAAGCCTCTACCTATGCATCACGAAGGGCGGTGGCAACCGGCCTGACGGCATTTGTGCTGTCCGTCATCCTTGGGCTTGTCCCAAGGATCTGCTGTCATTCCGGCTGGCTGCAACGTGAGTAGATTCTCGGGACAGGCCCGAGAAAGACGTTGCAATGAAAGTCACCCCGCCATCGCCTCTTCATATTCCGAGGACAGCATCAGCCATTCCTCTTCGGCGGTCGAAAGCTTTGCGGCGGCCTCGCCTCGCTCCTTGGCCTTTTGAGCTGCCTTAGCCGGCGCCTTTTCATAAAGGGCAGGGTCCGCAAGTTCTTTATCAAGCGCCTGAATCAGCTTCTCAAGCTTGGCGGTCAAGGATTCGATTTCGTTGATCTTTTTCTTCAGCGGCGCAAGCGAGGCTCGCTTTTCGGCATTTGCCTTGCGCTGGTCGGCCTTGTTGACCTGTTCGTCTGCTGCAGCCTGCGATTTGTCGTCCTTCTTGCGGCCTGAAGCGATGATCAGCTCACGATACTCTTCGAGGTCGCCCTCGAACGGCTTGACCGTGCCGTCATTGACCAGCCACAGCCGGTCGACGGTCGCCTCGATCAGGTGGCGATCATGGGAAATCAGGATGACGGCGCCGTCATAATCGTTCAGCGCCTCGATCAGCGCCCGGCGGCTGTCGATGTCGAGATGGTTGGTAGGTTCATCGAGGATCAGAAGGTTCGGCGCATGGAAAGCGGCAAGCCCCATCAGCAGGCGTGCCTTTTCGCCACCCGACAGATCCTTGGCGGCGGTATTCATCTTTTCGGTTGCAAGCCCCATCTGCGCGACGCGGGCACGTACCTGCGCTTCCGCCGCCTGCGGCATCAGCCGGCGCACGTGATCGACCGGCGTTTCGTTGGGAATCAGGTCATCCAGCTGGTGCTGAGCGAAGAAACCGATAGAGAGTGACGGCGGCAGTTTCATCTCGCCGCCATCTGTCTGCAGGCGGCCAGAAATCAGCTTGGCGAAGGTCGATTTGCCATTGCCGTTGGAGCCGAGCAGCGCGATGCGGTCGTCATTGTCGATGCGCAGGCTGATATTCTTCAGGATCGACTTGCCGGGTTCATAACCGACCGATCCCTTGTTGATTGCAACGATTGGCGAGGCGGGGATCTTTTCCGGCTTCGGAAAACTGATCGGTTGGACATGGTCCTCGATCACGGCCGCCACCGTACCCATGCGCTCCAGCGCCTTCACCCGGCTCTGGGCCTGCTTGGCCTTGGTTGCCTTGGCCTTGAAGCGATCGATGAAACTCTGCAGATGCTTGCGCGCGGCGTCGTTTTTTGCCTTCGCCTTCATCTGCAATTCGTCGGCTTCGGCCTTCTGGCGCTCGAACTGGTCGTAATTGCCGCGATAGAAGGTCAGCTTCTGCTGGTTGAGATGCACGATCGAATTGACCGCGTTGTTCAGCATATCGCGGTCGTGCGAAATGACGATGACCGTGTGCGGGTAACGGCGCACATAGTCTTCCAGCCACATCGTGCCTTCGAGATCGAGATAGTTCGTTGGTTCGTCGAGCAGAAGCAGATCAGGCTCGGCAAAAAGCACGGCCGCCAGCGCCACACGCATTCGCCAGCCGCCGGAAAATGACGAGGCGGGACGAAGCTGGGCTTCTGCATTAAAACCGAGGCCGGCAAGAATGCTCGCTGCACGCGCTTCCGCCGAGTGAGCGTCGATATCGACGAGCCGCATCTGGATTTCGGCGATCCGGTGCGGGTCGGTTGCCGTTTCGGCTTCCGCCATCAGCGCCGTGCGCTCCTTGTCGGCGGCCATGACGATGGAGATGAGCGACTCTTCCGTGCCAGGCGCTTCTTGTGCAACCTGTCCGATCCGGGCATTCTTCGGGATCGTCACGGATCCGCTCTCGACAATGAGATCGCCGGTGATGACGCGGAAAAGCGTCGACTTTCCCGCACCGTTGCGGCCGATCAGGCCGACCTTGGCGCCCGCCGGGAGCGAGACGCTGGCGTTGTCGAGAAGCAGACGGCCTGCAATGCGGGCGGAAAGGTCAGTAATCGTGATCATGGCGGCGGTTTTGGCCGAAACACGCTGTCAACGCAAGGGATCGCCCGGATCAGATCGCAGATTAGACGCCCGATCGGCCGGTGTCCCCGTGAATGATCACATTGGTGCGCGGATAGGCCCGTGAGGCTTCGGCCGCAAGCACGGCCTGCTGACGCAGTTGCTGCGGTGAAAACGCCTCAGTTGCCATGGAGGCTCCCATGGAAAGCCGGATCGCCGGCGTGCCCTCGGAGGTCGCGAAGACGAGATTGTCGTTGATCGAAGCGGTCAGGCGGTTTGCTATCGGCTTGATCGCATCGCGGCCGACATGGCGGAACAGGAAGGCGAATTCTGCCTTGCCGATGCGCGCGAGGAAATCGTCCTTCTTGATCGTCTTGCGGAAGATAGCGGCGGTTTTCTTGACGATTCGGGTGGCTGCTGCCTCGCCATAGGTATCGGCAATGTCGGAAATGTCGCTGACGGCGACGAGGAAGAGTGCCGTATCGCGGCTCTCGTTGTCGTCCGCATAAAGCGCTTCGAGCTTTTCGGTGAAGGCGGCATGGTTCGGCAGTCCGGTCATCCGGTCGCGCAGCATCACGGCGCGGGCGCTGGAGGCGTCCTGTTCGGCAACGGTGAGAAGATTGGCGCCGGAACGCAGGGCGGCTTCGAGTTCCGTTTCTGCGACCACGGCATCGGAAAGCGAGACGCTGAGATATTCGATTTCGGCAAGGATATCGCCGGGGCCGGCGCCGTTATCCTCGCGCAGACTTTTTGCAACGGCTTCCAGTGCTCGGCTGAAGCCACGCTTCTGCTCGGCGCCGCTCGCCATCTTCTCGCGCAGGCTGGCGATCAGCAGGATATCCGGATTGCGGGATTTCGGCAGGCCGCTGGCAACAAAGCCCGGCAGTTGGTAGCGGATGCCGATCTCGTCCAGCGCCGTCTGGTTAGGTGATACCGGCAGGGCCATGACTTCGCGCGACAGCCCGACATCGGTGCCGCAATGAGCCTCGTAAAAGAGCTCGTAATTGCGCGGCAGGCCGTTCACCTCGATGCGGGCCATATGTTGGCTTACCGCCTGCAATGTCCTGTCCTGAGCTGCTTTTCGGGCCTGGGTCGGCATCCGTCGTCTCCTGATCGTTCGTGCGTGAAGACGATTGATTGCGACAGCGCGTTAACATCCGCTGAAATACGGCCATGGATTGCAATTGAGGCTCGGATTCGTGCGAAAGAGGGTTAAGGCCCAGTTCACGACATCCAGTGTTTTCCATCCGTCCTCAGAAACGCAATCATGTCGAGCACGATGGAGGGCTGGCCGAGCGAGGTCAGGATCGTGTGGATCTGCCCGCGATGGTGGGTCTGGTGGTTGAACACATGTGCCAGCATGCCGGCGAGCGGATCGGTGACCGGAACAGGATTGCTGACCGGCGTATAGGTCACAGCGCGCTCGAAATCTTGCGGTGAAAGCGATTTTGTCAGTGCGACAAAGCGATCGTCTTCTGCTTTCCGCGCTGCGCGAAGCTCGGCAAAATCCTCGAACAGGATGACATTCAGCTCCATCGGCGCCGTGCCGCTACCTGTGATGCGCCTCAGCCAGATCCGGTCGGCGACAAGAAGATGGTTGAGCGTGCGATGCGCAGAGCCGAAAAATGCGCCGCGGTCGGCACGGTAATCCTCCTTGCTCAGTGCTGCGCAGCCATCATAGACACGGTTGTTGGCCCAGTGGTTGTAATCGGCAAGCATCTGGAAATGGCGCTGCATATGGTTCTCCCGCGTGGCCCGTTTCGAGAATTTCCATCTACAGCAAAGCGCATCACGCGGGTCTTATGCAACGCATGAAATCTTCTGATTGGATTGCAGCCAAATTCCTGCTCATCATCAAAATTCTAACGGATGACTAGGAGCCCCTTGATGACCACCCGTATCCTCTATTCTCTTTGCGGTGCCGACGAGAGCCGCCCTTTCTCCCCGCATTGCTGGAAGGTGGTTCTGGCGCTGAAGCACAAGGGGCTTGATTTCATCGAGAAGCCGACGCCCTTCACCCAGATCCCGGAACTGGAAAACGGATTTTCCAAGACGGTTCCGATCCTGCGGGACGGCAACGAACTGATCCGCGACAGTTTCGATATCGCGCTTTATCTGGAGGAGCATTATCCGAACCGGCCGACCTTGTTCGGTGGTGAAGGTGGCAAGGCGCTGTCGCGGTTCGTCGAGCGTTTTTCGCAGAGCATCATCCATCCCGCGATCACCGGCATCGCGGTTGCCGATATCCACGACATGCTGGACGAGACCGACCGGACCTATTTCCGGACGACACGCGAGAAGATGCTTGGCCGGTCGCTGGAAGATCTGCGCGCCGGGCGTGAGGCTGCGGTTGCAGGCTTTGCAGCAAAACTGGAGCCGATGCGCCAGATGCTCGGTTATCAGGATTTCATCGGCGGCGATGGTCCGCTGTTTGCCGATTACATCCTGTTCGGTGCCCTGCAGTGGATGCGGATCACCACCGGCGGGAATGTGCTGGCGGCCGATGACCCGGTTGCAGCGTGGTTCGAGCGCTGCCTCGACCTTTACGAGGGCGTCGGGCGCAGTGTGACGGCGGCGTGAAATTCGGCTTCGCGGGGTGACAATAGCCAAGACAATGGCCGGGACCCCCTTGTTTCCGGCGCTTGAGGCGGGTAAACACCGCCAACTTTCCCCTGGCAAAGTGCCCCTGGAAACAAAGGATAGACAAGATGGCGATTGAACGCACCTTCTCGATGATCAAGCCGGACGCCACCAAGCGCAACCTGACCGGCGCTATCACCAAGGTATTCGAAGACAACGGCCTGCGCATCATCGCGTCCAAGCGCGTCTGGATGTCGAAGCGCGAAGCCGAAGGTTTTTACGCAGTTCACAAGGAACGTCCGTTCTTCGGCGAACTGGTTGAAGGCATGACCTCTGGCCCGACCATCGTTCAGGTTCTGGAAGGCGAAGGCGCCATCCTGAAGAACCGCGAAATCATGGGCGCGACCAACCCGGCTCAGGCTGCTGAAGGCACGATCCGCAAGCAGTTCGCCCTGTCGATCGGCGAAAACTCGGTTCACGGTTCGGATGCTCCGGAAACCGCCGCTCAGGAAATCGCCTACTGGTTCGCAGAAACCGAAATCGTCGGCTAATCGCCACACGATTGATGATTGAAAAAAGCCGGGGCTGACGCTCCGGCTTTTTTGTTATCTAGGGCAGCTGCCGTCACTCGACATGTCTTCGCTTCCATCCGCGTGAAAGACATCGGGATTGGGCGTATAGCCGGGCCCGACGACGAGCGGCTTGGCGGGCAGCACGCTCTGGTCGACATCCGAGGTAATGCTCGTTTCGATCTCCTGCAGCACGTCGCCTGATGCCGACAGGATGCGAATGGTGACCGCATAGGAGCGGTCCTTGCGCACGCATTGCAGATGCGGGCTCTGGATGACGATCTTCTCCTCGATCGGAAAGATTCTTTCCCGAGCCTTAAGGGCATCGCCGCCCTTCGGATTTTCGAACTCTGCCGTAACGACGCTGCCATCCGGCAATGGGCGAAGCTTTTTCAGCGTGACGAGATAATTGGCCGTGGCGACGCGATAGTTGAACACGAATAGACGCCCGGAAAGCTCGACCAGCTTGCCCTCGGTTTCCCGCTGGCAGGAGGCGAGAGCAAGGATTGCGAGAGCGGCCGCGAGCGCCGTGCCCTTCATGGCAGCCGATCCTTCCTGGCATTGTAGTGACGCGCAGCCTTGACCCGGTTGCCGCACACAGTCATGTCGCACCAGATGCGGCTGCGGTTCTTGCTGCGGTCGATGAACAGCCAGCCGCAATTGCCGCAGATCCTGATCCTCTTTTTTTCGGTGTCGGACAACAGCCTCAGAGCCGAATAGGCCGTCTCGGTCTCAAGCGATCCCCTGGCTCCCAGCCGCAGTACCGCGGCTACCGCCTCCAGCAGGGAGGCGAGAAGCAGCGATGTTTCTGCCTCGCTTACGCAGGCCCGAAAATAACCGTCGATTGCCTCACGCATGGCAATGAACGATGCCTCGTTCTGCTTCGGTAGGACAGCAGGCGTGCCGAACAGCGCGCGCTCCGCGGAGAATTCGCCTGCAGCTTTCGCAAATGCATTCAGTTGCGCCGGCTCGGCAAATCGATCCACGCTGCGGGCAGGGTTGAAACGCAGGATGACGCTGTTGGCGACGTCCAGCGCCAGCGCACCCCCGGCAAAACGATGTGGTGTCCATGAAAAGGTCATGAGCGATTATAACTTTCAAAATGGCTTTTACCAGTTATATTCGATCTCACGTATTGGAGCGCCGGATGGCCTATTTCCTGCAGCAGATCGCCAATGCTTTGCCGACCTCATCGCTCTATGCAGCGCTGGCTTTCGGCTATGCGCTCGCCTTTGCCGTCACCCGCCGCGCCGACATCACCTATGGTGCGATCTTCGCCTTTTCCGGCCACATCTATCTTCTCTTCGCCCATATAGGCTGGGATCGGCTGTGGCTTATTCTGCCCGCTTCGCTGGCGCTTGGTGCGGCGGCCGGATTGATCGGCGGGGTAGGGGCAGGTGCTGCGATCGGGCAGTTCGTCATGCGGCCGCTTTCAGCCGTATCGCCGAATGCCATGATCGTCGCCTCGCTCGGTCTGGTGATGGTGCTGATGGAAGGCGCGCGGCTTGCTTCCGATACGCGCGAACTCTGGCTGCCGCCTTTCCTGAATGGCCGGATCGTCTTCTGGCAGGGTTCTGACTTTTCCGTTGGGCTGACAATGCTGCAAGTGATCAACACGGCGCTGATGTTGGTGATGGTTTTCGCTGGCCATATCGCGCTCTGGCATGGCCGTTTCGGCCGTTGCTGGCGGGCGGTCTCCGACGATGCCTTTGCGGCAGAGCTGTCCGGCGTCAATTCCGCACGGATCTTCGTCTCGGCTTACGCGCTGGCGGCCCTCTATGCCTCAGTTTGCGGCATACTCGCGACATCCTATTACGGGACGATGGATTTCGGTGCCGGCCTGCTTTTCGGTCTGAAAGTCGTGCTGATAGCCGCTGCTGGTGGACATTCAAGCCCGATCAAATCTGCGGCCGGGGCGGCATTGGTCGGGATAGCCGAAACGCTATGGGGCGGATACGGCCCGATTTTCTGGCGCGATCTGGCGGTAATTTCGGGGCTGGTTGTGCTTCTTGTTCTCAGCCGCCGGGAGCGGATAACGATCTGACGGAGGTGGAATTCAGTCCCACTTGTTCTTCGCTTGGTCATCGATGCCCTTGGCCTCGATCCACGCTCCGGCGGTGCCGTCGGTCGCATGTTCCTTCTTCCAGAAGGGCGCCGAGGTCTTGAGGTAATCCATGATGAAATTGGCGCCGTCAAAGGCGGCCTGCCGGTGCGGCGCGGCAGCGATGACCAGCACGATATTCTGGCCCGGCTCGATCCGGCCGTGACGATGAATGGCGGTTGCCCCCATCAGCGAAAAACGCTCGATCGCAAGATCGGCGATCCGCTTCATCTCCATTTCCGCCATACCGGGATAGTGCTCGAGTTCCAGCGCCGAAAGCTTGCCCTGTTCGCTGCGGCAGAGCCCGACGAATGAGACGATCGCGCCGATATCCGTGCGGCCACCGCTCAGGGCATCGACTTCCGCCTGAAGATCGAAATCATGCGCCTGCACGCGGATGGTGGGAGAGGGGACATTCACCGTTTCACCCGCCGGTCATCGGTGGAAATATGCCGATCTCGCGGGCACCGGCGATCGCCTCGTCATGCTCGACATGTTCCTGATTGATCGCCACGCGGATCACATCGGGAAATTCAAGTGCAGCCTCGTATACCTCACCAAAGCCCTTCAGGTGATTCAGCAAATCGCCAACGGTCACGACGCTTTCAGGAAGCTCGATTTCCTCCTCGGTCTTGCCGATACGTTCGCGAACCCAGGCGAAATAGATGAGATTGACCTTCATTCCAAAGTCCTCAATCCGCATCCACCAGATGCTTTACGCCGGCCTTGAAGTAGTCGTAGCCGGTGTAGAAGGTCAGGATCGCAGCAACCCAGAGAAGCGCGATACCCATTTCGGTTATATAAGGTACGACCTTGTCGCCGGCGGGACCGGCGAGCAGGAAGGCGATCGATACCATCTGGATCGTCGTCTTCCATTTGGCGACCCGTGTGACCGGCACGGAGACTTTCAGCGCGGCGAGATATTCACGCAGGCCCGAGACGAGGATTTCACGGCAAAGGATTGTGATCGCCGCCCAGAGCGACCAGCCGGCAATCGTTCCATCCGCTGCCATCAGCAGCAGGACCGAGGCGACCAGCAGCTTGTCGGCGATCGGATCGAGCATGCGGCCGATATTCGACGTCTGGTTCCAGATGCGGGCGAGATAGCCGTCGAGATAGTCGGTCAGCGAGGCGATGACAAACAGCCACAGCGCCGTCCAGCGGGCAGTGTCAGAGCTTTCCAGCTTCCCCTCGACGAAAAAACAGAGAACGATCACCGGCACGGCAACGATGCGCGCATAGGTGAGAAGATTGGGGATATTGTATGCGCGGGAAGCCATATCGTACCTATGCTTGCGTGTTGTTCCCTAGTTGATGCGTCCAAGGCCAAGCGTCAACCGGTTTCGCGGCTTTTTTACAGACGATTGTGACAGGCGATCCGCCGAGAGTTGCGAAAGGCCAGATCGAGGCTCGGAAGCGGGATCAATTGGCCCTCGTTTCGTGAAAATGGTTATAGACCTGC
Organism: Rhizobium sp. ZW T2_16; assembly: GCF_044987325.1. Taxonomy (NCBI): domain Bacteria; kingdom Pseudomonadati; phylum Pseudomonadota; class Alphaproteobacteria; order Hyphomicrobiales; family Rhizobiaceae; genus Rhizobium; species Rhizobium sp. ZW T2_16. The sequence continues at coordinate 657,953 of NZ_JBJDRG010000002.1, forward strand.
TTGGCCACAGCCTCTGAAATCCCTTCGACGGCCATGAGATCGTTGAGGCCCGCGCGTGATACGGCCTTGGCCGTGCCGAAATGCTGCAGGAGCTTGCGTTTTCGGCCCGGTCCGATGCCGGAAATCTCGTCCAGCGGGTTCTTGATCATCTCCTTCTTGCGTCGTGCCCGGTGCGAGCCGATCGCAAACCGATGCGCCTCGTCGCGCATGCGCTGGATGAAATAGAGAACCGGATCGCGCGGCGGCAGCGAGAAGTCGCTTTTGCCATCGGCAAAGAATCGCTCGCGGCCGGCATCGCGGTCGACGCCCTTGGCGACGCCGATGGCGGTCACGACATCGCGAATGCCGAGTTCATCGAGAATGGCGCGGACAGCCGTCATCTGCCCCTGGCCGCCGTCGATCAGGATCACGTCGGGCCATGCCGGGAAGGCGGCGTCATTGATATCGTCGCCGGTCGTTTCCATTGCGGCCTCGGCATTCGTGCCAGCCGAAATGCTGCGGTCCGGAATCCCCTCTTCCTTGATGAGGCGGGAGAAGCGCCGCGTCATCACTTCCTTCATCATGCCAAAATCGTCGCCAGGGGTGATGTCGGTCGATTTGATGTTGAACTTGCGATACTGGCCTTTCACGAAACCTTCCGGCCCCGCCACGACCATGCCACCCACGGCATTGGTGCCCATGATATGCGAGTTGTCGTAAATCTCGATACGGCGGGGCTGATAGGGTAGCGCGAATGTCTCCGCCAATCCCTTGAGCAGTCGCGCCTGCGAGGATGTCTCGGCCTGCTTGCGGCCATGCGCTTCGCGGGCATTGGCGAGAACGTGATCGACGAGATCGCGCTTTTCGCCCCGCTGTGGCACCAGGATCGCCACTTTGTGTCCTGCCTTTTCGGAAAAGGCGAGCGCCAGCAAATCCTGCTCCTCGACCGTTTCGGAAAGCAGGATCTGTTTCGGGACCGGCTTGTCGTCGTAGAACTGCGCAAGGAAAGCGTTCAGCACTTCGGCCGCCGTCATCTGCGGATCGGCCTTGGGGAAATAGGCGCGGTTACCCCAGTTCTGCCCGGTGCGGAAGAAGAAGACCTGGATGCAGGTCAGTCCGCCCTCGTGATGGATGGCGAAGATATCCGCCTCCTCAACGCCGGCTGGGTTGATGCCCTGATGGCTCTGGACATGCGAAAGCGCCGCCAGTCGGTCGCGATAGACTGCAGCACGCTCGAAATCGAGATCTTCCGAAGCTTCCTGCATCTGGGCAGCGATCGTGTTCTTCACATTCTGGCTGCGGCCCGACAGAAAGTCCGATGCTTCCTTGACCAGATCAGCATACCCCGCATCACTGATTTCATGCGTGCAGGGGCCGGAACAGCGTTTGATTTGATAGAGAAGACAGGGTCGCGTGCGCGTCTCGAACACGCTGTCGGTGCACGTGCGCAGCAGGAAGGCGCGCTGCAGTGAATTGATCGTGCGGCCTACGGCGGAGGCGGAGGCGAACGGCCCAAAATACTGGCCTTTGCGTGCCCGCGCGCCGCGATGCTTCAATAGAGCAGGAGCGCGGTGATCGCCGCTGATCAGAATATAGGGAAACGACTTGTCGTCGCGCAAAAGCACGTTGAAGCGCGGGCGCAGCCGCTTGATCAGGTTGGCTTCGAGAAGCAGCGCCTCGGTTTCCGTCCGCGTCGTGACGAATTCCATATGCGTCGTCTCGCGCACCATGCGGGTGAGGCGGTTGGAATGCAGCCTCCCTTGCGCATAATTGCCGACGCGTTTCTTCAGGCTGCGTGCCTTGCCGACATACATCACATCGCCGGCCTCATTGAACATGCGGTAGACGCCCGGCGTATTCGGCAGGTGCTTGACGAATTCGGCAATCAGATCGGCACCCTTGAGGCCGCTTTCGTTCTTAAGCGCCTCGTTCCAGTCGATTGTCGCGGCAATCGTGTCGGCAGGCGTATCAGGCGCCGCTGCGTCATCCTCGTCATCATCGATCTCGTCATAGAGAACGCCGCCATCCGGCAGCTTCTTGTCGTTCATTACATATCTCCGCCACGTCGCGCGTAGGCGCCGGGCTCGCCATATCTCGAATCGAAGTCGATTTCTGCTCTCACAGATAGTGTCCGGTGAAGCTGTTTGGAAGCAGGCGCGGTTGTTGCGCCTCAATCGCGGCCGTTGACGAAATGCGGCGGCATTCGGACGGTCGTGCCGGTGTGAGGTCGGGAGCGGTATGCATAGACAGGTATTTCGAAGCATAAACGGGAGGAGCCGAGATGTGATCTGTTTGGTCTAAACTCGAACAACAGGCACATCTTGGGTGCAGCTTGATGATTGTCATCAAATATCGTGTGTATTGACTTGGATATTTTCGCTTGTTAAGAAATAAGAAAGAAATGTAAAGCAGTTAATCAACGAATTAGTATTGTATTAGGGTTAATGAAATACATGTTGCGGTGATGCAACATCAAGATTTAGCCTTCTGTCTGCCGCAAACAATTCACAATTCGGCTCTCTCATTTCCTCAATTGCACTCCAAATTTCTCCTCAGCGAGCAGGGAACAAAGCTGTCGCCAACAATGTTGATGTGACGCCTTCCCGGCAGCATTAAAAGGAGAAAAATGTATGCGTATTCTCATCGCAACTCTGATGGCCTCGGCTGCCAGCTTCATCGCAATTTCCGCGGCCAATGCTGCTGACGCTGTAGATCAGGTCCCGCAGGCGCCGGTCGCCGTTGACGAGCCGGCTCCGGCTGTCGGTAACTGGCAGGGTTACTACCTCGGTGCAACCGGTGCCTACGACTGGGGCCGTTTCGGCGCTGGCGATCGTGATGGCAAGCTTGGTGGCGGTCTCTATACCGGTTACAACTGGCAGAGCGGCCAGATCGTCTACGGTGTTGAAGGCGATGTCGCCTACAACGGCGAAAAGGACGGCACTTATCCGGATCTCGAAGGCAAGGCTGGCTGGAACGGCTCGCTGCGCGGTCGCGTCGGTTACGACATGAACCCCTTCCTGATCTACGGTACGGCCGGTGTCGCCATCCAGGACAACAAGCTGTCTGACGCAACATCGTCGGAAAGCAAGACTGCCGTTGGTTACACGGTCGGTGCAGGTGCTGAAGCCTTCGTCACCAGCAACATCACGGCCCGTCTCGAATACCGTTACACCGACTACGGTTCCAAGGACTACAATCTCGATAGCGGCTCCTTCTCGAAGGGCTATGACGATCACAGCGTCAAGGTCGGTATCGGCGTGAAGTTCTAATCAGACCTATAGCCTAAACAGGCTGGGGAAGCCCGCGGCGTGAATGCCGCGGGCTTTTTTGTATGCGAAAATCTTCAGTCCATCTGGATGTTGGCGGCCTTGACCACCGGGCTCCATTTGGCAAGCTCGGCTGTCACATGCTTGCCGAGTTCTTCCGGCGTGGAGCCGACGATCGTGGCGGAAAAGTCCTTCATCCGACCGGCGACTGCTGGGTCTTTCAACGCAGTATTGGCGGCTTCGTTGAGCTTGGCGACCACTTCCGGAGGCGTACCGGCGGGCGCGAACAGGGCGTTCCAAGTGTAGGTTTCATAACCTGGCACGGTCTCGGCCACGGTCGGCACGTCAGGGAAAGAGGGCGCGCGTTCCTTCGTCGTGATGCCGAGCGCTTTCAGCGTCCCGCCCTTGATATGGCTGGAGGACGAGGGGAGGTTGTCGAACATGATCGAAATCTGGTTGCCGAGAAGGTCGTTGAGAGCAGGACCGGCACCCTTGTAGGGAACGTGCTGCATTTTCACGCCAGCCATGCTGTTGAACAGCTCGCCGGAGAGATGCAGCGGCGTGCCGTTGCCCGACGATGCGTAGGAATATTTGTCCGGGTCCTTCTTCAGGAGCTCGATCAGTTCCGCGACGGAATTGACTTCGAGTTTCGGATTGACGACCAGCACATTCGGCACGATGACGAGCAGTGAAACCGGTGAGAAATCCTTTTCCGGATCGTACGGTTTCTGTTTCAGGATCAAGGGGTTGAGGGCGTGTGTTGCGACGGTGCCCATGAGGATCGTGTAGCCATCCGGGTCTGCGCGGGCCACGCGGTCGGCACCGAGATTGCCGCCTGCGCCGGCAACGTTTTCGACCACCACCTGCTGGCCGAGGATATCGCCCATCTTCTGCGCCACCACGCGGCCGACCACATCCGTGGAGCCGCCGGCAGCGAAGGGCACGACCAGCGTGATCGTCCGGTCGGGAAAGGTCTGGGCATTCGCCTGATGGCCGAACGAGAGCGCTGAAAGTGCTGTTCCGGCAAGAACAAGCGCGGCACGCCGCGTCAATGCAGTGAATGTCATCTGATTTCCTCCATCACGGCCTCCCGCCGTTCGTCTCATAGTAGCGGAGGGAGGGGTGAGGGCAAGCATTTCAGGTGCTTGGGCATATAGGAGGAAAGTCTAAGTATATCGAGAGTTGAACGATCGGCTTGTCGGCTCGTGCCTGCAGGGAGAGATAGCATCCCTTCAGCAAGAAAATTCATCTTCTGCCGGAGACGCTTCAACGTCATCCCGCCAAGTCCCGTCGTCGCCAATGTCGCTGGCCACCGTCCGGTGGCTTGTGTTATTTTTTGGTGATGGAGCTTTCGGAGTTCTTCACCTGAGAACCGAGCGTTTTCGCGACCTTCTCGGCGCCCTTCTCCTTTTTGGGTTTCCGGACTTCCTTGTTGCTTCGCACCTGACCCTTGGCCATCTTTTTCTCCTTTTTCTAGATGACATGTTGTCGATCCGATTGCTTCGGATGGCAAGCACATTCGGTTGCTGCAGGCCGGGCCGGAAGTCAAAATTTCAAGGGGCCTGAGCGGCCCCCTTGATCGTTTCCGATGCATTGAAAAGCAATGTCCGGGCCAGGCCTATGCAGCAGCCTTCATCTCCGCATAATGATAAAACTTCTTGGCAAAGATATCCGGCCAGGAAGCGAGTTCCGGGCGGCCTTCGGCCCATTGGCCGTTAAAGCGCAGGTCGAGATAACCGATCATTGCGGCGAGCGCGAAATGGCCGCCATGCAGTTTCTTGCCGGTCTTCGGCAGGTTCTTTTCCAGATGGTCGAGCGACTTGACCACCTTTGCCCACTGCTTGTCGATCCACGGCTGATAGGCATTTTCCTCGCCGCGGAAACGGCGCTCGTAGACAATCGAGAGAAGGCAGTCCATCACACCGTCGCACAGCGCCTCAAGCACTTCCGCTTCGGTGCGCTTCTCATCCTTTTTTGGATAAAGTTTGCCGCCCGACTTGCGGTCGAGAAAATGCATGATCGCGACGCTATCATAGATCGGCGCTTCACCGTCGCGGATCAGTACCGGGATTTTGCCCAGCGGATTGTTGTCCGTCAGTTCCGCCGGTGCAGTATTGGTATCGGTCTTCACCTCTGTCAGCTCGATACCGAGGTGGCGCGCCGCCATGCGGCACTTGGCCGAGTAGGGGGATGCTGGAGAATATAGAATTTTCATCAGGCTTTCCTCTTTGAAATTTGTCAGCGGGCTGGCGGAAGGGTGACCTGGCTGATCGTGCAGCCTCGGCGGTCGACTTCGGCGCAGTCGCGGAATGCGAGATCCTTGGTGAGGCAGATGCGGATTTCTTCCAACTGGCGTCCCTCGCAGCTCGCGGCGATGCCGCGGTGGCTCATGCCGGGATTGGCGCTGAGGAACTTTTGTTCGATTTCATCCGCGGATAGGCTAAGAGGCCGGTCGCCGCGGGTCAGGTCGGCAGGAATCGCGACACGCTCATAAGCCTGGCGGACCTTGTCGAAATAAGTCTCCTGATTCAGCCCTGAGCAGCTGCCGTGCTTTCGCCACTGATGGCCGACAAGTCCCATCGATGGCATGATGTCGAACATCTTTTCGCCAACCGTACGCGGTACCCGTTCAGGCTCGGAGGTTCGGCAAAAGTCCGGATAACCCTTTTCATATTGTGGCCACAGGCCATGCACGACGAAGCGGAACCGTTTGTCGATGCCGCATTGCTGGTCGTTGCGACCGCCCTTGGCAGTGGCGCAGAAGGTCGGAGACCATGAGAGCGAGAGCACGTAGAAATCGAAATTCCCGGCGCGGTCCGGCTGCCGATCCTGGCGACGTTCCTGCGCATTGACCGGGGACAATGCCGAGACCGCGGTTGCGAGCATGATCGCTGCGGCAAAAAGGACCTCGCGGAGAGCCGACGATTTCTTCATCATGATCACGAATCCTCACCATTGGAACACGAGAGCGTTGTAATTGTTGAATGTTCAGTGTCCAAGCGAATAGAGTGCAAATTCGCTGATGGCTGCGTGCAGTGATCGAGGTGGGGAGCAAAGAGCGAAACAGCTGAATGACATTCAAGAAATACCTGTGGCCTGCCGTTGGCGGCCTTACGATAGCGCTTTCGGCGTGGCTTCTCTACAAGGAATTGAGGGGGCTTTCGCTCGATGATCTGTGGGTAAGCCTTGCGGCAATTCCCAAGACACACTGGTGCCTGGCCGCGGCTTCAAGCCTTGTCGCCTACTGGGCTTTGGCGGGATACGACCGGATAGCCCTCTTGCATCTCGGGCGCAAAATCGACTGGTTTTTCATCACCGTCTGTTCGTTCACCACCTACGCATTGTCGCATAATATTGGCGCCTCCGTCGTTTCCGGTGCCGTTGTCCGCTACCGCGCCTATTCGACGAGGGGCATGACACCGGCGGAAATCGGCGTCCTTATCGCCATGTGTTCCTTCACCTTCATTCTCGGAACGCTGATGCTGATCGGCATCATTCTTGTCATCGAGCCGGAAGTGATTGCGCGTTTCGGTGACCTGATCCCGGTCGAAGCTTCGGCTGCGCTGGGCTATCTGCTGCTGGTGTTGATCGGTCTATACGTCGTTGCCAGCTTCATGAAGCTGAAGCCGTTGACACTCCGGCTGTCGAAACTGGGGACGGTCAATATCGTCTATCCCGCACCACGGGTCGTGTTGCCGCAGCTTCTGATCGCGCCGATCGAGCTGATCGGGGCTGCCGGGATCATCTATTTTGCCCTGCCGGAGGTCGGAAATCCCGGATACATGGTCGTACTGGGAATTTTTCTCGTGTCCTTTTCCGCGGCCCTTCTTTCCCATGCACCGGGTGGTCTCGGTGTCCTGGAACTGGTTTTCGTCATGGGCCTGCCGGACATGAATCCGGCCGATGTCATCGCGGCACTGCTTGTCTTCAGGCTCTTCTACCTGATCATCCCCTTCGTCATGGCGCTGGTGGTGATCTTCGTTTTCGAGCGCTCGCAGTTTCGCCGCGATGAGCCGCTGGATATCCAGCGGGCCAAGCATCAGGAAAAGGCTTAGAGAGCTTCTGGGCGATTATTCCTCGCCGCGTCCGCCCTCTTCGCCACGCAGCCAGAAGGCGCGTTGCGAGGCAAAACGATCCTGACCAAGTACGGTTTTGAGTACCGGCAGTAGCGCATGCAACTCGTCCTTCAGCGTGAAGGGCGGGTTGACGATGATGAGACCGGTGCCGGAAAGCCCGGTCGTTTCGCGATCGCTTTTCACCGAAAGTTCGGCGCAGAGCATTTTAGGGATTTCCAGCGCCTGAAGCTCCTCATGGAAGGATTTGATCGGCGCGCCCTTCTTGATCGGATACCAGAGGCAATAGGTGCCGCCGGAAAAGCGGCGGTAGGCATTAGCAAGCCCCTTCACCAGCCGCTCGTATTCGCCGTTCTCCTCGAAAGGCGGATCGACCAGAACGATGCCGCGCTTTTCCTTCGGCGGTAGATGCGCACCGAGCGCCAGCCAGCCATCGAGCTCCGTCACGCGAACCTGGAAGTCACCCTCGAACAGATTGTGCAGACGGTTATAGTCTTCCGGATGCAGTTCCATCGCCGAAAGCCGATCCTGCGGGCGAAACAGCATGCGGGCAAGCTTTGGCGAGCCCGGATAAAGCTTGATGCCGCCCGCGGGGTTCAATTCCCGGATCGCGGTGAAATAGGGTTCGAGGATTTCGGCCACATCTGCAGGAAGCTCTGCCTCCATCAGCCGACCGATCCCGTCCACCCATTCACCGGTCTTCTGTGCTTCTTCCGACGACAGATCGTAAAGCCCGATGCCGGCATGGGTATCGAGCACGCGAAATGCCTTGTCCTTTTTCTGCTGGTAACGAACCAGCCGCGCCAGAACGGCGTGCTTGAGAACATCGGCAAAATTGCCCGCGTGATAGATATGCCGGTAGTTCATCTGGGCTTGTGTCTCGCTTGAATAAAATTGATGGCTGCCAAATCGCGCTTTTGGCGCGCCTCAGCTTGCAATATAGAAAACCCATGAACATCGCGACCCCCATCTCTGCCAAAAGCAAGCCCGGCCACAATTCAGTCGGCCATACCGTCTGTCCGCACGACTGTCCGAGCGCCTGCGCGCTGGATGTTGATCTGACCGAGGACGGCAGGATCGGCCGCGTGCGCGGGTCGTCGGACAATACCTATACGGCGGGCGTCATCTGCGCCAAGGTCGCGCGCTATTCCGAGCGCATCTACCATCCGGGCCGTCTCATGGTGCCGCAGCGCCGCAAAGGGGCGAAGGGCGATGGCAACTGGCAGGAGCTTTCCTGGCAGGCTGCGCTCGACGAGATCGCCGACGCATTCATCAAGGCTGAAGCGAAACATGGGTCCGAAGCCGTCTGGCCGTATTTTTACGCAGGCACGATGGGGCAGGTACAGCGCGACAGTATCGAGCGGCTGCGGCATGCCAAGAAATATTCGGGCTTCATGGGCACGATCTGCACCAACATGGCCTGGACCGGTTACGTGATGGGCACGGGCGCTCTACGGGGTCCCGATCCGCGCGAGATGGCGAAGTCCGATTGCGTCGTTATCTGGGGCACCAATGCGGTTGCCACCCAGATTAATGTCATGACCCATGCGATCAAGGCCCGCAAGGAACGCGGCGCGAAGATCGTCGTCGTCGACATCTACGACAATCCGACGATGAAACAGGCGGACGTAAAGATCGTCCTTCGTCCCGGCACGGATGCCGCGCTCGCCTGCGCCCTGATGCATATCGCCTTCCGCGACGGTTATGCCGACCGCGAGTATATGGCGAAATATGCCGATGACCCGGCTGGCCTCGAAGCGCACCTGAAATCCCGCACGCCGCAATGGGCGTCGGAAATCACCGGTCTTTCGGTCGAGGAGATCGAGGATTTCGCTCGTCTGATCGGCACGACGAAGAAAACCTTCTTCCGCCTCGGCTACGGTTTTTCCCGCCAGCGCAACGGCACGGCGGCCATGCATGCCGCATTGTCCGTCGCGACCGTTCTCGGCTCTTGGCAATACGAAGGCGGCGGCGCCTTCCATAACAACGGCGAGATCTTTCGGCTGAACAAGTCCGAGCTGATGGGCACGGCCTATATGGACCCCGAGATCCGCATGCTCGACCAGTCGCAGATCGGCCGCGTGCTGACCGGCGATCCGGTGGCTCTGCGTCATCGGGGCCCGGTCACGGCGCTTCTGATCCAGAACACCAATCCGATGAACATCGCGCCGGAGCAGCGCCTCGTGAAACAGGGATTTTTGCGCGACGACCTGTTCACCGCCGTGCACGAACAGTTCATGACCGATACGGCCAAAATGGCCGATATCGTGCTGCCGGCGACCATGTTCCTCGAACATGACGATCTATATCGCGCCGGCGGCCAGCAGCATATCCTACTCGGCCCCAAGCTGGTCGAGCCGCCATCGACCGTACGCACCAATCTCTTCGTCATCGAGGAACTGGCAAAGCGCCTCGGCGTCTATCATTTTGCCGGTTTCGGCAAGGATGAGCGCAGCCATATAGACCGCATTCTCGAAGATAGTGGCTGGGGCTCCTATGAGGATCTGAAGGCCGACAAGTGGATCGACGCCCAGCCGGATTTCGATACCGCCCATTACATCAACGGTTTCGGTTATCCGGATGGAAAATTCCGCTTCTCGCCGGACTGGATAAACGGCCCTTCGCCCGACCGCACACCGGATAGCGTCGGTCCGCTCGGCCCACACACGGAACTGCCGCGTTTTCCGGACCATGTCGCGGTAATCGAGACGGTCGATGCCGAACATCCGTTCCGGCTGGCGACCTCGCCATCGCGCAGCTTTCTGAATTCCAGCTTTGCCGAGACGAAAAGCTCGATCCAGAAGGAAGGCCGGCCGGAAGTGATGATCGAACCGACCGATGCCGAACGTCTGGGCGTCGTCGATGGCGATATCGTCTGTCTTGGCAATCTACGTGGCGAGATCCGCCTTCATGCGAGGCTGGTGCCGGGCGCAAAGCCGGGGGTGTTGATCGCCGAAGGTCTGTGGCCGAACGACGCACATCTCGATGGGGAGGGGATCAACGTCCTGACCGGCGCCGATCCTGTCGCTCCCTTCGGTGGTGCCGCCGTTCACGACAACAAGGTCTGGCTCCGCAAGAGCTGATCCTGCATCATCGACAAGAATCAGAAGTACAGGAACGGACATGATCGACATCGACACTTCCGAAGCAGAGCGGGTGCGCCTCGTATCGAGAAAGACCCTGTGGAAGGGGTTCGTGACGTTGGAGATGCTCACCTTCGAACAGCGCATGCCGGACGGGCGCGTCGTTACGGTCGATCGCGAGGTCCATGATCACGGTAGTGCCGCTGCCATCCTTCTGCATAATCCAGTCGACGATACCATCACTCTCGTCCGCCAATTCCGCTCCGGCGCATTTGCAAATGGCGACCCGGCCTACATGCTGGAAATCCCGGCGGGCCTCGTGGATGCAGGTGAAATCCCGGCCGAAGCCGTGGTCCGCGAGGCGATGGAAGAGACCGGTTTCAGCATAGAGAAGGCGCGCTATATCTGTGATGTCCATGCGAGCCCCGGCGCGCTGACGGAAAAGCTGTCGCTCTTCATCGCCAGCGTCGATGCGGACAGGCGGACCGGTCTCGGCGGCGGCCTTGCAGGTGAGGCGGAGGATATCGAAGTCGTCACACTCGGCCTCGACGACGCCTACCGGATGATCGCCACCGGCGAAATCACCGATGCCAAGACGATCATCGCATTGCAGTGGGCAATGCTGCATCGTGCGGAGCTGGCTTCGGCCTGAGACGCACGCTCTTTGTGAAATCTTCGCGGTTTCATACGAATGTCACGAAACGCGCCTAACGGCTCCAGCCGACAGACCGAAAGCATTAGGAGATGATCATGTGGCTCGGCAATTTCACCCTCGTTTTGCCGGACCAGATCGTTGAAGGCGGATCGGTTCGGATCGAGGACGGCGCGATCGCCGAAATCCGTGATGAAGCGGTTGCCGATGCGGTGATCGACGGTGGCGGGCGTTATCTGATGCCGGGTTTCGTCGATCTGCACGGCGACATGATCGAGCGCGAGATTTCCCCGCGCCCCAAGGCGGAGATGCCGATCGATTTCGGCATCCATGAGTTGGACAAGAAACTTGCGGCTCATGGCGTGACGACTGCTTATGCCGCCGTCTCCTTCGCCACCGAAAGTGTCTACGGCAATGTCCGTTCGCTGGAAACGACCTCAGCGGTGATCGAGGGCATCAACCGGCTGCGCGAGGATCTCCTGATCGACCATCGCGTCCATGCCCGTTACGAGATCACCAATGTCGGTGCAGCAGCAACGCTGGAGCGGCTGCTGGAGGCAGGAGAGATCGACATGGTATCGCTGACCGACCACACGCCGGGGCAGGGCCAGTATAACAATATCGAAGCCTATGTGCTGAGCATGTCGGAGCGCCGTTCGATCTCGATCGAGACCGCGCAGGCGATGATCAACAAGCGTATCGAGATGCGCAGTAACCCGGAAATCGAGACACGATTGAAGGAAATCGTCGCGCTCTCGAAAAAGCACGGACTGTCGCTTGCTTCGCATGATGACGACAGCGCCCAGAAAGTCATCGAGATGTTCGATCTCGGCGTCACGATCAGCGAGTTTCCGGTGACCATGGCTGCGGCCGAGGAAGCCATCCGTCGCGGCCTCCATACGCTGATGGGCGCGCCGAATGCTCTGCGCGGCAGCTCCATGTCAGGCAATCTGAGTGCGCTCGATGCGGCCAGCGCCGGCCTTCTCTCTACGATTGCAGCGGACTATCACCCGGCCGCCTTCGTTCCCGCGATCTTCAGGCTCGCCGACATCATGACGATCGGCCTGCCCAAGGCCGTCGCCATGGCAACGTCGAATGCTGCCCGTGCGGCAGGCCTCACCGATCGCGGCGAGATATCGATTGGCCAGCGCGCCGATCTCGTCGCCGTCGAGACCGGCGATGTCCACCGCATCCGCGCCACCTTCCGCGACGGCCGCTTCGTCTATAGCGATGGGACCTTGCACCCGTTGCAGATGATGGCGGCTTGAGGCTATCGGCTACGCGAGCAGCAGCACGTTTCCCTGTGTCGCTGCGGTAATCAATTGCTTGTCGAGAGTTGCGAGCGGCAACTTGGTCTCAAGAGCCAAGGCCAGATAGGCCGCATCATACGCAGTGAGATTATGGCGCTCGGCGAGTGTGAAGATCGGTTGATCATGCGGTTGACCAAGTGTGCGAATAGGTAGCATGCGCAGCATTGCCATAGCTGTCGCGACCATGGCAAAATCGATACGCTTCGGCCTATAGGTCATCATCAGCACGTTTCGCGCTTCATGCCAGAACAAGTCAGGAACCAGCGCTCTATTGGTCTGAAGTCGCGCATATGCTGTGTCGCCGATTGTTGATGCTTCGTCCGGCAATACCCAGCTACACGCGACGGAAGCGTCAACGACAAAGTCCGTCATTAGCGCCTACCTATGGCTTTCCATTCGGCAATTTCTTCTTGGGTTACTCGTGGCATCGTGTCACGAAAGGCCTTCACCTCTTCCAAGACTTTCATCCGCGCCTCGCGATCGAACGTTTCTTCCGCTAGAGACGTCAATCGTGCCATCGGCACGCCGTCACGCGTGAGGACGACATCCTCGCCTGCTTCCAGTTTTGCAAGCAACTCGTTGAGATCGGCATCGCCGATATTGACTGTAATCGTCATGGCAAGGCTCCGCCTGTCTCGTACAGGATAAGGCTGGTCAAAACGACGGTCAATCAGGGAGGGGCTTGGGCTTATAGACCTGCGGAGACGATCCGTTGATCGGCAATAGCCGCGTCATCTGCAGGTGTGAATTCCGCCCGTCCCCTTTCCATCCGCACCTTGCCCTCGGCAAGCAGCTTCAACGCCATCGGATAGAGCTCGTGCTCAACCGTCAGCACCCGCCCTGCCAGCATGTCGGCGGTGTCGTCGGTGATCACCGGCACGGCAGCCTGCGCCACGATCGGGCCTTCGTCCATGCCTTCGGTGACGAAATGTACGGTGCAGCCGGCGATCTTCATGCCGGCGTCGATGGCACGCTGATGCGTGTGGAGACCGGGGAAAAGCGGCAGCAGGGAAGGGTGGATGTTGAGAATGCGGCCCTCATAGGGGCGGATGAAATCGCCTGAGATCAGCCGCATGTAACCGGCAAGACAGATGATGTCCGGATTGATATCGGCAAGCGTCTCAAGGATTGCATTCTCATGCTCTGCCTTGCCGGCATAGGCCTTGCGTTCGAACACGTAAGTCCTGATGCCGCGCGCCTCGGCCTTGGCGAGCCCGCCGGCAGTCGGCTTATCGGAGATAACCGCTACGATCTCTGCAGGAAAACCGGGTTCAGCACAGGCATCGGCCAGCGATACCATGTTGGAGCCGCCGCCAGAGATGAAGACGACGACGCGCTTTTTGGCCGAGTTCATGATCTCATCCTCAAGACATTGAGAAATTACAGGCCGAGCGTACCCTTGTAGATGACGCCGGCACCGCCCTCAGCGCGCTCTACCATGCGGCCGAGCTGTACGACCGTCTCGCCTTCGGCGGAGAGCACGTCGGTCACCGCCTTGGCGTTCTCTTCAGACACGACGATGATCATGCCGATGCCGCAGTTGAAGGTGCGCAGCATTTCCTTCGGCTCGACACCGCCGGTTTTCGCCAGCCATGAGAACACGGCCGGAACTGGGATGTTGCCAAGCTCGATCTCTGCTGCGAGATGCTTCGGCAGGACGCGCGGAATGTTTTCCGGAAAACCGCCGCCAGTGATGTGGGCAAGCGCCTTCAAGGCATGCGTCTCGCGGATCGCCTTCAGAAGCGGCTTCACATAGATGCGGGTCGGGGTTAGCAGCGCTTCGCCGAGCTTCTTGTCTGCCGCGAACGGGGCAGGGGCATCCCAGCCGAGGCCGGAGAGCGAGACGATCTTGCGCACCAGCGAGAAACCGTTGGAATGAACGCCGGAAGAGGTGAGACCGAGAATGACGTCGCCGGGAGCGATATCGCCGGCCGGCAGAAGCTGGCCGCGTTCGGCAGCACCGACTGCAAAACCTGCAAGGTCGTAATCGCCGTCGGAATACATGCCCGGCATTTCGGCCGTCTCGCCGCCGATCAGCGCGCAGCCGGATTCGACGCAGCCCGCTGCAATGCCCTTGACGATCGCAGCACCCTGATCGGGATCGAGCTTGCCGGTAGCGTAATAATCGAGGAACAGAAGCGGTTCCGCACCCTGAACGACGAGGTCGTTGACGCACATGGCAACGAGGTCGATGCCGACCGTGTCATGGAAATCCGCGTCGATGGCGATCTTCAGCTTGGTACCGACGCCGTCATTGGCGGCAACCAGGATCGGGTCATTGAAGCCTGCTGCCTTCAGGTCGAAGAGGCCGCCGAAACCGCCAATCTCGCCGTCAGCACCAGGGCGCCGGGTGGAACGCACCGCCGGCTTGATCTTCTCGACCATCAGGTTACCGGCATCGATATCGACGCCTGCATCGCTATAGGTGAGACCGTTCTTGCCTGCCTCGCTCATAATCCATCTCCAGTCCGGACCCAAAGGGAACTATAAGCTGCCGCCAATTGCACGACGCGCCCGGATATGCAAGCGTTTCGGCCATGTTTTGAAGGCATTTCACAGGCATGCTCGCTAACCGGGATGTGAACTTGACCTCGTCCGGCAAGCCCCTCATATGCCATGGAAACGCGAATAGCGATCGACAAGGAGCAGACATGCCGTATCACGTCAGTGGCGCAAGCCTGAAGCGCCACATCCTGTTCTGGCTAGGCGTGCTTGTCGGCTTCATTCTTTTCTTGTGGTTTTTTTCGTCCATCCTTCTGCCCTTCGTGGCCGGCATGGCGCTCGCCTATTTCCTGGATCCGGTTGCCGACTGGCTTGAACGGCGGGGCCTCAGCCGCACCATGGCGACGATCGTTATTCTCGTCTGCTTCGTCACCATATTCGTGCTGGCATTGATGCTGGTCATCCCGATCATTATCAGCCAGTTCACCCAGTTTGCGGCGGCACTCCCGGGCTACCTCACAGAACTGCAGCAGATCATCTCCAGCCCGCAGACATCCTTCCTGCCGCCCTGGGTCTCGACCCAGATCGAAACGGTGAAGGAGAACTTTTCCCAGGTGCTGAGCCAAGGGGCAGGTTTTGTCGGATCCTTACTGGCGCAGATCTGGAATTCCGGCAAGGCGATCGTCGACGTCATGTCGCTGCTGGTCGTCACCCCGGTCGTCGCCTTCTACATCCTGCTCGACTGGGATCGCATGGTGCGCAAGGTCGATAGCTGGATCCCTCGGGATCAGGTGCAGATCGTGCGCCAGATCGCCCGCGATATGGACCAGTCGGTTGCCGGCTTCATCCGCGGCCAAGGCTCGCTCTGCCTCATCCTCGGCATTTATTACGCAGTCGGCCTCTCGCTCGTCGGGCTGAATTTCGGCCTGCTGATCGGCTTCGTCGCCGGCATGATCTCGTTCATCCCCTATATCGGTTCGCTCATCGGACTGGTGATGGCGATCGGCGTGGCGCTCGTGCAGTTCTGGCCGGATTTCCCCTGGATCCTCGCGGTAGCCGCCGTCTTCTTCTCCGGCCAGTTCCTTGAGGGCAATATCCTGCAGCCTAAGCTGGTCGGCCAGAGTGTCGGCCTTCATCCGGTCTGGCTGATGTTTGCCCTGTTTGCCTTCGGCGCGCTTTTCGGCTTTGTCGGCCTTCTCATCGCCGTACCCGCGGCTGCGGTGGTTGGCGTGCTTGTCCGTTTCGCCTTGGCACGATATCTTGATAGCGATATCTATTATGGCCGCTCCGCCGAACTCCCCTGGGAGGAGGGCGCAGCCCACGCAGTCGATCACCAGAACGACCCGCGTGAAATCGAAGCTCCTAAGAATAACTGAAATTGATGACTGACCCTATGGACCGCCCGCAAGGCAAGGGCGAACAACTGCCCCTGCAATTTTCCCATGATGCCGCCCGCGGTAGGGACGACCTCATGGTTTCCGAACGCATGGCCGCAGCCGTGTCGATCGTCGACGAATGGCCCAACTGGCCGTCGCCGGTCGTGGTGCTCGCCGGCCCGGTCGGATCGGGCAAGTCGCATCTCGCCCATATCTGGCGCGAACAGTCGGGTGCGCAGGAAATTCATCCCGTCTCCGGTTCCAACGCATCGCAGATTGCCGCAGGTGGTCCGGTGCTGTTCGAGGATGCCGATCGCCGCGGTTTTGACGATGCCGAGCTTTTCCATGTCATCAACGCCGTGCGCCAGCATGGCCAGACATTGCTGATGACATCACGGCTCTGGCCGACCTCATGGGCCGTGGACCTGCCGGACCTGAAATCGCGTCTCAAGGCCGCGACGGTGGTGGAAATCGGCGAGCCTGACGAGGAACTTCTCGCTCAGGTGATGATCAAGCTGTTTTCCGACCGGCAGCTTAACATTGATGACAAACTGATCAGCTATATCGTCAACCGGATGGAGCGTTCGCTCGATACGGCGCAGCGGGTGGTCGAACAACTGGACCATCTGGCTCTTTCACGTGGCACCCGTATCAACCGGGCGCTGGCGGCAGAAGTGCTGGAGAGTTTCGGTCAAGCCGACGCAGGAGATTGACTGTCACAGTTCCGTCGTCAAAACATTATACGGCCGAAAGGCTTAACACTGAGGATGGAGCTCATGGACCAGATCGCCGAAACACCGGAAACCAAAGAAGTCGTTGTTGACGCGATCCCGAGCTTCGAGGAGCAACTTGCAAGCTCCGACCGGTTCATCAATCGTGAATTCTCCTGGTTGCAGTTCAACCGCCGCGTTCTGGAAGAAACGCTGAACACAGCCCACCCGCTTCTCGAGCGGGTTCGCTTCCTGTCAATTTCCGCCGCCAACCTCGACGAATTCTTCATGGTACGCGTTGCCGGCCTCGAAGGTCAGGTGCGCCAGGGCATCGTAATCCGCAGCCCCGACGGGAAGACGCCGGCCGAGCAGCTCGATTCGATCCTGCAGGAAATCGACAATCTGCAGATGGAACAGCAGGCGTCGCTCGCCGTGCTGCAGCAATATCTGGCGCAGGAAGACATCCTTATCGTTCGCCCGAACGCCCTGTCTGCAGAAGACAAGGCGTGGCTTGCGACCGATTTCGAGGAAGACCTGTTCCCGGTTCTGACGCCGCTCGCCATCGATCCGGCGCATCCGTTCCCCTTCATTCCCAATCTCGGCTTCTCCATGGGCCTGCAGCTGCACAGCCTGCATGGCAAGGAGCCGATGACGGGGCTGCTTCGTCTTCCCACCACGCTCGACCGCTTTGTCCGCCTGCCTGACGAAGGGACGACAGTCCGTTACATCACCCTCGAAGACGTGGTCGGCATGTTCACCGACCGGCTGTTCCCCGGCTACGAGGTCAAGGGCGCCGGCACCTTCCGCATCATTCGAGACAGCGATCTTGAAGTGGAAGAAGAAGCCGAAGATTTGGTTCGTTTCTTCGAGACGGCCCTGAAGCGCCGCCGCCGCGGCAAGGTCATCCGCATCGAGACCGATAGCGAAATGCCGGCATCACTGCGCCAGTTCGTGGTTCAGGAACTCGGCGTGCCGGAAAACCGCGTTGCGGTTCTGCCGGGCCTGTTGGCGCTGAACACGATGTCGGAAATAACCAAGGCGCCGCGCGAGGACCTGCGTTTCGAAAGCTACAATGCCCGATTTCCGGAGCGGGTTCGCGACCATGCTGGCGACTGCCTTGCAGCCATCCGCGAAAAGGACATGGTGGTCCACCATCCGTATGAAAGCTTTGACGTGGTTGTGCAGTTCCTTTTGCAGGCCGCCCGCGACCCCGACGTGCTTGCCATCAAGCAGACCCTCTACAGAACCTCGAACGACAGCCCGATCGTCCGGGCGTTGATCGACGCGGCCGAAATGGGCAAGTCGGTGACGGCTCTGGTCGAGCTGAAGGCGCGCTTCGACGAAGAGGCGAATATCCGCTGGGCGCGCGACCTTGAACGCGCCGGCGTGCAGGTCGTGTTCGGCTTCATCGAACTGAAGACCCACGCCAAGATGTCGATGGTGGTTCGCCGTGAAGACGGCAAACTCAGGACCTATTGCCACCTCGGCACCGGCAACTACCACCCGATCACCGCCAAGATTTATACCGACCTGTCCTTCTTCACCTGCAATCCGAAGATCGCCCACGACATGGCGAATATCTTCAACTTCATCACCGGTTACGGCGAGCCGAAGGAAAGCATGAAGCTGGCGGTTTCGCCCTATACGCTGCGCCCGCGTATCCTTCGCCATATCGAGGAGGAGATCGCGCATGCCAAGGCCGGTCGTCCGGCCGCGATCTGGATGAAGATGAATTCGCTGGTCGATCCGGAAATCATCGATGCGCTTTATCGCGCCAGCCATGCCGGTGTTGACGTCGAGCTTGTCGTGCGCGGCATCTGCTGCCTGCGCCCGCAGGTCCCCGGATTGTCGGACAAGATCCGCGTCAAGTCGATCGTCGGCCGCTTCCTCGAACACAGCCGCATCTTCTGCTTCGGCAACGGCCAAGGCCTGCCGTCCGACAAGGCGCTCGTCTATATCGGTTCCGCCGACATGATGCCGCGCAATCTCGATCGCCGCGTCGAGACGCTGGTACCGTTGCTCAACCCAACGGTGCATGAACAGGTTCTATCACAGATTATGCTGGGCAATCTGATTGACAACCAGCAGAGCTACGAGATACTGCCCGATGGGACGTCGAGGCGCATGGAGGTGCGGCAGGGTGAGGAACCGTTCAACGCCCAGCACTATTTCATGACCAACCCCAGCCTTTCCGGCCGCGGGGAAGCCTTGAAGTCAAGCGCACCGAAACTGATTGCCGGAGTAATGTCTGGCCGTAAGAAATAGGCAGTATGGTAAGTTCTGAAGCTCAGGGGCGGCTCCCGGGCATCGCCCCTGTTTCCGTTATCGATATCGGATCCAACTCCGTTCGTCTGGTTGTCTACGAAGGCTTGACCCGGGCTCCAACGGTCCTTTTCAACGAGAAGGTCCTGTGCGGGCTGGGCAAGGGCCTTGGCGCGAATGGTCGCATGGATGACGAGGGCGTCGAGCGCGCCCTGGTTGCGTTGCGGCGCTTCAAAGCGCTTTCCGATCAGGCGCGTGCCACGGATATCTATATTCTGGCGACTGCGGCAGCCCGCGAAGCCAGCAACGGTCCCGATTTCATCCGCAATGCGGAAGAAATCCTCGGGCAGGAAATCCAGGTTCTTTCCGGCGAGGAAGAAGCCAAATATTCCGCCCTCGGTGTCATCAGTGGTTTTTATGATGTCGATGGCATTGCCGGCGACCTCGGTGGTGGATCGCTTGAGCTCATCGACATCAAGGGGCACGAATTCGGCCGTGGGATCACTTTGCCGCTGGGTGGCCTGAGACTGTCGGAATCCTCCGGCAACTCGCTCGCCAAGGCGCGCAGTTTCGCCCGCAAACAGGTCAATACCGCCCGTTTCCTCGAAAAAGGCGAAGGCCGGACCTTCTATGCCGTTGGCGGCACATGGCGTAACATCGCCAAGCTGCACATGGAGATGACCAATTATCCGCTGCACATGATGCAGGGCTACGAACTGTCTCTCGAGGAAATGCAGAAGTTCCTCGACGAGGTTATCGCGGCCAAGGACAGTAAAGACGGCGCGTGGCAGGCGGTTTCCAAAAACCGCCGCTCGCTTCTTCCCTATGGCGCGATCGCCCTGCAGGAAGTGCTGAGCGTCATGAAGCCCGCCAGGATCACCTTCTCGGCGCAGGGCGTGCGCGAAGGCTATCTCTATTCCCGGCTGCCGGACAGTGAACGCGATGCGGATCCGCTTCTGGTTGCCGCCGACCAGCTCGCGATCCTGCGCGCCCGCTCTCCGGAACATGCCCGAGAGCTTGCCGACTGGACCGGTCGCATGGTGCCGTTTTTCGGCATCAACGAGACGGAAGAGGAAAGCCGCTACCGGCGTGCCGCCTGCCTCGTCGCCGATATCAGCTGGCGTGCACACCCGGATTATCGCGGCGCGCAGGCGATGAATGTGATTGCCCATTCGTCCTTCGTCGGCATCAGCCATCCCGGCCGCGCCTATCTTGCGCTCGCCAACTATTACCGCTTCGAAGGCGTCGGCGATAATGGCGATACGGACGCGCTGGCGACCATTGCAACGCCGCGCCTTTTGGATCTGGCCAAGCTCCTGGGCGGACTGCTGCGCGTGGTTTACCTGTTCTCGGCCTCCATGCCAGGCCTCGTCCACCACCTGACTTTCCGCCAGTCGACAACTCCGGACCTCGATCTCGAATTCGTTGTTCCACACGAATACGCGAATTTCGCCGGCGAGCGTCTGGATGGACGTCTGCAGCAACTGGCGAAGCTGACCGGCAAGCGACTGGCTTTCAAGTTCGAATAATCAGGCAAGGTCGGCGCGCTTTTCGTCGCCGACCTTCGTTTCCGTGCTGCATCATTCCTCTATATTCGGCTCCACCAGCCTTGCGAGATTGCGCAGGCATTCCTGCCAGCCGAGGTAACAGGCTTCAGCCGGGATGATGTCGGGCACACCCGCCTGGGTGATGTCCAGATCGGTTCCGACAGAAACCTTCTTCAACAGGATCGTCACCTGCATCTCGCCCGGCAGGTTCGGGTCTTCGAACCGGTCCGTGTAACGGATTCGCTCGCCGGCAACGAGTTCATGAAACTCGCCGCCGAAGAAGTGGCTCTCGCCGGTGGTGAAGTTGCGGAAGGACATCCGGAACGTGCCGCCGACCTTCGCATCGAGATGATGGACGGTGCAGGTAAAACCGTTCGGCGGAAACCATTTGGTCAGCGCATCGGCCTCGATAAAGGCACGATAGATCTTCTCAGGGCTGGTTGCCAGGACGCGGTGCAACTTGATCGTGCTCGGCATGGTCGTTTCCTCCTGTTTTGCCGGATCGATGCCCGAAGGACGCACGGGAAGGACTGATTGCGACAGTCACTTCGTCCCGCAGCCAAAAAAAGGTATTGCAACTACACGTGATGATAGGGGCGGCAGAGAGGAGACAACATGCACAGCATCGGTGAGTAGTGGGCGATCTCGGAAAACGTTGCCGCGGATGACGGCGGTATGCCTAGTGCAGCGGCAAATTGGCCGAGATAGGCAATTTCATTTTCTTGAATCAACCAAAGGGTGCAATGATTTTCGGCCACTATGCTTTTTCAAAGGTTGAGGGAATGTTTCAGCGGTCTGCGGCCAAAGGGGTGGTTTTATCATTCGGCAGCCTTGTTCTTTTGGGCATCATGCCGGTCATTTCGAATAGTCGCCCTGTCGCCATCGATGCGCTGACTTTTGCCTTCGCCCTGTCGCTCTGGCAAACGATCTTCGCGGCGCCTGTTTTCGCGCTTGAAAGAAGAAGCGGACAAAAGGG
The DNA here is from genome assembly GCF_044987325.1 of Rhizobium sp. ZW T2_16. Classification (NCBI taxonomy): domain Bacteria; kingdom Pseudomonadati; phylum Pseudomonadota; class Alphaproteobacteria; order Hyphomicrobiales; family Rhizobiaceae; genus Rhizobium; species Rhizobium sp. ZW T2_16. The sequence continues at coordinate 679,629 of NZ_JBJDRG010000002.1, forward strand.
TATTTTCGGCGCAAGCATGCCGCCGCGTGAGGCAAGGCGTGTCGCTGTCGTCGGCCTGATCACGGGCATGATGTTCGGGCTCTCCACCTATCTGTACGTGCTTGGTACCGAAAAGGCCGGTGCCGCCAATGCTGCCATAGCGCTGCAGGCCTACCCGCTTTTTGCAATCCTCGTTGAAACGATCTTCCTTGGCCGCCGCAAAAACTTGCTTGAACTGGGCCTGACATCGGCGCTGTGCATCGCCCTCTATTATATCGCCACCGCGGGCACATTCCGGATGGCGGGGATATCCTACTGGTTTCTGCTGTCGCTTGGCGTACCGTTTCTGTGGAGCATCGCGCATGTTCTGATCAAGGAGGAACTGGGACGAACGCCGATAACGCCGGCACAGGTAACCTTTTTCCGGGTCGCCATTTCAACCGTTTTCCTCGCCCTGATCCTCATCCCGGCAAACACCGTGCCCGGAATGGGCAATATTGTGGGGGCACTGTTCCAGCCGATCTCGATCCTGATGGGACTGGTCTATTACCTGGAGCTGATGATCTGGTTCTACGCCGTACGCCATATCGACGTGTCGCTGGCAAGCTCGATCACCACCCCGTGGCCGGCTCTGACAATGGCTGTCGCCTTTGTCGTTCTGGGGGACCGGATCGAAGTCTATCAGATTGCGGCATTCGTCGTCGTGGTGATCTGCGTTTACGGCTTGAGCTGGGCTGGTATTGCGAAGCAGAAGATGGTGATCCAGGATTGACGAACGGCGAAAGGCGCCCGGTTTGACCGGACGCCTTTGCAATCAGTGTGTCGAACGCCGTCACTTTGCAGACAGGAATTCACCGACTTCCAGCAGGCTGAACTCGTTGTCGTCGGCTTTGTCGACTGCACGGCCGGCAGAGAAGGGCAGGTTGTTGTCATTGCCGATGACGATATGCGTGGCGTCGACCTGATCGACATTCTCGATCGTCACGAAGGGCATGTCATAGATGCCGGCCTTGCCGCCCGCAACCTTCTTCTTGTTGTCCGGATCCTGGATATTCAGCAGGTCGATATAGCCGATCTTGCGGACGGCCTTGCCGACATTGGCATCGTTGAACTCGATCTTGTAGACGCGCTTCCATTCAGCCGGAGCCTCGAAGCAATCCGGCTTCGGCTGTTTCGGATCGGCGCAGGCCTTGTCCTTCGAGCCAGCGCCGTTGTCGCGCTCGATGACGAGAGCAGTCGTTGCGTCGAGCATGTTGAAGTCGCCGATCGCAACGCCCTTTTCCGCCAGCGGATAGAGCCAGGAACGGCCGGTCCAGTTCTTCGAGGCGATATCGAATTCGATGACGCGAAGCGCGGTGCGGCCATCGACCTGTTCGACCTTGCCGTCTTCGAGGAAGAGCGGGCCTTCCAGCAGGCCGTAAAGCTTGGAGCCGTCCTTCGACATTGCCATGCCTTCATAACCGCCAGAACGCTTCAGGTTGAAGACCGGCATCTTGGCGGCCGGATTGGCCGGCATGGAAAGCGTCGGATTGTCAGGAGATTTCACCGGCTTGCCATCGACAACCGTGGCGATAACGTCGGTCAGCTGGCCGAGCGCATCGACCTTGATCAGGTAGGGGCCGAATTCCTCGCCAAGCCAGAACCCGTCGGCAACCGGCTGGATCGACTCGATGTCGAAATCGGCGCCCGTCAGGTAACGCTTCTCGGAGCCTTCCATGACGATCGGGAAGGGAGCAATCTTGTTCGGGTCGGACAGGAAGATATTCTTGACGACGTCCACCTTGTTGGTGGCCCAGTCGAACTTTACCTGATGCAGGAAGAGCATGGCGTCGGAAGAATTTGCCTTGGAGCCGAAACCGTTGTCTGACAGTGTCCAGAACGTGCCGTCAGCCATTGCCTTGATGCCGGAAAAGCCCTGGATCGGCTGGCCATCGAGCGGCAGCTTCACATCGGTAACACGAGCGCCGTCCTTGCCGTCGACCGTGCCGAGTTTCTCGACGCGCTTGCCCGCTGTCGTGAACTTGCCGGAGGTCTTCAGAAACGCAGGTGCATCTGATGGAGCAGTCGTCATTGTGTTCGCGGGCAGGATCGCCTGGCCGGCGAGCTTGGCCGGAAACTCCTTGTCGTCCGCGAATGCGGAGCCGGCAAGCAGAGCGGCCATGGCAACGGAAGTGATAAAGGTTTTGGTCATGAAACACCTGATCGTTTCGCATTAAACATGCGAGCGTCGATAGAATGCCCGCATGACGGGCAGGTGATGGTGTGATGAAGATTTGATGACTGGAGTTCTCGACGGGCCAAATCGCCGTAGATTTGCACGCGATTATCGCGATCCGGTGCGTAATTCGTTCCAGCGGCCCGGCGTCATGCCGAAGGCCTTGCGGAAGTGCCGGGTAAAATGCGCCTGATCGGAAAATCCCGCGGCGGCTGCTGTTTCGGCAAGCCCGGTACCGATCGACATCAGCCTTTTGGCCTGTTCCAGTCGGCGCATGACGAGATAGCGGTGCGGGCTGGTGCCGAGCAGCCGGCGGAACTGCCGAGCCAGTTCGTAGCGGTCGATGCCGGTAATTGCCTCCAGATCCTCCGAACGCACCGCCTCGCTGCAGCGATCCTCAATGAAATCGCGGGCGGAGAGGACCGCAATCCGAGCCGTAGCAGTCACTCCCTTGCGGGGTATGCTTGCCTGTTGCGTGAGACTGGTAGCGATCCGCATCACCGCGTCGTCGAGCGCGAGGTCATCCGGTTCATGATCCAGATCGCCAAGAATATCGGCGAGCGCTTGCCAGAGGCCGGCATCCGCGACGACGGGATTTCCGACGAAAGGCAGGGCGCTTCGATGCCCGCCAACGGCCCCGATCCGTTCGGGCGGCAGATAGATCATCCGGTAGATCAGCCCGTCATCGGTACCGGCCGCACCGTCGTGCACTTCGTCGGGATGCAGTACGATGACATTGCCCGGATTGCTGAAACGTTCCGCGCCACGATAACGAAAAGTCTGCACGCCATGAAGCGTCAGCCCCAGCGCATAGGTATCGTGGCGGTGTGGTGAAAAGCCGTTTCCGTGAAAGCGCGCCTCGATACGTTCGACGCCCCGGCTCGGCGTGGCAACGCGCATCCCGTCGCGAAATTGCCCTTTGCACGAACGTTCAAGACCGCCTGTACCGGCAGCCGCTAAGTGTTCTGCTCTTTCGATACCCCGAATGGAGTTTTCCTGCATGTTCGATACCAAGATCGCGATTGTTGTCCGCGAGGACCTTGCCACTTGGCAGAAGCTCAACGTTACCGCATTTTTGACGAGCGGCATTATCGCTCAGTCACCGGCGATCATTGGCGAAGCATACCGGGACATGGTGGATAATGTCTATAATCCGCTATCGATTCAGCCGATTGTTGTGCTTGGCTCCGATCAGGAGACGCTGCGTGTAATCCACAAGCGCTCTCTGGAGCGCGAAGTCATCACATCAGCCTACATCGAAGAGATGTTCGCGACCGGTCACGATGCTGCCAATCGCGAGGTCTTCTCGCGATTTGGCCCTGACGATGCCAAGCTGGTCGGCATCGCGCTGAGAGCGGAAAGGAAGCTGGTCGACAAGATCACCAAGGGAGCGAAGATGCATCCCTGATGGCGGGAGTGTCCAGGCGTCAGAGCTTAAAGCTCGACCGCCTCGACCTTCTTGTCGACGAAGCGCAGCGCTACGCCGCCTTCGATCAGCTTCAGTGCGGTATCGCCGAAAAGTTCTTTCCGCCAGCCTGAGAGAGCGGCCACGTTGGCATTCTCGCCTTCGGAAGCGATCTTTTCGAGATCATCCGTATTTGCGATGACCTTCGCTGCCACTCCCTGCTTGTCGGAGATGAGCTTGAGCAAAACCTTGAGCAGTTCGACAGCGGCAGCCGTGCCTTCGGGCACGTGGGCGTGCTTGGGCGGATGCGGCATCTCGGCCTTCGGTAATGCGAGCGCGGCATTGACCGCTTCGACGATGGCGGTTCCCGAGGCCGAGCGCTCCCAGCCCTTGGGGATGGTGCGCAGGCGTCCGAGGGCTTCGTTATCCTTCGGCTGCTGCTGGGCGATTTCGTAGATCGCATCGTCCTTCAAGACGCGCGAACGCGGCACATTGCGACTGCGGGCTTCCCGCTCGCGCCATGCGGCGACGAATTTCAGGATGGCAAGTTCGATCGGTTTGCGCAGGCGGGCTTTAAGCCGCTGCCATGCGTCGTCCGGGTGCAGGTCGTAGGTGGACGGGTTTTCGAGGATCGCCATTTCCTCGGTCAGCCACAGGGCACGGCCTTCGCGATCCAACTGCTCTTTCAGGAACAGATAGACGTCCCTGAGATGGGTGACGTCGGCCAGCGCATAATCGAGCTGCTTCTCCGAAAGCGGCCGGCGGCTCCAGTCGGTGAAGCGGGATGACTTGTCGATATGGACGTTCTTGATGCGGCTGACGAGCTGGTCATAGGAGACGCTGTCGCCGAAACCGCAGACCATGGCTGCCACCTGCGTATCGAAGATCGGATGCGGCACCAGCTTGCCGAGGTGATGGACGATTTCGATATCCTGCCGTGCGGCATGGAAAACCTTCACCACCGCGGAGTTCGCCATCAGCTCGAAGAAGGGCGCAAGATCAAGCCCTTTTGCCAGCGGATCGACGAGAACCTCCAGGTCCGGGCTTGCCATCTGGATGAGGCAGAGTTCCGGCCAGAACGTCGTTTCCCTCAGAAACTCCGTGTCGATGGTGATGAAATCCGATTGCGCCAGCTTGGCGCAGGCGTCTTGAAGAGCTGCGGTTGTTTCGATCATTGGTCCGTTCACGTGCGGTGTTCAACCTTCCTTTCCCTTTGAGCCGCGCATGTCAAGACCGGGAGAGGCTCGCTAAGGCGTTAGTCCCTGTCATCTTTTTCAGGCGGTGCCGCCAGCCGGTTGAAATAGGCGGATGTGCGCAAAAGGGCGCGGAAGCGGGAATGCCGTTCCGATGGCGGCACGGGCGGCCTTACCCCCATGCGCATGATGGTGAAGATCAGAAAACCGGCAAAGATGAAGGACGTATAGGCAAAGAATGCGCGTGGGCCGAGATACTGGAGTAGCGTCGCGGCCAGCAGCGGGCCGACGATCGCGCCGACCGACCAGAAGAACAGCAGACCGGCGGCAACCAGCGCATATTGTCCCGGCTTGGCGTGGTCGTTTCCATGTGCCGAACACAGCGAGTAGAGCGGCATGGAAAATGCGCCGAAAAGGAATACGGCAATGATATTGGCCGTCTCGTTCGTGCCTGCACCAAAGGAGAGATAACCGCCGGTCAGGATCGAGCCGATCGTTGCCCAGACAATGACGCGCCGCCTGTCCAGCTTGTCGGAATAAAGCCCGAGCGGATATTGCAGCACCACGCCGCCGATGATGCCGGCGCTCATGAAGGTAGCGATCGAGGTGATATCCATGCCGATCTCATGCGCATAGACCGGCCCGATATTGCGGAAGGCGGCCATGGAGAGGCCGACGGCGACAACGCCGACGACGGCAAGCGGTGAGATCTGCCAGACGGCCTTTAGATCGAATGCCACGGCATCCGGCGGTGCGGGGCTGGATTTGTCGGCGACCGAAATCGGCACCAGCGACAAGGTCATGGCGATCGAGATGATGGCGAAGAGCGCCTGTCCTTCTATGCCGACTGTCGGGATGAGATATTGGGCGAAAGTGACGGAGCCGAGATCGACGAAACGGTAGATCGACAGCGTTCTCGCCCTGTTTTCATTGGTGACCTTTGCGTTGATCCAGCTTTCGACCGTGGCAAACAGGCTGGCGACCGCAATGCCGATCAGGAAACGCAGAAATGCCCATGCGACGGGATCGATCACCTGCGCCATGACAATCGAACAGGAGGCCCCGATCGCGGCCATCGCGGCAAATGTGCGGATATGGCCGATCGATCGCAGCAGTCGCGAAACGTAGATGCAGCCGACGGCGAAACCGACGCTGTATCCGGCACCGATCATGCCGATGACCGTGGGTGAGAAACCCTCGGCTGTGCCGCGCAGCGCGATATAGGTTCCCTGAAGCCCGTTTCCGCCGATCAGGATGCCTGCGGTGACGAGAAGGGGCACGAGGGGGCGTATATGGGACATGAGGGGAATCTTTGCGCGGGGGTGTCCGCCAAGCTGTAGCGTGCCGCGCATGTAAACGACAGACCGGAAATGGCTAAAGCAGGGCGCATGATGCGAAAAACTTCGCCGCCTCGGAAATGGTGGTTGGGAAACAATGCCACCCGCCCTTGGCCTCTTTAAAGCAGGCGGGAGCGGGTGGTGGCCGCGGGAGGACCAAGGTTCGAAGGCGGTAATTACGGCCTGATTTCCATATAGACCGACTGGCCGCCATCCTTGTTAAACGCAATCACGTCATAGGATGCCGACGGGTCCTCGCCCATTCCCAGCGAGCCACTCGGCATGCCGGGAACGGCGATGCCGGCAATGTCGGGACGCTCGGCCAGCACGCGGTTGACTGCTTCGAGTGGTACATGGCCTTCGAACACATAGCCGCCTGCTACCGCCGTATGGCAGCTCCAGGCGTCCTCCGGTACTTTGTACCCGGCCTTTAATGCGTCCATATCCTCGACATTTTCCATGCGAAGCGCGATGCCGGATGAGGTAAGCGCTTCGGCCCATGCTTCGCAGCAGCCGCAATAGGGGCTTTTGTAAACCACCATTTCCGCGGCCATGGCGCCGGTGGCAATAAAGGACGCAGCACTCATCAGTGCGAAGGCGAGCGATCTCGCCGCAAATGTCTGTCTGTTCACGATAATCTCCTTGGGATCGGCGAACGAGTGTTTCGGTTCGGGCGGTCAGGCCGCCTGCACGTGATCGATCGGAGATTTTGGAGGAGGTGGGGGAGGTCCGTTACGCAGGGACGAGAAGGCCGCGTCGTCAGTATGGGGGTAGGCAGGTGCAAGAAATACCGGAACGGCAATCTGGCTATCTGGAAGGATCGCGGCCGTGACCGACAGCACCTGGCAGGCTGCAAGGGCGCATCCGGCCTTCGAGCACTGTGTCCCGGCTTGAGGGCCGTCCATCGGCGTATGCCCACGATGCATGGCCAGTTCTGCATGGCTGAGATGGACATGACCCGGTGCCGGCTGCGCGCCATAGGCAACAGGTCCGCGCGCCAGAAAAAGCGCGGCCAGAACCATCAGCATGACGCGGGCAAACTTGACCATGGATCTATAATCGCATTGCCGGCCTCGATATTGAAGAGGTGACGAAGGGACATAAGCACGCAGCCCCTTGGCGGCAAAGAGGCCGGCAGATGCCCACTATCATGTGCTAAGCGGCCCTGTCGAAGCATTGCAACCTTGACAAATCGGCCTACCCATGCGCTTTTCGCGCCGATTTTCCATGATTTCGACCGGGCTGCTTCGCATGCCGTAAAAGGTCGTTCAAGCATCAGTCCAGGATAAAAGACATGCATCGTTACCGCAGCCACACCTGTGCAGCCCTCCGCAAGTCGGATGTCGGCTCCAATGTCCGCATTTCCGGCTGGGTCCATCGTGTGCGAGATCATGGCGGCGTTCTCTTCGTCGACCTTCGCGACCATTATGGCATGACCCAGGTCGTCTGCGACCCGGACAGCCCGGCCTTCAAGACGGCTGAAGTCGTGCGCGGCGAGTGGGTCATCCGTATCGACGGCACCGTCAAGGCTCGTTCGGAAGACACCGTCAACAAGAACATGGCGACGGGCGAGATCGAACTCTACGCCAAGGAAATCGAGGTTCTGTCGGCTGCCAAGGAACTGCCGCTGCCGGTCTTCGGTGAGCCGGAATATCCGGAAGACGTGCGCCTGAAGTATCGCTTCCTCGACCTTCGCCGCGAAACGCTGCACAAAAACATCGTCAAGCGCACCCAGATCATCGCCGCCATGCGCCGCGAAATGACGATCGGTGGCTTCACCGAATATTCCACGCCGATCCTGACCGCATCCTCGCCGGAAGGCGCACGCGACTTCCTCGTGCCGTCGCGTATCCACCCCGGCAAGTTCTTCGCCCTGCCGCAGGCGCCGCAGCAGTACAAGCAGTTGATGATGGTTGCCGGTTTCGACCGCTACTTCCAGATTGCACCGTGCTTCCGCGACGAAGACCCGCGTGCTGACCGCCTGCCGGGCGAATTCTACCAGCTCGACCTCGAAATGAGCTTCGTCACCCAGGAAGAAGTCTGGGAAACGATGGAGCCGGTCATGCGCGGCATCTTCGAAGAGTTTGCCGAAGGCAAACCGGTCACCAAGGAATTCCCGCGCATCCCGTATGACGTCGCGATCCGCAAATACGGTTCCGACAAGCCGGACCTGCGCAACCCGATCGAGATGGAAGCGGTTACCGAGCATTTCGCCGGTTCCGGCTTCAAGGTCTTCGCCGGCATGATCGCTTCGAACCCGAAGGTTGAAGTCTGGGCAATCCCGGCAAAGACCGGCGGCTCCCGTGCATTCTGCGACCGCATGAACGCCTGGGCGCAGCAGCAGGGCCAGCCAGGCCTCGGCTACATCTTCTGGAAGGAAGAAGAAGGCAAGGTTGTCGGCTCCGGTCCGCTCGCCAAGAACATCGGCGAAGAGCGCACGGCAGCTATTGCAGCACAGCTCGGTCTGGAAGCGGGCGATGCCTGCTTCTTCGTCGCCGGCGAACCGGAGAAGTTCTACAAGTTCGCAGGCGAAGCCCGTAACCGCGCCGCCGACGAACTGAACCTCTCCAACAAGGACCAGTTCGCGCTGTGCTGGATCGTCGACTTCCCATTCTTCGAATATAACGAAGAAGACAAGAAGATCGACTTCGCCCATAACCCGTTCTCGATGCCGCAGGGCGGTCTCGAAGCACTGGAAAACCAGGATCCGCTGACGATCAAGGCTTACCAGTATGACATGGTCTGCAACGGCTTCGAAATCGCCTCGGGCTCGATCCGTAACCAGCTGCCGGAAGTCATGGTCAAGGCCTTCGAAATGGTCGGCCTGTCGCAGCAGGACGTGGAAGACCGCTTCGGCGGCCTCTACCGCGCCTTCCAGTACGGTGCACCTCCGCATGGCGGCATGGCAGCCGGCGTCGACCGCGTCGTCATGCTCCTGACCGGTGCCAAGAACCTGCGCGAAATCACGCTGTTCCCGATGAACCAGCAGGCGCAGGACCTCCTGATGGGTGCCCCGTCGGAAGCCACCCCGACGCAGCTGCGCGAGCTGGCAATCCGCCCGATCCCGCCGGTGAAGAAGGACTGATTTCAGTCTCCAGAACTGGCGATTTTCAAGCAAGTTCAACGGCGGCCCTCGGGTCGCCGTTTTGCATAGCTGTGCAATGCGAAGTTGCATTGCTGCATTGCAAAACTGGTTGTGAATTTTAACATTCCCATTGAGGTTTATTTAAACCCTGACAGGCAGTTATCCGGGCATATTCATCTGCCACGGGATTTTTTGACTTGGCCTTTTTCTCTAATCTGCGCATTTCCCATCGTGTGCTGCTGCTCGCCATTCTCGCCTTGGTCGGTATCGTCGCAATCTCGGCAATCTTTCTCGGTCAACGGCAGATCGAGAGGGGATATCGGGCGACAGCGGATGCGCTGACGGAAAGACAGGCGGAAGTTTCGATGATGTCCGCGGGCGTAAGCGACAGCCTGCTTTGGGAGCAGTATTTCCTGCTGAACAAGGACATCGTGGCTGTAGAGAAGTTTCAGTCGGTGATTGCCGGCGTTCACGCCCGGCTCGGCAGACTGAAGTCTTCTGCGACCGGTGGGCTTACTGCTAATCTTGACCGGTTGGGTGAGGGGCTTGCGGCCTATGAGGCCGCCTTTGCGACGCTGGTAAAAGACAATCAGGATCTCGGACTAGACCAGAATAACGGCCTTGAGGGTGCCATGCGCTCCGCCGTGCACTCGATCGAGGATCGCCTTCAGTCTGTCGAGGATGCAGCCATTCGCGCCAGTATGTTGATGATGCGGCGACACGAGAAGGATTTCATCCTGCGTCGAGATGCTGGCTATCTCCAAAAGCATGCAGCAGAGGCGGAGACCTTTACCGTTCTGGTCAAGCAGGCCTTTCGTCCGGGCGCGCAGCGCAGCCGCGTCATGGATGCATTGGAAGTTTATCGGACGGCTTTCAAACTCTATGCCGATGGCAGCTTGAAGGAAGCAAAGTCGGAAGCTGATGTGTCTGAAGCCTACCGGGCGCTCGAACCGCAGGTCGCAGCCGTCCGAGCAGCTTATGAGACGCAGCGGACTGAAGCGCTGGCCGAGAACGAGCTGGTTGCGGAACGCAATCTCTTCATCGTCGCAGCACTTCTTCTTGGCGCCATCGCCACATTGACCGCGGGCGTCTGGCTGATCGGGCGTTCCATCACCGGCCCGGTCGTCGCCATGACGGGAGCCATGCGCAGGCTGGCCAATGGCAAGACGGACATCACCATCCCGGCACTGCACTGTCGCAATGAATTCGGTGCAATGGCTGGGGCACTCGATACCTTCCGTGAGGCTGCGATTGCCAACATGCGGCTTGAGCAGGAGGCCGCGGCGGCTCGTGCAAATGCCGAGGACGAACGCAAGCGCATGCACGAGGAAGCTGAAGCCGAGGCGCGCAGGATATTGCAACAGGCGACACGCGGTCTGGCTGGTGGTCTGCAACGCCTGGCCGAGGGGGATCTTTCGTTCACACTCTGCGAGCCTTTTGCTCCCGATTTCGAAGCGCTGCGCAGCGACCTCAACCAGACCGTGGCACGCCTTGCGGATGTGATGACGGAGATCGCCCATGCGAGCGGCTCGATAGAAGGCGGAAGCCGCGAAATCGCGGGCAGTGCCGATGATCTTTCCCGCCGCACGGAACAGCAGGCGGCTTCGCTTGAGGAAACCGCGGCGGCTCTGGATGAGATCACCGCCAATGTCGGCAATTCGTCGCGCCGCTCGCAGGAGGCACATGGCCTTGCAAGCGAGGCGAACAAGGCGGCGGAGCATACGCGGGGCCTCGTCTCGGATGCGCTACAAGCCATGCGGCGTATCGAAGGATCCTCCGCAAGGATTTCCGGTATCATCGGGGTGATCGATGAAATTGCTTTCCAGACCAACCTCTTGGCGCTGAACGCCGGTGTCGAGGCGGCAAGGGCAGGGGATGCAGGTCGCGGCTTCGCAGTCGTGGCGCAGGAGGTGCGGGCACTCGCCAGCCGCTCGGCCGATGCCGCACGCGAGATCAAGCAGCTCATTCAGATTTCGGCGGACGAGGTGAAGGATGGTGTCCGTTCCGTGCGTGATACCGGCGAAGCACTGACCGGTATCAGCAGCCGCATCGAGGCGATCAATGTTCAGGTCGAGGCGATAGCGGTTTCCGCTCGGGAACAGTCGGTTGGGCTGGGGGAGATCAACAGTGCCGTCAATCTGCTCGATCAGGGCACGCAGCAGAACGCGGCGATGGTCGAGGAAAACAATGCTGCCAGTGCGCTTCTGATGACCGAGGCACAGCGGCTGCGCGAACTCGTCGGCATGTTCCGCCTGACGCCCAAGCAGCAAATGGATCGGCGTCTCGACAGCCGCGCCGCCTGACCGTATCCAAGTCTCCGGCGAAGTTCAGACTGTTCGAAATACTCGTTCGGGCAGGAGCGTATGTATTGCTGCAGTTTTGCCATAGTTTCTGCCACAATTAAGGCAGTTAAAAATGCGGAACCATCTCATCCCGACCGGGTTGTTACTGCCAGCAGAAGCAAGGGAGAAACAACATGCGTAAGTTCCTGCTGGCCGTGTCCGCGGCCTCGATGGCTTTTTCCGGTGTGGCTTTCGCCCAAACCACCGTGATCACCCAGGATCCGGTGACCACCAATTCCACGGTCGTGCTGCCCGGTGAAGTCCGTACCTATGTAATGGAACAGCCGATCGAATCCGTGCCTTACGAGGGCGATGTACTGGTAGGGCGGGTATTGCCCGATACGGTCGAAGTTCGCCCGGTTCAGGGCTATGACAATTACGGTTACACCATCGTCAATGAGCGACGTGTGATCGTCGATCCCCAGACCCACACGGTGATCCAGGTTCTCGAGTAAAATCGATAATACCGTTTCAGATTGAACGGAAATCAAAGCCCGGAAGGTTGAAGCCTTCCGGGCTTTGTCATTTTTTGTTGCTGCTTCTCGCAGCCGCGTCTAAACAGCACACACCACAAGGACTCGGGTGAAACTCCCGGGTGGCTCTTCCGGCCGCCGATCCGCCGGACAACGCAAAGCATCAGCCGTTTTCACACCCCGGATATTTCCTGCGGCGATGCGCGAATGTGTGCGATTTTCCATGACAAGTTTGACCAATTACCGCCGCGAGTGGTTTTCCAACATCCGTGGCGATGTCCTTTCCGGCGTCGTCGTCGCTCTGGCCCTTATCCCGGAAGCTGTCGGTTTTTCCGTGATTGCCGGTGTCGACCCGAAGGTCGGTCTCTTCGCTTCCGTAGCGATCGCCTGCACCACCGCCATTACCGGCGGTCGCCCTGCGATGATTTCCGCCGCAACCGCAGCAACGGCCGTCCTTATGGGGCCGCTGGTGAAGGAGCACGGCATCGAATATCTGTTTGCCGCAACGCTCCTGATGGGCGTGCTGCAGATCATCGCCGGCATGCTGAAGCTCGGCCGGTTGATGCGCTTCGTCTCCAAGTCGGTCATGACAGGCTTCGTCAATTCGCTGGCGGTCCTCATCTTCACAGCGCAGCTGCCGCAGCTGATCGGGGTTCCCGCAGTCACCTATCCGCTGATCGCGCTGGCGCTGGCGGTCATCTATCTCTTTCCCTATCTGACCAAGGCCGTGCCATCGCCGCTTGTCGCTATCGTCGTCGTGACGATCGTGACGTTGAGTTTTGGCATCGATGTCCGGACAGTTGCCGATCTCGGCGAAATGCCGACCGCCTTGCCGGTCTTTGCGCTTCCCATGGTGCCGCTGACATTCGAGACGCTGCAGATCATCTTCCCCTATTCGCTGGCGCTTGCTGCGGTCGGATTGCTGGAGTCATTGCTGACCGCGCAGATCGTCGACGATATGACCGATACGGTCAGCAGTAAGAGCCGCGAATGCGTCGGGCAGGGCACGGGCAATATCGTCTCCGGTCTGTTCGGCGGCATGGGGGGCTGCGCAATGATCGGTCAGTCGGTAATCAATGTCTCTTCGGGCGGCCGCGGACGTCTCTCCACCTTCGTTGCCGGTGCCTTCCTGCTGATCCTGCTTCTGGTCCTTGATGATGTCCTGCGCATCGTGCCGGTCGCGGCGCTGGTGGCGATCATGATCATGGTGTCGATCGGCACCTTCTCATGGAAGTCGATCGTCGATCTGAAGCGCCATCCCGGTACATCGTCCATCGTCATGCTGGCGACAGTTGCCGTCGTGCTTTTCACCCATGATCTGTCCAAGGGCGTGATCGTCGGCGTGCTGCTGTCGGGCGTGTTTTTCGCCGGCAAGGTGGCGCGTATGTTCAAGGTGTCGTCCAGGCTGGAGGACGCCACGCGTATCTATGAAGTCGAAGGACAGATCTTCTTCGCCTCGACCCACTCCCTGCTTCAGGCCTTCGATTTTGAAGAGAAACTCGAGCGTGTGGCGATCGACGTCAGCCGCGCTCATCTCTGGGATATTTCAGCGGTCGATGCACTCGACCAGATCGTCCTGAAATTCCGCCGCCGGGGTGCCGAGGTCGAGGTGAGGGGAGCCAATGAGGCCAGTGCCAGCATGATCGATCGCTTCGCTCTCCACGACAAGGAACATGCCTCTCTCGCGCCATCTCCGGCGCACTGACGGAAAAAGCCCGGCAGTCACCTGCCGGGCTTTTCGATTTCCGAGGCGATGATATCAGTCGTTCGCCTTCACCGTCACGCCAAGCACCTGCGGCAGTGTGTTCGGGGCGCCCATGCCGGCACCGAGGATCATCGGGAAGGGAACCGGGCTCGGCGGCTGGGCGGTGATCGTCAGGCTGCCGGGGTTGTCCAGGTAGGTGTTGACCGCCTGGCTGAGCGCGTTCTGCAATTCCGGAATGTTGTACTGGGCAAGCACGATCGGTGTCATCGCCTTGATCATCTGGGCGAGCTGGTCGCCGCTCGTGCCCTGCTGCTTGCCGACGACATCCAGTGCCTTTTCGGTAATTCCGTCATCCGCAAAGCTGATCATTGCGCTGTTGAAGGTCAGGCGCTGCATCAGACCGAGCATTGCGAGGTTGGCGGCCTGTTCTGCCTGCTCCTTGTTCGGATTGGCTTCCATCGCACGTGCCGTCTCATTGGCGGAACGAACGAAATCGAGCGTGTAGCCGGAGAGGCTGAATGCCATGTCGAGCCTGCCGATATTGGCGAAGTCGAACGCATATTCCTCGATTGCCAGCGTGCCGGGTTCCAGGTCCCAGCTTCCGGTCATGCTGACCTTGCCGTCGAGCGACGTGATGCCGAGATCGGAGATCGTCTGTTTCGTCGCCGGATCGTCGATCGTGGCGAGATCAGCCTTGATGTCCGCGACCTGCAGATCGAAGCTGATTTTCTTGTCGTCGTCCGAGACGTCGGTGGTCAGCTTTGAGGATCCGATCGATGCGACGCTCTTGCCGTCGACCTTGATCGCCATCGGGCCGGTCGTCGCCTCGTCGTAGAGCAGTACCGAGTCCAAAGAATTGCCGGTCGTGTTCGCCGGCACGGTAACGCCGCTCATGACGATGTCGGAGGCGCTGATCTCGGTCTTGTCCTGTCGCAGGTCGACATTCTCGAATGTCACGGTCTCGATCGTGTAACCGCCGGCATCCTCTTCCACGCCCTCCATCTCGATCGTGCCGAGCGGCAGGCCGCCCTGGCTGGCGCCGGCTTCGAAACGGCTGTTGCGAAGCGTGACGTTGGAACCGTTGACCTCCACGGAACCCGGCACGATGCCTTCGCCCTGCTGCATGTAGAGAGCGATGTTGAGCTTCTTGACCAGATCGTTTCCATCGAGCGCCAGGGCAGGTGTGCCGAGTGCAATGAGGGTCGTTCCGGCTGCAAGCAGCCTGATTGTGGAAGAATAACGCATGAAAAGCCTCCTGCGGCAGAAAACTGCCCGTGAAATCAATCGCATTTATAGGTCTGGCGGATGAAACGTCCATCGCTTTGTGACGAAGGGCTTGAGCCATTTTTGTGACGCCCTTATCAAAGCGTTAGTTTCTCCACAGGCTGATATCCCCGGCTTTGTTGCTGAAAACCGGGCTTTGAGCTAGTCAAAGCCCATGGGACAGATCGTGAATCCGCCCGGCGACGACGGCGGCGACAATATTTTACCGGTGGACCTCAAGGCAGCGCTCGAAGAGCGCTATCTCGCCTATGCGCTGTCCACCATCATGCACCGCGCGCTGCCGGACGTCCGTGACGGACTGAAGCCGGTCCATCGCCGTATCGTCTATGCGATGAGCGAGATGGGCCTCCGGCCGAACACCGCCTTCCGCAAATGCGCCAAGATTGTCGGCGAAGTGATGGGTAACTATCATCCGCACGGCGACCAGTCGATCTACGACGCGCTGGCGCGCCTGGCGCAGGATTTCTCGCTGCGCTATCCGCTGGTCAACGGCCAGGGCAATTTCGGCAATATCGACGGCGATAGCCCCGCCGCCATGCGTTACACCGAAAGCAAGATGACGTCGGTGGCCGAACTCATGCTGGAAGGGATCGATCAGGACGCCGTCGATTTCCGCGACACCTATGACGAAAGTAATTCGGAGCCGACGGTTCTTCCAGGCGCTTTTCCGAACCTGCTCGCCAATGGCGCAACCGGGATCGCGGTCGGCATGGCGACCTCCATTCCGCCGCATAACGCCCACGAGCTTTGCGACGCGGCACTCCACCTGATCCGGCATCCGGATGCGACGGTCGAGAAGCTGGTCGATTTCGTGCCCGGCCCGGACCTGCCGACCGGTGGCATCATCATCGACAGCCGTGAATCGATCATCGAGAGCTACAAGACCGGCCGCGGCGGTTTCCGTGTCCGCGCCAAGTGGGAAGTGGAAGATCTCGGCCGCGGCGGCTACCAGATCGTCGTCACCGAAATTCCCTATCAGGTGCAGAAGTCGCGTCTGATCGAAAAGATCGCCGAACTGCTGATCGCCCGCAAGCTGCCGCTGCTCGACGATATCCGCGATGAATCGGCGGAAGACGTGCGCATCGTCATCGTGCCGAAGAGCCGTACCGTCGATGCGACGCTCCTGATGGAATCGATGTTCAAGCTGACCGAGCTTGAAAGCCGCATTCCGCTCAACATGAACGTTCTGTCGATGGGCCGCGTGCCCAAGGTCATGGCGCTGAACGAGGTGCTGATCGAATGGCTGGCGCATCGCAAGGACGTGCTCGTTCGCCGCTCGCGTCATCGTCTGGCCGCGATCGACCGGCGCTTGGAGATCTTGGGCGGCTTGCTGATCGCCTATCTCAACATCGACGAAGTGATCCGCATCATCCGTGAAGAGGATGAACCGAAGCCGGTCATGGTCGAGCGCTGGTCTCTGACCGATCTTCAGGTGGAATCGATCCTCAACATGCGGCTGCGCAATTTGCGCAAGCTCGAGGAATTCGAGATCCGCACCGAGAACGACAAGCTGACCAAGGAAAAGGCAGACATCGAGGCACTGCTCGCATCCGACGACAAGCAGTGGCGGATGATCGAGGTCGAGATCCAGGACGTCAAGAAGACCTATGCCAAGGCGACCGAACTCGGCCGCCGCCGCACCCAGTTTGCCGAAGCGCCGGAAGCCGACATCGAAGCCATCCAGCAGGCGATGATCGAGAAGGAGCCGATCACCGTCATCATCTCGCAGAAGGGCTGGATCCGCGCGCTCAAGGGCCATGTGGCCGATACGTCGGGTCTCACCTTCAAGGAAGGTGACGGACCGAAGATCGCGTTTACGGCCCAGACGACCGACAAGCTTCTTCTCGTCACGACCGGCGGCAAGGCTTACACGCTTGGTGGCGATAAGCTGCCGGGTGGCCGCGGTCACGGCGAACCGATCCGCATCATTGTCGACATGGAAAACGATCAGGACATCCTGACCGCCTTTGTCCACGATGCAAGCCGCAAGATGATCATCGCCTCGACGGCGGGCTATGGTTTCGTCGTTGCCGAAAGCGAGATGGTCGCCAATACCCGAAAGGGTAAGCAAGTGATGAATGTCGGCATGCCCGACGAGACGAAGCTCGTGGTGCCGGTTTCTGGCGATCATGTCGCAATCGTGGGCGAGAACCGCAAGATGGTGGTGTTTCCGCTGGAGCAGCTGCCGGAAATGACCCGCGGCAAGGGCGTGCGCCTGCAGCGCTACAAGGATGGCGGCATTTCCGACATCAAATGCTTTGCCATGGACGCCGGTCTTTCCTGGGAAGACAGCGCCAGCCGCGCGTTCAATCGCACCAAGGAAGAACTTCGGGAATGGATGGGCGATCGCGCTTCGGCCGGACGTACCGTTCCCAAGGGTTTTCCACGCAGCGGTAAATTCGCCGGCTGATGTGAGGTCACTGAAATCTGGCGCCGTTCATCCTTCCTGATGGGCGGCGCTTTTAGTGTCTGGCCAGTTCCTTGAGTGCCGTGAGATAATTTCTCATCGCGGTTCCATGCGTCAGCGAAAAGGATCTCGCGGCTTCGCTATAGTCGCCATTCGGTGCGGTGAATTCGATATGAACCTGATCGGAGCGGATCTCGACACGATCCCCTTCCTTCCAGCCTAGCTTATCAAGATGCTCCTGCGGCAGCATGATGCCGCACCTGTCCCCGATCCTCTGGATCGTCACTGTCTCGCCCATGCCGCCCTCCACGGATTGAAGTGAGACGATATCATGTTTTCAGGGCGAGCGATATCGTTTCGGCTGAGGCCGAAGTTACGCGGGGTAGGGAACGCAGTGGTCGCGAAGGAAGCGAGTTGCGCCATTCTCGTCTATCTCTCCGGCGGCGAGTGAGAGAACGAAGGAGAACAGAGTTGCTTCAACAGTTTCGATGGCGAAACTGTTGTCCATCAGGAACACACCCGCGGCAACAATGGCGATCCTTTTGTTCCCATCGATAAAGGCAGATAGGCACGCCAACCTCTACGATATTCGTTGATCCGTAACTGTCGCGCGAAATCGCCTTCCATCGGTTACAGCACCATTTGATCCGATTATTCACGGATACCGACCTCATCTCCCGCCTTCAAGCCCAGTCGATCAAGGATCTCTTTGGGATGATGACGCCTTCGGAATTGCCGATCTTTCGAATGGTCGTCTGCCCGGCAAATAGCTCAGGAGAGACCCAGGCGCTGGTTGCCGCGCCGCATCTGCCAGAGCGCGTGGCTGATCAGCGAAAGGATCAGGATCGCTCCGCCCAGCATCGTCCGTGCCTCCATTTCCTCGGCAAAGATCACCCAGACCCAGATCGGTGCCAGAACCGTTTCAAGCAGGTAGCACATGCCGACTTCAGCGCCGGTCAGGTATTTCGGGCCGGTCGCGAGACACCAGAAGGCGACGGGTAGCATCACCAGCCCGTCGAGCAGAACCCACGACGGGGAGGGGACCGATGTCAATCCGCCCGGCGGCATCATCGCCAGGCCGACGATTGCGGGGATGATGGTCGCGGCGAGCGGCACCAGTCCCAGATCGATCTTCGTCTTGCGCCCGATGCTTATCGCGCCTGCAAGCAGAAGCGTAGTTGTCAAGGCGAGCATATTGCCAAGCAAATCGCCGCCGGACAGGCCGCCGGAGACGATGATCCCGATCCCGACGATCATCGCGATCATGGTGATCCATGTCGATCGTGAAAGGCTTTCGCGGAGCAGCAGCCAGCCGAACAGCGCGGCGAACATCGGTGTGAAGGCGACGATGAAGACGACATTCGCCGTTGTTGTGTTGAAGACGGCGCCAAGGAAGGTGATTGTCGAAAACCCGTAGAAAAGACCGGCAAGCAGGCCCGCCTTTCCGGGCCAAAGGACGGGATTGCTTGGTTGAAGCCGGGAGAGCAGGGCCCAGATGAGAACGCCCAGCGCGAAAGTCGAAAGCGAGCGTAGCGCCAGTGTCTGCCAGAGCTCTCCGCCGCCCAGCCGCACCAGCGGCACGTCGAAAGAGAGCGCGATGCCTCCGGTGATGGTTACAACAAGTCCGCGTCGATGGTTGTTCATCGACGGCCGCTAATCGTCGCTATCTGTTGCCGGAGGCAGAGACCGTTCCCACCCGCGCGCCATCAACTGTTCCTGCGGCTGATAGCGGGTCTTGTAATCCATCTTCGGTGATCCCTTGACCCAGTAACCGAGATAGACATGCGGCAGGCCGAGCGAACGCGCCCGGTTGATGTGATCGAGGATCATGAACGTCCCGAGCGATCGCTTCTCATATTTCGGGTTGAAAAAGGAATAGACCATCGAAAGCCCATCGCTCATCATGTCGGTGAGCGCGACGGCAATCAATTCTCCCTGCGGCTGTTTGCTGAGACCGGATCCCGGCTCGCGGATCCGGTATTCGATCAGCCGCGTGTTGACATGCGTGTCTTCCACCATGATCGCATAATCGAGGGCGGACATGTCCGACATGCCGCCATGCTGGTGGCGGTCGTCCAGATAGCGTCGGAACAGCGCGAACTGCTCGGTCGACGGTTGGGCCGGCTGAACGGTGGCGATTAGGTCGCGATTTGCCGAAATGACGCGTTTCATCGAACGCGTCGGCTCGAACTCACCTGCAAGTATGCGCACCGACACACAGGCGCGGCAGGCCTCGCAGGCTGGTCGGTAGGCGATGTTCTGTGATCGGCGGAAGCCACCCTGCGTCAGGAGGTCATTCATTTCCGCTGCACGGGGGCCGACGAGGTGGGTAAACACCTTCCGTTCCATTTCACCCGGAAGATAAGGACAAACTGCCGGAGCCGTCAGATAAAACTGCGGGGAAGGCGTTGTCTGGGTATTCATGGAGGTATGGCCAATCCCGTCATGGAGTGAGAAATGTCATACCATGGCGCATAAATGGAAAACGTCAACCATGCGCTTTTCGGGGCCTGGTTTTAAGCGCGGCCAGTCACCAAAATCGGATAACTGGCCGCACCTGGAGTAGTGGTCAGGATGTCCTGACGATGACCGTGCCGAGCAGCATATCATGTACCAGCCGCGACCTTTCGGTGAACAGGCCGACAAGCAGGATAAGCGGTGTCAGGATCGAGTTGATCAGCCAGAACAGCACCGTGTGGACCATTGCCGTCATGAAATCCAATCGCCTCCCATCGGTCCGCATCAGTGTGATGCCCATGGCGCGCATGCCGGGCGAGGCTTGCGACGGGCCGCCCAGCGTCATGCCGAAATAAAGAAGCGCCACGATGACGAACAGCGCCGGATAAAGCATAAAGCCGAGGCCGAGCGTGATGATGCCGAGAAAGAAGACGATCACCGCCGCCGGAATGCAGAGCAGAAGCACAATCAGATAGTCGAGAATGAAGGCGAACACCCGGCGTGAAAGAACGCCGCTATAGGCGCGCCAGTCTTCCGGTGCGGCATAGGTCGGGTTCGGGTCGAGGCTCATTGATACTCAGTCTCCTGTTTCTCCCCAATCATATGGGGAGACGTTGCAACCTTAGCAAGTCTCGGCGCAAATGCCCGGTCTCAGTCCTTGGCTAGCTTTTTGGCCACGTCGACGGCGAAGTAGGTGAGGATACCATCGCATCCTGCGCGCTTGAAACAGAGAAGCGTTTCCATCATCACCCGGTCGCCATCGATCCAGCCGTTCATGGCAGCCGCCTTGATCTGCGCGTATTCACCGGACACCTGATAGGCATAGGTCGGAAGGCCGAAGGCTTCCTTCACGCGCCAACAGATATCGAGATAGGGAAGGCCGGGCTTGATCATCATCATGTCGGCACCTTCCTCGACGTCGAGTGCGGCGTCGCGCAGGGCTTCGGTGCCGTTGGCCGGAGAGATGTAATAGCTGTTCTTGTCGCCCTTCAGCAGGCCGCCGGTATTGATTGCCTCACGATAGGGACCGTAGAAGCCCGACGAGAACTTCGTCGCATAGGACATGATGCCGACATCCTGATGGCCTGCCGCATCCAGGCCGCGGCGGATGGCGCCGATGCGGCCGTCCATCATTTCCGACGGTGCGATGATGTCGGCGCCCGCATCCGCCTGCATGACGGCGGCCTTCACTACGTGATCGACGGTCTCATCATTGACGATGATGCCTTCGCGCAGAATTCCGTCATGGCCGTGGCTGGTGAACGGGTCGAGCGCCACATCAGTGATCAGGCCAATATTAGGCACGGCCTTCTTGGTCTCGCGAATGAACCGGTTCATCAGGTTGTTGGCATCGAGGATATGCGAGCCGGTCGGATCGCGCAGTTCCATCTCGATGTCCGGGAACGGAGCGATGGCCGGAATGCCGAGATCAGCCGCTTCCTTCACCGCTTCTACCGCCTTGTCGACGCTCATCCGGTTGACGCCCGGCATGGCCGCCAGCGGCTCGGAAATGCCGGTGCCGTGGGTGATGAAGATCGGCCAGATCAGATCGTCAACGGTCAGCCGGTTTTCCTGCACCATGCGGCGGACCCAGTCCGCCTTGCGATTGCGCCGCATCCTGCGGTGCCCGGTGATCTCGTCGACGAGATGCGTCTTATCCATGACGGTGTCTCCATTATTTTTGTTGGCCGGTCCTTAGCATGCGACAAGTTGTTTATGAATGGTCAGGATCAAGCATTGCTGCCATGCGTGTGGCTGGCGGCTGGCCTGATGCGCCTATATATCGATGTCCATGGAACCTGATTCACCCACGACGCCACGGCGCACGCTGACTGAGCTCCTGTTCGTCTTCTTCATGAGGATGATTGCCGCCACCTGTTTCTGGTTCGGCATGCAATATTGGGCGATGCTCGTCGGGTATTCGCTCGAAGGCAGGGCTCGCTTCGATCTGCTGGACTTGCCTTGGCGAGTTACCGCTCCGGCTCTTGCTGTTCTTTTCCCGGTTGCTTCTCTTGGTTTGTGGCTTGCCGTGCCCTGGGGCGCTGTCCTGTGGA
Organism: Rhizobium sp. ZW T2_16; assembly: GCF_044987325.1. NCBI lineage: Bacteria > Pseudomonadati > Pseudomonadota > Alphaproteobacteria > Hyphomicrobiales > Rhizobiaceae > Rhizobium > Rhizobium sp. ZW T2_16. The sequence continues at coordinate 701,565 of NZ_JBJDRG010000002.1, forward strand.
CAATGGCGGCTATCATCCAAATTCTCATGTATGTCGTCTGGCCCGAAATTTTTGGCGAGAACCATCTTGTCCCGCTTCTGAACGTCCTTGTGGCCAGCCTTTATGTCGTATTTCGTCTCGCATTATGGCTGGAAGGCAGGCGCAAAGAGGAGAAGGTAAGGATTGATTCACCTTGATCCTAAAGGCATTTAGCTCGAATTTTAGTGATTTTTTCGAGCTAAGATATTGATTTTTATAGGCAGAAAAACTGCGGGGAAGGTCTTCGCCACAGTGCCGACAAAATCCGAAAATGCCGGTAGGCTTTTGTTAAGCAAGTGTTTTAAGTCGAATTTTATGCGCATTCGATAGGGTCTGTCTCAAGGCGGGAAGAAACAAACACACCGCCAAACAAAACAGTGAGGCAGTTATGATGAACACGAAGCTCAAGCCGCAGGCACCGGCAGTCGCAGATCCGCACGAAGACACGATCCGTGGACTTTACATGGAATCGCTGCACCTGGTGGAACGTCTCCACCGCCGTCTCCTCGACGTCATCAAGGACGAGTTCGACCGTCAGGGTCGCGACGACGTCAACGCCGTTCAGGCTCTTCTTCTCTTCAACATCGGCAATTCCGAACTGACGGCCGGTGAACTCCGCTCCCGCGGCTACTATCTCGGCTCCAACGTTTCCTACAACGTCAAGAAGCTGGTCGATCTGGGCTTCATCAACCACGCCCGTTCGCGCATCGACCGCCGTTCGGTTCGCATCAGCCTGACGCCTGCTGGCCAAGAAATCGCCGAAACCGTCGCGAAGCTTTACGAGCGCCACATCGGCTCGATCGAAAAGGTCGGCGGCATCGGCGAAGGCGAATTCTCACAGATGAACCGCCTGCTGCAGCGCCTGGATCGTTTCTGGAACGACTCGATCGCTTACCGGATGTAATCGGACCGGAACCGCGATCTGCCTTTAAACCACTAAGGGCTTGGCGTTCCCCATTGCCTCCAGTCATGCGGTAACGCACAAAAGCAAACCGGAGCGTAAGGCCTACGCTCCGGTTTGCTCGTTTTATATCCGGAAATGGTGGAGAGTTCAGCCGCCGATGGCCTTGATGCGGGTCAGGTCCACAATCACTTCCTGCCAGCCTGTCGGACGATATCCGCGGACTTTGTCAGGCCATTCGCAAATACCGTCTTCGTTGACGTAACCGACCCACTGAGCGCTCTCAAGATGATCGAACAATAGAAAGACCAGCTTGTTTGGAATGAGAGTGTTTACCGGCTTCCACTGCATTTAATTTCTCCACCCCTATATTTATAAGTCATAGAATTTATTGCTGTCGCCTTGCTTGAAACTGGCGCTTTGTTGCGAAAATTGCTCGCTCGAGCGATTGCTCGTGCCGAGGGTGATTCTTCAATGGTCGCCTGTTTTGCGGAAAGCGATTAAAAGGGCAAGACTGTAAAATGGGCGCGCACGCTTGATGCTCCTGTGTCGGGTGCCTCCAGGGTACGGCGAATTTCCTGGCCAAACGAAGATCCAGCCAGTTGCCACATGCGCCCAACCGATGGGTGATTTTTTGCGTTTGCGATACGGCAGAAAAGTCACAGCGCAACACAGGCTTGTGACCCTTCGCCTGGTGACACGAATTGGCCATATTGCTATGGGACCGGGCATGTTCAAGCAATCGGTAAAAAGGGGCTTTGCCGATTGAGGCAGAGCGGGCCGAAAAGGGCACCTGCTTGGCTTTTGCGCCTTTTTAACCATATCCCTGTAGCGCTGTTCTGTTGACCGGGATCAGATGGATTGAATGATGTCGAAGAAAATCGGACTTGAAGTTTTGTCTCGCCGCGCGCTGCTGCGGTCTGCTGTTTCGGCAGGTGCCGCGGCATTGGCCGCACCGGCGCTTGCACAGAGCCCGATTGATTCCCTCATCAATGCCCCGCGGCGCGGCAGTTGGGACGATCAGTTCGATGCGCGGGGCTCGCGCACTGCTGTTGGTGTTGTCTCGAACAACCCGATCCTGGGCACCGAAGGTCCTGCAAATATCCAGCAGGCAATTTACACCTACCAGTCGATCGTTTCCAACGGCGGCTGGCCGGAAGTGCGTCCGTCGACCCGCCTGCAGCTCGGCGTCGCCGATTCGAGCGTTCAGCAGCTTCGCCAGCGCCTCACCATTTCCGGAGACCTTGACGAGGGTGCAGGCATGTCGACGGCTTTCGACAGTTATGTCGATGGCGCCGTGAAACGTTTCCAGGCTCGGCACGGTCTCCCGGCAGATGGTGTACTTGGCGAATTCACTGTGAAGGCGCTCAACGTTCCGGCACAGACGCGATTGATGCAGTTGCAGACCAACCTCGTGCGGCTTCAGTCCATGTCAGGTGATCTCGGCCAGCGTTATCTCATGGTCAATATCCCCGCCATGTATATAGAGGCCGTAGAAAACGACCGTGTTGCCCTGCGCACCAATGCCGTTGTTGGCCGTATCGACCGTCCGACCCATGCGATTAACTCCAAGATCTATGAAGTAATTCTCAATCCGTACTGGACAGCACCTCGCTCGATCGTCGAGAAAGATATTGTCCCGTTGATGCGCAAGGACCCGACCTACCTGACCCGCAACCAGATTCGACTGTTCGACGGTCGTGGCCAGGAAGTGGCGCCGGAAACCGTAGACTGGAACGCACCCAAGGCACCAAACCTGATGTTCCGTCAGGATCCAGGCAAGATCAATGCCATGGCTTCGACCAAGATCAACTTCCATAACCCGAACAACGAATATCTGCATGATACGCCGCAGCAGGGCCTGTTCAACAAGCTGATGCGTTTCGAATCCTCCGGTTGCATGCGCGTCCAGAACGTTCGCGACATGATCACCTGGCTGCTGCGTGATACGCCAGGTTGGTCGCGTCAGGAGATTGAACGCGTCATCTCGACCCGGCAGAACAATCCGATCAAGCTCGCCCAGGAAGTGCCTGTCTATATCGTCTACATCACCGCATGGTCGGCCAAGGACCGTGTTGTCCAGTTTCGCGACGACATCTACCAGAAGGATGGCAATCAGGAACTGGCGCTGCAGACGACCACCGGCATTGAACAGCGGCAAGGGGCGCTTACCGAAAGTGACATGCTGCCGCAGTAAAGTGACGGAAATATCTTGATGAAAGGCCGGGTCGTATTGCCCGGCCTTTTTACGTTGCCACGATCGCAGCAACCAATTCGACCGCTCCGTTTTTCTATTGTTTGCAGTTGAGGCGGCGCTAATCTGAAGCTTCCGATGGGTGCGGAGACCGCGGATTAACAGATGCCTGTTGCATGCCGCAGGTGTTGCCGTGGCGCCAGCCGCCTCGTTGCTGAAATGTCCCTCGGTTGCGGCCCGCTTTGCCCGTGCCTCCTTTTACGTCGATCCCATGTCGAACTTCGAAGACCAGAACCGCTCTCTCGCCAGCGTATTCAGCGTTATCCGCAACGTTTACCTTCCCTCCGGGCTGAAGAGCCTGACATTTCTTCGACCCCGCTCTGACGTCGAATACTTTCTGGGTCGATCTCAAGGCGATCGATCTTTCGGCCGATACGGGCAAGGTCATTGAGGCCCGATCTCGGCTCAAATCAGGATCACATCTATTCGAGCAATGTTACAAAGAGTTTCAAGCCGACGCCCGCTTTCCAGTTTCTCGGCCTTGAAGCCTGAATGAATGGAAAGAGGTGGGATACAGTGTCTCCTACACCGCGCCGGAGCGTGCAAATGTCGCTCTTTGTCTTGCCCTTCAACGGGCAGAGCGCTAAGACGCGTCACACCGCTTTCTTACCTCTCCCAGGAGCCTTGCTCATGTCGAATACCGAAGCATTCTTCTCCCGCCCGCTCGCCGAAACCGACCCGGAAATCTTTGGCGCGATCGAGAAGGAACTCGGTCGTCAGCGTCACGAGATCGAGCTGATTGCATCGGAGAATATCGTCTCGCGCGCCGTGCTCGAAGCCCAGGGCTCGATCATGACCAACAAGTATGCCGAAGGCTATCCGGGCAAGCGCTATTACGGTGGCTGCCAGTTCGTCGATATCGCCGAAGAGCTTGCCATCGAGCGCGCCAAGAAGCTGTTCGGCGTCAACTTCGCCAACGTTCAGCCCAACTCGGGTTCGCAGATGAACCAGGCCGTCTTCCTCGCGCTCTTGCAGCCGGGCGACACGTTCATGGGTCTCGACCTGAATTCCGGGGGTCACTTGACGCACGGTTCGCCGGTCAACATGTCCGGCAAGTGGTTCAATGTCGTTTCCTACGGCGTGCGTGAAGACGACAACCTGCTCGACATGGACGATGTTGCCGCCAAGGCACGCGAACACAAGCCGAAGCTGATCATCGCTGGCGGTACCGCTTACTCCCGCATCTGGGACTGGAAGCGTTTCCGCGAGATCGCTGACGAAGTCGGCGCCTACCTGATGGTCGACATGGCCCATATCGCCGGTCTCGTTGCCGGTGGCCAGCATCCGTCGCCGTTCCCGCACTGCCACGTTGCCACAACCACGACCCACAAGTCGCTGCGCGGCCCGCGCGGTGGTGTAATCCTCACCAACGATGAGGATCTGGCAAAGAAGTTCAACTCGGCCGTATTCCCCGGCCTGCAGGGCGGCCCGCTGATGCACATCATCGCCGCCAAGGCCGTTGCCTTCGGTGAAGCACTGCAGCCCGATTTCAAGGAATACGCAGCCCAGATCGTCAAGAATGCCAAGGCACTGTCGGAGACGCTGGTTGCCGGTGGCCTCGACATCGTTTCGGGCGGTACCGACAACCACCTGATGCTGGTCGACCTGCGTAAGAAGAACGCCACCGGTAAGCGCGCCGAGGCCGCTCTCGGCCGCGGTTACATCACCTGCAACAAGAACGGCATTCCCTTTGACCCGGAAAAGCCCTTCGTTACCTCGGGTATCCGCCTCGGCACGCCAGCCGGCACGACCCGCGGCTTCAAGGAAGCTGAGTTCAAGCAGATCGGCAACTTCATCGTCGAAGTTCTCGATGGCTTGAAGGCTGCCAATTCCGACGAGGGCAATGCAGCTGTCGAAGCTGCCGTTCGTGAAAAGGTCGTCGGCCTGACCGATCGTTTCCCGATGTACCCCTACCTCTAAGGAGAGCAGATGCGCTGCCCATTCTGCGGCTCTGAAGATACCCAGGTTAAGGATAGTCGCCCGGCGGAGGATTTCACCTCCATCCGCCGGCGCCGCATCTGCCCGGATTGCGGCGGTCGTTTCACCACTTTCGAACGCGTCCAGTTGCGCGAGCTGATGGTGTTGAAGAAGACCGGCCGCAAGGCGCCTTTCGACCGCAACAAGCTCGTGCGTTCCTTCCAGATTGCGCTTCGCAAGCGGCCGGTGGATGCCGATCGCATCGAACGTGCCGTGTCCGGCATCGTTCGCCGGCTGGAAAGCTCCGGCGAGGCGGAAATCTCGTCCGAGCAGATCGGTCTGCAGGTGCTTGAAGCCCTGAAAAGCCTCGATGACGTCGCCTTCGTTCGTTACGCCTCGGTTTACCGCGATTTCTCTCATGCGGAGGATTTCGAGAAGGTGATCGAGGAAATCAACGCCAAGCTTGCCCGTGATCCGGGGCTGGAATCTGGAGAGGGCGCTTGACGAGCGCAGCCGAAGACCGGCGCTTCATGGCAGCCGCCCTGCGGCTGTCGCGATGGCATACCGGTCTGACGGCAACCAACCCTTCCGTCGGCTGCATCGTTGTCAAGGACGGTGCGATCGTCGGTCAGGCCGTTACCGCCGTTGGCGGCAGGCCCCATGCCGAGACGCAGGCGCTTGCGGTTGCCGGCGAGCGGGCGAGGGGAGCAACGGCCTATGTCACGCTCGAGCCCTGTTCCCATTACGGCCGCACGCCCCCCTGTGCCAACGCCCTGGTTGCCGCAGGTGTCGCCCGTGTCGTCGTTTGCCTCAACGATCCTGACCCTCGCGTTTCCGGTCGCGGCTTCGGCATCCTGCGCGAAGCCGGTATCGTCGTTGAGACCGGGCTGCTGCAGGACGAGGGGCGTCGCGTGCTTTCGGCCTACCTCTCGCGCCAGACGAGGGGATTGCCCTATGTGACTCTCAAGCTTGCAGTTTCCGCCGACGGCATGCTTGGCCGTCGCGGCGAGGAACTGCTGATCACCGGGCCGCAGTCGCGCGCCCAGGTGCATATGATGCGCGCCGAAAACGATGCCATTCTCGTCGGCATCGGCACGGCACTGGTAGACGATCCGGAACTGACGGTTCGCCTGCCGGGACTGGAAAGCCGCTCGCCATTGAGGATCGTTCTCGATCGTCGTCTGGAACTGCCGCTGACATCCAAGCTGGTGAAATCGACCGGTACCGTCCCGGTCGTTGCTGTCACGGATCCCTTCTGCGAAACGCATCCATCCAATGAAGAACGCCTGCGCGCCCTGATGTCTGCAGGCGTCGAAGTTCTGCAGGCAAGCAGCTTGCGTGACCTTCTGGCCAATCTCGCCACGCGCGGAATTTCTTCGTTGATGGTCGAGGGCGGAGCCCGTGTCGGCCGCAGCTTCCTTGAGGCCGGATTGGTCGATCGTCTCGTGCTTGCCCAGTCCGAGCTGGTTGTCGGTGCAGGTGGGATTGAATCACCGGCAACGCCTTCCGATATTCCAGCAGGATTTCAGTGCGTGCGGCAGGAGTGTTTCGGCGCAGACCGCAGCTTCGAATATGAAAGAGGCCTTTGATGTTTACGGGTATTGTCACCGATATCGGCACGGTTTCCGAACTGACTGCTCTGGATGAAGGCGTGAAGCTGCGCATCGCCACCAATTACGACCCGAAGACGATCGATATGGGCGCTTCGATTGCCCATGGCGGTGTCTGCCTGACCGTGACCACGCTTCCCGAAGACGGCAGCAACGAGCGCTGGTTCGAAGTAGAAGCCTGGGAAGAGGCGCTGCGCCTGACGACGATCGCATCGTGGACCAAGGGTACGCGGATCAATCTCGAACGGGCGCTGAAAATCGGTGACGAACTTGGCGGTCACATCGTGTCCGGTCATGTCGATGGCAAGGCTGAAATTCTGGCGGTCGAGGCGGAAGGCGAGGCGGTTCGCATCACCCTGCGTGCGCCTGAAGATCTCGCTCGTTTTGTTGCGCCCAAGGGCTCGGTTGCGCTTGATGGCACGTCGCTCACCGTCAATGCCGTTAACGGTACCGATTTCGATATCTTGCTGATCCGCCACACGCTGGCTGTGACCACCTGGGGTGACCGCAAGCCGGGCGATTTCATCAATTTCGAAGTGGACACGATGGCGCGATATGCAGCCCGTCTGGCGGAATTTCCTGCCAAGGCCTGAGGTCTTTCAGCGTCAGATCGGCTGTGAAAACTGGCGGTGGATTTCCGCAAACTGCGGAGCCACCTCGTCGAATGCCGCGACGACAGCCGGATCGAAATGCTTGCCGCTTTCGCCGGTGATGATGTCGACGGCTTCGTTATGGCTCATCGCGGGTTTGTAGACCCGTTCCGATACCAGCGCATCATAGACGTCTGCGACGGCCATGATCCGGCCGGCAAGCGGAATGTCTTCTCCCTTCAAACCGCGCGGATAGCCCGTGCCATCCCATTTCTCATGGTGGCAGTGGGCAATTTCCTTGGCGAGGCTGAGAAACGGATTGCTCGATCCGATATAACGCTCGGCGGTGGCGATCGCCGTGCGCCCGAGATCGGCATGGGTCTTCATGATGTCGTATTCCGCCCGGTTGAGCCGCCCCGGCTTCTGCAGGATGCGGTCAGGAATGCCGACCTTGCCGATATCGTGGAGCGGAGCCGACTTATAGAGCAGGTCGACAAATTCTTCGTCGAGTCCCGTCGTTTCCGGTTCGCGCCGGTTGAGTGCCTCGGCAAGCACGCGGACATAATGTTGCGTGCGACGGATATGGTCGCCCGTCTCGTGGTCGCGTGTTTCGGCAAGTGATGCCATGGCTAGGATCATCGCGTCGCGGGCGCGTGCCGCCTCATCCCGCGCTTCGGCAAGCGAATTGGTCAGTGCCACATTGGCCATCGCCACCGCCGCCGTATTGGCAATACGCTGCAAGCTGTAGACGCTGTCGTCCGGTGGCGTGCCGACGGTTGACCAGTAGGCTCCAATCGCGCCAAACGGATCGCCTGGCCTCAATGGCACCATGGCGAGGCTTTTGACGAAAGTCGGGCGATAGGCATCCTGCGGAACACGAGGGTCCTTGGTGATGTCGTCTATGACGACCACTTCGGAATGCTGCATTGCCCAGCCGGAAATGCACGCCTCCATAGGAAAACGTTGTCCTTTCCACAGCGGCTTGATGGCGTCTTCATCGACATAATAGCAATCGTCCTTGTCGCGCAGGATGAATGCGAGACCATCGGCGCCGATCAGGCGGCGCGCGGATTGCCTGACCACGGTCATGATTTCTTCAAGACCACGGGCCATTGATATGTTCAGCAGCAGGTCGTCCATCTCATCCATTTGGAAGCGGTGCTTTTCCATTATCCACCTGCATCTCTGCGTCGAATAATAGATCTCTAATAAAACGAAGGTGGCAAGAGTGATACGCTTTGTCTGCTTAGTTTAACAGATAATTAATTACTGGCTATGGAGATGATCCGAACCGGGATTGATTAAGTATTGTGGCGCGTCTTGAGACGATCCTATTCCCGGCATGCAGGCCTCGTTCCCGCAAAATCGCTTGCCAAGCGCCTCCGGGCGTGTTTTGACCGCGCCCATGCTAGAAGTCCGCCACTTGCCGGACCGAATACACGTATCTTAAGGTGATCCATGTCGCTCGAAACCGCTTCACACATCCTGATCGTAGAGGCTCGCTTCTATGATGATATGGCCGATGCCCTGCTTGACGGTGCAACTTCGGCACTCAAGGAGGCGGGAGCGACCTACGATGTAATTACCGTTCCCGGTGCGCTGGAAATTCCGCCGACGATCGCCATGGCGCTCGACGCTTCCGAAAACGGCGGCACCGAATATGACGGTTTCGTCGCCCTCGGCATGGTCATCCGCGGCGAGACCTATCACTTCGATATCGTTTCCAATGAATCCTCGCGCGCATTGATGGATCTTGCCGTCTCGGAATCGCTTGCCATCGGCAACGGCATCATGACCGTTGAGAACGACGATCAGGCCTGGGCGCGTGTGCGCCGTTCGGACAAGGACAAGGGCGGCTTCGCAGCCCGTGCGGCACTGACAATGATCGCCGTGCGCGAAAAGCTGAACGGTGCACGCTGATGTCTAACGAAGAAAAACAGATCAAGCCGGTCAACCAGCGCGGTGCAGCCCGCCTCGCAGCCGTGCAGGCGCTCTACCAGATGGATATCGGTGGTACGGGGGTGCTTGAGGTCGTGGCTGAATATGAGGCCCATCGCCTGGGCCAGGAACTCGACGGCGACACCTATCTTAAGGCCGATCCGTCCTGGTTCCGCTCGATCGTCTCCGGCGTCGTGCGTGACCAGACCAAGATCGACCCGATCGTGCGCTCCTCGCTGCAGGAAGACTGGCCGCTCTCGCGTCTCGATTCGACGCTCCGCGCCATCTTACGTGCCGGCACGTTCGAAATCCTCGAGCGCAAGGACGTCCCGGTTCCGGTCATTGTTACCGAATATGTCGAGATCGCACGCGCCTTCTTCGAGGAGGACGAGCCGCGCATCGTCAATGCGGTTCTCGATCGGATTGCCAAACAGGTTCGTGGCGACAAGAAGTAACAGGTAGGCAGACATGGACGGTGTGGTGGACGGCCTTCAGACGCAAATGCGCGCCGCCCGCCGCAACGTCGCATTACTTGCGGTAAGCCAGGCAATCCTTGGATCCGCAGCGCCTCTTTCGATCGCAATCGGCTCGCTTGCCGGATATCAGTTGCTCGGCGACGATAAGTCTCTCGCCACGGCCCCCATCACCGCCTTCAATGTCGGAACGGCCTGCGGCGCAGTCGTCATCGCCATTCTGTCGCGCTTTCTCGGTCGCCGTGAAGCCTTCATGGCCGGTTGCCTGATCGGGGCTGCCGGCGGTGCTTTCGCCGCGATCGCACTTTTTCGCGAGAGCTTCTGGCTCTTCGCCCTGGCGCTTCTGTTCATCGGCACGTCCTCCGGCTTCACGCAAAAAATCCGCTTTGCCGCCGCAGATGCTTCGCCGTCCTCCTACAAGCCCAAGGCGATTTCCTGGATTCTCGGCGCGGGCATCGTCTCGGCGGTTCTCGGCCCCCAGATCGTCATCTGGGCGAAGGACTTGTTTGCCCCGGTGACCTTTGCGGGAGCCTTCATCGCGCTCATTCCGCTCTGCCTCGCGGGGATCGGCATATTCTCCTTTCTGAAGCTTCCGCAGACGAAGACGGCCCCCCAAAGCTCTGAGCCGGCACGGCCGCTGAAAGAGATCGTTCTGACGCAGCGCTTTCTAACCGGCATGATCTGCGGCATCTGCATCTATGCCCTGATGACCTTCGTCATGACTGGGGCGCCGCTTGCCATGGTGATCGGTTGCGGTTTCCCGCCCGAAATGGCGACCCTTGGCATCCAGTGGCATGTGCTTGCCATGTTCGGCCCGAGTTTCATCACCGGCTCGCTGATCTCCCGCTTCGGTGCCGAAAAGGTCGTTGCAATCGGCATTTTCGTGATGATGGGCTGCGCCGTCGTCGCGCATCTCGGCATCGAGCTCTGGAATTTCTGGGGCGCGCTTGTCCTGCTCGGCATCGGCTGGAATTTCGGCTTCATCGGGTCGACCGCGATTGTCGCATCCAGCTACCGGCCGCATGAAGCCGACAAGGTTCAGGGGTTTCACGATATCGTGCTGTTCGGCACGGTGGCATTGTCGTCATTCTCCTCAGGCAAGGTCTTCGTCACCTGGGGTTGGTCTTTCATCAATATGGTGATCTGGCCGGTTGCGGTGATCTGCCTTCTTTTGATCGCCGCCCTGCTGTTCAGGCGCTCTTCGGCGAAGTCGCTGTAAGGCGAGTATTAACTCATATTACAACCTGCGTCCATTTGAGCCCTTGTCCCCGCAGGGCTTGACGTCATTTCATCTCCACCGCAATCTCGCTTCGCATGGCGGAAACGCTTCCTTGGGAGGGGAGAGCATCCGCAGGGAAATGCGCAGCCGGGATTTTTCGTCCCGGCGATCAGGGAGAGGAAAATAGTATGACAGTCATTTTGGGTGTGATCGTCTGCGGTCTGCTGTCGATCATCTATGCCGTGTGGGCGACGCGTTCCGTAATGGCCGCCGACCAGGGCAATGAACGCATGCAGGAAATTGCTGGCTATATCCGTGAGGGGGCTCAAGCCTATCTGACGCGCCAGTACATGACGATTGCCGCAGTCGGCGTCGTCGTTGCCATACTTGCATGGCTGCTTCTGTCCGGCACGGCTGCCTTGGGCTTTATAATCGGCGCGGTACTGTCCGGCGCTGCAGGTTTTATTGGCATGCATGTTTCCGTCCGGGCCAATGTTCGTACGGCGCAAGCGTCTTCGCACAGCCTTGCCGCGGGGCTAGATATCGCCTTCAAATCGGGGGCGATCACCGGCATGCTGGTTGCCGGTCTCGCACTTCTCGGTGTCTCCATTTATTACTGGGTGCTGACCGCAGGCCTCGGCCACGCAAGCAGCTCTCGTGAGGTCGTTGACGCGCTTGTCGCGCTCGGCTTCGGCGCTTCGCTCATCTCGATCTTCGCTCGTCTCGGCGGCGGTATCTTCACCAAGGGTGCCGATGTCGGTGGCGACCTTGTGGGCAAGGTCGAGGCCGGCATTCCCGAAGACGATCCGCGCAACCCGGCAACGATTGCCGATAACGTCGGCGACAATGTCGGCGATTGCGCCGGCATGGCGGCCGACCTGTTCGAGACCTATGCGGTGTCGGTCGTTGCGACCATGGTGCTTGCCGCGATCTTCTTTGCCGGCGCTCCGGTGCTCGAATCGGCGATGCTCTATCCGCTGGCCATCTGCGGCGTCTGCATCGTCACGTCGATCATCGGCACCTTCTTCGTCAAGCTCGGCAGCAACGGCTCGATCATGGGGGCTCTCTACAAGGGCCTGATCGCAACCGGAGTCCTGTCCATTTTTGGCCTTGCCATCGCCACGTCGATGACGGTCGGCTGGGGTGTGATCGGCACCGTTGCCGGCAAGGAAATCACCGGCACCAGCCTTTTCGTCTGCGGTCTTGTCGGTCTCGTCGTCACGGCTTTGATCGTCGTTATCACCGAATACTATACCGGCACCAACAAACGCCCGGTCAATTCGATTGCCCAGGCGTCGGTCACCGGTCACGGTACAAACGTCATCCAGGGTCTCGCCGTCTCACTCGAATCGACGGCGCTTCCGGCAATCGTCATCGTCGGCGGCATCATTGCCACCTATCAGCTGGGTGGTCTCTTCGGCACGGGTATTGCCGTGACCGCCATGCTCGGCCTTGCCGGCATGATCGTCGCGCTCGACGCCTTCGGGCCGGTCACGGACAATGCCGGCGGTATCGCCGAAATGTCTCATTTGCCGCCGGAAGTTCGCAAGTCGACCGACGCGCTCGATGCCGTCGGCAACACCACCAAGGCGGTCACCAAGGGCTACGCCATCGGTTCCGCCGGTCTTGGTGCACTCGTATTGTTTGCCGCATACTCCAACGACCTGCAGTATTTTGCCGCCAATCCGCAGCAATATCCGTACTTCGAAGGGGTAGGGCCGATCTCGTTCAGCCTTGCCAATCCTTACGTCGTCGCTGGTCTGATCTTCGGTGGTCTTATTCCCTACCTGTTCGGCGGTATTGCCATGACCGCCGTGGGCAAGGCAGCAAGCTCGATCGTCGAAGAGGTTCGCCGTCAGTTCCGCGAGAAGCCGGGTATCATGCAGGGGACCGATCGGCCGGACTACGGTCGTGCGGTCGATATTCTGACGCGTGCCGCTATCCGCGAAATGATTATTCCGTCGCTGCTTCCGGTCCTCGCCCCTATCGTCGTCTATTTCGGCGTTCTGCTGATCTCCGGGGGCGACAAGGCGTCTGCCTTTGCGGCACTCGGAGCCTCGCTTCTCGGCGTGATCGTCAACGGCCTCTTCGTCGCCATCTCGATGACGTCTGGCGGCGGCGCATGGGACAATGCCAAGAAGAGTTTTGAGGACGGTTTCGTCGACAAGGACGGCCAGCGTCACCTGAAAGGTTCCGATGCTCACAAGGCCTCGGTCACCGGTGATACGGTCGGCGATCCCTACAAGGATACGGCAGGCCCGGCGGTCAACCCGGCCATCAAGATCACCAATATAGTGGCCTTGCTGCTGCTGGCGATCCTCGCTGGCTGAACTGCCTGCCACCTCTTCAAATGAAAGAAGCCCGCGGAGCGATCCGCGGGCTTCTGTGCATTCGATGATTGTTTAGTTGCTGAGCAGGCTGCGCATTGCCGCCGCACCCGCACCGGGGCCGGAGCCGCCGGAGAGGATTTGCTGCAGGAAGGTCAGGTCGCGACCGCCGGTTGGCGTGGTGCGCGAGATCGTGTCGAATACCTTGCCGTCCTGGAGCGTGTAGTTCGCCTTGCGCGCGACAACGCCTTCCTTGTTGAGGTAGATGGCGAGAACCGACTGCTCGACCAGCTTCGGCTTCATGAAGGCGGCGGCGCGCTCGCGCTTCTGTGAAATGTAATAGAGCACTTCCGAATCGAAGGTTGCCGTTGTCGATGGCGTGCCCATTGTCAGCAGCACCTGTTCGCGGCTCGAACCTTCCGGGATCAGGGCAAGCGACTTCTGGTCGATCACGTAGCCGTTATACATGGTGTCGCCGATATCCATCGACGTGCAGCCAGCGGCGGTGACAGAAGCGACAAGCACAAGGCTGATGGCAGTTTTATTCAGAAAATTCATACCGTACTCGACAGTCCGCTTCTTCAACGGGATCCCCCAGGTAAACGAGACCGGCGCTTGAGACCGGACTTCTGCTGTTCATCACCATTGTGGCTATTCCGGGGAAGAGAACCCTGCAATGCCAAACCTTTTACGGATCGAACGCATCCCGTCTGCGGCCCCGGCCGAACGGCATTGCAATTCGCGCCTGCTTCGGTAAACCAGCTTTCGTCTCCATGCAACATTGGGCCCGGACATTCGCGGGACTTATCGATGATCTTCGGGCTGTTCAAAAAGAAAAAACACAATCGGGTCATTGTCGACCGGCAATATGCTGCCCTTACCTCGGCTGCCCGCACGCCTGTGTTCTACACCGATCTTGGTGTGCCCGACACGGTCATGGGCCGCTACGAAATGCTGTCGATCACAATGATCCTGTTTTTTCGCCGGACCGCGAAGTCTCCGACCAGCGGGCAGGAACTGGCACAGGAAATTGTGGATGCGTTTTTCCAGGATCTCGACCATTCGATCCGCGAGCTCGGGATCGGTGATCAGGGCGTTCCTAAACGCATGAAGAAACTCGCCGGCATGTTTTACGGGCGGCTGGAGACCTATGCCAAGGCGCTCGATGCGGGCGATCTTGGAGAGCTGGCGAAAGGCCTTGCCCGCAACATATATCCGGAAAACCAGTCTGCGCCTGATATGGCGCGGCTGGCCGCATGGATGGCCGAGGCGGAGCGGCATCTCGCTGTAACGCCGGAAGACGATATCGCTCGCGGCAACGCGGTTATCCCGCAGCCCTTGGCCGGCTGAAACGGGAAAGTGAGGAAAGATGAAAAACGACAACAATTCGGCGGGAAAGCCGCCATTCTCCTATCCGGTCAAAGTCGGAAACATTTCGGCCAATGCCGTTACAGTCAAGGTGTCTGCCGATGACCGTGAGCGCAAGGACCTCGCCGAGATATGGCAGGTTCTGGAGGTGAAGTCGCTGCAGGCGGAAGTCTATCTGTCGCGCTGGAAAAAGGACGGCGTGCGCGTCAAGGGGCGCGTCGAAGCCGAGATCGTCCAGGCCTGCGTGCTGACGCTGGAGCCGGTCGAATCACGCATCAACGAAGATTTCGAGCAGATATTCGTTCCCGAGGGATCCAAGCTCGCTCGCGTCGTCGCCAAGGACGCGGCCGAGATGGTGCTTGATCCGGACGGTCCCGATCTTCCTGAGGAATTCGCCGGAGACACTATCGATATCGGCGAGGCGATCACCGAGTTTGCGGCACTGGCGATCGATCCCTATCCGCGCAAGCAGGGCGTCGAGTTTTCGGACCATATCGAGAGCACGGCTGATGCCAAGAGCGATCGGCCGAACCCGTTCGCGGCGCTCAAGGACTGGAAAAAAGACTAGGCCTGTTGTAAGCGGCGGCGAAAACTATATTTTGGCCACGATTTCGCCGACAGGGCCAAGCATGAGCATGGCCGGAACGCCGGCGACGACCGCTGGACGGGTTTAATGGCCGGTCCGTTCGGTCGAAGATAAGGATCAGATACGCGTGATCAGAATTTCTGTGGATGCCATGGGGGGTGATTTCGGTCCCGAGGTTGTCATACCCGGTACTGCAAAGGCTCTCGAACGGCACCCCGAGGCGACCTTCATCATCTATGGGTTGAAGGGCGAATGCGAGCCGTTGCTGGCCAAGTACCCGAAACTGCGCGACCGCTCGATTTTTCACGAGTGCGAAGTCGCCGTCTCCATGGACGAAAAACCGAGCGCAGCTCTGCGGCGCGGCCGTTACGTTTCATCCATGTGGCGCTCCATCGAGGCGGTGAAACTCGGAGAGGCAGATGTCTGCGTTTCTGCTGGAAACACCGGCGCCCTGATGGCCATGGCCAAGTTCTGTCTGAGGACGATGGCCAATATCGAGCGCCCGGCAATCGCCGGCATCTGGCCAACCCTCAAAGGCGAAAGCATTGTTTTGGATATTGGGGCGACGATTGGTGCTGATAGCCAGCAGCTTCTCGATTTTGCCTTGATGGGCGGAGCGATGGCGCGCGCCCTGTTCGAGATCGACCGCCCGACGGTTGGCCTTCTCAATGTCGGCGTTGAAGAGGTGAAGGGACAGGAAGAAGTCAAGGAAGCCGGCCGGTTACTGCGCGAGGCTAACCTTCCGACGATCGCCTACCACGGATTTGTCGAAGGAAACGATATCGGCAAGGGTACGGTCGACGTGGTCGTCACTGAAGGTTTCACCGGCAATATCGCGCTGAAGACGGCTGAAGGCACTGCCAAGCAGATCGCGACGCTGCTTCGCGAATCGATGTCCCGCACATTACTTGCCAAGATCGGCTATCTTTTGGCTAAACCCGCGTTTGACCGGCTGCGTGAGAAGATGGATCCGAACAAGGTCAACGGCGGCGTATTCCTTGGCCTTAACGGCATCGTTATCAAAAGCCATGGCGGCACTACTGCCGATGGCTTTGCCGCGGCGATCGATGTCGCTTATGACATGGCGCGCAACGACCTGAACGCGAAGATCGCGCAGGATTTGACACTTTATCATGCCAAGCATCAGCCTCCGGCTGGTCCTGAAGCTGCATGACGACAGGATGTGATTGAGAATGATCCGATCAGTAGTTCGCGGCTATGGGGCAGCGCTCCCGAAACGGGTAGTGACCAATCGTCAGTTGGAAGACATCGTCGATACGACCGACGAATGGATCGTCCAGCGCACGGGCATCACGCAGCGTTATATCGCCGGCGAAGGCGAAACCACGGCCTCGCTCGGAGAGCAGGCTGCACGCGCAGCACTCGACAATGCCGGCCTGACAACGGACGACATCGATCTCATCCTGGTTGCGACCTCGACGCCGGACAACACGTTCCCGGCAACGGCTGTCGACATCCAGCGCCGTCTCGGTATGGAACACGGTTATGCCTTCGACATGCAGGCCGTCTGCACCGGTTTTGTCTATGCGATGGCGACGGCCGATCTGCATATTCGCGGCGGCATGGCACGCCGAGCGCTGGTAATCGGCGCTGAGACCTTCTCGCGTATCCTCGATTGGAAAGATCGCACGACTTGCGTTCTGTTCGGCGACGGTGCGGGCGCACTCGTGCTCGAGGCCCAGGAAGGCGAGGGGACCATGAGTGATCGTGGCATCCTGACGGCCAAGCTGCGCTCTGATGGCTCCCACAAGGAAAAACTCTATGTCGACGGTGGGCCGTCCTCGACCGGAACGGTTGGCCACCTGCGCATGGAAGGCCGCGAGGTCTTCAAGCACGCTGTCGGCATGATCACGGACGTTATCGAAGGCGCGTTCGAAGCGACTGGAACAACAGCCGAGGATATCGACTGGCTTGTCCCGCACCAGGCCAACCGCCGTATCATTGATGCGTCTGCCAAAAAGCTCGGCATTCCGCCAGAGAAGGTTGTCGTGACTGTGGATCTTCATGGAAACACGTCCGCTGCATCGATCCCGCTCGCACTTTCAGTAGCGCTTTCGGACGGCCGGATAAAAAAGGGCGATCTGGTGATGCTCGAGGCGATGGGCGGTGGATTTACTTGGGGTTCTGTTCTCGTTCGCTGGTAGGAATGCCACGGCCTTCCGGAACAAATAACTGATTGGCGACAGGTGCTTGACCCTGATCGCCAAGCAAAATAGTCTTGTGTGGCTTTGACGAGATCAATTTGCAAACTGGGCGGGGATCATGGCCGGAAAGACAGTGACGCGTGCAGACTTGGCGGAATCGGTATTTCGCAAGGTTGGGCTCTCCCGGACTGAGTCGGCGGAGCTCGTAGAGACAGTAATTGATGAGATCTGCAACGCGATCATTCGCGGCGAGGTCGTAAAGCTTTCCTCCTTCGCGACCTTCCAGGTCCGCTCGAAAAACGAGCGTATCGGACGTAACCCGAAAACCGGTGAGGAAGTGCCGATTTCTCCGCGCCGGGTCATGACCTTCAAGGCTTCCAATGTCCTGAAGCAACGGATCTTGAAGTCCCATACCAGCCGCAAGGCCAAGCAGAAGTCTGCGGCTCCGGTCGCCTGAGCTTGAAGCAATTGAAGCCAAACTAGGCACGGGTTTTCCGTCCGGAATTGCGTCAAGATAAAGAGATAGAGCGATTTAGCGTTTTGAAGAGAAGCGGAAACGCTCTGCATAAGCTCCTGTTTTATCTCATTCCTGTGAACATGCTTGAATCCTTGCTCTCAACCCATTGAGATAAGTGGGAATCCGAGCGTAGTCTGTCGCATCGTCACGAAAGCCGGAATCGGCATGCGATACCAGGATTATGAATCGTCACCCGGTTGTTCTCGCGTCAGATCTGAAGCGAGGTGGCGTGGCTTGGGTCGGCTTCACGGCCGCTGTTTGGAGGTTTGAGCGTGGACAAGAGCCCGGATGCATTCCGCACGATCAGCGAAGTCGCAGATGATCTCGATCTGCCGCAGCACGTTTTGCGCTTCTGGGAAACCCGTTTCACGCAGATCAAGCCAATGAAGCGTGGCGGTGGTCGTCGTTATTACCGGCCTGAGGACGTCGAGCTACTGAAAGGCATCCGTCATCTGCTCTACGATCACGGTTATACGATCAAGGGCGTGCAGAAGCTTCTGAAGACGAATGGCAACAAGTTCGTTGCGGCCATCGCCTCGGGCGATGTTGCCACCATGGACGCCATTATTGCCTCAAGCAGCGAGAAGCACGCCGAGCCGAAGGTTGGAGCAACCGAGGAAGATCAGGTTCTGGGACGGCCCAAGGTCAAGCCCAGCGGCCGCTTTTTCGGCTTCGGTTCATCTGGGGACGACGGCACTCCGGAAGTGTCGATCGGAAAATCGAGTGTGGGCAAGGAAGATCGCGCATTGCTGCAGGAAGCGCTGTTCGATCTCCTGGAATGTAAGCGGTTACTGGACCAGGTACGCTGAAACAATCAACGCCGGTCACCACAACTATATGTGATCACCCGAATTTTACTGTTCACCTCTGGTTCAGCACGCAAATCAGATCATTTACCTCAGGGAGACATTCCGAGGAGAATGAAATGAAGAAGAAACTTGCAATTATCCTGGTGTCCGCCGTTACCGCATTGACCGGCGTCGTACCGGCCAATGCATTTCCGATGGTACGCGCCCCTTCGGTTCAAGCCTCACAGCAGGTTGAGAAGGTTCAATGGCGTGAAGGCCGTCATGACTGGCGACGTTATGGACCACGTTATTCCGATCGCCGCTGGCGTGACGAGCGTCGCTGGCGTGATGATCGCCGGTATTACAGTGACCGTCGCTGGCGTCACCATCGTCATCACGGCGGCTCTAATACAGGTGCGATCATTGGCGGGCTTGCTGCCGGTGCTATCATCGGCGGCGCACTGGCCGCGCCTCGCTACGCTCCGCCGGAGCGCCGTTATGTCGGCGGCAACAGCCATGTGAACTGGTGCTATGCTCGCTATCGTTCATATCGAACATATGACAACACTTTCCAGCCCTATAATGGTCCCCGCCAGCAGTGCTACTCGCCCTATCGTTAAGGTGCTCGATCTTTCCGCGATTACCGATGCCGCTCCGTCCAACGGGGCGGCATTTTTTATCGGGTTGAAAAAAGGGGAGTTGCGATTTACCGGGAGGAGCTGTTGTTGAGGTAGGCGGAAAACGCAAGAGCCTGCCCTTCGACGATGCCATCGTGCGAAGCGCAAGAGAGAAAAATCCAACTGATTTTAGATGGGGGATAATTGGTCGGAATGGCGGGATTCGAACCCACGACCCCTTGACCCCCAGTCAAGTGCGCTACCGGGCTGCGCTACATTCCGACCTGCTTCGAGAGCAAGACTTCCATACTGGCATGACATTGCTGGCGCAAGCGAAAAATCCCGGTCTTGATGCTGGTTGCACATGATCCGACGAAAAAGTCCTGCCGCACGCGCAAGGTAGGGCAGGACTAGATTAATTTTGGAAAAAGCATCCCAATCAGATGATTGGGCAACCGCGCCGATTTGCGAAGGTGATGCGATCCGGACCGCTTCGCGTCATGCCTTCAACGGTCACGCTACGGGATGTCACGCGAACCACCTCGGGGCGACGAAGCCCTTCGTCACGTGCCGCGGCACGTGCCTCGCCGGGGCTGCAGCCGCGGTCCCGGTCCCGGTCGCGATCGCCGTAACGATCCCGGTCGCGGTCCCGTATAACCGGGCGTACCCCATCCGGTCCGATGCGAAGCTCCATATCCTGTGCCGCGGCCGGCATGGCAAAGACCGAGCACGTGGCCACAGACAGGGCCGCCGCAAGTCCGAATTTTGAAACCATCTTGAACATCTCTTCTCCTCCGCGCGTAAGTCGTGACGTCGCGCATAAGTTATAAATCCACGGAGAAGTAACCCGCTGGTGGATCAAAAAGTTCCGCCGCGGTGAGAGTTTGCTTTTAAGTATAGGGAAATAATCAAACGCAGGACAGGAAGCACTCAATCAATGAGTGCTTCGCTATGTTTTGCCTGGTGTTATCTGAAGCGAGGAGCCCGGCTGGCGTTCATCAGCAGTTCCTGCTGGGTGGCGAAAGGCCCAAGAAGCTTCAGAAGTCTTGCTTCCTCTTCGGTATCGAGGCGGTAGCGGCGCGAAAAATCGGCGACGCTCCATACTTTCCTCAAACCTTTTTCCTCGATGTCAGCAGTGCTGAGATGCGATGTCATGTGAACCCCTCTTCGTGTTCAGCGACTTTGCCAAAGGTAATGTGAAATAAAGAATGCGCTTATGTAGTTAAGTTTATATACGCAATTTTACCTTTATTGTCCTTCAACTTTCACGCCATTCTCCCCGATGCTGATTGATACGCCTTCAGGCTTTGTTTCTTCGCGGAATAGATAGAAACTAAGGCCAGCGACCACGACGATCAGTGCGCCGATGATGAGATAAAGGTTGTTGCTGCGTGTCATGCATGTCCCCGATGTAGATTTCGGCGGAGAAACGCGTTTCAACTCAAATGGTTCCAGAAAATTTATGGAATCTAGTCGTCATTGGTCGAATTCAGATTCTGGGGTCTGATGCCTTCGTCTATTGGCTGGTGATGCAGGCGGACGCCGGGACCGGATGCGTCCTGCTGACCGGCGGAAACAAAGATGATGCCGCGGGATTCAAGCACCCGCTTCAGTTTTCTTGAAAGCTCCGGCTCGGCATTGCCTGTTGAAGCCTCGGCATCACGAATGCTGTTGCCGGAGACGCCGGCCGCCTTGGCAAGCTCTTCGATCGAAAGCCCGATCATGGCGCGGGCTGCGCGCAATTGCGATGTGGTAATCATGCTTATGAATTGGAATGACTCCGGCCGAAGTCAAGCGCCTGCAGCACCTGCCGTAGCGTCTATGGCGCGTTGCCGCCGCATATGTTTATGCTCGAGCGCGTAGCAGCCCCACAGGAGGCCGAGAAGCAGATAGAAGTGTCGCCAGTGGTCGGTGTCGATGACGTTGCCGATGAGCGAATGGCCAAGGATCATGACCCAGCAGATCATCAGATAGGGCTGCCATGGTCGCTCCCGCAGGAGATAACGGAAACCCATCCAGATCGTGGACCAGATCATGATCTGGTAGGTCACCGCACCCAGCCAGCCGTAGGTCGTGAGTGATTTAAGCCAGATATTATGCTCGTCCTCGCCATAGATCTTGCCGAATGCCATTGGGCCCAGCCCGAAGGGCCGCTCCATAGCCATCAGGAAGCCGATCCGGTGCCGTTCGAAACGGCCGAACCTTGCTCCGTCGTATGACTGCACCAGCTTGGCACGGTTGGTGAAAAGGTCTGAGATCTGGGGAATCTGAAGCGCGATGACCAGGGCAAGAATGAGCGCCAGCGCTGCAATGGCTGAGATGATCAGGATCTTCAGCCGGAATGCGGTTGTCCGCTCTTTCAAAAGCATTGCAACGACAAGCGCAATGCCGCTGAAAAGCAGTAACCCCCAGGCTGCACGGGAAAACGAAAGGAATACGCCGATGACCAATACCAGTATGCCGGCGATCAGAAACGGCGCTTCCATGATGCGACCTGTCAGCAGCCGGTAGAGCATGTAGAGGATCGGGGCGATGAGATAAGGCCCGAACACGTTCGGATCCTGAAACGCACCCATGGCGCGATCGTAGCGGGTAAAAACATGGGCGCCCGGAAAGGCGTTGAAATAGCCGAGGATACCGAGAAGCGCCGTGATGATCGCCGCCACCACCCAGACCCGAAAGATCAGTTCGAATCTGCCCGGATCATCCTCGATGATCGCGGCATAGAAGACCGAACTTAACGCAAGAAAAATCGAGACGGCGATATACATCGGCGCGCCGCTCATATCCTTCATGACGGTGATGGAGAACATGCCGCCAATATTGAAGACCATAAGCAGCGCAAGCAGAAGGCAGATAGTGCGCGAAATGCGCAGGCCAAGCAGGAACCAGATGGCGATCTGAATCACCATGACGAGTTCGTATGGGGCAGGTTCCGAGATGACAAAACCCGACAGGAAGACACCGAACGCCAGCAGGCAGGCCCCGAGAAGCCGGGCAATCTGTGCTGCGGAAAGGCGCTGGGCCCGGGTTTCGAAATTCGCCGTACTCAATACGCGTTGTCCGTGTTGAACAGGCTGATCGGGGTCAGAAACAGGATTTTCAGATCAAAGAGCAATGACCAGTTCTCAATATAGTCCAGGTCATGCTCGGTACGGGCTCGGATTTTTTCATCCGAATCGAGTTCGCCGCGCAGGCCCTTGACCTGTGCCCATCCGGTGACGCCGGGCTTGACCCTGTGTCGGGCGAAATAGCTTTCGATGACATCGACATATTTGCGTTCGCCCGTTTGAGCGTGAACGGCGTGAGGACGCGGGCCGACCAGGGAAAGTTCGCCCTTCAGCACGTTGAAGAGCTGCGGCAGTTCATCGATCGATGATTTGCGCAGGAAGCGTCCCACCGGGGTAACGCGCGGGTCACCCTTGGTGACCGCTTTGACAGCCGTCTGGTCGCTCATGTTCGTATACATGGAACGGAACTTGAGGACCTTGATGGTCTCGTTGTTGAAACCGTGCCGGTTTTGCCGAAACAATATCGGTCCTTCGGACGTCGTTTTGACCGCGATCGCGGCAGCCAGCATGATCGGCCACAGAAGTACGATAGCAATGAGTGTGAAAACGATGTCGAAGGAACGTTTTGCAACGGAATCCCAGTCGCGGATCGGTTTGTCGAAAATGTCGAACATCGGCACCGAGCCGACATGCGAGTAGGAGCGGGGCCGGAAACGCAGGCGGTTCGCATGAGCCGCGAGCCGGATGTCGACGGGAAGCACCCAGAGTTTGCGAAGGAGCTGCAGGATTCGCGCCTCTGCGCTTGCCGGCAAGGCGATGATCAGCATGTCGATGCGCGCGAGGCGCGCGAATTCGATCAGTTCGGCGAATGTGCCAAGTTTGGGGTAACCGGCCACGACGCTCGGAGAACGGTCGCTGCCGCGGTCATCGAAGATGCCGCAGATGCGAATGTCGTTGTCTGGCTGCTGTTCCAATGCGCGGATGAACTGCTTCGCAGGCTCGCCGCCGCCGACGATGACGGCACGGCGCTCCATCACGCCGTTGCGCGCCCAGTGGCGGATCGCATAGGCGGTCAGAAGGCGTTCGCCTAGCAGGAAGGCGCAGCCGCAGAGGAACCAGATCGTTGCGGCGCCGACGGGGTAAAGCACACCCTCGGCGATCGAGATGCCGAGATAGGTCAAAATGAAGCCCATCGCCCAGGCGGCGAGTACTCGTCTGGCATTCCGTCGTGCTGCGCGGATAGATGGGATGAGATAAGTATCGGCAAGCTGCAGGAACAGCACCGTCAACGATGCGCCAACGGCAGTTACAACGAAACGAGTGAGGAAATGACTGTCAGCGGGAACCGGCTGCAAATAGCACGCAAGCAGGCCTATCGCGAGAAGCGATACGAATTCGAACAGGCGAAACTGTCCGATCAGCATAGTCGGTGAATAATTGTTGTCGCTAAACTGGTCGGCTATCTGTTTGGCGAACGGATTGAGCTCGACGGGAGTTGCCGGTCCGTTATGTGATCCGCCCTCCGCGACGCTGCGGCGCAATGCCTCGAGGTCCAGGTCCGGCCGATTGCCCAAGTCGCTCATGAAACGGTCCCTTGTCTCCCGGTTGTCAACGGAGAGATCATGAGAAATCGCTTATCAGGAAGATGCTAAGGAAGCCTTTAGGCTGGCTTTCCATTGCCGGCCTGCAGGGCATCCCGATAGAGGCCGAGCATGTCGCGCGCCATCACCTGTGCGGAGAATACTGATTTGAAGGCGGAGGGTTTCGGCATGGTGCGGATACGCCAATCAGGCTGTGTAGCGGCGGCTGTCATGATGCTGGAGAGGTCCTGAGCGTCACCTGGAATGGCAAGCGCCTCGCTGCTTTCACCCAGCACTTCCGGTATGCCGCCAACCCTGGATGCAATAACGGGTTTGCCTGCCGCGAGTGCTTCGAGCACGATATAGGGCATCGCCTCCGCACGGGACGGAACCACGATTGTTCTGGCCAGCGCAAAAGCCTTGCGAGCAGGCATGGCGGGCAACATCTGCATGCGTCGATCTAGCCCGAGCTCCGAGATCATGGCCCGGTATTTGTCTTCATCGGGACCGTCGCCGATCATCATTGCGGTCAAAGGCCGGCCGATGCGGCGTTCGGTGCGCAGAAAGGCGTCGATAAACACGTCCGGCCCCTTCATGTCGCGCATCATGCCGATGAAGAGAAAGTCCGTAGCCTGCGGCTCCAGCGAGACGGGCGCGAATTCGGCTTCGTTTATACCGTTATAAATGACCTGCGAATGTGGTCTTGGTGTTCCCACCTTGGCCTCGTAGGTCCGCCTCTCGTAATCGCAGACGAAGGCTATGGCATCGCAAAAATTCTCCTGGAGGCGCTCAAGCCTGAGGATAATCTGCCCGGTCGGTGATGACCGGGTAAAATGCAGGCTGCCGCCATGCGGAGAATAGACGCGGGCTACGCGATACCTGTTTACCCGCAACACTGAGCCGATCATCCGGGCCACTGCGCCACCCTTGGCGCCATGTCCATGCAGGATGTCCGGCTGCAAACTTTTTATATGCTGATAGCTCTTGGCAAGAGCGATCATGTCCGAAGGCGAAATGGCTCGCCGCATCGGTAGGCGCGTCAGTCCCAGGGCGAGTTTCGGCCTGATGGTCTCGAACAGCGCGTCCTCGTAGGCGCCGCCCGTAGAACTGTCGCAGAGAATGCCGATCTGATGACCAGCGGCGCTGTGCTCTTCCACCAGATCGCGCACATGCCGAAAGATCCCGCCTATCGGATTGCGGAAGCAATGCAGGATGCGCAAGGGGGGAAGGGGTCGCATCTTGGGTCAGAACAGGCGCTCGCGGACATAGATCGTGTCGCCGGCAAGGATCGGGGCGGTGATTGCCGTGCGGCCGGTCGCCACCTGTCCATTGACCTTGCGTGTCACGTCGACGTCCCGCTCGTTGCCGCGCGGGGTGAACCCGCCGGCAATGGCGATCGCATTTTGCGCCGTCATGCCCGGCACGTAGGAATATTGGCCCGGCCGTCCGACTTCACCCATGACGAAAACGGGGCGATAGCGATCGATTTCGATGCTGACGTCGGGATCTCGCAGATAGCCCTGCTTCAGACGGCCCGCGATAGAGCCTTCGAGCGCCGGCAGGGTCTGGCCGCGGGCCGCGACCTGTCCGACCAGCGGGAATGCGATGTAGCCGGCCTGATCGACCGTGTAGGTGTTTGTCAGTCCCGGCTGTTCGAACACGGTGACGCGCAGACGGTCACCGCTATCCAGCCGATAGGGCTGCAATGCAGCTGCTTCAAAGCCCTTTGCCGGCGGCGGGCTGGAGGCACAGCCACTCAGCAGTGCGGCTGTGACGGCCAACGCCGCTGCCAGCACCTTACGGGTCTGCACTTGTCTGCGTCGGGCAACGACCATGTCCCACTCAGGCTCCGGCTGTTCGTATCATTTTGTTCGTTATGGATCTGTTAGGGTTAATGGCGGGTAAAGGGGGAGTTCAATATAAGCAACTTCGCAAGTATGGGGTCGTTAACCGCAGCGTTACCATGGTCCTTTACCATTCGCTGAATTGAGACGCTGGAGTGTGTGATGTCGGGTGCCAACGGCAATTACCAGGACGTGGATATCGATCTGGGCCGCGTGATCGCCGCGGTATGGGCGCGCAAAGGGCGGATCATTGCTGTTACTGCCTTTGCGGCCGTAGCCACTCTTGTCGTTACCAGCATGATGACGCCGAGCTACAAAGCCGAGACCCGACTTCTGATCGAATCGCGCTCCCCGAACCTTACGGGCGGGGCGGGCGCAGCCGCCGGTAACGATCCGGTTTTGGACAGTCTCAACATCACCAGCCAGGCCCAGTTGCTGCAATCGACCGATCTGATCCGCCGCGTTGCCCGCGATTTGAACCTTGCTCAGTACAAGGAATTCGATCCGGCGGCGCGATCACTTCTGCCTGATCTTCTGGTTATGGTGGGGCTGAAGCCGGACCCCATGGCGCTCGATCCCGAAGATCGGGTCGTGGAAAAATTCCGCGAGAGGCTGGAAGTCTACGCGGTTGAGAATTCCCGCGTCATCGGCGTCGAATTCTCTTCGCACGATCCGATCCTTGCCTCGACCATTCCGAACAAGATGGCAGAGGTCTATCTTCAGCTCCAGAGTGGCGCCAAGCTCGATACGCATTCGGAAACGGCCAAGTGGCTCGAGCCGGAGATCGCCAATCTGACGCAGAAGGTCAGGGAGGCCGAAAGCAAGGTTGCTGAATATCGATCCAGAAATGGCCTGTTTCGGACGAATGAAACCAACAGCTTCTCCAGTCAGCAATTGAACGATATCTCGACCGAACTCACCCGTGTGCGCGGAGAGCGGGCCAATGCCGAGGCGAGAGTGGAAAATGTTCGCACCGCGCTGGGTGCGGGACGCGCACCCGACACAATCGCGGATGTTGCAGGATCGCAGGTCATCCAGCGGCTCAAGGAAGCTGAGACAAATCTTCAGGCGCAGATTTCGGATCAGGCGACATCGCTTCTCGACGGCCATCCCCGGATCAAGGGCCTGCGGGCACAGCTGGCGCAAATCCGACAGCAGATTGCCAGCGAAACCCGTAAAGTTCTGGCGAGCCTCGACAGCGAGGCCGAGGTTTCTCGCCTGCGCGAGCAGCAGCTGATGGCGCAGCTCGATACGTTGAAGGCAGATTCCGCTCGCGCCGGAGAGGAAGAGGTGGGGCTTCGCGCGCTGGAGCGCGAGGCCGCCGCCCAGCGGCAATTGCTTGAGACCTATCTTGCTCGTTATCGTGAGGCGACTTCCCGGCTTGATGGCAATGCTTCGCCAGCCGACGCCCGCGTCGTCTCGAAAGCAGTTGAGCCGTCCGAGCCCTATTTCCCCAAGGTTATCCCGATCGTCACCGTCGTGACGCTCGCTGCACTCATCGTCAGCTGCCTGATTGTGATGATTTCCGAACTGTTCAGCGGTCGGGCACTCCGGCCGATCAATCGCGAGGTTTCGTTGGAGCCTGCGCCGGTTCAGGAACGGGAGAAGATTGCAGAAGCGCCGTTGCCGGCCGCTGCGCCACCCGTCGCCATCGTCTCGCGCGAAACGCGGGTCGAAACCACGGCGCTGGCGGAACAGAGAGCCGTGATTGAACGGAAGGAGGAGGTTCGCACCGCCGTCCTACCGCCCGCACCGGCTGCCGCTCCACCGGCAAAAGAGATCAATGTAGCCAGCCCGCAACCTGTCGGATCCGACGAGACTGAAGTCGCTCCCGTCGTCGATACCGGCTTCACGATCGGCTCGGTTGCTCATTACCTCCAGCGTCACGCTGTCCCTGTTGCTGTCGCCGTATCTCCGAATGGTGATGGCGGCTCGACGGCCAGCGTCATGCTGGCGCGCGCAGTGGCTGAAGCCGGCCGAAACGTGATCCTTATCGATCTGACCGGATCGGCCTGCCCGACGCGTCTGATGGCCGAGCATGACCGGCTACCAGGGATCACTGATCTTCTCTGCGGAGAAACCGCCTTCGGCGAGGCTATCCATCCTGATCGACTATCGGAAGCCCATATCGTGCCGCAGGGCATCTCCGATCCTGTTCGTGCGATGCGTGCCGCAGATCGCCTGACGATGATCATCGATGCGCTTTCCGACGCCTATGACCTTGTATTGATCGAATGTGGTCCCGCCGATACAGGCAGCCTGAAGCGTCTCGTGCGCACCGATGGAACGGAGATCATTCTTTCTGTTCCGGGCTTTACCGAAGATGCCATTGCCGAGCTTGTCGTCACCTATGCCGATGCCGGTTTCCGCAACCTGCTCGTCATGGCTCAGCCGGACGACAGCCAGTCGCCGTCATCACGCCGCCGCAGCGCCGCTTGAAACTCTGTCAATCCTGACCGTCGCGGCGGGAACGCCAGCGCTGGGCCAGCGCATAGAGCCTGTGGTTCCGTTTGATCGCAGTCTTTATGCCGGTCTGCGCCAGATACAGGCCAGCAAGCACAGAGCCCTTGGTGCTGATTGGCAGCAGCATATCGTGCAGCACGGTTTCCTGGTTGCACCAGCTGTGCTTGTAAGGTTGGTCGCCGATGCCGAAATCGAAAAGCGTCGCCCCGTCTTCGATGCAGCGTTCTATCGCCAGCCAGAAAAGCAGCTCCCCCGGGCTTGCCTCGGCTCCGATGCTGTCGTCGATGGAGCTGAACTGGCAAAGCACGTGACCGCCCTTGCGCGAAAGGCCGGTCACGGCCGCGATATGGCCGTCATGTTTTCCCTTCAGGCGTATCGCATGCATGGATAGCGGCTTGTGATTGCCTTGCGCCGGTGTATCGAGCAGCCGGTGCAGGAAATCACGTGTCGGGGCAGAGGCAAACACATCCGGTAGGCCAAAAGCTTTCAGCCTTTCGCCTTTCTGGGAAAAGAATCGCTCAAGAAGCGTGTGCTGATCGTGCGGCGTAGTGGCCACCACATAATCGAAACCGCCGATCGCCTCCAGCCGGCGTACCTGCACGCGATACTTCTTGCGCCGTGTCTTGGCGTTGATCTGCGCAAGCGTTGCCTCCATCGTGTCGAGAAGCGACAATTGAAACGAATGGTTCTGGTTTTCGATCGAGGCCAGATCGCTCAGCGGATGCATGATGCCTTTCCACGCAAGCGGAACCTCGTCGATTACCAGGAGATCGGCAACATCGCGCAGGATTCGCGCGAGATCGGCCTTGAACCGCCGCAGCTCATTCGCATCCGGCGCGGCGAGCGCGTCGTCGAAAAGCCCTGTATTGAGATTGTTGAAACGCCCGCCCGGAACCCGCGCGACGCGCCCAAGCCGGCCGGCGACGATTTCGAGCGGCAGCACAAACAGAATACGGGCGCCGATGGAGCCCGTGACGGCGAGCAGCTCACTTTGATGCGCCGCCGTCCACGCGCGGCACCAGTCAAGGCCCTGGTTGAGTGAATTCCATTCCCGGCCTTCGAGACGCCGCCATTCGTCTTCGATCGGCGAAATATCGCGCACCAAGGCAATATCGAGCTCGTCGAAATGCACCACTGGCTTCTCCGCCGTCCGGCAGAGAACCGATGGAGCACTCGTCTCGTCCTGATTTGCCCTTGCAGTCATCCATCACCCACATACTTGCAGATATATTGGGCGGTGAGCACGAAGAATGCGTTTATGACGTTGAAGAAAGAGGTGGGAGCGCCGGGTCTGGTTAACCTGCGGTGTACGGCTACCGCTTCGGCCTCGGGCCGGCCATCCACTTGATGATCAGCATCGCCGGCAGGATCCACAGCAGCCCGGACAGAAGGAAATAGAGGAAATGCACCCACCAAGGGGCGGTGGCGAGCGTCAGCGTTGCGATCGTCGTTGCCGCAAGCGCGTAGGTGATCACCAGGATGATGATCAGAATGGTACCGACAAAACTTCTCCAACGCGGCACCAGACGTCCTCCTCAGGCTCCCCATGGCCGCGACCGGATGCCGCAAAGCCTTGGGGCTTGTTTTGCACGGGTCCATGAGGCAAATCAACGCGTAAAACCGAAGGCGATGTGCCGCTGCGGCGCGTTGTCTCACGGGTCTCTTGAAAGACGGGCCGATGCGCACCCCCGATTGCGGCCCGAACGAAGCCATTATGGCAGGAGTCGTCATCATGTCGGCAACGGATACGATCATCATCGAAGCGACGCGCGAAACCGGGCGGATCGAGCGGAACCGCAAGGCGGTCCGCATCTGGCTCGGTGTCGTCATCTTCACGCTCTTCTGTCTGGTCCTTGTCGGCGGCGCCACGCGACTGACCGACAGCGGCCTGTCGATCACTGAATGGAAGCCGATCCACGGCGTCATCCCGCCGCTCAATGCCGCCGAGTGGCAGGAAGAGTTCGAACTCTACCAGCGTATTCCGCAATATCAGCTGCTCAACAGCCATATGACGGTCGATGAGTTCAAGTCGATCTTCTGGTGGGAATGGGCGCACCGGTTCCTCGCTCGCTCGATCGGCATCATTTTCGCGCTGCCGCTTGCGTTCTTCTGGGTGACCGGACGGATTGAAAAGCGGGTACGCCTGCCGCTTCTCGGCACGCTGGCGCTGGGCGGGTTTCAGGGCTTTATCGGCTGGTGGATGGTCTCGTCCGGTCTCACCAAGCTTGTCAGCGTCTCGCAATACCGTTTGGCCACTCACTTGGTCATAGCCTGTCTGATCTTCGCCGCCTGTGTGTGGATCATGCGCGGGCTGGCGTCGCACGCAAAAGACCGTCCGCCGACGGACAAGTCGAAATGGGCGGCGGGTGCGATCGCCTTTCTCGTATTGTTTCAGATCTATCTCGGCGCGCTTGTTGCCGGTCTCGATGCGGGCTTGAGCTACAACACCTGGCCGATGATGGACGGCGCCTTCATCCCGGGCGACCTGTTCATCCAGAACCCCTGGTGGATCAATCTCTTCGAAAACCCGAAGACGGTGCAGTTCGTCCATCGCTGCGGCGCTTACGTTCTCCTCGCAGCCGTCTTCCTGCACATGATCGTGTCTCTGTCGAAGGCGCCGGAAACGACCCATGCCCGCCGCGCCGTGCTGCTTTTTATCCTTGTCGGTATTCAGGCCGCAATCGGCGTGCTGACGCTCGTTTTTCAGGTCCCGCTCGACATGGCGCTTGCCCATCAGGGCATGGCACTGATCGTGCTCGGCTTCGCTATCGCCCATTTCCGCGCCTTCTTCGGCGAATATCAGCGGGAAGCGACGATCGAGGTCAGGGGCTGAAAGCGCGCTCTTCGAGCAGTCGTCTCGCAATGTTCAGGAAGGCAAAGCGCTCCATCGCATTGCCTTCTCCCGAAATCCTGTCGCCGCCCTCTAGAGACCAGCAGATCGAAAGACCTGCATGCGCGATCGCGTAGCGCAGGATCTTTTCCCGCTCGCAGCCGATGGCCGGCGCAAACACGTCGACAAGACGGATGATCCGCCGTGGGTCGATGATATCCGCAAATGCGCCGTCCGGATTGCCGAAGACATTGGCGACATCATAGGCCGGATCGCCGAGAAGTCCCTGAGGGTCGATCGCAAGCCAGCCTCGCTCCGATCCGCTGACAATATTCTCGTGATGCAGGTCACCATGCAACGGGCGGATGTCGCTCTGCGACGAGAGCAGGTCATCGGCAATCGATGCACTATAGGCAAGAGCTGCCGAAAGATCGGGTTTATCTTCCCTGGAGGTCCGCTCGAACAAGGGCTGGAAATGCGACCGCAGCGGAATGAGGCTGTCAGGCGGCGCGTCGACTGATGTCGAATGCAGCTCTCCCAGAACCGACAGAATGATGTTGTTGGCGGCATCCTCGCCATGCTGAAGCCTGTAATCCTTCAACATCAGCGTTCCTGCGTCTTCAAGCAGGCAGGCCGTGTTCCGGCGATCCAGAACCAGCACGCTGCCGCACCCTTTACGCCAGTCGAGAAAGTCGATGCCGGAGAGTTCGTGCAGTCCTTCGGGTTTCAGTTGCTTGGTGATCGCCCGAGAGCCATCGCGTCGAAGAACGCGATGGACGAGGCTCGTGCGCGTATCCGCAATCAGTTCAGAAGACCGGATGCCCCATCGCTCCACAAGATCTGCGGGGAGGGATGGGCCCGCAATTGTCATCAGGCGGACAGCATCAGATCCATGTTCTGCACGGCTGCACCCGACGCGCCCTTGCCGAGATTGTCGAGCAGGGCGACGAGGTTCACATGCGCGCCGCCCGGAGTGCCGAACACGAAGAGCTTCATGCGATCGGTATTGGCCAGTTCTTCCGCATCGACGCGGCCGAGCTTGGTACTTTCCGCAAGCGGCACGACGGTGACGATATCCTGGCCGGCATAATGTGCAACGAGCGCCGCATGGATGCTTTCGATCGTCGTGCCGTCCTTAAGGTCGTCGAGGAAAAGCGGCACCTGCACGATCATGCCCTGCGCGAAGCGGCCGACCGAAGGCGAAAACAGCGGTGCGCGGTCGAGCAGGCCGTGGGTCTTCATTTCCGGTACATGCTTGTGCTTGAGCGGCAGGCCGTAGACGAAATTGTTGGCAGAAATCGAATCCTCGCGGGACTGGTCTTCCATCTGTGCAATCATCTGCTTGCCACCGCCGGTGTAACCGGAGACCGCATTGACGGAGACTGGATAGCCATCCGGCAGGATGCCGGCAGCGCGCAAGGGGCGGATGAGGCCGATCGCGCCGGTCGGATAGCAGCCCGGGTTGGCGACATGCCGGGCGGCCTTGATCTTGTCAGCCTGAGCTTTGTCCATTTCGGCAAAACCATAGGCCCAGTCGGATGCGATCCGGTAGGCGGTCGACGTGTCGATGATCCGAACGCTGTTATTGCCGGACAGCATGCCGACGGCTTCCTTCGAAGCATCGTCCGGCAGGCAGAGGATGGCGATATCGGCGTTGTTAAGCAGATCTTCGCGCATGGCGGCGTTGCGCCGCTCGGCTTCCGGGATAGACAGAAGCTCGACGTCGCGGCGGCCGGCCATGCGGGTGCGAATCTGCAGTCCCGTTGTGCCGTGTTCGCCATCGATGAAGATCTTCGGTGTCATTGCCTTTATCCTGTTAAATCAGTGCCCTGGAGAAGGAGCCGGAATCACTTTACCAGCCCGTTGAATCAGTTTGTTAAAGCCGGGACAGACGCTCGGCCCTGAGCCCGAGCATATACATTGCAACGGTAGCCCCGGCAATGGCGGTAATATCGGCATGGTCATAGGCCGGCGCCACCTCCACCACGTCTGCGCCGCGGATATCGAGGCTGCCGAGTTTGCGCAAAACCGACAGGATTTTCGCGCTGGATGGCCCGCCGGCGACCGGCGTGCCGGTGCCGGGCGCAAAGGCCGGGTCGAGGCAGTCGATATCGAAGGTAAGATAGACCGGCCGGTTGCCGACATGGGCGAGGATCGTATCTGCAATCTGCTGAGCGCCCATGTCCTCCACATCATAGCCGTGCAGGATGCGGATGCCGAAATCCTCCGGCGCATGGGTGCGGATGCCGATCTGGATCGAGTGCGCCGTATCGATCACGCCCTCCCGCACCGCGCGGGCGACGAAGGAGCCGTGGTCGATCCGCTCACCATCGTCATCCCACGTATCCTGATGCGCATCGAAGTGAACGAGGGCGAGGGGGCCGTGCTTTTCTGCATGGGCCTTCAAAAGAGGCCAGGTGACAAAATGATCGCCGCCCAGCGACAACAGGAAGGCACCGGAGGTGATGATCTCTGATGCCGTCTCTTCGATCAGTCCCGGCGTCTTCTGGTGATTGCCATAGTCGAGCAGGACATCACCGTAATCGACCACGGCCATGGCTTCGAACAGGTCGCGTGCGAAGGGATATTGCGGATCATTGTCGAAGATCGCCGATGCGCGACGGATCGCCTGCGGCCCGAAACGGGCGCCGGGCCTGTTGGAGACGGCGGCATCGAAGGGAATGCCGAGCACTACCGCGTCGGCACCCTCGACATCCTTGGAATAAGGCCGCCGCATGAAGGAAAGTGCGCCCGCATAGGTCGGGTCGGTCGCAGCGCCCCGAAAACCTTTCGCCGTAAAGGCGTTGTCGATCGATTTGCTTGCCATCCCCATCCTATCTCTCGAAACCGTATGCCCGTTCCACCCGTGCGATCCGCACCTGGTAATCCTCGTACCAGCGCTCCCTGCCCAGTTTCTGGGCCGCGGCATGCGAGACCACGGCCTTCCATGCCCTGATACTGTCTTCGTCTTTCCAATAGGAGTTGGTTATTCCGAAACCGTCAATGCCACGCGCACTCTCCACGCCGAGAAAGCCCGGTTGCTGGCTGGCAAGCTCGACCATGGCATCGGCCATATTGCCATATCCATTGTCGCCTTCGGTGCGACAGGACGAGAAGGCGACGACATAATAGGGCGGGGCGGGAAGTTGGGCAAAAGAAGTGGCCGGCAGGCTGGACATGTATCGCTCTTTCATCGTTTCGCAATCCGTCACGTTGGCGATCGGGGCGTGATAAGCAAATCTCAAATCTTGATGGATCGGAAGCGGCAAAAGCCGCCACCTTGCTCGCCTCGATTTCTGTATCGGAGCGAGACCTCTTCATCGGTTTCCGGCGTGTCTGATGGTTAAAATGTAGTGAAGCTTAAAATCGGAAATATTTCATTCAGGCACATTTAAAGCCTCCCGCTTATTCGGACATCATATCATGATTTCGGGTTGGGTGTTGATAATGTTAGCGTTTTTGAATGTAGCCTTGACCGGTGTGCGCAGATTGGGCGGCGATCGTAGCGGCAACTTTGCAATCGCCACTGCGGTCATGTTGCCGGTCCTGATTGTGGCCGGTGGCGGTGCTGTTGATGCATCTTCCGCCTACTTCGAGCGAAGCAGGATCCAGGGGCAACTCGATGCAGCCGTTCTGGCCGCGGCCGGTCAGAGCGACAGTGCCAAGCGCCAGTCCACTGCTGCAGGTTTCATGCCTGCATCGGCCGGCACGGGCGAAAACCCTCTTGTCGTCACCAATAACAGCGATGGGAGTGTAACCGGCACCTATACCTACACGATGCCGAATTCCTTTCTCGGTATTGTCGGCATCGACAATTTCAAGCTGGTTGTCACCGCGACGGCCATGGCAACCAGCAAATCTGGAGGGGAGACCGTTAATGAAGGGGCGGCATGTATTCACGTGCTTGCCAACACGTCTCAGGCCGTGCTGATCAATTCCGGTGCGAACGTGAAATCGGAGAACTGTGGAGTGGATGTTCTTTCCACCTCCAACCCGGCCTTCATCATGAATGCCGGAGCCAAGATCGAGACGCCGCGCTTCTGCGTCAAGGGCACGAACTACATCAAGAACGGTGGCACGCTCACCAACCTGAAGACCGGTTGTGCTGCCGCCGCCGACCCTTACGCCGGCAGGTTTGCGGAGCCGACGCTACCATCGAAATGTGAGACGTCCGGCGTGCCGAACGGCTCGACCTTCACCCTGAAGCCCGGCATGCATTGTGACGTGACCTTTAACGGCAGCCCGAAGATCACCTTCCTGCCCGGCCTTCACATCATCAAGGGCCGGATGATCATCAATTCCGGTGCGACGGTGAATGCAGAGGGCGTGACCTTCTATTTCCCCGACGTCAACAGCGAGATTCGCGCCAATGGCGGCCTGACCTTCAATGCGTCAGCACCCACCTCGGGGCCTTATGGCGGGGTGCTGATGTACGAGGCAACCAGCAGCGCCTCGAACAACTCGAACAAGCAGCAGTATATTTTCAACGGATCGGTGAGCGAGACTTTGAGCGGCATCATCTATCTGCCGAACCGCAACGTCACTTATAATTCGAAGACGAACCAGACGAGCCGCATCAACATGGTCGTCAACACGATGATCATGAACTCGTCCAACTGGAATATCGAGCCTTATGAAGGAGGCTCGTCCTCCAGTCAGCCGGGTTCAAGTTCGAGTTCGAGCGCCGTGCGGTTGATCAACTGACCGCGCAAATTGCTGCCTGTCATTCTGGCCGTTGCCTTCCGAAAGGAGGGCGGCGGCTTTTTCATTTATACCGCTTGCTAAGCTGTCGAGCGCCCAAAGAAAAAGGCGGAGCCGAAGCCCCGCCTTTCGATAAGCATAAATCCCGAAGCGATTAGCGCTTGGAGAACTGGAAGGAACGGCGAGCCTTGGCCTTACCGTACTTCTTACGTTCAACAACACGGCTGTCGCGGGTCAGGAAGCCACCCTTCTTCAGGACCGAGCGCAGGCCCGGTTCGAAGTAGGTGAGGGCCTTGGACAGACCGTGACGAACGGCGCCGGCCTGACCGGAAAGACCACCACCGGCAACGGTCGCGATGATGTCGAACTGACCGCTGCGGGCAGCCGAAACCAGCGGCTGCTGCAGGATCATCTGCAGAACCGGGCGTGCGAAATAGGCGGTGAAATCCTTGCCGTTGACAATGATCTTGCCGGAGCCAGCCTTGACCCAAACGCGGGCGACGGCGTTCTTGCGCTTGCCGGTTGCGTAGGAGCGGCCCTGCGCATCGACCTTGCGGACGTGAACCGGTGCTGCCTGGCCTTCAGCCGGAGCGAGGTCCTTCAAAGAGGAAAGATCAGCCATTATCAGGCGCTCCTTGTGTTCTTGCTGTTCAGCGAAGCCACGTCGAGAACGACCGGCTGCTGTGCTTCATGAGGATGGTTCGAGCCGGCGTAAACGCGCAGGTTCTTCATCTGGCGACGTCCGAGCGGGCCGCGCGGAACCATGCGCTCGATAGCCTTCTCGAGAACGCGCTCCGGGAAGCGGCCTTCGATGATGGCGCGTGCGGTGCGCTCCTTGATGCCGCCCGGGTAACCGGTGTGCCAGTAGTACTTCTTGTCGGTGTACTTCTTGCCGGTCAGGACGCACTTTTCAGCGTTGATGATGATGACGTTGTCGCCGTCGTCAACATGCGGGGTGTAGGTAGCCTTGTGCTTGCCGCGCAGGCGGTTGGCAACGATGGTGGCGAGGCGGCCGACAACGAGCCCTTCGGCGTCGATGATCACCCACTTCTTCTCCACCTCTGCAGGCTTCTGAACGAAGGTAGACATGGTTTTCTCTTTCGTTTGATCCCCGAGGCCGGAAACCGGTCGCCGGGGCGTTTCTTGTTGCTTGTATTGGCAGCCTTTCAGGCGCCAAAAAGAATGCGGGCCCGTTAAGGTCCGCAATCTAGCGCGCTTATAGCGTGACGCGCGCAGACGGTCAATGTTGGTGATCCAGGGGTTCGAAAAATAAATCGAGCAAAAACAAATGGTTAATTGTGTGGTATTTTAATACCATAATTTTGTCGGCTTGAGATTGCCGGCCTTTTATCCTTGTAAGGGGACTGAGAGCGGCGGCAATCCATCCATGTCGGTAATCTTTCGTTAGACTGTTAGGCTCCGCTAAAGTGTTGCGAACAAAGCTGGAATGTTCCCGCAACAAATGAGGCAAATTCCTGAATGCATCCCTTGGTTGGTCCTCGCGACTATGTGAAGCGCCGCAACATGTTGGCGATGGCGCAGTCAAAAGACTAGATAGAGCAAACAAACGACCAGATAGGCGGACAGAACCGCCGGGAGAGCCGTGTATGAACCATGACCGTTATGACGACGACTATATAGCCGGGATATTGAAGGAA
Source organism: Rhizobium sp. ZW T2_16 (assembly GCF_044987325.1). Lineage (NCBI taxonomy): Bacteria > Pseudomonadati > Pseudomonadota > Alphaproteobacteria > Hyphomicrobiales > Rhizobiaceae > Rhizobium > Rhizobium sp. ZW T2_16. The sequence goes on from NZ_JBJDRG010000002.1 coordinate 738,940, forward strand.
GCCCGCACGATTGCGCTGCTCGGGGCATCGCCCAAGCCGGATCGGCCGAGCTATGGCGTCATGCGTTTCCTGCTCGAACGGGGTTACAATGTCTATCCGGTCAATCCGGGGCAGGCCGGCAAGGACATTCTCGGCCGCAAGACCTATGCGACGCTTGCCGATATCCCAGAGCCGATCGACCTGATCGACGTTTTTCGCGCGCCGGAATATCTGGATGGCGTGGTCGATGAAACGCTGGCGCTGGAAACGCAGCCGGCTGCGATCTGGGGGCAGCTCGGCGTACGTGACGACGCAGCCGCCGCCAAGGCCGAAGCGGCAGGCATCAAGGTTGTGATGAACCGTTGCCCGGCGATCGAATATCCGAGACTTGTTGGCTGACAAGTTAGAGGCGTGCCGGGATTCCTCGGATCGTCGGCACGCTTTAATTCAACCTCACGGCTCGCATTGAACGCAGCATGTTTCAGCCTTGCAGCAGTTCCGGGTCGGCGCGCATCGTGTTCAGGTTGACCGCATTGCCGCAGTAACCAACGAACTCCTGGCCGGCGATTTCGGCCTCGAGATCGTGGCGACAGCGGCTCTTGGATTTGCATTTGGTGCAGGTCAGCTGCATCTCCCGGTATAGAGCCGGATGTAGGACCGCGACATCGCTTTGATCGATGTTGAGGGCACGCATCATCTCGATCATCTCGTCTGCCGCATGTGGCCCTGCCTTGACCAGCTGCAGAAGATCATCCGGCGCGATCGCGCAATCCTTGGATATCTGTCGGATTGTAGCTTCGTCCAGCATGGCGATTTCCTCTGCTTCCGCGGCAGCCGACCATGCCTCCGCGCACCAGCTCAGGAACCGCCGCGAAATGCTGGTATGTTCCTCGTATGCCATCCTTCCCATGACGTCCTCCTTCGTTTCGAGAAAGATGCGCCCGGCGGAATTATATTCCTTGATCCCCGTCAACGTCCGCGCTTTGCTGCGACAAGATAAAACAAGTCACATTTTGGGGAGGGTCTAATGCCGCCATTCAATCCGGGTTTTTCCACGCTTGCCGTCCATGCCGGTGCGGCGCCTGATCCGACCACCGGCGCGCGGGCAACGCCGATCTACCAGACGACGTCTTTCGTCTTTAACGATGCCGAGCACGCGGCAGCACTCTTCGGCCTGCAGCAGTTCGGCAATATCTATACACGGATCATGAACCCCACTCAGGCCGTCCTTGAGGAGAGGGTGGCGGCGCTCGAAGGCGGCACGGCGGCACTTGCCGTCGCATCCGGCCATGCGGCGCAGATGCTTATCTTCCATACGATCATGCAGCCCGGCGCGAATTTCGTTGCCGCACGGCGTCTTTATGGTGGTTCGATCAACCAGTTCGGCCACGCCTTCAAGAATTTTGACTGGCATGTGCGCTGGGCCGATACCGATGACCCGGCAAGTTTCGAAGCAGCGATCGACGGGGAGACCCGTGCGATCTTCATCGAAAGCCTCGCCAATCCGGGCGGCACCTTCGTCGATATCTCGGCAATTGCCGACATCGCTCACCGCCGCGGCTTGCCGCTCATCGTCGACAATACGATGGCAAGTCCCTATCTGTTGCGGCCGCTTGAGCACGGCGCCGATATCGTCGTCCACTCGCTGACTAAATTCCTCGGCGGCCACGGCAATTCGATGGGCGGCATTCTCGTCGATGGCGGAACCTTCGACTGGTCGAAATCCGGCAAATATCCGATGATGTCGGAGCCGCGACCTGAATATGGCGGCATCGTCCTGCACGAGACCTTCGGCAATATCGCCTTCGCGATCGCTGCCCGTGTGCTTGGCCTGCGCGATCTCGGACCGGCAATCTCTCCCTTTAACGCCTTCATGATCCAGACCGGCATCGAGACCCTGCCGCTCAGGATGCAGAAGCATTGCGACAATGCGCTGGCGGTTGCCAGATGGCTGAAACAGCATCCGAAAATCGCCTGGGTCCATTACGCGGGCCTTGAGGACAATCCCAACCATCTGCTGCAGAAGCATTATTCGCCCAAGGGTGCAGGCTCGGTCTTCACCTTCGGCATCGAAGGCGGCTATGAGGCCGGCAAGAGTTTTGTCGAAGGACTGCAGCTCTTCTCCCATCTTGCCAATATCGGCGACACCCGCTCGCTCGTCATCCATCCGGCATCGACGACGCATCGCCAGTTGACCGAAGAGCAGCAGATCGCGGCGGGTGCCGGACCGGATGTCGTGCGCCTGTCGATCGGCATCGAGGATGCCGCCGATATCATTGCCGACATCGAACAGGCCTTGTCGAAAGTGAGCTGACGCTTCTATAGAAGCCGCTCATGTTATCATTTCTACATGGTCGGCCGCTATCGGCTGACTGTGCGGTTCTGCGAAAGTCCCCTCCCAACCCTCCCCACAAGGGGGAGGGCTAACCCCGTTGCGCCGCAGAGGCTCAAATGAGCCAAGGCGGCTGCGGCGGTTTTCTCCTCCCTTGTGGGGGAGATGGCCGGCAGGCCAGAGGGGAATTGGCAGACTGCAGAGGAAAAATCAGAGAAAGGGCAGGGGCGTGCGCCGCTGCTCCAATGGAGAATACCCGTGAGCGAGCAGTCACTTCTTCGGCTGTCCATCGCCGTCACGGCCTTATTGGCTGCATTCGGCATTACCGTCGGTCTCGTGTCCGGCTCTTTCGCCATCGTCTTCGATGGCTTCTATTCCCTGACCGACGCCTTCATGACGATCTTGGCCCTGCTGGTCTCAAGGCTGATCGTCACGTCGGCGGAGCCGACGGCAAAAGGAAAGCTGATCGATCGCTTCAGCGTCGGCTTCTGGCATCTCGAGCCGATGGTGCTTGGCCTGAACGGTACGCTTCTGATGGGCGCTGCGGTCTACGCTTTCATCAGCGCCGTCGGCAGCCTGCTTTCTGGCGGACGGCCGATCGATTTCGGCCCCGCGGTTATCTTCACGATCGTCACCGTGACTGTCTCCTTCGCCATGTGGCTGTTCTGCCGTCGCGCCAACCGGGCGCTGAATTCCAGCTTCGTCGCGCTCGACAGTCAGGCATGGGCGATGACCGCAGCACTGACCTCGGCTTTGCTGGTCGCCTTTGCGGTCGGCCACGCAATCGAGGGGACGGAGTTCGAATGGCTCAGCCCCTATATCGATCCGGGTGCGCTCGCGCTCATCTGCCTGATCATCGCGCCGGTGCCGTTTTCGAATGTGCGCCAGGCGGTTGCCGACATCCTTCTGGTCACACCGGTCGAGCTCAAACAGCATGTCGATGCGGTCGCAGAAGCCATTGTCGAGCGCCACGGGTTTCTCTCCTATCGCGCCTATGTCGCCCGTGTCGGCCGCGGCCGGCAGATCGAGCTCTTCTTCATCGCCCCATCCGACTGGCCGCCGCGTCATCTCTCCGAGTGGGATGCTATCCGTGACGAGATCGGCGAGGCGATCGGCGGCGAGGGGCCTGATCGCTGGTTGACAATCGTCTTCACCGGCGATCCGGAATGGGCGGACTGAGCGCCATCCCTATCGGTCGCTGAAGTCATTCATTCGCATTTTATTAAACATGTTTCGAATTGGCACAGGCTCTGCCGTAATCCTTTCCCATCCATATGCGTTGATAGGCAGAACCTAGAGCGAGGGCATTGCATATGGACAGCTTCCGGCAGAAGACGATTTTGGTCGTGGAGGATGAGGCGCTTATCCGTTTTGCGATCGCGGATGCGCTTGAGGATGCGGGTTATGCGGTGCTGGAGGCGGGAACTGTTCTGGAAGCCGTCGGCAAGCTCGGCCAGCACGAACATATCGATCTTGTCCTCACCGATATCGATATGCCGGGTGGCCTGAACGGCATCGATTTGGCGAAAATGGTTGCCGAATGCGCACCGAAAATCAGCATCATCGTATCGTCGGCCCGCAGCCACCGTGATCTGGACGGCCTCCCGGATGTCGCGCACAAGCTGGCAAAGCCCTGCACCGCAGCCTTGCTGCTTTCCACCGTCGGAAGTGTGCTGAAGGCCAAGGAGCGTGCCGCCGGGGAGGCGCAGCGTCAGAGCGCCTGATCTTTGTCTCGACAAATGAAAATGCCGCGGAAATCGTTCCGCGGCATTTTTTGTTTTCAGATTTTCGTTTACGCCGTCTCGGCCATTGCGTTGACGGACGATTCCGCCCTGATACGCACCTTGTCGATATTGCGCCCGTCGAGAGAAACGACTTCGTAGGTCAGGCCGCCGAAGGTGAATGTCTCGCCCTGTTCCGGAAGATGGCCGAGGCGCCAGAGGATGAGGCCCGCCAGCGTCGAGTAGCGGTCGGCGTCGTCCACCAGATCGCTGTCGAGAAGACGCGACACGTGGCGGATGTCGATCCAGCCATCGACCAGAAGCGAGCCGTCTTCGCCCCGCTCCACCGTCAACTGTTCCTCGTCGTCATCGGCAAAATCACCGGCAATCGCTTCCAGCAGGTCGGTTGCCGTGACCATGCCTTCTACGGAACCGTATTCGTCGAGCACGATCGCCACCTGCAGCGGCGACTGACGCAGCTGTTCGAGCAGACGCAGCGCATTGACGCTTTCATGTACTACAAGCGGCTGGCGCAGCGAGCGTTCAAAATCGATCTTGCCGGTTTCGATGAAGTCGCGCAGCAGGTCCTTGGCAAGGGCTACGCCGAGGAACTCGTCGAGACTGCCGCGGGCAATCGGGAAGCGGGAATGGCCTGATTCCAGAACCTTGCGGCGAAGTTCCTCGTCGCTGTCTTCGATATCCAGCCAGTCGATGTCGAGCCGATGGGTCATGACCGACTTCGCTGGACGATCGGCAAGCGTCAGGACGCTTTCGATCATCTCGTGTTCGACCGGCGTGAACAGCTCGTTTTCCGAAGCGCGTTCGGCAATCACGTCGGCAGTGTCACCCAGCGAGGTCTCGCTGCGGCGGCTGCCGAGCAGCGAAAGCACGGCGCTGGCCGTACGGTCGCGCAGGTCGCCAGTGCTCATGAAGCGCTCGCGGTTGCGACGGCCGATCTGGTTGAAGGCTTCGATGAGCACCGAGAAGCCGATCGCGGCGTAGAGATAGCCCTTCGGGATATGGAAGCCGAGGCCTTCGACGATCAGCGAGAAACCGATCATCATCAGGAAGCCGAGGCAGAGGATGACGACGGTCGGATGTTTCGACACGAAGGCCATCAGCGGCTTCGAGCACAAAAGCATGAGGCCGACGGCAACGATGACGGCAATCATCATGACGGAAAGATGCTGGACCATGCCAACGGCGGTGATAACGCTGTCGAGTGAGAAGACCGCGTCGAGTACGACGATCTGCACCAGAACCTGCCAGAACACCGCATGTTCGATCTTGCCTTCCTTGTGGCCGGAATGACCTTCGAGCCGCTCATGCAGTTCCATCGTGCCCTTGAACAGCAGGAACACGCCGCCGAACAGAAGGATCAGGTCACGGCCGGAAATTTCGAGGCCGGCGACGGTGAAAAGCGGTGCCGTCAGCGTCACGATCCAGGCGACGGAGGCAAGCAATATAAGGCGCATGCCGAGCGCCAGGCCGAGGCCGATAAGGCGTGCTTTCTCCCGCTGGTGTTCGGGCAACTTGTCGGCAAGGATCGCGATAAACACGAGATTGTCGATGCCGAGAACGATTTCTAGAACAATAAGGGTGGCGAGACCCGCCCATGCGGCGGGGTCGGACATCCATTCGAATATCATGATGACAAGCGGCGCACCGTTTCTGGTGGCCAATCCTTCTGTGGTTGAAAGGGAAAACAAAAAATGCCGCCCCAGAACGGGGACGGCAGCAGACTATGAATAGAGGGGATGGCGTGTTTGGGCGCTCCCGGCTTTCGTCGGGGCGCGGTCGTCTCTCGACCTGGAATGTGGAACGTCCGGTCCGATGTCCTTGCCGATTTCGATTGGACAGTCAGGCCGGACACACGCAATCGGCTGTCCATGGCGAAGCGCTATAGCCGATTATTGCCACAATTGCATCGGGACATTGTTCATTTTTTCGAGAAGACAGGTTCGGCAGGGTGTTCCCACATAGTCGAACACCCTGTTATCGTTGAAGATCAGGCGTCGGGTCAGGCCCCCATGCCGCCGTCGATCGTGTGCATCGCGCCGGTAATGAAGCCTGCTTCCGGGCCGGCGAGATAGGCGGCGAGGCCTGCGATTTCTTCCGGGCGGCCATGGCGTTTCAGCGCCATGAAACCATGCATCGTGTCCTTCATCGGGCCGTCGGCCGGGTTCATGTCGGTATCGATCGGGCCGGGCTGGATCACGTTGACGGTGATGTTGCGCGGACCGAAATCGCGGGCGAGCCCGCGCGCCATGCCCTGAACTGCCGATTTGGTCAGCGCATAGGCAGCACCACCTGCAAAAGGCATCCGGTCGCCGTTTACCGATCCGATGATGACGATGCGGCCACCTTCCGGCATCAGGCGGGCGGCTTCCACCGAGGCATGGTAAGGCGCGCGCACATTGATGTCGATCATCCGGTCGACTGCATCGGGATCGGTTTCGAGCGGATCGCCGAGAACCAGCGTCCCGGCATTGACGACGAGAACATCGATCGGCCCAGCGGCCTTGACCGTCTCGATCGTCTGGCTGCGATCACCTGCATCGGATTTCACTGCTTTGGCACCGGTCGCGGCTGTAAGGGCGTCGGCTGCATCCTTGGATCCGGCATAGGTGAACGTCACCTCGGCACCGTCATTTGCGAAGCGGCGAACGATTGCGGCGCCGATGCCGCGGCTGCCGCCGAGAACCAGTACCTTCTTTCCATGGAAGTCTGTCATTGTCATTCTCCCTGTATCAGGCTTGAGATTTAATGTAGTGGGCATTACATAAATCTACGGATTGACTGCGTCAAGGATTTTGTAGTGAGTGATACAAAAATAAATACCCAGGCAACGGCGAGGCGAGGAAGACCCCGCGCGTTCGATCGTGAAGAGGCGCTAGCCAAGGCTCAGGCCCTGTTTCATGCGAAGGGATACGATGCGCTGAGCGTCGCCGACCTGACGCAGGCACTCGGCATCAACCCTCCAAGCTTTTACGCCGCTTTCGGCAGCAAGCTTGAACTCTATGATGAAGCATTGCGGCGCTACGAAAAGACCGAGGGGCTGGACGTCGATACGGCTCTTGCGCCAGGTACGCCGCTTTCCGATGGCGTGGCAAAGCTCCTGCGTTACGCGGCGGATGCCTATGCAAGCGGAGACGCCTGCGGCTGCATGGTGATCGAGGCGGCGAGGGGCACGGCGGATGCCGCTGCAGGTGAAAAGGCGCGAGGACGCATGGAGGCCAGCCGGTCCTATATCCATCAAAGGATTTCGGGCCTCGATGCAGGCAATGCGGATCTTGCCTCCGACTATGTGATGATGTCTCTTGCCGGCCTGTCGGCCAGCGCCCGCAACGGCATGCCGACAGCCCGCCTGCGTGTCATGGCTGCGATAGCTGCGGAAGGGCTTTCGGGCTATCTGGAGAGCGCAGCCTGACCGTTGGTCGGGTCATGTAGAATCAAGGAGCGACGATGCAGGCCTGGACGACATTCGATCTCGCAGCAATAGAGCCGGAAGACGGCGCTCCGGCACCCGATCGGCTCATCGAGGGAGCCCCGCAGTTCCGCACCTGGAATGTCGATGAGGCCGAAGGCGGCATCTATGCGGGCGTCTGGGAGGCAACGCCGGGAACCTGGCGGATCGTCTATGACGAGTGGGAATATTTCCACATTCTCTCCGGCCATTCCATCGTGACGGAGGAGGGCGGCAAGCCGCTTCATCTTCGCGCCGGCGATCGCATGGTGCTCAGGCCGGGCTTCAAGGGAACCTGGCAAGTCGTTGAAACGACTCGTAAGGATTACGTCATCAGGCTTTAGGCTTGCCACAAGTGGAGGCGAATTGGGGAAAGTCCGGGCCAAGGGTTTTGCCCCGATAGCGATCGCGATAGATATCCGGGATCGATAACAATCCGGACATTGCAATGCGCATTCTGAGACTTCTCCTGACCGTGGTCATAGCCATCTCGGTCGTCATCGGCTTCCGCTGGTACCGGTATGTCGGCAATACCGACAGCCCCTATGACGAGGTCGGCATCGAGATCAACAGCCGCCTTCCGACGCCATTGCGCAAGTGGGGCTGCGACAGGCTGCATGCCACATTCGGCAATGTCCTGCCGCCATACGGCTGCCAGGCCGGTGACGATGGGCGCAGCTGGCTTTAAGTCTCTGAGACTTTGGGCGACAGTTCAGTCGCCCTTCTTGCCCGCAGCCGCATAGGCCTTCGCAAAATCCTCCGAAGCGATGAAGGCAAGCGTTCGGCGAAGCTCGGCGGATTTTTCCGCACCCAGCACGGCGTCGAAGCGCCTCTGGGCCTCCTGCCAGTTTGCCACCATTTCCGCCTGCTTTTCGCGACCGCTTGGGGTCAGTCGCACCCGCTTGGCGCGACGATCCTTCTCGTCCGGCACAAGTTCCACCAGATCGTCGCGGATCAGCGGCTTCAGCGTGTGACCGAGCGCCGACAGGTCCATGACCATCGCCTTCGCCAGTTCCTTCTGGGTTGGCTCTTTGAGGTAGGCTATCTGGGTAATGAGCGAGAACTGCGTGCCGCGCAGGTCGCTCGGACCCATCGCATCGTCATAGAGTTGCCCGAGCTGGCGCGATGCCCGGCGGACGGAACTGCTGCTGCAATGCGCCCAGATACTGTCTTCCTGCTTTTCCATGTTCCGATCATTCCCGACCTTGTCGGTTCAGGCAACGCCTGAGAAGCTCTGTTCCATCCGACGCTCCACGAAATTTCATCTGCCTACTTGCACTCGCAAAATCCTCGCTCAAATATAGTGGCATATACCAGCAAATTCCAGTCATCATCGAAACAGGAGAATTGCCATGACATCCAAACTTGGAACTGCACTCGTAACCGGCGCATCTTCGGGGATCGGCGCAACCTATGCCGATCGGCTTGCCCGCCGCGGTTACGATCTCATCCTCGTCGCGCGTGATGCCGCTCGCCTCGGGGAGCTGGCCGACAAGCTGGCAAAGGCCTACGGCATAAAGGCCGATGTACTGCGCGCCGATCTCAGCGATCGCGCCGACGTCCTCAAGGTCGAGGATCGGTTGAGGACGGATGAGGCGATCACGCTTTTCGTCAATAACGCCGGCATTGGGCCTGTTACGTCATTGCTTGAAAGCGATGTCGATTATCTGGACACGATGGTGGCGCTCAACGTCACGGCCGCCAATCGCCTTGCCGTCGCTGCCGCCCAGACATTTGCCAGGCGCCGGGCAGGGGCGATCATCAACACGGCCTCCGTCGTGGCTCTTGCTCCGCAGATATTCAACGGCACTTATGCTGCGACTAAGGCATTCGTCCTGAGCCTGACTGAATCTCTTGCCGCCGAACTCAAGGACAAGAACGTCCGCATCCAGGCCGTCCTGCCGGGCCTGACGCGCACCGAAATCTTCGATCGTGTCGGCCGCTCCTTCAACGATCTGGATCAGGGAATGGTCATGGATGTAACCGATCTGGTGGATGCCGCGCTCGCAGGTTTCGATCAGGGCGAGATTGTAACGATACCGGCACTTGCGGATGATGGCATCTGGAATGCCTATCTTGCTGCCCGCGGTGCCCTCGGCCCGCATCTGTCGCTGCGCAAGCCGGCTGCCCGTTACGGTCTTTCTGGCTAACGCAGGATATAGGCGAGGATCGGTGCTGCAAGCACGTTGACGAGGCCGACCAGCACCATCACCAGTCCGGCGACCGAGCCTTCCTCGGCGCCGATCTGGTTCGCCTTGGCCACGCCTGCGCCATGCGCTCCCATGCCGAACAGCGCACCTCGTGCCAGCGAGGATTTCAGCGGCAGGATCCGCAACAGCTTCTCACCCAGTGCAGCGCCCGCCACGCCGGTTATGACGACGAACAATGCCGTCAGGTCCGGCACGCCACCCACCTTTTCCGAAATCGCCATGGCGAACGGCGAGCTGACGGAGCGAGGAAGCAGGCTGAGGCGAAGCGTGCCATCAATGGAGAGCAGGCTCGCCAGGGCCCAGGCGGTAAGGATCGCGGTGCCGCTGCCGACCACGATGCCGAATGCAAGCACCGGCCAGTAGCGCATGATCATCGCCCGCTGCTCGTAAATGGGAATGGCAAACGCGACGGTTACCGGGCCGAGAATGGCCATCAGCCAGCGGGTGGCGCCGATATATTCGCTATAGGTCGTGTGCAGTGACAGCGCCAGTGCCGCGAGAAGGACCGGGGTCAAGACCAGCGGCGAGGACCAGATTGCCGGCCAGCGGCGATAGGTTCGCTTGGACAGAAGATAGATCGCGATCGTTGCTGCCGACCAGAAGACGGTGATCAGGATCGTCTCAAGAGACGGCATGTCTGCTCTCCATGCGGAGCATCAACCGGTAGCCGACATCGACCGCCAACGCGGTCATGCACATGACCATCAGCGTCCCGGCAAAGATGACCGCAAGAACCTTCAGCCCGACAAGGCCGAGAAATTCGGAGTGGTCGAGGACGGCAAGAACGGCGGGCACGAAGAAGAGCAGCATGTCTGCCAGCAGGACATTGGCACCGCGCCGCATGGTGGAAAGACGGATAGTGCCGGTGATCAGCAGATAAAGGAGTGCAAACAGGCCAAGCACGCTGCCGGGGATCGGCAGACCTGTGCCGCGCGACACGGCTTCACCGGCAAGCCAAAGAAGCACGATCAGCGCAACCTGTGCGAAACGGTTGCCGTGGAGGCTTTTATGCAGGAAAATCGCGGTCTTGCGCTTGGTCACGGAAGGGGTCCTGTTCAACGATCCTCCCTCAGCCGTACTATAAGGTACTGTTTCCGCTAAACAATCGAACAGATTGCATAAGAGCCATGTGTTTTCGATGTGGCGTACTGTCGCTCGATGCCTGATTTTGCATCACCAGACGAGGTCGAGCCGCTCCAACCCATGGAAATGATAGACATCTTTGACTACGGGTTTGGCCTCTAGCCTCAAATCGGGCAGGCGCCGAAACAGGATCGGCAGAACTGTATTGAGCTCCAGCCGCGCCAGCGGCGCACCGATGCAGAAATGGATGCCCGCTCCGAAAGAGAGGTTCTGAGCTTCCTTTCGGTCCGGCTTGAAGGTTAGCGGATCTGAAAACACTCTCGGATCGAGATTGGCAGCCGCCAGGATCAGGCTGACCTTGTCGCCGCGCTTCAGGCTGACGCCATCGATCTCTAAATCCTCCAGGGCCCATCGCTGAAAGATATGGACGGGTGCGCAGATGCGCAGCGTTTCTTCCACCGTTCGTTCCGTGGCTGTTTCATCTCGAAAAAGCTCGGCCGGAGTGAGGCCGCTTTCGAGAATGACCCGAACCGAATTGCCGATTTGATGCACCGTCGCCTCATGCCCGGCATTGAGCAGCACGATCGTCGTCGATACCAGTTCGTCGTCGGTAAGGTGCTGGCCCCGCCCTGAATCGGAAGACTTGCGCTCGGTGTGGATCATGTGGCTGAGCAGGTCCTCCGCAGGTGTCCTGCGGCGATCGGAGATCAGCGTCTTGACGTAATCGGCAAATTCCTTTGCCGCCCGGTCGGCCGCATATTCGTCCTCTTTCGAGCGCTTGAACATGTACATGCCGACATAGGCATGGCTCCATTTCAAGAGCTGCGGTCCCATCTCGTCCGGAATGCCCATCATCCGCGAGATCATCGTGACGGGAATGATGTCGGCAAAGGAGGAAAGCAGCTCGGTCTTTCCATCTTTCTCGAAACCGTCGATCAGCCGTTCCGCCAGATCGGCAATCTCCGGCCTCAGCCTCTCGATATGACGGGATACGAAGGCGCGGTTGATCAGCGTTCGAAGCCGCGTGTGTTCCGGCGGCTCTATTTCCAGCAGCGAATGGCGCTCTGCGAGATCGAAATTCACAAGATGCGCTTGCGGCTCCGGCAGCCCCAGTTCCTCGCGACTTGCCACATGCAGGATCTGTCGCCCGAAACGCCTGTCACGCAACAGTGCATTCACATGCTCATAGCCGGTAAAGAACCATTGCCGCTGTTCCTCCCAGTAGAAGGTGGGACAATGCTGATGCAGGGCTGAATAGACCTGGTTCGGGTCGCTGTAGAAAGCCGGATTGCGGCCATCAAGCGAAACATGCCGGCTGACGGCATCGATACGGAGAAAATCAGGAAGCGATGTCATTCCCGATGCGTAGCGCGAAATTCCGGCGCAGCGCAATCGGGATAAGCTGGTTGCCGTCACTCGCCGAGAGCAACGCCCTCGCGACGCGGATCGGCACTGCCGACAAGTCCGGTGCCGGTGATCTCGATGGCATGCAGCCCGGAATTCATCTGGCCCGGTTTGACTTCATAGCCAAGCGCCTTCAGTGGCTCGGCGAACCTCTCGGCTGTCGTACCCGCTTCGATGTCGTAGGTACCGAAACGGTTGATCAGATGCGGCTGGGCGACGATCTGTTCCACCGGCATGCCCCAGTCGATATAGGCGATCAGCGCCTGCGCCACATAGCCGATGATCTGGCTGCCGCCCGGCGAGCCGATCGCGAGCAGCGGCTTGCCGTCCTTCATCACGATCGTCGGAGCCATGGAGGAGCGTGGCCGTTTGCCGGGTTCGACACGGTTGGCGACCGCGAGTGCACCATCATGGGTCTTGAAGGAAAAATCGGTCAGCTCATTGTTGAGCAGAAAGCCATGCGTCATCAGCCGAGAACCGAAGCCGTTTTCGATCGTCGTCGTCATCGAGACGACGTTTCCTTCCTTGTCGACGATGACGAAATGGCTGGTGGACGGCAGTTCGATCGCGGCATCCCGGCCGAGCAGCATGGCGTGATCCCATTCGGGTTCGCCTGCCTTGACGGCATCCTTGGCAAGCGCCTTGTCGCCATCCAGAAGCTTTGCCCGTTCGCCGAGATATGTCTTCTCAAGAAGCCCCTTGATCGGCAGCGGCTGGAAATCCGTATCCGCGACGTAACGCTCGCGATCGGCAAAGGCGAGGCGCTGTGCGTCGCCGATGATCCGCCAGCTTTCGACATTCTCCGGACCAAGGCCCTTGAGGTCGAAATTCTCTGCCATGCCCAGCATCTGACCGATAGCAATTCCGCCCGAAGACGGTGGTCCCATGCCGCAGATGTCGAGAGCGCGATAGGTAAAGCAGACCGGCTCCCGTTCCTTGATGTGATAGATGGCAAGGTCGGTCTGGGACAGAATACCGGGATTGTCGCGCGCACCGCGCACCGTCTTGACGATATCTTCGGCGATAGGTCCGCGATAAAATGCATCGGCACCGCCCGTCGCAATCGCCTCAATCGCTTTCGCATATTCGGGGTTTTTCAGGATGTGCCCCGCCTTCAGCGGCGCACCGGTCTCATCGAAGAAATAGTTCCTTGCACCTTCGTAACGTTTCAGCGCGTCGCCTTCCGTCGCAATCAGCGAAGCGAGGCGAGGGGAGACTGCAAAGCCTTCGCGGGCCAGCTTGGCGGCGGGTTTCCAGAGGGCCGGCCAGCTTTGCTTGCCGTAGCGGATCTGGACATCCTCCAGCAGCCGCACCGTGCCGGGCGTGCCGACCGACCTGCCGCCGACAACGGCGTCCATGAACTTCAGCGGCTGTCCTGCATCGTCGAGAAAAAGCTTCGGCGTCGCCTCCATCGGCGCCGTTTCGCGGGCGTCGAATGTGGTCAGCCGTTTCGCGGCCGCGTCGTAATAGACGAGGAAAGCGCCACCGCCGAGGCCGGAACTCTGCGGCTCGACAAGGCCGAGCACGGCCTGCACCGCCACCATCGCATCAATGGCGTTGCCGCCATTGGCGAGAATTTCACGACCCGCCTGCGCTGCCAGCGGATTGGCGGCTGCGACCATGAAGTCTCGCGCTTCCACGCGGCTGGCGCTTGCAGTGCCGGTGGCTTTCTCGGGGGCAACCGTATCGGAGGCCTGCTGCGCAGGTGCGGACGAAATCGATAGCAGGCTGATGACCACAGCCCCGTAAAGTCTCTTCGCCATGTCCCGCTCTCTCATTTTTGTGTGGGAGGGATTTGGGTGATCGGGTGGACGAAGACAAGAGGGCGGCGCCGAAAAACGGAGCCGCCTCCTTCGATGCATAACGCTTACTTGCCGATCGCCACGATCCGTCTCAGTGCAGCTACCTGTTGCGTCATGCTGGCCTGGACCGGTGCATCCTGCGTATCAGCGTGGTCGATCGCGGGAACGATCGATACATCACTCTCGGTGCCGATCGCCGTGCGGTCGCGGCCGTTTGTCTTGGCTACATAGAGTGCGCGGTCTGCCGTGCTGAGAAGCGTGTCCAGGTTGGCCGATCGGATTTCCGCCAGCGCAATGCCGATACTGACGGTAACGGGTATCTGATGGTCTCCGACGTTGATCGGCTGCTGTTTCAGCGTAGTCCTGATCGCCTCTGCGACGCTTGCGGCCTCTATCATGTTGGCGACATACATGATTGATGCGAATTCCTCGCCGCCCATGCGGCCGAATGATCCGCGTCCCCGCTGCGCGGCCGTGCCGATTTTTGCGAAGGCGACCAGCACCTCGTCGCCAGCCTGATGGCCGTATAGATCATTGATCTGCTTGAAACCGTCTAGGTCCAGATGGATCAGAGCGAGTAATCCGCCTTCGCCCGAGTGGATTCGCTTCAGCGTATGGAACTGGTCGATCAATCCGCGGCGATTGAGAAGGTTGGTCAGTGGATCGGTGACGGCGAGCAGTTTCAGCTTGGCTTCATTGCGCTCGTTGATGAGCTTGCTGCCGCTCATGATAGCGGCGATGAAGCACAAGGCGGCGACGAGAAGCAGCAGGAAGGAATTGTTGCCTGCCGCAAAGGATTGCGGCTTGCTGATCAGGGCAAATATCGCGACTACCGTGCTCGACAGAACCTGGACGCCGACACATGCGGCGAAAACCCTGCGGGTCTGCGAGCGGCCGTTCTCGCCCCAAAGAACGGTGGCGATCAGCATCAGATATCCTACCGATGCAGCGCCATGGAACAGGGCGACACGATAGCTGAAATTGGTCCGCACCGGCTCTAGCAGCATGCCGGCGACGAAGATCAGTGATGGAATGGCGATAAACGCTTCCACGCGCCGCTTGTCGAATTGCAGCATTCCGGCAACCCAAAGCCCGATGCCGCCAAGTGCCATGACATTGGCAATCTCGATAGAAACGAAATCGGGCAGGGTGCCGCGCAGCGCGACCATGCCGACGCCGATGCCGTGAAAGAGGAAGCCGGTCCCCCAGGTGAAGTAAAACGGCTGGCGTTCGTAAATCCAGCGTGTCCATAAAAGCACACCGATCGTGCTGGCCTCTGCGGCCCAGATCATGAAACCCGTTACAATATCCAACGCAATGCTCCCCGCCGAACCTCGGCTTGGCGTGTGTATAACCTCGAAAGTTTAAGGTCGGGTTTGCGCCGGGCGCTCGCTTTTGGCGTTATAGTTGGCGTGGGGCGATATTGTCCGGTGTGATTTACCTTCGCTTTACCTTGGCGGTAAAAAAGGCGGTGGGCAGGGCCGCCGTATCATTGAGCCGAAGCGATTTATTCGCGACAGCGCAGATGCGATCAGCCCGGCATGGGTGGCAGGACGATCGTGAGTTAAGGATATCGGGCTCTCCGTCTTGAAGTACCGGGCATTGACACTCTATGTAGGGATTGACCCATTCCAATGATTCCGGAGCGCCACGTTGCCTTCGGCAAGGCATTTGACAAAGGACGGACATGAAAAATCCAGTTGATACCGCAATGGCCCTGGTGCCTATGGTCGTCGAACAGACCAATCGCGGTGAGCGCTCTTACGATATCTATTCGCGCCTGTTGAAGGAGCGCATCATTTTCCTGACCGGTCCGGTGGAAGATCACATGGCGTCGCTCGTCTGCGCCCAGCTGCTTTTCCTCGAAGCCGAAAATCCGAA
Organism: Rhizobium sp. ZW T2_16; assembly: GCF_044987325.1. NCBI lineage: Bacteria > Pseudomonadati > Pseudomonadota > Alphaproteobacteria > Hyphomicrobiales > Rhizobiaceae > Rhizobium > Rhizobium sp. ZW T2_16. Next base: position 754,818 of record NZ_JBJDRG010000002.1, read on the forward strand.
GAAGGAAATCGCGCTTTACATCAATTCGCCGGGTGGCGTGGTCACCGCCGGCATGGCGATCTACGACACGATGCAGTTCATCAAGCCAGCCGTTTCGACGCTTTGCATCGGCCAGGCCGCCTCGATGGGTTCGCTGCTCCTTTGCGCAGGTGAAAAGGGCATGCGGTTTGCAACGCCGAATGCCCGCATCATGGTGCATCAGCCGTCCGGCGGCTTCCAGGGGCAGGCGTCCGACATCGAGCGTCATGCCCGCGACATCCTCAAGATGAAGCGCCGCCTGAACGAAGTTTATGTGAAGCATACCGGCCGCACCCTCGAGGAAGTCGAAAAGACCCTCGATCGCGACCACTTCATGACCTCCGACGAATCCCTGGAATGGGGTGTCATCGACAAGATCCTGACCTCGCGCCAGGAACTTGAAGGCGGCTCGGAAAGCTGATCGGGTTGTAGCCTTTCCGCCACTGTAACCCTGTTGTGAGCAAAAAGGGGTTTCAAGTCGGTCGGAAAGCGCTATTAGTAACTATTAATGCTGTGTTGAACTTTTATGACATAGCATTCGTTTCTTAGGGGTTTCGTTGCCGCCGGACCGTTATCTGGACCGGTAGAGTACCCCCGGAACAGGGCAGGCACGTGAAGCCCGTCGGTGTCACGTGCCGGCAGCGGTTGAGTGGACTGCGCCCGTCTTTACGTGAGCGCAGAGTGCTGGAAGGAAAGTGATATGAGCAAAGTCAGCAGCGGCAACGGCGGCGACTCCAAGAATACCCTATACTGCTCCTTCTGCGGAAAGAGCCAGCACGAGGTCCGCAAACTGATTGCAGGACCGACAGTATTCATCTGCGATGAATGCGTCGAACTGTGCATGGACATCATTCGCGAAGAGAACAAGACCTCGATGGTCAAGTCCCGCGACGGCGTTCCCACGCCCCAGGACATCATCAAGGTTCTCGATGAGTACGTCATTGGCCAGCAGCAGGCCAAGCGCATCCTGTCGGTCGCCGTTCACAACCATTACAAGCGCCTCGCGCATGCCTCCAAGGGCGGTGACGTAGAGCTTGCGAAGTCGAACATCATGCTCGTCGGCCCGACCGGCTGCGGCAAGACCTATCTTGCCCAGACGCTCGCCCGCATCATCGACGTTCCCTTCACCATGGCTGATGCAACGACGCTGACCGAAGCCGGTTACGTTGGTGAAGACGTCGAAAACATCATCCTGAAGCTTCTGCAGGCCGCCGACTACAATGTCGAACGCGCCCAGCGCGGCATCGTCTATATCGACGAAGTCGACAAGATCTCGCGCAAGTCGGACAACCCGTCGATCACCCGCGACGTATCTGGCGAAGGCGTGCAGCAGGCGCTTCTGAAGATCATGGAAGGCACGGTTGCCTCGGTTCCGCCGCAGGGTGGCCGAAAGCATCCGCAGCAGGAATTCCTGCAGGTCGACACGACGAACATCCTGTTCATCTGCGGCGGTGCATTCGCTGGTCTGGACAAGATCATTTCGGCCCGTGGCGAGAAAACCTCGATCGGCTTCGGTGCATCCGTCAAGGCTGCTGACGACCGCCGCGTCGGCGAAGTGCTGCGCGAACTGGAACCGGAAGATCTGGTCAAGTTCGGCCTCATCCCGGAATTCATCGGTCGTCTGCCGGTTCTGGCAACGCTCGAGGATCTCGATGAGGATGCGCTGATCCAGATCCTGTCCGAGCCGAAGAACGCACTGATCAAGCAGTATCAGCGCCTGTTCGAGATGGAAGACGTGGAACTGACCTTCCACGAGGACGCCCTTCGCGAAATCGCCCGCAAGGCGATCGTGCGTAAGACCGGCGCCCGCGGCCTCCGTTCGATCATGGAAAAGATCCTGCTCGACACGATGTTCGAGCTTCCGGCCCTCGATGGTGTCCGCGAAGTCGTCATCTCCGACGATGTGGTGAAGGGCAATGCCCGTCCGCTTTACATCTATGCGGATCGCCAGGACGAGAAAGCCAATGTTTCGGCCTGAGCCGGGACCAGTAGTATAGATTTGATCGAGGCCCCGTATTGGGGCCTCTTTTCGTAGGTAAGCTGTGGTTGCTCGCTTCGTTCTGGGGAAATTCCCAATGCGGACGGTTGCGCGATATTCAGCTTGCTTTAGACGTGAAGCACGCAGATCATGGTTGTTCTCGCTGCTTCGGTTTTTCGGCTTCTGTGCGAAGTTGAATGCGATTCACGTTTCCGTCGATGGCCGGGGCTGGTTCGGCGGATAATGGCAACGTCAAACATTTATGCGAGTGCTTTGTAATATCCCTGTCATGTTGGCGACGACTGGGCTGCTGCAAGGCTTGAAAATGACATAGGAAAACTCCACCTTGAGCGGGAGTGAAGTGCTTGGGTAATTGCTCAAGCCATCCCGGAAACGGGACGATGGAAAGGAAACAAGATGACAAGTTCAACGTCTGCAGCATCCGGCTCAGCGACCTATCCGGTCCTGCCATTGCGCGACATTGTGGTCTTCCCGCATATGATCGTTCCCCTGTTCGTCGGACGTGAGAAATCCATCCGCGCGCTTGAGGAGGTTATGGGCTCCGACAAGCAGATCATGCTCGTCACCCAGATCAATGCCAGCGACGACGATCCGGAGCCGGACGCGATCTACAAAATCGGCACGGTCGCCAATGTGCTGCAGCTCCTCAAGCTGCCCGACGGCACCGTCAAGGTTCTCGTCGAAGGTCGAGCACGTGCCGAGATCAGCAATTATACGGACCGCGAGGAGTTTTACGAGGCCAAGGCCGACATTCTCGATGAGCCTGAAGAGGACGCCGTCGAGGTTGAAGCCCTGTCGCGCTCGGTCGTTTCCGAGTTTGAGAACTACGTAAAGCTGAACAAGAAGATCTCGCCGGAAGTCGTCGGCGCCGCCAGCCAGATCGAGGACTACTCGAAGCTCGCTGACACGGTTGCCTCGCACCTGTCGATCAAGATCACCGAAAAGCAGGAAATGCTGGAAACGGTGTCGATCAAGCTGCGTCTTGAAAAGGCGCTCGGCTTCATGGAAGGCGAAATCTCGGTCCTGCAGGTCGAAAAGCGCATCCGCTCGCGTGTAAAACGCCAGATGGAGAAGACCCAGCGCGAATATTACCTGAACGAACAGATGAAGGCGATCCAGAAGGAACTCGGTGACGGCGAAGAAGGCCGTGACGAGATGGCCGAACTGGAAGAACGCATCGGCAAGACCAAGCTCTCCAAGGAAGCCCGCGAAAAGGCGGATGCCGAACTGAAGAAGCTGCGCCAGATGAGCCCGATGTCGGCGGAAGCCACTGTCGTGCGCAACTATCTCGACTGGCTGTTGGGTATTCCGTGGGCCAAGAAGTCGAAGATCAAGGCCGACCTCAACAACGCCGAAAAAATCCTCGAGCAGGATCACTTCGGTCTGGACAAGGTCAAGGAGCGTATCGTCGAATATCTGGCGGTTCAGGCGCGTGCCACCAAGATCAAGGGCCCGATCCTCTGCCTCGTTGGCCCTCCGGGTGTCGGTAAAACGTCGCTCGCCCAGTCGATCGCCAAGGCGACCGGCCGCGAATACGTACGCATGGCGCTCGGTGGCGTTCGTGACGAAGCCGAAATCCGTGGTCACCGCCGCACTTATATCGGCTCGATGCCTGGCAAGATCATCCAGTCGATGAAGAAGGCCAAGAAGTCCAACCCGCTCTTCCTGCTCGATGAAATCGACAAGATGGGGTCGGATTTCCGCGGCGATCCGTCGGCGGCACTGCTCGAAGTGCTCGATCCGGCCCAGAACTCGACCTTCATGGATCACTACCTTGAAGTTGAATACGACCTGTCCGACGTGATGTTCATCACCACGGCGAACACGCTCAACATTCCGGGTCCGCTGATGGACCGCATGGAGATCATCCGTATCGCCGGTTACACCGAAGATGAAAAGCGCGAGATCGCCAAGCGTCACCTTCTGCCGAAGGCGATCAAGGAACATGCTCTGCAGCCGAATGAATTCTCGGTGTCCGACGATGCCCTGATGGCGATCAGCCAGCAGTACACCCGCGAAGCCGGTGTTCGCTCCTTCGAGCGCGAGCTGATGAAGCTCGCCCGCAAGGCCGTGACCGAGATCATCAAGGGCAAGACGAAGTCGGTCGCCATCACCGCTGCCAACATTTCGGATTACCTCGGTGTTCCGCGCTATCGCCATGGCGAGGCGGAAGGTGAGGATCAGGTCGGTGTCGTCACCGGTCTCGCCTGGACGGAAGTCGGCGGCGAGCTCTTGACCATCGAAGGCGTGATGATGCCGGGCAAGGGTCGCATGACCGTCACCGGCAACCTGAAGGACGTCATGAAGGAATCGATCTCGGCGGCGGCATCCTATGTGCGCTCCCGTGCCGTCGATTTCGGCATCGAGCCGCCGCGTTTCGACAAGTCGGACATCCACGTCCACGTGCCGGAAGGCGCCACTCCGAAGGACGGCCCGTCTGCCGGCGTCGGTATGGCAACGGCGATCGTTTCGATCATGACCGGCATTCCGGTTCGCAAGGATGTCGCCATGACAGGCGAAATTACCCTGCGCGGTCGCGTCCTGCCGATCGGTGGCCTAAAGGAAAAGCTGCTTGCAGCCCTTCGCGGTAACATCAAGACGGTTCTGATCCCGGAAGAAAACGCCAAGGACCTGGCCGACATTCCGGACAACGTGAAGAACAACATGGAGATCATCCCCGTGTCCCGCATGGGTGAGGTGATCAAGCATGCTCTGGTTCGTCGTCCTGAACCGATCGAGTGGGATGGTACGGTTGAGACACCCGTTATCGCAACGGTCGAGGGGTCCGAGGACGGTGTGACAGGCATCGCCCATTGAGCGATCCCTCGGGTCAACCGAGTTTGAATTGTGGAGAAAGCCGGCGAAAGCCGGCTTTTTTTGTGAAAAATGCATGAAACCCCTTGTTTTTCAGGCGATCTCAGAGCTTTTGGGTTGCCAAGCACCGACGCAAAACTATTGTCGGCGCCGACTAATCGAGTCGTTCCAAAACCGTAGAAAGGGATGGAAACATGAACAAGAACGAGCTGGTTTCCGCAGTTGCCGAAAAGGCTGGTCTCTCCAAGGCTGACGCCGCATCCGCCGTGGACGCAGTATTCGAAACCGTACAGGGCGAACTGAAGAACGGCGGCGACATTCGCCTCGCTGGCTTCGGCAGCTTCTCCGTATCCCGCCGTGAAGCCTCCAAGGGCCGCAACCCGTCGACCGGCGCAGAAGTCGATATTCCGGCTCGCAACGTTCCGAAGTTCTCGGCCGGCAAGGGCCTGAAGGACGCCGTAAACGGCAAGTAAGACTTCACCGGGCAGTATCCCTGCCATGGTCTTAAAACCCCGGATAACTTCCGGGGTTTTTTGTTGCATAACACATCATCTCCACTCCCGGTGGATGCTGCGAACTTGCAACAATTAACGGTTATTGGGCAGTGGTGCCGCCCGGCAACAGTGCTTCCGCTTTGTTGTCATTTGTCAGAGAAACGCCGGCCGGCAGATTTCGAACTACTTGTAAGATCGAGTGCATCACGGCCAATTCGTCAGTGGGGGCACAAGCGATTCTTAATTTAGAAATATGATTAGTTCTTATTTTTATGAGGCATTTCATATCTCGGCGTCGCTGACGGCATCCGTCTTAAACGATCAGCGAGTCATCCAGAAATGTTTCTTAAATCAAAGACCCTTTGTCTTCTTGCGAGTTCTGCTCTCTCGGCTATGGTCAGTGTTGCTTCCGTTGCACATGCTGCCTCCGGACCCGAAGTTATCGGTTTGAGCAGTAATGGTTCGGTCGTACTCAAAACTGATTACGACCAGAATGCCGGGACCTACACCTATTCACTTATATCGACAGCAACCGGCGACATTCAGTCAATCACGCCACCGTCCGGCGTCACCTATCTCAATTTGAGTGGTTTGAGCGCCGACGGTAAGACCGTGACGGGCTACTATTCTGATGCCGTGACCGGTCGCAAGACATCCTTCGTATGGACCGCAGCGAATGGTTTCGTCGACTTGGGTGTAGTTGACACTGACACCACCGGTAGCTTTGCTCAGTCTGTAAGTGGCGACGGAACCGCCGTTGCGGGATACGTAAGCGTCATGAGCTTCATGGCCGAAGCTTTTTACTGGACATCTTCTGAGGGAATGATCGGTCTAGGCACGCTTGGTGGGCGGGATTCGTACGCATACGCTGTGAGCACCGACGGGAAAACTGTTGTCGGCGAGGCCGACACACTAGACGGAAATTATCACGCATTTCGATGGACTGTAGACAGCGGCACGATGGAGAACATCGATACGCTTTATGACAACTCCAGCGCTGACTTTGTCAGCGACGACGGATCGGTGGTCGCCGGATCTGGATATACATCCTCGTCGTCGCCATACCACGTATTCCGATGGACTAAAGAGACCGAGATGGTCGACATCGGAAGCTTGGGCGGTTCTTACACGTTCCTGAACGCAATGAGCGGCGATGGCAATGTTCTGGTCGGCAGTTCCTACCTGACCGGCGACACGTCGTCTCACGCCTACCGGTATGTCGGGTCAACAGACGTGATGACCGATCTCGGAACTCTCGGTGGCACTTCATCCACGGCGAGTGCGGTTAATGCCGACGGCGGCGTCGTGGTCGGATCGGCAACAGACGCCCAGTCCACAAGCCACGGCTTCCGTTGGACGCAGGCGAACGGCATGGTGACTGTCGAGGACTGGCTGGCAGCCGAAGGTGCCACCATCGGCGATGCTATGACGCAAACCGCCGATCTCGTATCGGCTGACGGCAATGTTATCATCGGCGAGACCACTACCGGCTCCACCTATATCGCGCGTGTCATCGAAAGCCAGGGCGAGGAAGGCGGCAACGAATGCAACGCTGACGTCTGCGAAGGCGGAAGCGGTATCATCGATACCGCCGAGTTTTTCCCGACTGTCGCGATGGCCAACAACGTCATCGTTCAGAGCGGTGTCAACAATGCCGACACAATCATGTTCGGTGCGCAGGGAGCGCCAATGCGCAATCTGCTGACCGCCGGCCAGAGATCCGTCTGGGGCACGATCGATGGCGGTTATGACAACAGCGATCACGCCGATGGCGGCCTTGCTCTCGGTGAATTTGGTTTTGGTTACGGTATCGCCGATGGCGTCACAGCCCGCTTCGCAGTTGGTGGAACCTATACCGACCAGGATCTGGATGCCGGTGGCGACGTGCGCCAGCGCGGCTTCTACCTGTCACCGGAAGTCTCTGCCGATCTCGGCAATAACGTTTACGCGACGGTTGGCGGTTATTGGGGACGCAGCAGTGTCGACAGCAACCGCGGTTATCTGAACGGTGCCGTCACCGATTATTCCGAAGGCGACACCAATGCTGAAACCTGGGGCGCAAAGATCCGCTTCGACTGGCTGAATGCGGTGACGATCGACGATACGGCGATCACCCCCTATGTCGGCCTTTCCTATGCGCATACCAGGGTTGACGCCTATACGGAAACCGGCGGCTCCTTCCCGGTCGAGTTCGACGGCAGCAGCGATCATTCGACGATCGCCCGTCTCGGTGCGGATTTCGTTCGCCCGCTGAACGACACTGTCCGTCTGCTGGCCAAGGCCGAGCTTGACTACCAGTTCGAAAACCGCGCGACGGCTACGAGCGGCACGTTGACCGGGATCAGCGACTTCAGTCTCGAAGGTCAGGATCTGCAGCAGTTCTGGGCTCGTGGCGGTCTCGGCGCCGAATTTGATCTCGGCAAGGGGGTCGCTTCCTTCATGGTCAACGCCACGACCAAGGGGCAGGACCCGACCGTCTGGCTGCGCAGCAACTATACGGTCAAGTTCTGAGCCGATTTTTTAAGGAATGCTCGCGATGGACGAGGCCCGGTTTATGCCGGGCCTTTTCAGTATGAGAGGTAAACTTTGTAGACGGGAATCTGTCACGGCGTTGTCACAGAGCTCGCTTAGGTGGGACGTCTCATCATGAAAAGGGCCTGCCATGAAATTGCTTCTGACTGCCGCCGCGTTTCTCGTTACCGCGGGCGTAGCTTCTGCCGAATACGTTTCCTATCTCGACTATCCGCAGAAAACCGATGACGGCAAGGAATTCGCCGTCGCCATCGAGATCCCGCAGGGCAGCTTCACCAAATACGAGATCGACGCCAAGACCGGCCATGTCGTGGTTGACCGCTACCAGTCCATGCCGGTCGTTTATCCGGGCAACTACGGCTCGATCACCTCTTCGCTCGGTGGCGACAACGATCCGCTCGACGCCATCGTCTACACCCGCGAGCCAGTCGTTCCGGGCGCCATCATCAAGGTTCGCCCGATCGGTGTTCTGAAGATGATCGATGGCGGCGAGGTCGATGACAAGATTGTTGCCGTACCGACCAGCAAGATCGACCCGACCTACGATAACATCAAGGAAATCACCGATCTGCCGCAGATCGAGCAGGAACGCCTCCAGGCTTTCTTCCGCGTCTACAAGCAGCTCCCGGCGGGCCGCAAGTCTGTCGAACTGAATGGCTTTGACAACGCTGCCCATGCTGAAGGTGAAGTTTCGGAAGCCATCAAGGCTTACAACGCCAAGAAAAAGTGATCTGCCTCATTGCCGGTTACACGATATCGAAGGCCGGCCTTGCCCGGCCTTTTTTCATGCGTTGAGTGCGGTTGGCTCAATCAGTCGATAACGCAACTCATGATGATGAAGCTGTCATTATCGTGTCACGCATCTGGCCCAAAAGCCCACCTGTGGTTTCACGGAGGGCTTTTCATGACATTCTCGACACGCGCCGCCTTGACGGCAATCCTTTTTGCCTCGGTTGCTGCTCCCGCTAGTGCGGAGCAGGTCTTTAACCGTATCGCCTCTTTCCCGGTTGCCCAGAACCTGCCCAAGGGCGAGGACAAGGCGACATCGTCGGAAATCATCACCGCGACTGCGGATGGCAACACGCTGATCTATTCCGACGCGCCGGGAGGCACGATCGGCTTCATCGACATCACTGACGCCAAGGCCCCGAAGGCAGGTGGATCCATCGCCATCGATGGCGAACCGAACTCGGTTGCTGCAGCCGGTCCGAAGGCACTCATCACCATCGACAAGACCGAAGACTTGACGAAGCCTGCCGGCCAACTGGGCATCATCGATATCGCTTCGAAAAAACTTGAAACGACCTGTGATCTCGGCGGTCAGCCGGATTCTGTCGTCGTGGCGCCTGATGGCACATTTGCCGCCATCGCCATCGAAAACCAGCGTGACGAAGACCTGAACGACGGTGCACTGCCGCAACTTCCGGCAGGCGAACTTCTGATCGTCTCGCTGAAAAACGGCGTTCCTGCCTGCGACAGCATCAAGCGCGTTGGCGTGACCGGACTTGCAACAGTCGCCCCGGAAGATCCGGAGCCGGAATTCGTCAACATCAACGCCAATGGCGAGATCGCCCTGACGTTGCAGGAAAACAACCACGTCATCATCATCGACAGCAAGACAGCCAAGGTCACCAGCCACTTCTCCGCCGGTACGGTTGATCTCGAAGGCGTCGATGCCAAGACCGATGGTTCGCTGAATTTTTCGGGCAAGCTGACCGCTGTTCCGCGCGAGCCTGACGCCGTCAAGTGGCTCGGCACTGATCGCCTCGTCATCGCCAATGAAGGCGATTACAAGGGCGGTTCGCGCGGCTTCACCATCTTCGACCGTACCGGGAAGGTTCTCTACGATGCGGGCATGACGCTCGAGCACGAGATTGCCCGCCACGGTCATTTCCCGGAAAAGCGCGCCAAGAACAAGGGCATCGAGCCGGAAGGCATGGAAGCCGCGATCTTCAATGGCCAGCAGTATTTCTTCGTGCTCTCGGAGCGCGGTTCGATGATTGCGGTCTACAAGGATACCGGTGGCGAGCCGGAGCTCGTGCAGCTTCTGCCGTCGGGCGTATCGCCTGAAGGCGCTGTCGCCATTCCGGGCCGCAACCTGCTTGCATCCGCAAATGAAGCCGATCTCGGCGAAGACGGAGGTCCCCGCTCGCATGTGATGATCTATGAGCTTGCCGAAGGCAAGAAGGCCTATCCGACCATCGTTTCCAAGGATGTCGATGGGAAGCTGATCGGTTGGGGCGCGCTGTCGGGTCTCGTTGGTGACGCCGAGAAGGACGGCATCCTCTATGCGGTGAACGATTCCGTTTATGCCATACAGCCGTCGATCTTCACCATCGACACGACAAGCAAGCCGGCCGAGATCACCAATGTCGTCCGCATCACCCGCAACGGCCAGCCGGCGCAGAAGCTCGATATCGAAGGCATCGCACTCGATGGCAAGGGCGGCTTCTGGCTGGCATCGGAAGGCGATAGCGACAAGCTGGTCGGTCACGGTATCTACAACGTCAATGCCAAGGGCGAGATCAAGGCCGAGATCGGCCTGCCTGCCGAACTTCTGGCCGGCGAAAGCCGTTACGGTCTCGAAGGCGTCACCACGACCGGTTCCGGTGACGACCTGACGCTCTGGATGGCAATCCAGCGCGAATGGAAGGATGATCCCAAGGGCCAGGTGAAGCTTCTTTCCTACAAGCCGAAGTCGAAGGAATGGGCAGCCGTCCGTTATCCGCTCGAAAAGGCTGAAAAGGGCTGGGTCGGTCTCTCGGAAATCACCGCCAATGGCGACCATCTCTATATCGTCGAACGCGACAACTTGATCGGCGACGCCGCCAAGCTGAAGAAGCTCTACCGCGTTTCGCTCAAGGACATGAAGCCTGCCAAGATCGGCGGTGAACTGCAGCTCGTTGCCAAGGAAGAGGTCCATGACTTCCTTCCGGACCTGAAGAACGCCACCAACGGCTACGTTCTCGACAAGCTGGAAGGCTTTGCCTTCGACAAGTCCGGCAAGGCCTTCATGGTCACCGACAATGACGGCGTTGACGACTCATCCGGCGAGACCCTGTTCCTGCCGGTCACCCTCAAGGTCACCAACTGACGGATCTCCATCTTCAACAGGAAAAGGCCGGGTGTTTGCGCACCCGGCCTTTTTTCTTGGGGCCTGCTACCTTAAGTCTGGCGTTCCTGATGTGTTCGCATGAGACGATTCGATGAGTTCCTTCCGCTTCATCCATGCCGCAGACCTGCATCTCGGCAGCCCTTTTCAGGGACTGGCCCTCAAGGATGCCGATCTCGCCGAGCTTTTTGTCGAGGCAAGCCGCAAGGCCTTTTCGGCGCTTGTCGATGAAGCGGTGGAGCGCAAGGTTGATTTCTTTATCGTCGCCGGCGACGTTTATGACGGCGACTGGAAGGACAACAAGATCGGCCTGTTCTTCAACCGCGAAGTGGCGCGGCTGGAACGCGCCGGCATCCCGGTCTTTCTGCTCAAGGGCAATCACGACGCCGAGAGTGTGATCACCAGAACCATCACGCTGCCGAAGAATGTTAGCGAGTTCCCGACCGGCAAGCCCGGCACCTTCCGGCTGGAGCATTTGAAGGTCGCGCTGCACGGACAAGGCTTCGCCGAACGCTCGGCGAATGAAAATCTTGCGCTCGCCTATCCAAGGCCCGAGGCCGGATGGTTCAATATCGGCGTGCTGCACACGTCGCTGACCGGCCGTGAGCCGCACGCGCCCTATGCGCCATGTTCCGTGGAAGACCTGCGCTCGCGCGGTTACGACTACTGGGCGCTCGGCCATGTCCATGATTTCGAAATCGTCGCGGAAGACCCGCTCGTGGTCTTTCCGGGCAACCTGCAGGGCCGCTCGATCCGCGAGACCGGAGCCAAGGGCGCCGTGCTCGTGACGGTCGAGGATGGCCGCATTGCCTATGAGCGCCTGATCACCGACAGCGCCCGCTTTGCCGAACTGACGATCGCAGTGGAAAGCGACGACACGGCTGCAGCCCTGCTGCGCCGTATCGAGGATGCAATCGAGCCTATCGCCGATGCCATGGAAGGCCGGCCGCTGGCGCTGCGTGTCCGCATCACCGGCAAGAGCCGTGTTCGAAAGCAGCTCCTGTCGAAGGCCGAGGATTTTCGCGATGAAGTGCAGGCCGCCTGCCATCGCGGCCATGCCGATATCTGGCTCGAAAAGCTCGACCTGCGTCTTGAGCCCGATGACCGAACATCCGAGCGCAACACCGGCACGCTTGGCCTCGATGGCCTTCTGACCATGGAAGGCTTCCCGCCGGAACTTCTGGAGGAGGCGTCTGCCCGCATAGCCGAAATCGCCGCCAGACTGCCGGGTGGCAGCGGGGCAGGGGATCTGCCGCTTGGCGATGATATCGATGTGCTTCTTGCCGAGGCGCGTGACCTTCTCGTTTCCCGCGCCGCGGAGGCCGGCTGACCATGCGTTTCGATCGTCTCGACATCCTGCGCTATGGCGCGCTCACTGACCGCCAGCTCGTCTTCCGCCCCGGCGCCAAGCTGCATATCGTCTACGGACCGAACGAAGCGGGCAAATCCTCCGCGCTCTCGGCCATCTCCGATCTGCTCTTCGGTTTTCCCGAACGCTCGACTTACGGTTTCTTGCATGATGTCGGTTCCTTGCGCATCGGAGCGCAGCTGACTGCACGCGACGGGCAGGAGCTCTCCTTCCGCCGCCGCAAGGGGCGCAAGAACACGCTGCTCGGACATTCCGATGCGGAAGAGAACCTCGCTGACGATGCGCTCGCACCCTATCTCGGAAATCTTTCCCGCGATGTGTTCGAACGCGCCTTCGGCCTCAATTCGGATTCGCTGCGCGCCGGTGGCGAGACCATGCTTAAAAGCGGTGGCGAGATCGGCAGCCTGCTGTTCTCCGCCGCTTCGGGCCTGACCGGCCTGTCCAGCCTGCGCAAGTCGCTGGATGCGGATGCGGACGCCATCTATTCTCAGCGCCGGTCGAAGGACCGCAGCTTTTATCAGGCTCTCGATGCCCATGATGCAGCCCGCAAGGCGGAGCGCGACAACGAGCTGAAGGCCGGCGACTGGAAGGCGCTGCTTAAGGAGGAGGCGGAACTCGGCTCCGAGATCCACACGCTCCAGCACGGGCGCGAAGAGACCAGGCGCGCGCTCGACCGTCTGCGCCGGCAAATCGCGCTTGAACCTCTATTACGCGAACTGGACCGCGAACGTGCGCTTCTGGCGCAGCACGAGGAGCTGGCCAGCCTGCCGGATGGTTTCGAGGAAAAGCTAGCGACGACGCTTAAAGCCGGGCAGGAAAATGCCGACGCGCTTGTTGCCTCCGAAAACGAGCTGACAAGGCTTCGTGAAGAGATCGACGCCATCAAGGTGGATGACGCGCTACTCGTCGCTGCACCGGACATTCTGGCAGCCTATGGCCGCAGCGGCGTCTATCTCAAGGCGAGGGAGGACATCGCGCGGGTTCGTGCCGAAGTGGACGATTTTGACCAGAAACTGCTGCAGGCTTCGCGCCGTCTCGGCTTCAAGGAATTCTCCGATCTTGAGCGCATGCAGCCGGCCGATGCCGATCTGGTCCGCCTTCGCCAACTGGTGGAGGAGGGCGGTGAACTCGACCGCGAGATGCGGCAGCTTCGCAAGCGTATCGACGAGGAAGCCGATGCGCTGCGCAAGCTCGAAGCCGATGCGCCGGTTGCCCGCATTGTCGATCCCAAGCCTCTGAGTGACCAGCTTGCGGCCCTGCGCCCCGAGATCGAGGAACTGGCCAATCTCGAAACGCTAAAGATCCGCGCTGCCCGCGCCAGGAGCGATCTCGATGCGGCGTCGGCACGCCTCGATCCGCCGGTTCGCGATTTTGCCCTTCTTCTCTCCGTACCACTGCCGGACATTGAGACACTTGCTCATCACCGCCGCCTGATCGAGTCTGCACGACAGGAACATACGCAGGCATTGCAAAAGCTCTTAAGTCTGAAGAATGACGCGGATGAGCTTCAGGCCCAGCTTGCGCTTCTCGAAGGCGAGGGCAGGATCGTTTCGCGCGACACGATCGAGCTTGCACGACAGGAACGCGATGGCCTCATCGAGGCTCTGGCCTCCAACCCTTCAGACGTGGCTTTACAGGCAGCAAAGTCTTCCGTGCAGGACGCGGATCGGCTAGCCGATATGGCGCTTTCCGATGCCGAACGCGTCTCGCGTCATGCACAACTGACACTTCAACAGCGTAAAGTCGCCGATGCGATTGCCGCGGCCGAACGCGCGGCCAAAGAGGCTGCTATTGCCGCCTCCGATGCGGTGACCGAGTTCGAAGATCTCTTCCACGCCGTCCCGGTGACGCCCGGAGCGCCCGAGCGCATGATCGAATGGCGCCGCATGGTCGATGGATTGCTGGCGCTTTCCGCTAACTTGAATGCCGCGGAAGACGACTACGAGATCCTGCGTTCACGGGAAGAGGCGTTGCGGCCGGCATTGGACGCTTTGGCTGACGCTACGGGCGCATCCTCCGGTGTCCTGCCACCGCGTAGCCTTGCACGGGAAATTTCGACTCGCCTGGAGGAAATCAGCCGTCAGTGGAGCGAGGGACGCACCATCGAGCGGATGCGCGATACGGCAAGCCAGACGCTGGCACGACTGGAAGCCGACGAGACGGATCTGCGCAAAAAGGTCGATCTCTGGCGGTCAGGTTTCGCTGCCGCTGCCGCATCAGCCGGGCTTGCCGAAGATGCGACGATCGATATGGCCAATGCTGCGTTGGATATCTGGCGCACGCTGCCGGACCTTCTTTCCGAGAGACAGAACCGCAATCGGCGTGTGCGCGGCATGGCCCGCGACATGGAAGCCTTCCAGGGAGAGGTAACCACCCTGTCGGGCTCGCTTGCGCCGGATCTCTGCTCCATCCCGGCAGATGTTGCGGCTGGCATGCTGAATGACCGTGTGACGAAGGCGCGCGCTGCCGATAACCAGCGCAAGACGCTGACGACTGCTCTGGAGCGCAACGAGCTTGCCCATGCCCGTTACATCACCGAGGCAGTCGGGCTGGATGCCCAACGGCAGAACTTGGCAGGTGCCGCTGCCGTTCCGCCGGATCAACTCGCCGCCGTCCTGGCGGACCTCGTGGAGCGAAGGAGACTGCTTGCCAGCGAAGAACTTTGCCGCAATCGCTTCATCGAGCGGGCAGATGGCCTCGATGAAGAGGCGGTGAGGGTAGCACTCGTCGACTTCGACAGGATATCCGCCGGTGTCGAAATCGAGCGGCTGGAGGCCGAAGACAGCAGGCAGGTCAATCGTCTTGCCGATCTGCGCGCTGGCGAGGCGGATAATCTGCGGCGCAGGCAGGAGCTGGAAAAGGGCACCGGCGCCGAACGCGCCGTCTTCGAAAAACTGGCAGCCGAGCAGGAAGCCAAGGAGCTCGCCCGTCGCTGGTTGGTGCTGAAGCTCGCAGGGTCACTGCTTTCCCATTCGATGGAAACCTACCGCCAGCAGCAGGCCGATCCTGTCATGACACGCGCTGGTGAGGTGTTTTCCGATTTGACGGGCGGCCGGTTCGCTCGCCTCATTCAGGTCTATGATGATAACGATGAGCTGCAACTGGCTGTCGAGCGCAAGACCGGCGAGCAGGTGCCGCTTTCCGGATTGAGTGAGGGAACCGGCGATCAACTGTATTTGGCGCTTCGTCTTGCGTTCCTTCAGGACTATTGCGCTCGCAATGAACCGGCGCCGCTCGTGCTGGATGATATCTTCCAGACATTCGATGATGAACGTACGGCAGCTGGCCTTCGGACGCTGGCAGAATCGAGTGGCGCGTTCCAGTCGATCCTATTCACCCACCAGACGAGTTTGATGGATACCGCGCGGCGTGAACTGGGCGATGATGTTGATCTAGTTAGGCTGGATCGGGCGTGACAAGGTCCGTTGCTGCAAAGGCAGGCATTCGATCGGAAAGCGCACGATCGAGGAATGCATCGCGGCACCATTCGACGATACTGCCGATTGGCCACATGTCGAGGTCTCGGGCAACTGCGTGATCAAAAGGTTGAAACGTCGATCATCGTCCCTCTCGCGCTCGTAGCTGACACGGTAGCCGTCGAATCGCGACGAAAAGCTGAGACCCGTTCTGATCCGGTCATAGAGGTAATGTAGGTTTTCCGGTGCCATTTCGATCCCGAAACGATCGATTGATCGGGCCACCAGCTTGAACATTTCATCGTCCTTTCCTGGGTCGAGTAGGCTGAGCTTGAGACGAAACGTGCGGAACGTGCTGGACGATGCTCCCTTGACTTGGATGAATAGCACCGAAGGCTCCGGCGTTGTGCCGCGTTGCGTCGAAAACAGGCATTCCCAATCACCTCCGGCTGCCTGGAAACTGGAGGCCAAGCCATCCTCACCCAGACGCTCGCATCGCTCGTGGGCTGTCCGATGCGGGAGCATACGCAGCCGGTCGCGCAGGCCGGCAACGGGCCGGATGAGTCGCGGCGGCGCATCGATGAGCAGCGTCGTGCGGCGCGCGTGCAAAGCAGGCGGCGGCGAAGCGGCAAAAGGCCGCGCGAGGTATTTGTCCATTTCAAGCCATGTCACCAGCCGTTGGTAGTTGCGTCCTTCATTGACGGAAAGAACGATACCAAACAGCAGCGCAAGGCCGACGGCCAGCAATGCGCCGAATGCCTTTGCTGCTCGATGCCGTCTTCGAAGGCGCATCAGAGGCGTTAAGAGTTCCGCCTTGTCCGCCAAGGAAATAGCTCCGTTTCAAGTCGATATGCCGACAAGCTTTGGCATATTGGACTGGTTCGTGTCCAAGTATGATTCGCGATAATGGTGAACGGGAAGCGCCATCCTCACATCAGTCACACAAATTCGGAAGCGCCGTTAACCACATTAATTAGTAAGCATTTAAGTCAACTTTTTTAGTTTCGCTTTTGAATATCAGTTCGCTGGTGACTATGGCTTTAAAACCGCACCGGATTTTATTTTCCGGGAAGCCCGAGCCATGCAGCTTGTCGTTCGTCGTCCGGTGTGCTTTCAAGGACGTCAAATTCTGGATCAGGCGGAAGCAGTTCTGTGCCGCGTACGATCCTGACCTGGAGTATCGAGATTTGGTTCGAGTGACTGCGATCGTGATTTGTGCCGCCTTGGCCGGGTGTCAGGCGGTGCCTGGTGAAGGTCCTCTTGCCTCCGCGATCAACGAGGATGCCGGCCGTTCTCCGGCCGACATCGGGCGCGTGAACGCAGCGGTGTTCGATATCGTTGATGTCGACAATCACACTGCAAGACTGGTTTCGGATTATGTTTCGACGGCGTTGAAGCGTCGATTCGGTATCGGAGGAGGTCCGGGCAGGGCTGTCATCGGAATCGGTGACCAGTTGAAGGTCACCATCTTCGAAGCCGGTGCCGACGGACTGTTCTCGACCAGTGAGCAAAAGCAGACTCCAATTGAAATCGTTGTGCAGCCCGATGGCACAGCCGCGATACCATATGTGGGTACCGTGCGATTTGCCGGCCGCACTCTTGAAGAGGCGCGCCAGCAAATTCTGTCATCTCTGAAGAGCAAGGCTGTCGAACCCGACGTCATCATTGCTATGGGAGACACACCATCCCGCTCGGTAACAGTCGCCGGCGCGGTAAATCGTTCGGCGCAGATTTCGCTTAATCTGAGCGGTGAGCAGATCACCGACGTAATTGCCAAGGCAGGCGGTCCGACATCACAGCCATACGAATCCTACGTGACGCTCGTACGCGGCAAACGGACCGGCACGGCGCTTCTGAAGTCGATCGTAGAGAATCCGTCAGAGAACATCTACGTTCAGCCCGGTGACCAGATTTTCGTTACCAAGGATCCTCGAACCTTTACGCTTCTAGGTGCCGTCAAAAGCAATTCTCGCATTGATTTCGGTGCGAACGATCTGAACCTTCTGGAAGCAGTCGCACTCGGCCGCGGCGGTAATGACGAAACTGTCAATGCAAAGGGCTTTTTCCTTTTCCGCTACGAGGATCCGGAAGTGGTCGTCGGTCTCCTGGGTAAGCGCCGTTTCGACGAACTCACCCAGAAGGGAATGCAGGCTGATAAGGAAGGGCGTTATCCGATCGTCTACAGGTTCGATATGAGCCATCCGGACAGCATGCTTGTCGGCCAGACCTTCCCTGTTAAAAGTCGTGACGTGATTTACGCGTCACGACATCCGGCGGTCGACTTGACGAAGTTCCTTCGCGTTATTGGCGCGCCAGTGGGGATCGCCGTCCAGGGTGCCTCGATTTCAAATAATTTGAGTGATTGACGGTGCAGTTGCCGCATCCGCACGGGACATTTGATTGTCCTCAACCTCGTGTAGTCATCTAGAAGTAGTGGTTTGTTCTGCTTTTTTGGTGACAAGCGCGGGCAAGTATGTTGTTAAAGTCGGTGTCGGCTTAATCTGCAATAGCTATTATAGCTATGACGAACGTAAGAGTGACGATGACGATAGAAGTAATTGGCCGAGCCTGCGTTGCGCCCGGTGCCAGCTCCATAGAAGAGTTGCAGCAAGTTCTCCGAACCGGTCGTTGCACCGTCACGCAAATCCCAGCTGATCGGTGGGAACTGGCTCGTTTCTGGCATCCTACTCAAGGGACACCCGGGAAGACCTACACCTTTGCAGCCGGTGTCATCGAAGCGGTCTATGATTTCGATCCCGCTGTCTTCGGTCTTTCGCAGCGTGAGGCCATGCAGATGGATCCTCAGCAGCGCATCCTGCTGACGCTTGTTTGGAAGGCACTTGAGGATGCCAACCTGCCGGTAAGTACGCTCTCGAAGCAGAAGGTTGGGGTCTATATCGGAGCCTCAAGCCTCGACAGTGGTAACCTTTCGGCGGAAGATCCCGCTTCCGGCAGCCCGTATTTCATGACGGGCAATACGCTTTCGATTGTTTCCAACCGCATCTCTCACGTTTTTGGCTTGAACGGCCCAAGCATGACAATCGATACGGCCTGTTCCTCCTCGCTGGTCGCGTTGGACCAGGCGGCACGTGCGCTGGAACGTGGCGATATCGACATTGCAATCGTTGGCGGCGTTAACCTTCTCGTCCATCCGCTTTCCTTCGTCGGCTTCGCTCAGGCACGCATGTTGTCGCCGGAAGGCCTCTGCCGTGCTTACGACACCAACGGTCAAGGTTATGTACGTGCCGAAGGCGGCGCTGCCATCGTTCTTCGCCGCAGCGATGTCGCGCGTCAGCAGCATGATCGCAGTTATGCCAGAATCCACGCGACCGGTGTCAATTCTTCCGGCCGCACCAACGGCATCAGTCTTCCGTCGCGTGAGGCACAGGCCGACCTGCTCAATTCCATCTACAAGGGCCACGGCATTGACGTGAACCGCGTGGCCTTCATCGAAGGTCACGGAACCGGCACGCGGGTCGGCGATCCCGCCGAGGTCTGGGCAATCGGTAATGTCATCGGTCAGAAACGCCGCGCTCCGCTTCCGATCGGCTCGATCAAGTCGAATATCGGTCACACTGAGCCGGTTTCCGGTTTGTTTGGTCTGTTCAAGGCCATGCTGGCTCTGGAGAACGATTATCTTCCTGCCACGCTGCATATTGAAACGGCGAATGAGGATATCGATTTCGATGCACTCAACGTCAGGGTCAATACATCCGCCATCAAACTGCTTCCGGCAAAGGAAGCGCGGCTCGTGGGGATCAACTCCTTCGGTTTCGGTGGTACCAATGCACACGTCGTTATCGGTGATCCGGAGCCTGCAACACAGGCGGATTCGCCGGCCAAGGGGGACAATCTCCTGTTCTTGGCGAGCGCGCACAGCGCAGGTGCGCTCGAAAGCCTGTTAAAGGACTACCAGGCACGTCTTTCCGCCGCCACGCCCGAAAAAGCACGCCGCATCATCGCCGCGACGACGACGAACCGTGATGCGTTGAAATATCGGTTTGCAGTCGATACTCGAGGTGAGCGCGGTGTTCTCGATGCGATAAAGACGCATCTTGCCGGCGATGCTTCCGATGGAGAACGGGGCGAAGCTCCGTCCCTGCTTGGCAAAATAGCCTTCGTGTTTTCCGGAAACGGTGCGCAATGGGCCGGTATGGGTGTGGAGGCCTACCGCGCAAACCCTCATTTCCGCCAGTATTTCCAGTCCTTTAGCGCCTTGTTCGAATACCACCTCGGTGAGAAGTTGACGGACCTCATCGTCGCGGACAATCTCGGGGTTCGTTTGGCTGATGCGACGATTGCGCAGCCGCTGCTGTTTGCCGTGCAGGCTTCGCTTTCGGACAGCCTCAGCGCCTACGGTATCAGGCCCGATGTTGTGTTCGGTCACTCCGTCGGCGAGATTGCCGCGGCCTATGCGTCCAAGGCGTTGACGGCTGCCGAAGCCGTTGCGATCGTCGCCAAGCGTTCGCACTCACAGCATCTGTTTGCCGGGCAAGGCAAGATGGCTGCGGCTGTAATGGGCGAAGAGGCGGCAGTGGCCTTCGCCAAGAATCACGGCTTGGACGGCATTCATGTGGCGGCGATAAATGCGCCGAATTCGGTTACGATTTCTGGGCCGGCCTCGGAAATTCAGGCCTTTCGGGATGCTGCTCGCAAGTCTCAGACTGTCGTTCATATTCTGGATATCAATTATCCGTTTCACCATCCGATCATCGACAGCGCCCGTGAAGGTTTCCTTTCGGAACTGCCGGCGATTGAGCCGCAGGCGGCCGGTTGCACATTCATTTCCACCGTTACCGGTGGAATATATGACGGCCGTGGCCTTGATGCCGAATACTGGTGGCACAATGTGCGCGAACCAGTGCTCTTCCGCTCGGCGACAGAAGCTGCGCTCGATCTCGGCTGTAATCTGTTCATCGAGATCTCACCGCGCACGATCCTGTCGAACTACGTCTCGGAAATCGCCAAGAGCAGGGCTCAGCCCGCCACGGTAATCGGTTCGCTCCAGCGCGAAACGCTTGTCGAGGGTCGGGACCCGATCGCTCGCGCGTTCGCCCGCGCCATCGCCCACGGCGCGGTTCCAGCACAATCCAGACATTCGGGGAAACGCAGCCCCGTTATCGATCTGCCGCCGTTGCCATTCGAACCGACCGAGCTGAAAGTGCCGGCCACCACGGATGAGATCGACATTTTCGGTCGGGATTTCAAGAACAGCTACACGCTGCTCGGCTGGCGGAATGATCCGAACGGTTCGCATTGGAAGAACCATGTCGACGCCTTGCTCTTCCCGGATCTGGCGGAGCATGTGGTCGATGGCCGCGCGATCCTTCCGGGAGCCGGGTTCCTGGAGATTGCGGTTACCGCTGCCCAAGCCCATTTCGGCACCGACGAGGTCGAGGTTTCCAATATGGAAATCGTTCGGCCATTGGAGCTACGCCCAGATCGGATGCTGGAGCTTTCGACGCTTCTTTCTCCGGAAACCGGTAATATCGAGATCCGCTCCCGCGAACGGTTGAGCAGTGATGACTGGACCATTCATGCCGTTGGCCGTTGTCGGCGGCCGGTGGATGAAGAAATCCATCAGGTTGAAATCGCGACATCTGCCGAAGGCGGTGATAGCCTCTCGTCTGTTCAGGTTTATGAAACAGCCGAACGCTTCGGCCTGCAATATGGGCCTCGCTTCCAGCTTCTGTCGAGAGCTGTGGCTTTGGGCGATAACGTTGTCGACGTTGAACTCAGAGAAGCGGCAGAACCTGCGCATCCATATATCGGCTACAACCTCAATCCGTTCTCTGTCGATGCCGCCTTCCATGGCCTTGTTGCACTGTTTGACCGGCTTTCCGGCACGGAGACTGGCTCTCCCTATATTCCGGTTCGCTTCGGCTCGATCCGGGTCACGGGCAAGGGACGAGCGATTGCCAGGGCAAGGATAGAGATCGAACGGTTCAGCAGCTTCTCGATCAAGGTGAATTTCCGCCTGTTCGATGCTGCCGGTCAACAGATTGCCATCCTCTCGGATTGCCGTTTCCGCCGCACGTCTCTGCGTCGCCATCATACTTTGGATACCGTCGCTTTCCATTTCGACGCCGTCCCGAGCGCGCTTCTTGCAATATCCGAACCGCCAACTACAAAATTGCCGGCCCTGACCGATTTTGCATCCTCGGATGCGAAGGACAATGCATCGTTGATGATCGATGCAGCCATCTATCGGGCATGCCACGAGATTGCCTTGTCGCTCGCCGGTGACAATGGGGCGCTCCTTTCCGCCACTTTGCCGGGAGACACGGATTTCCGTGCATTCCTGACATCCTGCCTGTTCACGTTGGAGGATGCTGGTATCGCGGTCTCCTCCGGAGAAGGCTGGACGGTGCCCAGGGAGTTCTCTTTCCCGAGCATCGAAGAACTGATCCAGGAAATATACCGGGAGGACTCTTCGCGTGTCGCTGAGGCCGTCCTAGTCAACGACGTCTACCGTGATGCGCTCGAACGTCTTTCCCTGTCCGGAAAATCAGTCGATGCTGAAGATGAACATGCGCACAATGTCAGCGAAGCAACACTGGATCACGTTCTCGTTCACTCTCCACTCGGTCATCGCCGTGCTGAAACCGGCTTCGATCTGACGCAGCGTTTCTGTGAAGAGAACCACGGAAAAATCAGCTTTATCGTCGAACTCGGCACAACCAGCCAGTCTGCCAGCACACAGCTTGCCGGTCTGGCGGCATCCATCGGCGCGACGCTGGTGATCGCGGAACCGAAGGAAAATGCGCGTCGCATGCTGGAACTGGCGTTCGAGCGGAATGTGCATGTTTCCGTTGTGGAACCTCGGGCTCTCGCCAGCCTTGAGCGCGTTGATCTGATCGTTGCCGGCGGATTGTCCAGCCAGCTTATGCTGACCGGTGACGAAGATGTTCGCCAGGCTCTTCGTTCCGCTGCAGCAAAAGGAGCAGCGATCGTTTTCGCCGATCGCGCTCCCTCGGCGTTCAACGACTTCGCATTTGGGTTGTCGGACGGATGGTTCGCGGCAAGTCAGTCTGCGGATTTTCCCGTTGGTCAACTTGCCACCGCAGCGCAGGTCGAGACACTTCTGTCTGATCTCGGCTTTGAGGCTGCGTCGGTGAAGGATATGCAGCTGGACGAGGGGGCTCTTGTCCTCGCTATTGCCCAATCCCGCGCCAAAACCGAGGCTGTGCTGACGGAAGCGGACAGGGGCAGGCTGATCGTTGTTGCCGAACAGGCATCCGAACAGATGCTGGCGTCTTCCTTCGTCGATGCCGCTATCGTTCAGGCGACCGAGGCTGAACGTGCGCTGGAACTGGTGCCGGAAGACTCTAAATCACCCGTTTGCATGGTTTATCTTGCCGATCGCGGCATCGAGCAAGCCGTTTCGGCACTCGAGATTGCAAGACTGTCGCGCTTCAAGGCTCTTGCCGAGGGTATGACGCGGCAGGCGAATGGTTCTACGGGCAGGCCACGGCTTATCGTGCTTGCACCGGGTGGCTCTCCGCTTGCGGGAGAAAACAGTGATGCGGCTAACGCCGGTTTGTGGACATTCGCGCGTGTTCTGCAGAACGAGTATGATGCCGTCGACATTCACATGATCGATGCCGAAGGCGATGAAGCGGTTGCCCTTGTTGATCGGATCGCCACGCTCACAAGCGCCAATCGCGAGTGGCTTCTGGGTGAAAATGGCCTCCTGGAAATCCGCGCGGCCTCCGGCCCGTCCGCTGGCCGCGATGGAACCACGTTCGATTTCGAGGCTGCGACCATCCACCAGCTCACCAACGGTCGCGTCGATAGCATTATCTGGCAAAGCTGCGCGCTTCAGGAACCTGGTGCGGACGAGGTCATCATCACTGTTGAGGCTGCTGGTCTCAACTTCCGAGATGTCATGTGGTCCATGGGCCTGTTGCCTGAAGAAGCGCTTGAAGACGGTTTTGCCGGAGCGACGATCGGGATGGAAATGGCCGGTCGCGTCGAGCGCGTCGGCTCAGCCGTCGCGGACTTGAAGCCCGGCGATCGCGTAATGGGCATCGGCCCCGCCGCTTTCTCGACCCATGTTCGTGTCCGCCGCGATGGGGTTACGAAATTCCCGGATAGGCTCGATTTTGCCGCCGCCGCAACTGTACCCGTCGCGTTCCTGACAGCCTATTATGCCATGGTCCAGCTCGGCCATATCGAACCGGGCGAGACGATCCTCATTCACGGTGCTGCCGGCGGTGTCGGTCTTGCCGCGCTGCAGATCGCTAAGCTGAAAGGTGCAAAGGTCATCGCCACGGCCGGTACGGTCGAAAAACGCCGCTTTCTTGAAGCGCTCGGCGCAGATCATATCTTCGACAGCCGCTCGCTGGATTTCGTATCTCGCGTTCGTGCGGTCACGAATGGCGAAGGTGTCGATCTCGTCTTGAACTCGCTCTTCTCCGAAGCGATGGAGCGAAGCCTCGAGCTGGTAAAGCCCTTCGGCCGCTTCCTTGAACTCGGCAAGCGCGACTATTATTCCGACCGCAAGATCGGCCTGCGTCCGTTCCGCCGCAACATCAGCTATTTCGGCATCGATGCCGATCAGCTTCTGGTCAATTTGCCGAAGATCACGAAGCGGATCTTCGCCGAGATCGGTGAACTGTTCCAGAGCGGCGAACTTGTGCCTCTGCCTTATCGTGCCTTCGGTTACGACGAGATCGGCAGTGCCTTCCGGCTGATGCAGAATGCCGGCCAGATCGGCAAGATCGTCATTCGTCCGCCAGTTCGTGGCAAGGATCGGGTGGTTGTTGCCAGCGACCGGACATTGCGCTTCAGTGGCGAGGGTGGCTTTCTCGTTGCTGGTGGCATCGGTGGTTTCGGCCTCGTTGCAGCCGATTGGCTCGTCAACAGGGGCGCGCGCCGCATTGCGCTCTGCTCCCGCCGTGGTATCGCCGATGAGGCGACGATCAAGGCGATTGAGAAGTGGGCTGCCCTCGGCGTCGTCGCAACGCTGCATGCCTGCGATATCACCAATGAACAGGCTCTCTCCGCTCTTCTGTCCGAATTGCGCGCCGCAGCTCCGATCAAGGGTATCATCCACGCCGCCATGGTGCTGGACGATGCCTTGCTGTCGAACCTGACCGATGACCGCAATCGACCGGTCGTGGACGTCAAGGTTCGCGGTGCTGAACTGCTGGACAAGCTGACCCGTGACGATGATCTTGAGCTTTTCCTGTTGTTCTCGTCTGCCACGACCATGCTCGGTAACCCCGGACAGGCCAACTATGTTATCGCCAACGGCTACCTCGAAGGGCTTGCACGCATGCGCCGCGCGGCCGGCCGTCCGGCTCTGGCCGTCGGTTTCGGTGCGATTGCCGATACGGGTTTCCTCGCTCGCAACGCCGAGGTCAACGAGCTTCTTTCGAAGAGGATAGGCAAGACCGCAATGAAGGCGCGTGATGCGCTCGAGCAGGTCGAGAACTATCTGGTGAGCGAGACTGGGAGCATCGATGGTGCGGCGGTAATGATCGCCGAAGTGGACTGGAACGCAGTCCGCATGCTGCCGATCGCGACGGCAAGCGTGTTCGAGACCGCAATGCGGGCCGCTGGCAATGCGCAATCATCTGCCGATGGTGATCAGATAGATCTCGAAGCGCTGATCCACGGCAAGTCCGCCGATGAGGCTCAGTATATCCTGCACAAGATCGTGGCTGCGGAGATCGCCGCGATCCTTCGTGTTACCGAAGACAGTATCACGCCGGAAAAGGTCCTCAAGGATGTCGGCCTCGACAGCCTGATGGCGATGGAACTCGGTATGAGCTTCCAGCAGAAGACCGGATTTGATATTCCCTTGAGCGGTGTTGGTGAGGACACGACGGTAAGTGACGTTGTCACGCGCCTGCGCGAGAGGGTTTCGAAACGTAGTGGCGGGGAGGAGGAGGCTCCGCAGGACGAGGTGCTCGACCGTCTGGTCAAGAGCCACTCGACCCAAAGCCAGAAAGCAGCTGCTCAGTGACAGAGAAAGACAAGCCGGAAACGACAGTGCCTCCCGTGGGGGGCGCGAAGCTTGGTTTTCTGGAAAAAATGCGGCAGACCAGTGAAGTGTCCGGCCGCAATCGCGAAGCGCGCCTGAACCGTCAACCACAGGCTCCGCTTCGCCAGAACCTGAAATTCGATCAGCTTCCCGAATACCAGCGGGTATTGACCCAACGGAAGGTCGGGGAAGTGATCGGGGTGGACAATCCCTTCTATCGCTCCCACGACGTGGCGGCTGGTGCCACCACCGTCATGGCTGGCAGGAACTTTGCCAACTTCGCCTCTTACGACTATCTCGGGACGAATACGGATCCGAAGGTCACGAGCCGAGCCAAGGAAGCGATCGATCGTTACGGCATTTCCGCTTCCGCCAGCCGCCTCGTTGCCGGCGAGCGTCCCGTCCACACAGAACTTGAGGCAACCCTGGCCGAGGTTTATGGCGTCGAGGCGGCAGTTTGCTTCGTCAGCGGCTATCTGACCAATGTTGCAGCCATCAGCTGCATCGTTGGCCCGCAGGATCTCGTCGTGCATGACGAGTTCATCCACAACAGCGCGCTTGCAGGCATCAAGCAGTCGGGTGCAACGCGCCGGCTCTTCCGTCACAACGATGTCGATAATCTCGAAACCGTGCTGAAGACGCTGTCGTCGGAGTTCCGCCGGGTCCTCGTCATCGTCGAGGGCGTCTATTCGATGGACGGCGATATTGCCGACCTGCCGAGACTGTTGGAATTGCGCAGTCGTTACGGTTTCTGGCTGATGGTGGACGAGGCTCATGCGCTAGGAGTTCTGGGCAAGACGGGCAGGGGCACGTTCGAGCATTTCGACGTCGATCCGCAGGAAGTCGATATCTGGATGGGAACGCTGTCCAAGACGACGTCCAGCTGCGGCGGCTATATTGCCGGCTCGCAGGCACTTGCGGATATCCTCAAGGCCGAGGCAGGAGGATTCGTCTACAGCGTCGGGCTCGCACCTGTCTTGGCAGCAGCAGCAAAGGCTGGTCTCGACATTCTGCGCAGCGAGCCGGAACGGACTGAAGAGCTTCATCGCAACGGCGCGCTGTTTCTGCAAGAAGCCAGGAAGGCTGGCCTCGACACAGGTCTCAGCGTCGGATTTTCGGTTGTTCCGGTTCTCGTGGGCGACTCGCTTAGGGCAGTGCAGTTGTCTAACGAGCTTCTGGACGATGGCGTCAACGCACTGCCGATCATCCATCCGGCCGTACCTGAGGGGCAGGCGCGCCTGCGTTTCTTCATTACCTGCAACCACACTGACGATCAGATTAGACACGCCGTTGAAGCAACTGCGCGTCGGCTGAAGGCCTTGCAGGAACGTAATTTCGGTCTGGCATCGCTGAACATGGAGCAGATGATGCAGCTTTCACCACTGCTTCAATCGCCCAACAGCTGACTTCGGGGGCACGGCCATGCATGTCGTCGTAACCGGGGGATCGAGCGGCATCGGACTTGAAGTTGCGAAGGTATACGCCCGGCGTGGTGCGTCCGTTTCATTGATCGCCCGCAACCTCGATCGTCTGGAAACGGCTCGTAGCGAGATAGAGAAATCTTCCGGGGGAAGGGTAAAGGTCTTTTTCGCGGCCGCCGACGCAGCTGTCTGCACTGAGATGTCGTCTGCAATCATGGCCTGCGAGGCAGCCAATGGGCCATGCGATATTCTTGTCGCCTCGGCCGGCGTGGTGGAGCCGGGCTGGTTCCATGAGCAGGCGCCTGACCTGTTCGAGAGCCAATGGCAGACCAACTTTGTGGGGGTGGTCAACGCCGTGAGGGCCGTTTATGCGGGCATGAGAAGCCGCGGAGCAGGGCGCATCATGATCGTTTCCTCAGCTGCTGCCTTTATCGGCATCCCTGCCTACGCCGCCTATTGCAGCTCAAAATCAGCCCTGGTGGGGTTTGCGGATTCCCTCAGACTGGAAGCAATGCCGAAGGGCATAACGGTCGGCGTCTGTTTCCCTCCGGATACCGACACGCCTCAGCTTTCCCGTGAGCTTGAAAGCCGGCCGAAGGAGGCCGAATTGCTGATGGGTCGTATCAAGCCGAGACAAGCGCAAGAGATTGCGGAAAGACTCGTTTCCGGCATCGACCGACGCAGTGCTCACGTTTATTTCACGGCGTCGATCTCAGCGCTTGCCCTGTTTGGTCCTCTCGCAAGACCATTTGTCGAGATCTGGTATCGGCTGAGATTGGGCAGATAGGACAAAGCGCCGTCACCCTCAGACGAAAGCCTTTTGGCTGCCATCTATCTTGAGCACGGTCAGTTTGCCTGAGTAATAGGCGCCCGTGTCGATGCCGATGCGGCCCATGCCGATATCCGGCGTCGGTTGCGGCGTGTGTCCGTGAACGATCAGCAACGGCTGACCCGGGCCTTGGCTCAGAAACGGTTCCCGGATCCACATCAGGTCTTCGTCACTCTGTTTTTCCATTGCCACCCTTGGCCGCAGACCCGCATGGACGAAAATGATATTGCCGATCTTCAGGCAAATGGGCAGGTTGGCCAGGAACTGTCTGTGGTTTGCCGGAATGGCCTCGGCAAGTACCCCTTTAAGATCGGTCAATCGCCCTTTTCTCCTGGCGGTAAGGTGATGGATATCGATACCGTAGGAGATTAACGTCTGTTCGCCGCCAAGGCTGAGCCAGTCGGTATAAAGCTCGGGTTCTTCGATGAACTTGCTGAAAATGTCGTCGTGATTGCCGCAGAGCGCAAGCCTGCGCAGGCCCAGATCACTGGGTTTCTGTAGATGTTCGATCACCTGATAGGAGCTTGGTCCACGGTCCACATAGTCACCAAGCAATACGATCAGGCCGGGACGGCCCGTTCTGGCTATGTCTGCTGCGATGCGGGCTTCGGCTTCCTGGAGTTCTTTCAGACAGCCATGCACATCGCCGATCGCGTAGATCGGATAGCTTGCGGGTTCGTCACCCAGATCTATCCGGCGTCGGGAAGGCGGAGAAGGCTGGCCCATCGGGCGCCCCTTCATCCAGCCAATAAGTTTGCGCATTTAGTGCCGCCAATCACAGACAGGTAAGTCCCATAGACAATGGGAACCCGCCCCTAAAGGAGGGTTAACATACTGTCGATATTCGCAAATCAGGCTGTCTTCAATCGTTTACTGCAGGCAGGGTTAAGAGACGCGGGACCCTTGCCGTCTTCGTTGCCTGTTTGGGCATGCCCGTTTCTTGTTTTGTCGGCCAAAGTCTTGGATGATCCGCCGGGATTTTCGATGTCCGGTCTGTGCCGATCAGATTATATCGACCAGGGTTGCCGAGTTCCTGTCGAAACGTCAGGCCTTGATAGCCTGCGTAGAAGTAGAAGTCCGCCTGGGTCGTGAGCATTTTCGTCAGTGTTTCGGAAAGAGCCGGGTCGCGCGGCATGGCGGCAGCCAGATGGAAAAAGGCGAGAGCCTGCGTCGCAAGCTCGCCATCCAGTTCGCCACTGGCGAGATTGAACTTCACGCGGATATTATCTGCTGGTTCATGAATAAGGCCACGGGCCTGCAGGAAAAGTGAGGCAGAGCGGTTCGCTCCGAGACCATCCCGCAGCATCGAACACTCCCAGCCGCGTTGCTCCGATTCGGCAAAAGCCGGTATTTCCTGCGCGCCTGCCGCCTGTCTGCTGCACATATCCGCCGGGGTAGGGTTGGCCTCGATAAGGCCGGGCGCGATGGTGAACCCGGGCCAAGGCCACCGGGAGATGGGTTTCGAAATCCTCGCCACCTCACTCGAGGTTGATACCGTCGCTACGCTTGTTGCCGGTACCGGAAGGGGAATGCCGAGAAACAGAGAAAGCGTCTTGAGGTTTCGTTGATCGTTGGCAAACAACACGGTTGCGGCAACCCCGCCGATAACCGCAAGAATCAACACGATCAGGGGCCAGCGTTTCGCCGGTCTAGGTGGTGAAGCGGCCATCCGGGAGTAAGGACGAGGGGCCATTGGATCCATGGCTCGGGGTGAATTTGCGGGTTCGGATCCGACGCGGCTGAGACGTTTGCCACGAAAATCTCCTCGCCATACTTATATCATTGAATTTCAGTAAGTTCAAAGTGCGCCACGCATCCCTCTCGCATATCGGCAATCCTTTATTTCGATATCTTTTTCCTATCGATATTATATTTAAATCCAATTTAAAACTATCGGTAAATCCGTTTATTTGATTTGCCGAAGAGAGGATCTGCACCAGCTTAACCTCATGCAACACAATGGAGCGCGAGGGCGATCTCACTCGATCCCGTCCTTCGCCAAGATATAACAATGACCGGAAGGAGATCGTCATGGATGCCAAGTCTAGCGAAAACAGTGGTAAGTGTCCCGTCGCCCACGGCAGCACGCCGCGTGGACGTTCGAACCGTGACTGGTGGCCCAGCCATCTGAACGTACAGATCCTTCACACCCACTCGTCGCTTGCCGATCCGATGGGCAAGTCCTTCGATTATGCCGAGGAGTTCAAGAAGCTCGATCTCGACGCGCTGAAGCAGGACCTTCACGCGTTGATGACCGACAGCCAGGATTGGTGGCCGGCCGATTTTGGTCACTACGGCGGCCTGTTCATCCGCATGGCCTGGCACAGCGCCGGCACCTATCGCATCACCGATGGACGCGGTGGCGCCGGCATGGGGCAGCAGCGCTTTGCGCCTCTCAACAGCTGGCCCGACAACGTCAACCTCGACAAGGCCCGTCGCCTGCTATGGCCGATCAAGCAGAAATACGGCAACAAGATCTCCTGGGCCGACCTGATGATCCTCACCGGCAATGTCGCGCTGGAATCGATGGGCTTCAAGACCTTCGGTTTTGCCGGTGGCCGTGCCGACGTTTGGGAGCCGGAAGAGCTTTATTGGGGACCTGAAGGTACCTGGCTGGGCGACGAGCGCTACAGCGGCGAACGTGAACTTGCCGAACCGCTCGGTGCCGTGCAGATGGGCCTCATCTACGTCAATCCGGAAGGCCCGAACGGCAATCCGGATCCGCTCGCCTCTGCCCGCGACATCCGCGATACCTTCGCCCGCATGGCGATGAATGACGAGGAAACAGTGGCGTTGATCGCCGGCGGCCACACCTTCGGCAAGACCCACGGTGCAGGGGATGCGTCCTTTGTCGGCATCGATCCGGAAGGCGGCGAACTGGAAGCACAGGGCCTCGGTTGGTCCAGCAAGTTCAACAGTGGCGTCGGTACCGATGCGATCGGCAGCGGCCTGGAAGTCACCTGGTCGCAGACGCCGACGCAGTGGAGCAACTATTTCTTCGAAAACCTTTTTGGTTTCGAATGGGAACTGACCAAGAGCCCGGCCGGTGCCCATCAGTGGGTGGCCAAGGATGCGGATGCCTCCGTGCCAGATGCATTCGACGGTGCAAAGAAGCATCGCCCGACCATGCTGACCTCCGACCTCGCTCTTCGTTTCGACCCGATCTACGAAAAGATCTCGCGTCGTTTCCTCGAAAATCCGGCCGAGTTCGCCGATGCCTTTGCCCGCGCCTGGTTCAAGCTGACCCATCGCGACATGGGACCGAAGGTTCGCTATCTCGGCCCGGAAGTCCCGGCCGAAGACCTGATCTGGCAGGATGTCATTCCGGCCATCGAGCATCCGCTGGTCGATGATGCCGATATCGCCAGCCTGAAGGAAAAGGTCCTGGAGACCGGTCTTTCCGTCCAGGAACTGGTCTCGACCGCCTGGGCCTCTGCCTCGAGCTTCCGCGGTTCGGACAAGCGCGGCGGTGCAAATGGTGCCCGTATCCGTCTGGAACCGCAGAGGAACTGGGAAGCCAACCAACCTGCACAGCTCGCCAAGGTGCTTGGCGTGCTCGAAGGCATCCAGCAGGGCTTCAATGCCGCCAATACGGCGGGCAAAAAGATCTCGATGGCTGACTTGATCGTGCTGGCTGGTGCCGCCGGCGTCGAAAAGGCCGCAAGGGCCGCAGGCCACAGCATCGTCGTGCCCGTCACGCCCGGTCGTGCGGATGCCGCGCAGGAGCAGACCGATGTTGCGTCCTTCGCTGCATTGGAGCCGCGTGTCGATGGCTTCCGCAACTATGTCAACACCAGGCGCCTACAGTTCCTCAAGGCTGAAGAAGCCCTGGTCGACCGTGCGCAGTTGCTGACGCTGACGGCCCCGCAGATGACGGTACTGCTCGCCGGCCTCCGTGTGCTGAAGGCTGGGGCACCGGAACATGGTGTATTCACCGACACGCCGGAAACGTTGACGAACGATTTCTTCGTCAATCTCCTGGACATGGGAACTGTCTGGGCACCTAAGGCTGGCGAGACCGGCGTCTACGAAGGACGCGATCGCCATTCGAACGAACTGAAATGGACCGGCACCCGCATCGACCTGATCTTCGGTTCGCACTCGCAGCTTCGGGCAATTGCGGAAGTCTATGCCCAGTCGGACGCGAAGGAAAAGTTCATCAGGGACTTCGTCAGTGCCTGGGTGAAGGTGATGAACGCCGATCGTTTCGATCTCGTCTGATGAGACCTTGGTTCCGGGCGGGTTTCTCGCCCGGAACTTTTTATCTCTTGGCCGCTGCCGGGCTGCAGTCGATGTCCCTGAGTGGAGACATCGTTTCTGTTGTTGGATTATTTGTCGACGCTGGCCGTCGTCATCGTATCTGTCGATGATCCGGAAAAGCCGGCGTAAAGCGCCAGCGTGCCATGAAGCAACCCGGCCCACATCATGATGGATACGGCAAACACCACGATCATATTGCGAAGGCGAGACGACATTGGGACCTCTTCAATGAGATCCCAATGTGCCACCTGAAAGTTTGCGCGACGTGAACCGGAATGGTTAGCAATCGGCAACGAAAATACCGCAGGTTTTAATAACCGGGCGGCTGGCGGTCGCAACAGGGGCCTGTCTACGGCTACTTCAACCGCTGTTCTTACCTATGCTGTGATATGCAAACCCGTGCGGTTCGACCTCATGAGCGCGATAGACATTGCGCAGGTCGACGAACACCGGAGTGTTCATGATCGTCTTCAGCCGGTCGAGATCGAGCGCCCTGAACTCGTTCCATTCTGTGACGAGCACCGCGACATCCGCACCTTCCGCCGCCTCGTAAGGATTGGCGGTAAAGTCGATCTCCATCATCTGACGTGCGTTGTCCATGCCCTCCGGATCGTAGCCGGCAACGATCGCACCGGCATCCTTCAGCGTCTGGACGATGGCAATCGCCGGACTGTCCCGCATGTCGTCTGTGTTCGGCTTGAAGGTCAGGCCGAAGATCGCAACCTTCTTGCCGCGCACATCGCCGCCTGCGGCTGCAATCACCTTGCGGCCCATGGCCCGTTTGCGGTTGTCGTTGATCGCAATCGTCGTCTCGATCAGGCGAACCGGGCTTTCATAATCCTGCGCGGTCTTGGCAAGCGCCAGCGTGTCCTTCGGGAAGCACGAGCCGCCGTAGCCGGGACCTGCATGCAGGAATTTCGAACCGATGCGGCCATCGAGACCAATGCCGCGCGAGACGTCTTGTACATCCGCACCAACCCGCTCGCACAGATCCGCAATCTCGTTGATGAAGGTGATCTTCATCGCGAGGAAGGCATTGGCTGCATACTTGATCAGTTCGGACGTGCGGCGGCTGGTGTAAAGAATTGGCGCCTGGTTGAGATAAAGCGGCCGATAGACCTCGTTCATGACAGGGCGGGCACGTTCGTCTGAAATCCCGACGACAATGCGGTCCGGCCGCTTGAAGTCCTCGATGGCAGCGCCTTCGCGCAAAAATTCCGGGTTCGAGACCACGGCAAAATCCGCATCCGGATTGCTTTCGCGAATGATTCGCTCGACCTCGTCGCCGGTGCCGACCGGTACGGTCGATTTGGTGACGACAACCGTAAAACCCTTCATCGCCTCGGCGATTTCCTTCGAAGCGGCATAGACATAACCAAGGTCGGCATGGCCGTCGCCACGGCGGGAAGGAGTGCCGACAGCGATGAACACGACATCGGCTTCGGCAACAGCCGGCGCAAGCTCGGTCGTGAAGGAGAGGCGACCTGCCTTGACGTTGGTTTCGACCAGCGCATCGAGGCCCGGCTCGAAAATCGGGATGATGCCTTGCCTAAGCGCCTCGATCTTCTCTTCTGCCTTGTCGACGCAGATCACCTTGTGACCGAAATCGGCAAAGCAAGCTCCAGAAACAAGCCCGACATAACCCGAGCCAACCATGACGATGCGCATAAAGCTGCCTTCCTATCAAATTATGCCAATCGATCGGTAAGACTTTTCGCCGACAGATCGATGACATCGCGTCCGGCAACACAAATACCGGCTACGCTTCTTGTTAGGGCAGCTATTACCCGCGTCCGAACTCATCGACAATGCGGATGATGTCGTCTTCCCCCAGATAGGAACCGGTCTGCACCTCGATCATTTCGAGCATGATCTTGCCGGGATTGGCGAGGCGGTGGACTTCACCCTGCGGAATGTAAACCGACTCGTTTTCGCGCACGATCTTGATCTCGTCGCCGACAGTGACTTCCGCCGTACCCTTGACGCAGATCCAGTGTTCGGACCGGTGATGGTGCTTCTGCAACGACAGCTTCTTGCCCGGTGTGACGAACAGCCGCTTCACCTGGAACCGGTCACCGTTGAGGATCGACGTATATCCACCCCAGGGGCGATAGGAGGTCGGATGGGTCTGGGTCAGTGCTGCGGTGCCCTTGGTCGATCCCAGAAGCTTGACCAGCGAGCCGACACTCTGGCTCTCGTCCAGCTTGCCGACATAAACGGCGTCCTCGCTGGCGATAACGGCAACGCCATCCAATCCCTGAACTGCGAGATGGCTGGTGCGCGACATCACGAGCGAATTGCGGGTGTTGACGACCGTGGCATTGCCGAGCGCGACATTGCCGTCGGTATCCTGCTTGCCGAGCTTCCATACCGCATCCCAGCTTCCCATGTCGGACCAGGAGAAGGAGGAGGGGACGACCGCAGCATTGGCCGTCTTTTCCATGATCGCATAGTCGATGGAAATGTCGGTCGCCTTCCCAAAGGCCTCGGCATCGAGCCGCACGAAGTCGAGATCGTTCTGCGCCTTGGCAACGGATGCAGCCGCCGCATCGGCCACAGCCGGTGCATATTTCTGCATTTCGGAGAGAACCTGTGCGGCACCGAACATAAAGATGCCCGAGTTCCACAGGAAGCCGCCGGCGGAGAGCATGGCGGCGGCCTTGTCTGCATCCGGCTTCTCAACGAAGCGTTTTACAGCCTTGGCGCCGTCGCCAAGATCCTTGCCGACTTCGATATAACCGTAACCGGTTGCCGGCTCGGTCGGCATTATGCCGAAGGTGACGAGCTTGCCGGCCTTGGCAGTCTTGAATGCGATGTCGATCGCTTCCTGATAGCTTTCGCCGGAGACGATCTCATGATCGGAAGCAAGAACCTGGATGATGGCGTCATCTCCGAATTTCTTCATCACGAATGCGGCAGCAGCAGCGACGGCCGGTGCCGTATTGCGCGCCGTCGGCTCCAGCAGCACGCCGGAGAGCTTTATGTCCAGTTCCCGGGCCTGTTCGGCCACGAGAAAGCGAAAATCCTCGTTGGTGATGACGACAGGAGCTTCATAGTAGCTGCTGTCGGAAATGCGCTCCAACGTCTTCTGGAACAGGCTGAGATCATCGGTGAACTGGATGAACTGTTTTGGCGCGCTCGCACGCGAAAGCGGCCAAAGACGTGTTCCCTTGCCACCCGCCATGATTACCGGAATGATCTTGTCAGTCATGCTTGCCCCGCCTTGTGCCGTTCTGTGTTCAGTGCCGGAATTGTCTTTAAATCTTGCGTTCGGTCGCAAAGCGCCGGATCAGCGCCAGGCCATCTTCAAGCAGCGCCGCAGCAGCCTCTTCCGTCCGCGCCTCGACATAGCAACGCATTTCGGGTGCATTGCCCGATGGACGCAGATGGATGATGCGGCCGTCCTCAAGGGTGACCCTCAAACCGTCGATATCGCTTTGCTTTGAAACTTTGCCGAGCGACGACAGGAAAGTCTCAAGGTTTTTGTCCGATTGCCTGAGATATTCCATCAGTGCGGAACTCGTCTCGATCGGAAAATTTTCCAGCCGGTCCGCCATGGCAACCGGCATCCGGAAATCCTCTGCCAGTTGCGAAAGGCGCAGTTTCTTTTGCGCGGCAAGCCAGAGAGGCCCCAATATGGGAAGAAAGCTGTCGCGTGTCGGCAGCGGGCGGATTGATCCGCTCGACAGGGAGAAGGTGGAGGCGGTCAGCAGGCCGCCATTGGCCTCGAACCCCATGACCTTCTCGCGCCCCGCGGCCAGTGCCTCGCTCATGCCGGCAATGACGAAGGGAGAGCCCACCCGCGTGCGAACCACGCGGAAGCTGCCGTTCGCCTCGATGCCGGAATTGGACGTGACCGGTGTCACGACAACGTCTGCGCCGAGGAAGAGGGAGGAGATCAGTCCGAGCAGGTCGCCGCGCACCGGCTCGCCGGTTTCATCGGACAGGAGAGGGCGGTCTCCGTCGCCATCGGCTGAAACGATCGCGTCCAGACCATGTTCCCGAACCCATTGGCGCAGCGACGCGATCGTCTCAGGTGAAACCGCCTCGGTATCGACCGGAATGAAATCCTCCGAAAACCCGAGTTCGACAACCTCGGCTCCGTAGTGCCGGATCGCTTCGACCAGCAGGTCGCGTGCGACGGTCGAATGCTGATAGACGCCGATTTTTAGTCCGGTGAGCGCGCCGGCCGGCAGGATGGATAAGACACGCTTGGCAAACAGCGCATTCGCAGCTTCGCTTCTGTCGGCTGCCGTGCCAGGCGTTGCATCGATCTCGGCATCACCCAGTTCGGCGGCGATCGCCGAGATCTGCAATTCGTCCTGTTTGTCGATTTCGCCGTCGGCGCGATAGAACTTGATGCCGTTACGATCGGCCGGAATATGGGAACCGGTGATCATCAGCGAAGCAGCGCCGATCTCAAGTCCGTAAAGGGCAAGTGCCGGTGTCGGCAGCGCTCCGCAATCGAGTGGGACCAGTCCCGCGCGCTCCAGCGCACCTATGCAGGTTGCGGCGATGGACGGGCTGGAAGGGCGGAAGTCACGTCCAACCAGAATATGATCTCCGGTCTTCGCAAGCCCGCTTCTGATCAGATGGGTCGCGAATGCCTGCGCATAAAGTGCTGATGCACGACCTTCGAGATCGGTAACCAGGCCTCTCAGTCCGCTCGTGCCGAATTTCATTGCCAATCCATCATATTGTAAGCTTCGTATACTTAGACGATACGCTAAGATTTTGCCCGACTTTCAGAAAATATATTTAACGCCTGAACTCTGCGACGGTTATCAGCAGAATACCCACCGTCAGCCGATTCAGCCTGAAACTTGCTTCGCAAAGCGGATGATAATGCGCATGGGGCGATTATGGCTTAGCACAGTTGCGCGCCAGGCCATGCTCAAAACCCGTTGCCGCCTTTGATTTCGGAGTAGACCGTTCCCGCCATGATTGAGATATCCATCCACAGAGAGAAATTCTGGACATAGTGGAGGTCGCAGGCAATGCGCGCCCTTGCCTTGGAGGCACGATCGGTCGGTCCTCTGAGGCCGCGCATCTGGGCAAGGCCGGTCATGCCGGGGCGCATTGTGTGCCGATCGTGATAGTCCGGCACGAGTTCTTCATAGGGTATGCCGGCCGCAAGCATCCCGACAGCGTGGCAGCGAGGGCCGACAAGCGACATGTCCCCCTTCAGCACGTTCAGCAATTGTGGCAGTTCGTCGATATTCAGGCGCCGGATGACCCGCCCCACTCTGGTGATGCGTGGATCATCCCGAACGGTCTGCGCAACTCCTGAGTGGTCGC
Source organism: Rhizobium sp. ZW T2_16 (assembly GCF_044987325.1). NCBI lineage: Bacteria > Pseudomonadati > Pseudomonadota > Alphaproteobacteria > Hyphomicrobiales > Rhizobiaceae > Rhizobium > Rhizobium sp. ZW T2_16. Next base: position 792,371 of record NZ_JBJDRG010000002.1, read on the forward strand.
ATTGTTCGATATACATGGAGCGGAATTTATAGATTCTGATAAGCTTGCAATCTTTGCCCCATCGGTTCTGCCTGAAGGAAACCGGACCTTTGCTCTCAATCTTGATGAGTAGGCAGACAGTCAGCAGCACAGGTGCCAGAATTACCAGAGCATTGGCCGAAACTATGATGTCGATGAGCCTTTTGGCCACGAAATGCCAGTAAATCCTGGTCCGTAGCTGGTTCAACCCCAATTGCGATGCCGCGCTATTGGGAGATAATGTTTCGGGTCCGTCCAACTGTAGGATATTCACCGGATTCACCGCAAAAGTATATTATGGATCAACTTTATATTGATCTAATAGCGCACAACTATCGCGCTGTCAGCGAAGAAATTAAAAAAAGGTTAAATACGATGCCCGTTGCGATGTATATGCACGCGTGTGGGCTGCACTTAAGTGAACAATCCCAAGTAATATCGGTTGATCCGTGCCTGTTTATAGTGGGTCAGGGCGCATCCATCTCTCTCCTGGATGCGCGGTTTGCGTGCGCCTATGCCGTCCGTACGCCTTTGTTTTCGGGAGTTGTTGTGTGAATTTGCAATAACGCTGGGCGGGAAATGGTGCAACTTTGGCGTTATTGTCCGGAAGGTGTCTCGTTACCACATGTAAAATATGAACCCGATGACGAGTGCCCACATCGCCAGCGAGATACTGAAAACCAGGAGATAGTTTTTAAAACGCCTTGTCATGATTCTGATCATGCCTCGGCTTTGGCGATGGTTAAAACGCTGTCAAATTATATGGTTGATGTTCCTTTAATTGCGGCTGGCGCCAGACGCGCCGTTTCGGGAATGTGCATTGAAACAATACTACCTGCCTGTGGATGAGCGTTCCTGATCGACCCTTTCGACTGGCAGCTCGGGCGGGAGGGCGAGTTCGGCGACAGGTCGGCATGTTTCGTCGGCGAGTTCTTGAGGCTGAGCAGATCGGGCAGTCTCACTCGGCCGGCCGAATTTCTTACAGGAGGATCGCAAAGGACTGCGTGGTGCTTTTATCACCATCACCAAGATGGCTCGTTGCAGCTGCTTTCGGCTTGCATGGTGATGCGCACGGGTTTTTTAAGTGTATAAAAAATGCTTTGCTCTACTGTCGTCTATGCTTTCGTTACATCGACGTATTCGATACAAGCTCACGTCTGTAGCCGTGGCCGACAGTATGGATGCTGATTTCGACACTGCTGGCGGGTGCGGGAGCTTATGAGCTGTCTTGATGTCTATTGCGAAAGCGACCGGGCACAGGGCGAAGGGGCCTGAAGGGGATGATGTCGGAACTTTCGCTGGAACGAACCGGCATCAAGGGGCTGCGCTACATGCTGGTCTTGCTATTCTGGGGGCCGATCGTGATCGGGCTCCTGAATTACGGTGCCGTCGAGATCCAGACGGTCGCGCTAATGGTCGTGCCAGTCTTCTCGATGATCGCCGTTGTGTCGATCATAAACGGCATATCGGAGCGAACCAGGGTTGCCTTGGTTTCGGCTCTGGTTCTCATCATCATGGCTTTTGCGTGGGTTGCGCTACAGGTGACGCCCCTGCCTTCAGTTCTGTTCGCACAGCCTGCGTGGCAGGATGTTGCCGGCATTTCGCCCTCCGTCAGCGCCAGCATATCGCTTACGCCGGGAGACGACTGGCCATCTGCCTTGCGGATCGCTCTGCCGCTCGGGATATTTGTGCTCGCCTTACTGTTGTTCGACACTGATGATCGTGCAGTCGGAGCTGTCAAAGCCCTTGCGGTATCGGGTGGGATCGTTTCTGTCCTGTCTATCCTCCAATTCGAGATTGCGCCGGGTGCCTTGCTTTTCTGGCCCAAGATTGCCTATCTGGATAGCCTCACCGGCTTTTTCGTCAATCGAAATACCGCCGCCACCTACTTTGGTCTGATCCTCCTGCTGAACCTCGCCTTGCTTCTTCACGCGCTAGGTGATCCGGGGATCGGTTTTGCCGATTTGCGGCGCTGGTGGTACCGCGACAGCAAGTGGCGAGCGCTTGGTTATGGGCTGTGGTTTTCGACCTCGCTGATTGCGCTCATGTTGACTAAATCTCGCGCTGGTCTTCTTTCCTGCCTCGTTGCAATAACCTGCCTCCTTGTACTCCGGCTGTTCCGCCGGTCTAAAAGACAAAGAGTAGGACGGCCGTTTTCCGCACCGCGCATCGCGCCGTGGCTGAAGCGCAGCCTCCAATTGGTCGCCATCTTGCTGATCTTGTTGTTCGTACTTCAGATTTTCGGCGGCAGAACATTGTTGCGGGCCGAGACGCAAGGGGTTGGCGATAGCCGTTACTGCGTCATGCCGGGCATCTTGTCTGCAGTCGCCAACCAATTTCCCTGGGGGGCGGGCCTTGCAAGCTTTGAGGATGTTTTTCCCGGTTACCGCGATCCGGCTTGTGGCCTCTATGGTATCTGGAGCCGGGCGCATAACTTCTATCTGGAGGGAATTTTTACATTCGGCCTGATGTTTGTGATGATGGCGATGGTGGCATTTCTGATGTTGCTCCGCTTTTTCTGGATCGGCTTGCGGCAGCGGCGTGGGCTGCGCTTTGGGCCAGAGATCGGCCTTTCTGCTCTTTTACTTGTCGCCATCCATTCAGCCTTCGACTTTTCACTGCAGATCTCGGGAATGGCTGTCATTGTCGCGGTCCTGCTGGCGCCACTCGTAACAATCAGCCTGAACCCGCCAGGAAAATCATCATCGGCATGATGTCCGCGATGGTTGTGAAGGGTGGAAATGTCAATCCTTGTTTTTTTTGTCGAAAATTGAGGACTGTTATTTCGCTGTGTTTTTCCCGCTGAGTTACTGGCAGAAAATCGGTTGCTGCTGCGATCAGGAATGAAGGTGATGCCTGTTAACTAAGCTTTTGAACATTTCATCGCCCAGTTGTTGTGCGGGATTAACTTAAGTGTAACCATTCGTTATTCGTGTATTTGTAATATGTTGCGAGGGCGCAACAGCTCGTCGGCAAGAACTACTTGTTTCAATTTGGTCGGGCAACCGGTCTGGCCAGAGCTGCTGGTTCATGCATATTGGCGACGGGTTCCAGGGGATAAAAAGTGAAAATCAAAGCCGCCGCTACTTTCTTCATCATGTCGACGACGGCATTGACGAGTTGCACATCCTTGCCGAGCTCCGGCCCGGCAGTGAAAGATGTCGAGGCGCAGGCGACGGCGAGGGTAACCTCTGCGAAAAAACCGCAGGCTGTTGGCATCGACTATGCTTTGGTCGATCTCAACAAGACCGTCCTGAATTTTGTCCAGTCGGCAACCACCACCTCGCTCGTTGGTGGCTTCGGTGGTGGGCGTGGTGGCGCTCCGAGCCTGCCTCTCGGTGTTGGTGACATCGTTCAGGTTTCCATTTTTGAATCGCAATCTGGCGGTTTGTTCATCCCCAACGACGCAGGCAGCCGTCCCGGCAATTATGTAACGCTTCCGCAGCAGACGATCGACCGCGATGGCACGTTGAGCGTTCCTTATGCTGGCCGTGTTCGTGCTTCTGGTCGTGCTGTTGAAGATGTCCAGCGTGACATTGAAGACGTTCTCGCTAACCGCGCGATCGAGCCACAGGTAGTCATAACGAAGGTTGAAAGCCGTTCGGCACAGGTTGCCGTTCTCGGCGACGTTCGCACTCCGTCGAAGATCGAGCTTACGGAAGCTGGCGAACGCATTCTCGACGTCCTTTCGGAAGCCGGTGGCTTGAGCGCGCCGGGCGTCGAAACATATGTGACGCTGCAGCGGCGTGGTAAATCTGCGACCGTACAGTACGATCATCTCGTGGCGACGCCGTCTGAAAATATCTATGTTGCTCCCGGCGACACGATCCTCGTTGATCGCGAGCGTCGTACCTATCTGGCCTTCGGTGCATCCGGCCTGAATGGTCGCTTCGATTTCGAGGAGTCGAATCTGACTTTGGGTGAAGCCCTCGGCAAGGCCGGCGGGCTTCTTGATGCACGGGCTAACCCGGCTCAGTTGATGCTCTATCGCACTGTGGAAAAGAGCTTCCTGTCCAAGCTCGGTGTAGATACGGCGAAGTTTGCGGGGGACACCGTTCCTGTCATCTTCCGCGCCAATCTTCGTGATCCCGCTGCGTTCTTCGCGGTACAGAAGTTCCCGATGCAGGACAAGGACGTCATCTACGTATCGAACTCCGACTCCGTGGAAGTCCTGAAGTTCCTGGAAATCCTGAATTCTGTCACGTCGACTGCTTCCGGCGTAACGTCCGACGCAGTATCCACGCGTGATGCTATTCGGGACCTAAACTGACGTAAATATTGGGTTTCTATCGTTATTAACTTTGGCTTAACCTTTAACTTGATCGTGGCATGTATCCGTGCAAAAGCTGCAGTCGAAGTGCCTAAGGTGGAGAAGTATAATGCGTGCTCGTTATATCAATAACATCACTAAAGTCGCCGCTGCAGGTGCGATTATCTCGGTAGTATTTGGAGTCGCGGGCGCCAGCGCTCAGACAAGCGCTCCGGCTGCAGGTTGTTTCGTTGAGCCGGCCAAGCTGCCGAACGCCGATATTCAGGCCTTTCTCGATGCTCCTGATGCATTGCTGACCCAGTTTCCATCAGGTGGCCTCACCCTTTCCAGCCAGGTGCGCTCTCTTGCCGGTTCCAGCGCCGATGCGCTCGCGCCGCTTCTGGCTCTTGCCAAGCAGGCCAGCCCATCCCAGGCCGCCGCGATCGGCGCCGGTCTCGCGCGCGTGGCTCGTTCATGCGTTGCGGCCGATCCTGAATATGTTGCCCAGATCCAGGCCGCAATTGCCGATGTGGAAGTGGCCGGGCTTGAGACTGCATTTACTTCAGGTCTGAATGAAACACAGACCGCGGCGCTCGGCGGAGGCGCTGGTGGCGGTGCTGCGGCGGCCGGCGGCGCATCTGCGATCGGCGGAGGAGGGGCCTCCGACGGTGCTGCCGGCAGTTCCGGTGACGGCTCGACTTCAACGCCGACGACCGTGCAGACGTTCAGTCTGCGAAACGTTACTTATAACGGCGAGATAAGCTGCTCCACTCCGAACTGCTAAGCTATCCCACATCGAGGTCGTCAATTGCAGCTCCATAACCGGGACTTTCAGAGAAACTGGCGGGTTGACGACACGGATGACGATAATTCGCCCCGTGGCATAGACTTCGAGGCGATTTTCGCAATAGTCCGCCGGCAATGGTTGGTTGTTGCCGTCTGCATTGCTGTGGCGCTCGCTCTCGGCGTCGTGAACATCATCACCGCCGTGCCGCTTTACACTGCTAGCACGAAGATTCTGATCGACCGTGGTAACAGCGAGGTCGTCCAGCAGCTTTCCACCATCGGCGGTGTTACCGATGACGAGCCGACTGTCCTCAGCCAAGTTGAGTTGCTGATGTCGGATACCGTGGCTCTGACCGTGGTGGACAAGCTCGATCTGTCGAATGATCCGACATTCATGACCGCAAGACCCTCGTTGATACAGACGATCATGGGAACAGTGCGGTCGCTGGTAACGGTGACCGGTTGGCTTGGGTCCAAACCGGCTGAAATCCCGACAAGCGAGGAAAAGCGCCGTGCGGCCGCTGATGCGGTCCTTGCCAATATGAGTGTGATGAGGGTGGATCGCACCTACGTTCTGGAAGTAAGCTACAGGTCTCCATCTGCGGATATGGCAGCGCGCGTCGCGAACGCGATCGGTGACTCTTATCTCGTAGACAAGCTGAATTCGAAATATGATGCGACGCGTCGTGCAAGTGATTGGTTGCAGGATCGCATTGCGGAACTGCGCCAGAAGGCACTGGACTCCGATCTCGCGGTTCAGAAATTCCGTGGCGAGCATGGACTCGTTGCTGCTGGCAGCGTGCTGATGTCCGATCAGCAGTTGTCGGAATTGAACAGCGCATTGATCGTCGCTCAGTCCGATACGTCCAAGGCGCAGGCACGCCTTGAGCGCATCGAGAGTATCATTGCATCGGGCCAGTCCGATGCAATGGTGACCGACCTGCTCGACAATCCCGTCGCCAATGAACTGCGGCAGAAATATCTTGCTGCATCCAAGCGTGAGACGGAAATTTCCGACCGGCTGGGTTCGAACCACATTCAGGCTGCTCGCCTGCGTAGCGAAATGGCCGAATATCAGCGGCAGATGTTCGCTGAACTCAATCGTATCGCCGAGAGCTACAAGAGCGATCTCGACGTTGCCGTTGCGCGCGAGAAAAGCCTGACGCAATCAGTCAGCCAGGCCACGGGCGTGAGCGCGACCGCCAACCTGACCCAGGTTCAGCTGCGTGAACTCGAGCGCGAGGCAGAGACCTACAAGAATCTGTATCAGACTTTCCTTCAGCGGTATCAGGAAGCAATCCAGCAACAGTCTTTCCCTGTTACCGAAGCGCGCATTATTACCAATGCAGTGCCGCCGCCAGGCCCCAGCCATCCGAAGAAGCCTCTCACTCTTGCACTTTTCTTCCTTCTGGGGGCCGCTGCAGGTGCGGGCGTCGGAGGCTGGAGGGAATATCGGGACCGGTTTTTCCGTACCGGAAAACAGGTCCAGGATTACCTGGGCCTTGAATTCCTAGGTATGACGCCGCTTGTTCCGAATGCAGCAAACCCTGCCAAGAGCGGCGTCCAGCAAAAGCCGGGGCTCATTCAGAAAACAAGCCCGCTCGTGACTTATGTGGTTGAGCACCCGTTGTCACCGTTTGCCGAAACTCTCAGAAGCGCAAAGATTGCCGCTGATCTTCGTTTTTCGGATAAGCCCTGCAAGGTGATCGGCATCGTGTCGTCACTGCCGGCCGAAGGAAAGTCTGCGATCTCGATCAACTTCGCCGAACTTCTTGCTCGCCAGGGCAGCAAAACGCTTCTGATCGATGCTGACCTTCGCAATCCGGGTACTACGCGAGCCATTGCACGGCATGCCGAAGCAGGCTTGCTGGAAGCGCTGCTGGACGGTCAGGACCTCGATCGCCTGCTCTTGAGCGACGATGCAACCGGCCTGTCGGTATTGCCGGCCGTAGTGCGCCAGAGAACGCCGCACTCTTCCGAACTGCTGGCTTCGTCAGGCATGCGAGGGCTGCTGAAGAAGGTGAGCGAACAGTACGATTATATTGTTGTCGATTTGCCGCCGCTCGGCCCTGTCGTGGATGCGCGCGCAATTGCAGATCGCATCGATGGCTTCATCTTCGTGGCGGAATGGGGCGCGACGGCGCGCCGGGTTGCGATCGAAGTCCTAAATGCAAATCCGCAGGTACGGGACAAATGCATCGGTGTGATCCTCAACAAAGTCGATCAGGATCGATTGAAGCTGTACCACGACTATGGCTCCAACGATTACTACTACTCCCGCTACTCCCGCTATTATCACGAGTCTAATTAAACCACATGCATCGTGGAAGAAGCCCTGCGCTTGTCGGCATCCTCCTCGCGCTGTCGATCTTTGTCTTGTGGCTTTCCGCGACACAGATCTCGCGTTTTGTCCGCTTCGGTGCGCTTTTGCCGATGGCTCACCGCCTTGAAAGCGGCACGCCAACGGCAACACAGGCGGTCAGGGAGCTGGTTCCTGTTGCGGAGGGTGTAAGGGAAGCCGGCATCTGTCAGGGGATATTCGTCAAAAGCGGTTACACCATTTTGCTGGCGGAGCTTGATACTGAAAACCAGGATACCGGTTATGATAGCTGGGTGATGGCCATGGAGCGCGCCGAAGCCTTTGGTCGCCACGCACTGGGTTGTTTACCTACGAATGGGGACTTCTGGCTTAAGTTGGCCAGATTGCATCAGGCGACCGGCGAACAGCCGGGCGAAATGCTTCAGTTTCTGAACAATTCCCAGCTATACGCACCGGCGGAGCCACAGGTTCTGGCTGCGCGTTACGCTTTTTATGGACATCTCACGGAGGCAAGCCTGCAACTCGTCGGCGAAATTATTGCCAATGATGTCCGGGCGATATGTTCTGCCAGTGGCAACGATATGCGTCGTTTTCTGGCTCCGCCTTCACAGGCGGTTCAGCGCGTCATCAACGACGTGCAGCCCCAGTGTGTTATTCCGAGGAAGCCGGTCTGAAGCCTGCTCAGCAGGCGCGACTGGGTCAAAAACTGAAGGGCCTGCCCGAAACTTGCAATCCGTTACGAGATGAGTGCAGGCGTGAAAACAGCCCGCCAAGACCTTGCGAGCGAATCCGAATGGACGTTGAAGGCGTCAGATGTCGTACCACAGGCGAGGATTGTCACCGGACTGGATCTTGATCCATTTCAGATCCGTCTGGTTCCAGGCCCTGACCGCCGAGCTCCGGTTGTCGAGCACCAGATCCCCCTCTGATGTGCGAACGACAAGTACGGCATGGCCTTCTCCGGCACGGGTTTTCGCAACTGCGATACGAAGGCTTCTGGTCGGCCATCCGGCCTTGATCAGCTGATGACGTTTTGTCAGCGCAAAGTCTTCGCAGTCGCCCGCCGTGACGTCCTGTGCCCACACGTCGTCGCCGTCATCGTCATTCTGCGCGATGATCGTTCTGTTCACCGTGGAGTTGATGCGCAGCAGTTCGGCCCGTAACGCAGGGGTCAATGTGACTTCCGCATCGCCGCGGCCTGCATCGCAGCTTCCACTATTGTCCTTGCAGAAGCGCACAAAAGCGAAGGGTGCCAGGGTAAACTTTGTCGCAGTGATAAACTGGCTGGGAGGCGCGCTGCGCAAAGGGCGCGCAAGTCCCGCGGCAGGGCCGGCGAAAGCGCTACCCACACCGAGGGCCGATGATATCAGCAAAGCAGCCAGAACAGTCTTGGCAAGCATGATGCTCTCCGACGAAAAGTACCTGGGATCGTTATCTGATCCCGCCTTCTCAAGGGTGTACCACCTGCGATTTTCTGTCTGTTTAAGTGCAATGCTCGAATTTTAGCGAACGGTTGCTAATGGTATCAATTCGGACCGGGCCAATACGTGGAGCCGAATTTGCGAGATGCTACTCGTCTGGCTCAAACCATGTCGGCTTCAATATAATAAGCCCAATGACAAGGGGAACCATGATCGCCGCACTAAGCCGCTGTGGCCACCCGTGCAAATTCGATCCTGCTTTCTTTTTATTGCCGTTAGCGGATGCTCTTTCGAGGTGAAACACCGCCATTGATGCCTCCCGTATTTTTATTAGTAAGTCATAATGTAATTGACGGTCACAATCAATGGATGCGCGTTTGTTCCGCGCTTGCAATATATTGATGGTAAACAACGACCTGTTCCTGCCCGGTATATGGTATGCCAGAGACAGGCATCTCGTTGGGCAAACCCGTTCAGGATTTGCGGCAGAGTGCTATGTAATCGTCGGCGATAGTATCCCAGCGAAGCGTGTCAGCGACCTTGATGGCGCCATCTTCGGCTTTCCGTCGCCATGCGCTGAGGTCTTCGCGGCGGAACTCGATGATAGCCGCGGCAATGCTTTCGGGTGTCACCGCATCCTGTATCAGCTGGCCGGCGAGCCCTCGCTCGAAAAGCTCATCGAGACCGCCTGATCTCGTGCCGATCACTGGTCTTGCCGCAAGTGCGGCCAGAACTCCGACGCCGCTCTGGGAGTTGAAATTCTGATAGGCGAGCATGAAGCAGTCGACTGTCGCGATGAGATTGGGAAGCGCTTCATCCGGCAGGAAACCTTCTCGGACATCGAAGCCAGCAGGGTCTTCGGCGATGGCCGCAAGGCATTCGTCCCAGTAGCCAGGCTCCTGTTTAAGCGGCTCGCCTGCAAGCACAAGGGTTACATCCGATCCGGCACGACGCGCCAGAGCGACCCCCCGAATGACCTCAAGCACGCTTTTGTTCCGCCTCAGCGAACCGAAGATGAGCAACCTGCCGGAGCCGGGAAGCGGTGTTGCCTTGCCGACGGTAAATGGACCGTGCGGGATCACGTGAATTTTGCTGTCGCGAATGCCGAAATCTTGGATTAGCGCGTCTCTTGCCGCCGGCGTCAGAGTAACCAGCATCGTCGACAGACGATATGATAGCGCATGGGCGCCGCGTTCGATCCCGCGAAGTGCTTTGGGAAGTGCCCAGGCGTGTGGTTGCGCATCGTGCACAATGAAGATCACTTTCGCGCCCGTCAGGCGCAGGATTGCAAGCATCGGCAGCGTGAAGAGCAGCGGCTCAGGAATTGTGAAGATGAAATTGCGTGTGGTGAACCTGAGCTTCAGGACGGAAAAGACGCTGAGCCCGATGCGGGAGAGGGACGCGACGATCCTCTTGATCTTCGGGTGATCTCCCACTAGTTCGCGTGGCTGGGCGATGCGGGTAAGATTAGGGTGTCTGGGATCACGTTCAGCGGGATCTGCAAGTGGCGCGACGAAGGCGATGGTTGCACCTTGCTCGGCAATCGCTTGAGCCAGCATCTGGGCAACCCATGCGGCACCTGATCTCCAGGCCTTGGTCATCAGGCAAATCTCAGGCATGCAGGTCCTCGGCAATAGGGTTCAATTCGACTTGGGTTTATATCGCTGCGATCTTCAATGTCTTGAAATTAGGGCAGGGTGGGAAGGAGAAACCCGTGCGGCGCCTGATCAGCTTGGGCTCGCGGCAGAACTCGTCTGCACGGAAGTCTGGAGGCGTGACGGTGTGGCCTCCACCGGAGCGATCCGATGTCCGAACCGCTTGCGAAGCCCCATGATGGGCTTCTCGAGCAGATAATAGGACAGGATGGCAAAAACGAAGGCGATCGCGAATTCAACCCAAGAAATGATTGCGTGGGGTAGCAATTCGAGCCAGGCCGAAAAGAAGAAAACGACGGCTCCATGCCACACATAAAGCGAATAGCTCAAAGCCCCGACCCAGATCATAACCGGAAGATTGAGGACGCGGTTGAAAAGCGGAACCGGCTTGGCGAAGATAACCGATGCCAGGATCGGCATGAGCGCAAGGCCTTGGAAGGTAAACCGCCACGTATTCTGGAAATAGCTGTCGCGAAGGGCAAAGGTTGCCAGCATGATGGCCACCGAGACGAAGAACACGGACCTTCTGGTCATGAACGTGATCAGGCGGCGGCCCCAGTCAAACTCCGGCAGGCAGGCAAGGATCGCGCCGAAGGCGATGGAATCGAACCTTGTTTCTGAGCGCTGGTATAGTTCGAGCGTATTGACGATGCCCGGCTCGTTATAGGCATAGATGAGCCGCAAGCAGAGCGCGATCACGCAGATCGCCAAAGCCAGCATCAGCATTTTCCTGGCCTCACCCCGCATCAGAACCAGTGCGAGCGGAGCAAAAAGATAGAAGTGCTCTTCCACCGATAGCGACCAGAGTATTCCGACGGGCAGCGTCAGCGGGTAACCCATATGATCGTAGTGGATAATCAGATAGTTCACGAAGTAGAAAAAGACCGATGCGACTTCGACTGGAACGACAGGCTGTCCGCGAAGCATCATGGTGGTCGCGGTGACGCAGACATAGACGATGAGGACGGGATAGAGGCGCAGCACTCGGCGGATGTAGAAGTTTTTGAGGCTGATACCGCCCGAATTCTTGTTCTCGGCCAGCAGCAGTCTTGTGATCAAAAAGCCGCTGAGCACAAAGAAGACCTTCAGACCGATCGCGCTTATTCCGACAAGGCTTGAAGGAAGCAGCATGTGGCCAATCAGGACCAGCAATATGCTGCATCCACGTACGCCGTCGAGAGAGGGGACATTTCCGGAGCGTGCTGGCCATTCCGCAGGTGAAAGATGCAGTCTGCCAGTCATATTTGGCGTGCCCCGAGATTAAAATCGTGAATATATTTCGATGGTCCCAATAACACGGAAAGGATGAGGCACCCTCTTCAGTCTTCAGGCTCGCATATCACGACTACACTAAATCATAATGCGGGGATACGACAGTAGTGTCGTCGAAGGCGTTAAATATATGGTTAGCGGTGGAAAAGACCTCATCAGCATAACCGGCCTCCGCGAAAGAGAATGTTTCGTCGCCGAAATTCGCCCCGGCTTGATCGTCGAGCGCAAAGGCATATGTGTGGGGGGAGGTTTCGTCGCCCGCCGCTGAGCTTTCGAAATAGGCGGCATCGACGCTGTCGCCGGCCACCAGGAAGCTCATTGAACCAGAACCGTCATTGGAATGACTGTCGAACTTGGTGTACGCGACGAGCTTCCAGGAGGCATCATAGAGGCTGGTCGATGACGGATGACCCTGCTGCTCGGCTGTGAAAACCTGAACCTCGTGCGTTCCGTCATGGTTAGCCATCTGGATCTTCGAAATCTTGCCATCCGAGTCATAATCGGTGCGGGACTGCAGCTTCCAATCGACATAGACTTCGACCTGTTTGATGTCGTCGGTACCTGGAACGAAACTCGTGAGGGTGTTGAGGCCGTTCTCGCCAGCGACGTTCACAGCAGTCGTCCGTCCGAGGTCATCGAAGTAGCTGACGCTGACGAGCTTCCATGAGGCATCATAGAGGGTCGTGGATGTCGGATGATCCTGCTGTTCGGGCGTGAAGGTCTGAACCTCATGCGTGCCTTGGTTATGATCCGTCTGGATTTTCGAAATCGAACCGTTCTCGTCGTAGTTGGTGCGGGACTGTAGCTTCCAGTCGACATAGACCTCGACTTGCGAAACGGCATTGGTGCCGGCAACGAAACTCGTCAGCGTATTGACGCCATTGTCTCCGGCAGCGTTGATGACGCTCACCCGACCATTATCGTCGAAATAGGTGACGCTGATCAGCTTCCATGATTCATCGTAAGCGGTGGTGGAAACGGGGCTGGTCTGGTGCGTGTCGTCATAGTTCTCGATCGTCCGGCTGCCGTCTGCCTCAACATGCTCGACCGTGGTGATGAGCCCCATGGCGTCATAGGCATATTGGACCGATGAAACCACCACGCCATTTTCGATGACGACGGTGGAATCCACGAGCGCAGAACCCGGTGGCGCATATGTACTCGTCGTCTGTCCGGCCTCGCTATAGGTCGTGAGCGAGGCGAGCTTTCCTTCCGCAGTCAGATGTTGCGACTGCGACAGCGCATCGCTTCCGCTCTTGTAGGAGGTAATCGTCTGGCCGCCATCCGCTTCGTAGGAAACCTGCCGCGTTGGATATCCCTTGGAATCGTAGCTCGTCGTACCCGAAACCGTCCAGTTCGCCGCATATTCCGTCACGGATTGGATAATGCCAGTCTTGGCGTTGAAGGTTGAAAGGTCGTGGCTGCCGTCTGCATTGTCGACCTGCCGCCCGGTCAGGTTTCCGGAGGCATCGAAACTGTCGCGACTGACGAGCGTCCATGAGCTGTTATAGACCTCGATCTTGGCCAGAACGCCATTTTCGTAAGTCTCGCTGATATGCTGCCCGTCGATATGCTCGGTTACATAATTCAGGCTACCATCCGCGTGATAGCTGGTCTCCTGATAGGTTTCATGGGCGCCTGGCTCATAGAGCTTTTCGATCGTGATGCCGGTCGCATCGGTGACGCTTTCCTGAATGCGTTCGTGATCGGAATTGTAGACCGTTTCGGTCGCCGGGTAGGACTTGCCAGCCTCGCCGTAAACGGTAACGGTTATGCCTCCATCGACCGCGATGACCGCTTTTGAGCTCAGGTTGCCATCGGCATCGAAAATGCTGCGAGACAAAAGCTGGCCGCCCTTGGTGAGGACGTCGCTGAGCGTGACTGTTTTGCCATCCTGGGCATAGACATCGTGACGGACGGTCCCATCCTTGAGGACCGTCTCTGTAACGACCGCACCGGTATATTTTTCCAGCACGTCCATTTGAGGTACGTCCAGAACACCGAGGTCAGGCTGTACAGTGTAGATATATGTCGGGTTCGCCGTTCCCGCGACCCAGTAGGATGCGGAGGTCCAGACGTCGTCATTGGCCTGCAGATAAGCCATCATCTTGTCGAGTGCTTCGAGCGCCTGCGGATTGTCCGCTACGCCGAATTCGCCGAGATAAAGCGAAACGCCGTTTGCACGTGCCCATTCGGTAATGGCAGTCAGTCGTTCCACGCCGATATCTGCCGAAACGACCCACTCATGCTGGCCGGAAGTGTCGTCGAGATACTGATGGACCTCGATTGCGTAGTTGTTGGCGGGGTCGACGATGGCGCCCTCGGCGCCGATGATCTTGGCGTTGTCGCCGCTCGTCCAGCTCCACGCTCCGGTCCAGCCGATGCCCGGCACCAGCACTTGCTGGGTGGCGCCGGTCTCGCGAATGGCGGAGATCGCAGCGTTGCTGATGGAAAGCCAGTCGCTGGCATTCTCCTGTTGCGGCTCGTTCATCAGCCCGAAGCGAACGTTGCTGTCATCCGCAAATTCGCTGGCGATCTTGCTCCACAGGTTGACGAATGACGAGACCGGGACCTCCGGGCTGCCAATCAGCTGGTCGTTGTATTTTCCGTAATTATGAACGTCCAGGATGACGCTGATGCCTTGGGAGGCCGCATAGTCGACGACCTGATGGATGCTTTTGAGAAGATCGGCGTTGAGAGGTCCGCCGAGCGAATTCTGCATCGTCTCCCAATTGAAGGGCAGTCGGATGTTTGTGAAACCCTTAGAAGCGAAATAATCGATCTGCGATGTGGTTGGCACCATGTAGGTGCCATCGAAGACCCAGTCTGCTCCCCAAAGATTAATACCAAGATCCATCATCGATACCCCTTTTAAGTATGGGGGTGTTTTACGGATCCGCTTTCACTTTCAGGCAAAAATAAAATTTAGAATTTTATCTATCTGGTCTTTATTTGGGAATTTACGGGGTTTTATGTCGGGAAACTCCCGGAGATGGTAAATATATACTACCTATCCTTATTGTATATTTGTGAGGGGCGGTCGCATTTGGACGAGTGTATCAATTTAATATTGCAGCCAATTGAAACAGGCAAACGGCTTGAACAACTGCCTCAGACCGTAGCCATTTTGCGCTTCCGCTCAATGTTCCGACCTCCGGAAAGTTGCTTGAGTACAAATCGCCCTGCAGGCTTTTCCAGCAACATATAGGAAAGATAGCTGATGATTACGGAAGTGACTATTGCGGTCAGGGCGAAGGTGATGGCCAAGATCATGCTATCCGATCCCAGATAGTTTTGCAGCCAACGCTGAAAGATGATGTGAACTGCGCTCAGTATGAATGGGTGCACCAGATAAAGCGAATATGATGCATCGCCTGTTGCGACCAGCCAGGGTAGGGGCCGTTTTGCCAGGGACGTTTCCATGTTCAGCAATCCCAGCAGGAAAAAAGCAGCGGGAATACCAAAGACGATGAAGTTGATGCCGGAATTCTGCAGTCTGATCTCTGCGTAGAGAAGAGCTGCTACGCTGAGCAGCAAGATTGTCAATGCAGCCGAAAAGCTGATCTTCCAGCGCTGCCATATCGCTGAAACTGCCATTCCCATGACGAATTCGAGAAGAATTGTACTGGTAAAGCGGCTGACGGCCGCCCATGAACTGTCAGCGAAAAGACCGATCAGTATTGCAATCGCGAAGAAGGCCGAAACGGCGAGAAAGCGTGCTCGGCGATCTGCAAGAAATAGGCTGAACGCGAAAGCGATGTAGAAATACATTTCGAGATTGAGCGTCCATCCCTGCAGCAGGATTGGGTTCATCAAGCCACGGTGATCCGTATACGGAATGAAGAAATAGCTGCCGAGCAATGCCTTCGTGCTCAGTTCTATATTCGGCGTGAATGCTGGAGCAGCAAGCGCCATGAGCACAAGCAGTGTCGTATAGAACCAATAGGGTGGGACGATCCTCGCTATGCGTCGACGGAGGAAATCAGCTGGGGACTGATCCTTCGATGTCTCCCACATGATGAAGCCGCTGATGACAAAGAATATATCGACACCAACGCCGCCGAAATGGGTCGTGGAAGCAGCCTGAAATGCCGAAAAACCGGAAACATGCCCGGTAACCACAAGTAGAGCGGCTACTGCGCGAGCATATTGCACCGATATGAGCATGGCAGAATTCCGTTCTGTGTTGAATTACTTGTCTATAAAATAGCGCTTGGCGCAACCGGGAAAGGAAATCGCAAGTTCTCGTTTCGGTTCATGATGATGGTATCTGGCGGCCTTCGGCAAGGCATATAAGCATAAGAAGGCTGTGAGAGACACCGCCTATAAGGTTTAATTACCCGAGCAAGCGCGTTTTAGCGTCTTTTGGAAAACCTATCCACGTTTATCGCATCCATTGATGCCGTTCGGAATTAACAATCACGGGACTTATTTCGAGACAATTTATTCTCTCATGGTAATACTGGGGAATAGCTCAATGGATATCTTATGACAAAACTTGCTGTCGTCGTTTTGAACTGGAATGGTTGGTCCGATACGAATGCTTGCATCGAGAGCCTGATCGGACTTGAGAACGAGAATTTGCACATCTACGTCTGTGATAATGCATCCTCCGATAATTCGGTGCGCCAGATACGGGATTGGATTGGTCTGTCCCTCGATCGCTTGAACATGCTTCGCGAAGCATCTGGCAGAACGGCTTTTGAGCTGCGTGATCTGTTCGACCTGCCGTCCAGCGTCGATACCGGCAGCATTCCCGAAGTCGACGGCAAAAACAGTTTGACGCTCCTTCAGACTGGGCGAAACGGCGGATACGCTTTCGGCAACAATGTCGGCATGCGCTGCGCGTTGAAGGACGGCTGCGATTATTTCTGGGTTATCAACAATGACACGGAAGTCGAGCCGGACGCTCTGACCTGGTTGTGCAAGCGGATGGAGGCTGACCCCGAGATCGGTATCTGCGGGTCGACGCTCGTTTATGCGGGACAGCGCGATACGATCCAGACATGGGGCGGATCCAAATTCAGGCCACTGCGTGGCTGGGCCTTTGCACTGGGCGCTTTCGCCAAACGCGACGATCCCATCGATGCCACAGCCGTCGAGGCGGATATGACCTATGTGAACGGCGCTTCAATGTTCGTCAGCAGGGTTTTTCTCGAGCAGGTTGGTCTGATGAAGGAAGACTATTTCCTCTATTGGGAGGAAATCGAGTGGGCGACGCGTGCCAAAGGGCGGTTCCGGTTGGGGTATGCACCCAGGTCCGTGGTTTATCACAAGGTCGGCGCATCGATAGGCACGCACGACACCGAAGGGCAATCATCGCCTTTGTCCGAATATTACATGATCCGTAACCAGCTTCGGTTTTGCGCGCGATATTCCAGGATTTCGCTGCCCTTCGTGGTCCTCGATATCGGTCGTAATGTCATTCGTTCTTTGCGTAGAAAACAGACCAAACGACTGGTCACGCTGATGCGCGCCCTTTTTGGCCTGCCGTTTGTTCCCGCGAAATAAGTGGATCGCCTGCCGACACGGATCCGACAGCATGTCTCCTGAAAGTGTCGCAGCTTTCGGGATAAAGACATGCGCAAGTAAAGAGTTAAAGCACGGCACGCGAATCTGAAAGATCGCGACGTGTTTTAGCGTTTCTCCGCGCCGACCGTGAGCGCACGGAGTGTCGAGGCTATCGTCGAAACATAGCCCTCACAGCTATGGCGCTCCTGTGCCAGACTTCTCGCCTGGCCGGAGATGGAAGGGGCGTTCGCTGCCTCTGCTATCAGGTCGGTGATCGCTTTCTTCATTGCGATGGCATCACCCGGCGCGACAAGACGAACAGGCCCGCCATCCTCCAGATAGCCCTCCAGTCCCTCTGTCCCGGTAACGACAACTGGACGTCCGGAAGACAGGGCCTCCATAAACCCCTGTACCCCTGCGGCATAGGTATTCGGGAATAGGCTGACCACCACGACATCGGCATCGCGATAAAGCTGGCGTAACTCCGGCCAGGAGTAGAATTTGCGCGTCATGTTCTCCGGCAGCGTCGCCGGAAATGCGCGAGAGAGCACGCGCGTGTCGGCCGAATAGCCGCTGATCTTGACGTCGATATCAAGGTCGGCAGTGGCAGCGGCAAGTGTGCTGTAATCGCGTCTTTCCAGGCCGACGCTCATCACCAGGGGGCGTGCCTTGTCGGGCGAAACCGGACCGGGGGTAAAAAACTGCGTATCCGTCTGGTCCCAGACGAATTTGACCCGGTCCTCGCCCAGTTGCAGATAGCGGCGGAGAAACGAGACCTGGGGTTTGGAGACGGCGAAAAACACCGAAACCCTGTTGCGCGCCCTCAAAAGCGTGAGAGCAAGCTGCTTTTTTCTGCTGTCGACCGAATGGTTCATGATCGTCACATGCACATCGGGCGCGCCGCCGCAAAGTGCTGCAACGGGAAGGCCGACATCTTCACCGGTGCAGAATATTGCGTCACCGGGGCGCACTTCGCGGCGTAGCTTGCGCGCGATCGCCCACCAGAGGGGAGACATGCGTGTCAGTTTGCCGACGCTCTTGTCGAGCCAGTCCGGCCTGACGTCCGAGCCGTCATGGACGCGTGCACCAAGTTCACGCTGCAGCTCCGCCATGGAGTTGCCGGGGTTCAAACCTTCTTCGGCACTTTTCGCAATCGCGGCGAGGTCCATGGGGCGGTTGAGGACGATGTGAAAAGCCATAGTGAAAAAAGTCCTGATCTGGTCGGTGGTTTTCAGGCAGCCAGCAGCTTTCCGTAAAGCGCGATCATGCGCTGCATGTAGCCGTCGATGTCGAAATGCTGGGCATAGAGCGCCTTGCCATTTTCCTTCAGGCGGTCGCGCAAGGCCGCGTCGGTCGCCATCGTCAACAGTGCGGCAGTCAGCCCGTCGACATCGCCGGGTTGAACGAGCAGGCAGTCGTCACCGTTCTTCATCATTTCGCCGATCGAGCCGACGGGTGTCGCGATAACCGGCAGGCCGGCACTAAGGGATTCGATGATCGCCATCGGAAACCCTTCCTGATAGCTCGGCAGCACGAGCGCGCTGCGAGAGCGTAAAAGCCCGTGTACATCCTTGCCGGATACCCAGCCGGTGAAGTCGACACGCCCGGTAATGCCAAGTTCCTCGGCCTCTGCCTTATAGCGGTCGATCTGCCCGCCGCCGGCAAGAGTGAGGCGGATCGGATGACCGTCAGCCTTCAGTCGTGCCACAGCCTGCAGCAACTCGCCCACGCCTTTGCGGGGGGAGAGGTTCGCAACGATCAGGAAATGCCATGGGTCGACGGTATCCGCTCCCACCCCGACATTCTCCGCCGCGTTGAAGCGCACGGTCACCTTTTTAGGGTCGAGATCCATCTCGTCTGTCAGCAGGTTGCGCCAGACTTCTCCGAGCACGATGTTGATATCGGCTCCATGAACCATCCGGCGTACGAGGGATTTCATCCGTGGCGAGGCCTCACGATAAAACGGCACCAGTTCCGCGCCGTGATGGTGAAGCACAACACGCATGCCGATCAGTCGACCGAATATCTGGAAGATCCCCTTGCGAGGAAAACTCATCCGCTCCGAGACCTGGAGATGAAGTATGTCGGCTCTTCCCGAAAGCCTGAGCGCAAGGATTTTGACAAGTCCAGCGGCAATGTAGAGCGGTGACCACGCGATCGAACCTTCTCCCCGCGGGTCGATGGGTTCTACGTGAATATCCCGGCGATTGTCCCTTATCCATCGGGTCATCATACGTGTGACGGAACCGATGCCGCCTCCACCTTTCACGCCGCCGGTCGAGACGATCACCACGCCGCGGGGTGCTGGTCCGACACGAGTAACCTCGGCGTCCTGAAGCGATGCTTCGAGCATCCCTTTATACTTCATATCTTGAAGCCCCGAAATAAAGGTGATCCCGGTTTGGGCCGAGAAGTGGAAGGGATGGTTATGAAACGGGATATACTATCCGTTCGCCTTAGCGGAAAGTCTATTATTCTTTGTGCAGGGGAAACGACTATTCTCAGTTAACGCACGAGGTCCCGGCATCTAGTAACGCTGACGAATTCAGTTTTCCCGCATTGCCCGTTCCATCTGGTCGCTGATTGGCTTGATAATATAGGCGAGGGCAGTTCGCGGCTCCGCTTTGATATAAGCTTCTACCGGCATGCCGGGAATGAGCGCCAGCTCGCCAAGCTTCGCTCGTTCCTGTGGCGAGATCGCGATCCTTGCGGAATACCAGGTCTCGCCGGTCTGCTCGTTGACGCTGACATCTGGCGACAGGCTTTCAACCCGGCCCTCGATCTCGGACGTGGTTCTCTGGTTGAACGCCGAGAAGCGCAACCGTGCAGCCTGTCCGATTGAAACCTGGTCGACATCGTTCGGCTTGATCCGCATGTCGACAGTCAGCATGTCCCGGGTCGGAACGATATTCATTGCGGTTTCGCCGGGGCTGAGAAGTCCGCCGATCGTATGTGTCGCCAACTGATGGACGATGCCATCGACCGGAGCGCGAATATCGAGATGTTCTATCTGGTCTTCGAGTGCCAGCCGCTGCTCGGCGAGTTTTGCAAGTTTACCGTTCATGTCGAGTAGATCGGTAAGGACTTCGGCACGGCGATCCTTGTCGAGCTGCCCGATCTGCAGCTCGATTTCAGTGATCCGTTTTCCGGCCGTGGCCTCATCCGACAGAAGCTGGCTGCGCTCGCCGCTGAGTTGTGCGACCATGCGCTTGGAATCCGCCAGCCGTGAGAACTGTACCAGCCCTTCCTTGGCAAGATTTTCGATCTTCTGCGCCTGCTGCTCACTCCACGAAGCTTCTTCCGCATTGGAAATAAGCCGTTGGCGTGTGCCATCCCGCTGCTGTTCTATCTGTGCAATCTGCTCTTTCAGCTGCGCCGTCTTGCTATCGATCTGTTCGCGTCGCGCCTTGAACAGCGAGGTCTCGGATTTCAAGCCTTCGATGAACTGCCTGTCTTCCAGTCGGGCGATCTGTTGCATCGGGTCGATAAGTTCTTCGACACCGTCGCGCTCGGCAATCAACCGCAAGCGTCGTGCGTCCAGCTGATCGATTTCCTTGATCGTCGCAGCCAGAGTGGTGGAGACCTCCACGCCGTCGAGGCGCAAAACTATGTCGCCGGCGCGAACCAGTGCGCCGTTGCTGACGCGTATCTCGCGAACGATGCCACCCTTACCATGCTGGATCTTCTTCGTGTTGCCTTCGACGCCGATCACACCGCTGCCGATCACCGCGGCACTGATGTTCATTGTCGCGGCCCACCCGCCCGCGCCAGCCACCAAGCCGCCAAGCGTCACCCCGGCGAGCAGCATATATCGTCTGATAGCTTTGTTGGCCGGGCTCTGCGATACCGCTCCCATTACGCGATCCTCCGGGTCTCGTCTGGCCTGGTCTTCAGCTTTCCCAGAACCTCGTCGCGCGGTCCGAACGCGGTCATGGTACCGTTGTTGACCACAAGCACATGGTCGACGACCTTCAGCATGTTGGCGCGGTGGGCGATCACGATGACGATTGCCCCTTTCTGCCGCGCAGCCATCACTGCGGATGTCAGCGATTCCTCGCCTTCAGCGTCCAGATTGGAATTTGGTTCGTCGAGCACGATGAGGAATGGATTGCCATAGAGCGCGCGCGCCAACCCTATGCGCTGGCGCTGTCCGCCCGAAAGCGTGCTGGCGCCAGTGCCGACCTGCGTATCGTAGCCGTTTGGCAGCGAAAGGATCAGCTCATGGACATTGGCGAGCTTGGCAGCCTCCATGATCTTTTCCGGCGTTGCCGAGGGCGAAAATCGCCCGATATTGTCGGCGACTGTGCCGGCGAAAAGCTCGACATTCTGTGCCAGATATCCGATCGAAGGTCCGAGCCTATCGCTATCCCACTGCGTGAGTTCGGCGCCATCCAGCCGGATCGTGCCTTTATGGGCAGGCCAGGCGCCGGTCAGCGCACGGCCGAGGCTGGACTTTCCGCTGCCGCTCGGCCCGATTATTCCGACGGCCTGGCCGGAAAACAGGCTGATGGAGACATTCTGGACAAGCATTTTTCCATCGCCCGGTGCCGCGACGGCAAGGCCTGCCACCGAAAGCGACCTGCTTGGCACGGGCAATCGCATTTCTGTGGCTTCCGGCCTGATCCGGTTGAAAGTGTCCTGCAGACGTCGAGCGGACTGGCGAGCCGAGATGAAGTTGCGCCATTGTCCGGTCGCCATTTCGATCGGGGCAAGCGCCTTGGAGGTCAAAACGGATGCAGCGATGATCGCGCCGGCCGAGGCGAGCTGGTCGATGACCAGGAGCGCACCGAGCGCCAGCATGCCTGATTGAAGCGCGAGCCGGAAGATTTTCGCGATGGCGGTGAAGGTGGCAGTCAGATTGCTGCTGCGGAGGTTTTCCGCTGAATATTGCTCATGGGCCGTTTCAACCCGCTTCGCAAATCCGGTCTGCATGCCCATTGCACGCAGACTGTCTGCGTTACGGCGGCCCGCTTCGGAAAGCTCCCAGCGACTGGCCAACCGCTGCGCCGCCTGCCTGCTCGGTTTTCTCAGCAGCAACTCGCTGCAAAGCGTCAGGCTTAACAGGACGATTGCACCGCCGACGACGGCAAGGCCGAATAGCGGATGGAAGAGGTAAAGCAGGAAGACGAATATCGGCATCCATGGCAGATCGGCGATCGCGATCGGGCCGGGACCGCTCATGAACTGCCGGATCTGGTCCAGATCACGAAGCGGAGCAGATTGAGCGCCTTCCTGGCCGGCGACAGGTACGGCAAGCGTCGCCATGATCGACGGCATGTTCAACTGCTCGTCGAGGCGGCGCCCTATCTGCAGCAGGATTTTCGAGCGCAGGATCTCGATGATTGCCAGAACGGCATAGATACCGGCAGCGAGAAGCGAAAGAGCTGCAAGCGTGGGTATGCTATGGCTTGTCAGGACCCGGTCATAGACCTGCATCATGAATAGCGGGCTGACCAGCATCAGGATGTTGCTGACGGCGCTCAAGATGGCAACGCCGACAAATGCCTGCCGTGTTGCGGCAAGGGCCGATCGGATTGAGGGATGCCCGTTATTCGTAGCCAAGCAATGCCTCATTAACGTGCCAATACCAGGGATGAGTGAGCAACGTTACGAGAGGTGGGGTTCACATTTGATGAATCATGCCAAATTGGTTGGATTGGTCGAACTTCTGAAGCTGCTTCACGGGTTTGCTGATTGAGCTTGTCTCGGGAGTAGAGGCGTCCGGAACGCTCGTGGCAGAAAAACCACATCATCAGCGTTAATAATAAATTAAAAAAGCATGTAAGTGAGTTTCAATTGCGTTGCTGTAGACATAGTTCGATGGCAAATAATGTTATCGGTTCGTTATTGTAAGAACTGAGTTGAATATAGGGGCGTTCAATTTTGACTAGGGTACTCGCAATAACCTCTGGCGGGGGCCATTGGGATGAGATGATGGTCTTGCGGGAGGACCTGACCGGAGTCGAAATGATCTATGCAAACACCTTTCCGGGGCTGGCAGAAAACGCCGGATTGGAGAAATGTTACATCATTGAAGATTGTAACCGGGATACCCCCATGTCTGTGGTCAGGTGTGCCCGAGATATCTTCTTGCTGATACGCAGGGAGCGGCCGGATCTTGTCATCTCGACGGGCGCAGCACCTGGGCTTATCGCGATAATGATCGGAAAGATGTTCGGCTGCAGGACCATATGGGTGGAGAGCGTCGCGAATTCGATCGAGCTTTCCATGAGTGGTCGCATTGCAGGCAAGTTTGCTGATCTGTGGCTCACGCAATGGCAGCATCTGTCCCGTCCGAAAGGACCTCTTTATTGGGGTAGTATCCTGTGATCTTGCTGACTGTGGGTACGCAGTTGCCCTTCGATCGCCTGGTGCAAATCATGGATACGATCGCGCCGGATCTTTCCGAAACGATATTTGCCCAGATCGGTCACGGTCAATATATCCCGCGCAATTTCGAATTTTGCCGTATGGCTCTGCCTGAAGAGCTTGCCGAGAGGTTCGCCAGTGCCAGCCGTATCGTTTCTCATGCCGGGACGGGTAGTGTCCTGACTGCGCGTCGGTATAACAAGCCGATCATTCTTTTTCCTCGCAGGGCATCCTTGGGCGAGCACCGCAATGACCACCAACTTGCGACCTGCCAGCAGCTGGATGGCGCGCCGGGTCTTTCCGTTGCCTATGACGAAACTGAATTGAGAGATCTTTTGCGTACCGATCTGGACGCTGTCGCCGCCGAACCGGCGTCGACTGGAACGGGGTCCAAGCTCGGCCGCGGTATTGCTAACTATATCCGTCGGATTGACAATGACGAGCATTGATAAGGGAAGGCGGGACTGGCACTCGAAATGCCGGTCACTCCCTGCAGCGGCGATGTGCCGAAGCTCACTTTAAATTTGAGGATTGTCGGACGAAATGAATTTCGCAAAGCTTGCTATCCCTGACGTCTTGCTGATTGAACCGAAGAAGTTCGGCGACAGCCGCGGCTATTTCATGGAGACGTTCCGCCAGTCGCTGTTTGCCGAGCATGTCGGTGACTTCGAGTTCGTGCAGGACAACCAGTCGCTTTCGGCTGAAGTCGGCACGGTACGCGGGCTGCATTTCCAGCTGGATCCGATGGCGCAGGGTAAGCTGGTGCGCTGCATCGCAGGCGCATTGCTCGACGTTGCGGTCGACATCCGAACCGGTTCACCGACCTATGGAAAGCATGTCGCGGTCGAACTGACGGCCGAGAACGGCAGGCAGCTCTGGGTACCGCCCGGTTTTGCCCATGGTTTCTGCACGCTCGCACCCAATACCGAGATCAGCTACAAGGTGACCAACTATTACAGCGCCGAACATGATCGTGGCCTGTTGTGGAACGATCCGGCGCTCGGCATCGATTGGCCGGTCGATGCGGATAAGGCAGCGCTTTCCGAGAAGGACAGGAAGCAGCCGTCGCTGGCCGACCTTGGCACCGTCTTCACCTATTGAGGCATACCTGATCTTGCCCGGACGGCAGCTTTTCGGTTGCCTTCCTCGACTTTCCTGCCGCGGCCGTGATCCGCGATGATGTACGGAGAATTGTTCAGATGCGCGTAGTGGTGACAGGTGGAGCAGGTTTCATCGGATCGGCAGTCGTCAGGCATCTCGTCCTTAACAAGGGCTATGAGGTCCTCAACATCGACAAGCTGACCTATGCGGGCACCGAAACCTCGGTGAAGGCCATCGGCAACCGTCCCGGTTACCGGTTCCTGCAGGCGGATATTTGTGACCGGGCCGCGATCGAACAGGCGATAACCAGCTTCCGGCCCGACCGAATCATGCATCTCGCCGCCGAAAGCCATGTCGACCGCTCGATCACCGGCGCCAAGGACTTTATCGACACCAACGTCATCGGCACGTTCACCATGCTCGAATGCGCCCGCCAGTATTGGCTGACGCTTGATGCGGCCGAGAAGCAGGCATTTCGCTTTCTGCATGTTTCGACCGACGAGGTTTACGGCTCGCTCGGCGATGACGGCCTGTTTACCGAAGAAACCCCCTACGATCCGAGCTCTCCCTATTCGGCTTCGAAAGCGGCATCCGATCACCTGGCCAAGGCCTGGGCGCGCACCTATGGTTTCCCGGTCGTGGTGTCGAACTGCTCGAACAATTACGGTCCCTATCATTTCCCGGAAAAGCTGATCCCGCTGATCATCCTCAACGCTCTCGATGGCAAGCCGCTGCCGGTTTACGGCAATGGCGCCAACATTCGCGACTGGCTCTACGTCGAGGATCACGCCCGGGCTCTCGATATCATCGCCGAACGGGGCCGGATCGGCGAGACCTACAATGTCGGCGGCCGCAACGAGCGCCGTAATATCGATGTCGTCACCCGCATCTGCGAGCTGATGGATGGCTTGCGTCCGCAGGCCAAATCCCATGCCAGCCTGATCACCTATGTCACCGACCGTCCGGGCCATGATGCCCGCTACGCGATCGACGCGACCAAGCTGGAAACCGAACTTTGGTGGAAGGCTGAAGAGAATTTCGACACCGGCATCGAAAAGACGGTGCGCTGGTATCTGGAAAACGAGTGGTGGTGGGCACCGCTACGCAAAGGCTATGAAGGCAACCGTCTCGGTCTGCTCGATGCCGGCAAGCAGGCTGCCGCCAAGGAAGCCTCCGCATGAGCACTCTCAAACGCATGGTCGTCACAGGCCGGGAAGGGCAGGTCGTTCTGTCCCTGCTGGAGCGTGGCGCAAAGGACGGACGTTTCGAGGTGATCGCACTCGGTCGCCCGGAACTCGACCTTTCCGCACCGGAGACGATCGAGGCTGCATTGCAAAAGGCCCGGCCGGACTTGATCGTCTCGGCTGCGGCCTATACGGCCGTTGATCAGGCGGAAGGCGATGAGGAGGCGGCAACCGTCGTCAACGGTGTCGCCGCCGGCAAGATCGCTGAAGCGGCGGCTGCACTTGGCGTACCGGTCATCCACATCTCTACCGACTATGTTTTCGACGGCTCCAAGGCCGCTCCCTATGTCGAAAGCGATCCCGTGGCGCCGATCGGTGCCTATGGCCGCTCCAAACTGGCCGGTGAGAACGCCGTCACGGCTGCAACCCCGAACCACGCCATCCTGCGCACCGCCTGGGTCTACAGCCCGTTCGGCAAGAATTTCCTGAAGACCATGCTCAAGCTCGCCGAAACGCGCGACAGTCTGAATGTGGTCGACGATCAGGTCGGCAACCCGACCTCGGCGCTCGATATCGCCGATGCAGTCTTGGTCATCGCGGCCAATCTTCTCGACAGTGACGATCCGGCCCTGCGCGGCACCTTCCACCTGACCGGAACGGGTGAGGGCAGCTGGGCGGATTTCGCCATCGAGATTTTCGCACGATCCGCCGACATGGGAGGCCCGACCGCTGAAGTCGGCCGCATCCCGTCGAGCGCCTATCCGACCCCGGCGAAACGGCCCGCCAACTCACGGCTCGACTGCAGCCTGCTTGAGGCCCGCCACGGCATACGACTTCCCGACTGGAAACAGTCCACTTCCATCATCGTCGAGCGACTGGCTCGAGCTTAAGGATCAGGGGCGATACATATGAAGGGCATTATTCTCGCCGGCGGCAGCGGCACGCGGCTTCACCCGATGACCCGGGTCGTCTCCAAGCAACTCATGCCGATCTACGACAAGCCGATGATCTTTTATCCGTTGTCGACGCTGATGCTGGCCGGGATCCGCGAGATCCTGATCATCTCGACCCCGGCCGACATGCCGCTGTTCGAACGCCTCCTCGGTGACGGTTCGCAATGGGGGATCTCGCTCAGCTACGCGGTCCAGCCGTCACCGGATGGTCTGGCGCAGGCTTATATCATCGGCGCCGATTTCATCGGTGACAGCCCGTCCTGCCTGATCCTCGGCGACAACATCTTCTACGGCCACGGCATCACCGATCTTCTGACAAACGCGATGAAGCGGCCCGACGGAGCAACCGTCTTCGCCTATCACGTCAACGATCCGGAACGGTACGGCGTCGTCGAATTCGACAAGTCGATGCGGGCCGTCTCGATCGAGGAAAAGCCGGCAGCTCCGCGCTCCAGCTGGGCCGTGACCGGGCTCTACTTCTACGACAAGGACGTGGTCGAAATCGCTGCCAACCTCAAGCCTTCGCCGCGCGGCGAACTCGAGATCACCGACGTCAACCGCGCTTATCTCGAGCGCGGTGCTCTCAATGTCGAACAGATGGGCCGCGGTTACGCCTGGCTCGACACCGGAACTCCGGACAGCCTGCTCGAAGCCTCCGAATTCGTCGCGACACTCGAACGCCGCCAGGGCTTCAAGATCTGCTGCCCCGAGGAAATCGCATACAGAATGGGATTCATCGACGCGGCCGGCCTTACAAAGCTGGCCGAAGCTTATGGCAAGAGCGCCTATGGAAAATACCTGCGGGCAAAGGTGCTCGAGGGCTGATTGTCGATCTTATCCGGCGCGGTGCCAATGCCGCGTCGGTTCACTAACTGCATCGCGGGGCGCGTGTGTTCAATCTAAGGCATATTGCCGTCAATCTTCTAGGGTCGGCTCTCCCGATACTCATCATCCTCATTACCGTACCGCTTTATCTTCACGCCATTGGGGCTGAGAAATACGGTGCGCTGTCGCTTGTCTGGATCGTCTTCGGATATTTCGGCATTCTCGATTTCGGCATTTCGAGATCGGTAACGACAGCGATCAGCCGAGCCGAGGGCAGGCAGGCGAAGGCCGATATCATCTGGTCGGCCGCTGCGCTGAATATGGCCTGGGGGGCCTTGATCGCGATTGTCGGGGGAGGAGCCTTTTTCCTCTATGCCGGCCACAGTGAAAGCGAGATGGTCAAGGACGTTGCGACCGCGCTCCCCTGGATGATGTTTGGCATTCCGGTGCTGATGATCACGTCCACCTTGAACGGTGCTCTCGATGGCGAGGAGCGCTTCAAGATGGCCAACAGCCTGCAGCTGGTCGGGTCGATACTCTATCAGCTCGTGCCGCTGTTCACGGCCTATTATGTCTCCGATCATCTGCCCGATCTGATCATCGCCGTCATCCTGTGCCGCTTCGTGCTGCTGGTATTGTACGCCATTGTGGTCGGCCGCCTGTTCGATCTAGTGGCGCTGTTTTCCGTGTCGAAGTCCACCATGATTTCGCTGCTGAAATTCGGCTCTTCGATCGCCGCCGTAAATATCCTCGATCCGATCTTCACCCGCATCGATCAGGTCATCATTGCCCGTTTCGCCGGTGCCTCGGATGTTGCCGCCTACAGTATCGCGGTAAATTCGATTGGCCGGTTGGGGATATTGCCTATGGCGATGTCCAGATCGATCTTTCCGAAACTCTCGACCGGAACCGCCGATGACCACCGCGAAGCGCTGTTTTCCTCAAAGAGCAAGATCATCTGGATCTGGTTCGGCATTTGCGGTGCAGCCATCGTGGCGAGCGATCTCGTCTATTACCTGTGGCTCAAGGACCCCATCTATGTCGAAGTCAGCGCGGTCGCAAAAATCTATGCGGTCGGGCTTTGGGCCAATTGCCTCGGCATACTTCCCTACACCGCATTGCAAGCCTGGGGGCGCTCCACCACGATCCTGAAAGTGCATCTTCTCGAAATGCCCTTCTACCTGGTAGCGCTGGTGCTGCTGACATACCATTACGGCACGCTCGGTGCAGCCGTCGCCTATGGTCTGCGCAGTTATGCGGATTACATCATCCTCTGGAAAATGTGCGGTTATCCCGTTCGCCGCCAGGGCATGTTTACGATTCTGCTGATCGCTCTTTCGGTCCTGGCGTTTGCTATGCACCAATTCGTTTAACGGCTGGCCAGCCAGCCTTCGATAACGTCCGCCCATTTTAGCGAAATCTGGATCTTTTCCCATGCCTCCGGGGCATTGGCCGAGAGCCTGGAGTAGAGAGCGGCATCGGTCAGCGCCCCGTCGATCTTTGTCGCGAGCGCACTCGCGTTGCCGCCAGGAAACATGACGCAGCTGAAACCGTCCTCGATATTCTCCAGAAACATCGGATGGTCGGAGGCCACCAGCGGAGTTCGGGAACAAAGCGCTTCATAAATCGTAAGCGGCAGCCCTTCCGAATAATCGTGGCGGCTTGGCACGACGATGATATCTGCGGCGGACATGGCCGGAACCATCTCGCTGTTGGCAACAAGTCCCCTGAAGGTTACTTCAGCCTCTATCCCGAGCGTCTTCGCCAGTTGCGTCAGCCTGTCGGTTTCCCCTTTGCCATAAAGATCGACCGTGATCGGTTTGCCGTCCCGCTTCAGGCTGGCCGTCGCATGCAAAAGATCATCTACACCCTTCGCTGCACTCAGTAGACCGGCATACAGGATTTTGCGGCCTTGCGCCGAAAGCTTCGCCTCTCTGTCGTGAGGCGTATCCTGTGCCGGAAAATCCCATGCGACGACCTTATTTGCAGGCACGCCGATATCGACCAGCTGGCGCGCAGCCCTTCTTCCGTGATTCGCCACAAGCGTAACGTTGGGAGACTTGAGATAGTGCGCGATAACACGGCGCTTGAAGCGCTCTTTGAGGGTTTTGGCAGGAAACGAGTCGGCAAGAAGTGCCAGTGTCGGTACCCCTTTGCGGGCTGCCCATCTCAGCAGAATCGGGTTGGGCAGACGCAGGATCAGGCGATCGGGATTGGTCTTTCGAACGAGATCGAGAATTGTCGGGGCGTGGAAGCGGTCAGTGAAACCGGCACCGATGGCACGTGCGCCGCTTGGAAGAATGATGTCATAAGGCTCGGCGGTAAAGCCGGTAATCGTGGTCACATGATAGCGGCTCGCAAGAGACTGCACATAGTCGACCGTGTAGCGCTGTGCCCGGTAGGTTTCTGCCCCACCCTCGGAAAGCCGTAATGCCGCCTCACGAAAATCGCCCGCATATTGGACTATAACAAGGTTTTCCTTTGGAAGAGACATCGTCGGATCGATCTTTCGTCTTTGTACTTTGAATATGCAATAAGTCTTTCCAGCATAGTCTTCTATATAACTGATGAATGCCGGAGAGTACCGCTGCCCTTTTCCATTGATTTCTCACTCTTGGCATCGGCATGAAAGTTGTATCAAGTCATCGTCGCATTGCCTGGAATCTTGAAATGGCAATCGCGTTAAAAAGAATCCCGCTCCAATGGAGCGGGATGATCGGGTGACGCAGGGCTGTATTCAAGCCGCCAGCAGGTCCAGCAGCGCTGGTCCCTTGTTGTTGACGATCATTTCTGCCCCGAGCCATTCTGCATGCAGGCCATCTCTTGTCGTGTAACCCGCGGTCGTGAAACTTGTCCCGGCGGCGAGGGCAGGTTTGTTCGGGAACCCGTTATGGGCGCGATTGACTTCATAGGTGCCGACAGTTCCCGCTGTGCCGCTCAACTGCCTTACGATCCAAAGGCTGGGCGCAGCGCCGGTGGCATTGATCGGCACGCCCACACCTAGTGCAGGGCCGGATGTTACGGATGAAACTGTCAGCGTCGTGCCGGAAAGCCCCGCGGTGAAAAGTGTCGGCGTATAAGATGCGTCGTTGGGATTGCGTGTAACCGGGTATTTCCCCTCGCGAGTCGGGTCGAGCCCGTCAGCGGCATCCCAGCAGTAGTCCTCGCCGGAAATCCCGGTGCGTACCAGATTGTTGAATTCCGCGATCGGCTGGCTCGAAATCGTCTGGTTTGCCTTGCTGGCATAGCCATCCGTGCTGCTGGTCCGTGGATAGAGCGTTTCGCCGATAACGACGATATCCGAACGAAGTCCCTTCACCCAGCTGGCAAAGGTTGTTCGGCGCCCGGCAAGGGCAGCGGCGGTGTCACCGGTATCGTTGATGCCATATTCGTTGATCACATGTGTCCAGTAGCCCGCTGTGATCAACTGCCCGAGATAGGTATGCGTGCCGGCATTCCAGCTTGCCAGAAGCGTGGCTGCGATGGCGTGGTTGGTGTAGCCGTGGTTTCTGCCCAGGATGACGCACTCGATTCCGGCGTTACCGTTGCTGTCATTGATATAGGTGCCGCCGGCAGCACGGCTGGTGCCGAAGATGATCGGCGCGGCCTCCCTATGCTCCGTGGCGATGACCATGGGAAGATAGAGACTGCCGTTAGCCGCGCCTACGCTTCCGCCCCCGGTGTGGTCGGCAACGGCGCTCGTGCTGATGTCCATGAAATCGCCGGATGCAATGCCGTAATTGGACTCGTTGCCGCCTGCCATCTGTGTCCAGTTGACGCCTGAGGGAATGTTGACGAGCGGCCTCAGCCAGAATTTTGCCCCGCGTGGAACCGTGACGTTGAATGTAAGCGCTAGATTGCCGACGGGAAATGCGACAGCCGAGCCGCCTACCGCAATACACTCATTTGCGAGCGTGAAGACACCGGCTGGATATTCAAGCGATACTTTCAGCGTCCCGGCACCGCTCGATGCTTCGGACGAACCGCTCATCCTCCAGTTCGGATAGACGACGCGCGGATTGATCAGCCTTCTACGTGCAGTATGGACAGTAATGGCTCTCAGCCAGGGAAGTGTCGCATTCCAGTTGAGTGACGGAAAGCAGCGGGTGGCGGCTTGGCGCATCGCGGCTGGACGAATGGAAAGAAGTTCGCTCATGCCGCGGTCCTTACAAGTTCGATAACGGATTGATTCTTTTCGCGCACGACGGCACCGCTCTCGGTGACTGTTTTCCAGCGATAGCCCGAAGGCGCCGGGTAGGGCGGTACGATGGCTACCTTGTTCCCCAGGATTGTCGCCAGACTTGTGGTGGAGAGGCAAAGGTCAAGCATGACTGCCACCTCGCACTGGTCTGCAAGGCTTGTGTCGTGGGGTAATTCTTCTCTTCATCCTGCCGTTCCTTCTGGTCACTGCGCTGTTGGCGCGGGCCTTGATTCTAGAAGGTGTTGGGATGGCGGGGATAAAGCGTCCGGCAAAAGCGAAGTCTTCGGCGATGTGAAAAAGTCGGGATGTTGATTCTGAAAGGTTTTGAAGGCGAACATGTGCGTGAAGCGCTTCGTCGCTTCCCCGTTTTGCACGAGGCGGAGCAGTTTGCTCCGCGAATCTTTTCAGATCGGCGCCTGTGGAGAGATTATTGTGCCGAAGCCGTCGCAAAACGGTCGATCGATGTGCAATGTCAGATCTTTAAGGGCGTGGCTGAATTCGCGCCTCTGCCGCACTCCGTTCGAATCAATTCAGGAAGTTGCGATTTCCACGGCGATCGATCGTCTCAAGCCGCTTACCGTCGGTATAGACCGTGACGCATTCGCTTTTGCGCTGCTGGAGCACGCAGATCTTCCCGTTGTCGATCCTGTAGCCGATCTTGCCGCCTTCCCGATACTGGTAGCCATTTGGGGCATCTTTTAGATTGGACGTCTTTGTCAGCGTCTGCCGAATTTCCGTTGCCGTTGCGGGACGAAGCTTTGCTGTGTCCTTTGCCGCGGCTGGCGAAACGCAGAATGTTGCGGCGAAGAGAAGGGGGAGGCAGGCGAAGCGCATCGGGTCGGCTCTCTCACAAATTTGATGTGGCTGCAGAAAGAACACGGTTCGCAGCCTGTTGCTCACGCCTTGCATATCACAGGCTTGGGGGAGCGGCAGCGCGGATTTTGCAACGAGTAGGCAGATCTGTGCGAGCACGGCTCAAATACCCGCGAAATCAAATCGCTTATCAGTCCATAATAAAGGAGAAGAAAAGAATGGTGGGCGATGAGAGACTCGAACTCCCGACATCCTCGGTGTAAACGAGGCGCTCTACCAACTGAGCTAATCGCCCTTCGCGAGACCGGATCGTGTCCGCCGCGTCGGTGGCCGTGATCTATGCGGATCGGAAAAAAACCGCAAGAGCCTTCGTGATGTTTTTTTGAATTTTTCGTCGGATATGCGCAAAAAAGAGCGGCTGTGGATAAAACATTGAAGGCGTCATCCTTTTGTCTTGAAACCTGCTTGACACCCGATCCCGAACCTCTTAGACAGCCGCCAACCGAGCGATTGAGGTCGCCCGGCCAAGAGGTTTCCCTTCCAGGAGGTGGATTTCTTGAAGAAAGTGCGGGTGTAGCTCAGTCGGTTAGAGTGCCGGCCTGTCACGCCGGAGGTCGCGGGTTCGAGCCCCGTCACTCGCGCCATTCTTCTCTCATTGATTAATCGGTTGACCCCGGTTAATCCGCCGTAAAAGGCAAATGCGCGGGTGTAGCTCAGTCGGTTAGAGTGCCGGCCTGTCACGCCGGAGGTCGCGGGTTCGAGCCCCGTCACTCGCGCCATTCTCTCTATCCTCCATATTTCTATTCACCTATGCGGTTTCAAACACCGCATGACGGTCGCTTTTAGACTTACGTCGCCCTGTTCCTTCCATCCTGCATTTCGCGGCCCTGCTGATCGCTCGGCTGCTGTTTCCTCTCTTTATCTTCGGGGGAGGGTGGTTGCCCGTTCGCAATTGCGTGATCGACCTTTTTCGTGTGGGCAGTTTTGTGTCGGTTTCGGTTATGCTGTCCGGGGTGGCGCGGATTTCCCGTAATGCGCGAGATGGCTTTCCGGTGCGGAGGGTTTTGCCTGTGTTTTCGGAGTTGCCTGCAACCGCTGCGACTGTTTTTGTGGGGCTCGTGCCGTGCGGACAATTGTCGCAGGGGTGATTTTTCGTGCGTAGACTTGGCAAAGCGCAAGTTCACTGCAAACGTTGATATTTTTGCTCCTGTTAATAACTTTTTGCGATGCTCCCGGCTCTATCGCTTTGTCGTTTTTCAATCGTTTCAGGCTTTCCGTCACCCTCCGCGACATTTTGTCGTCTTTCGCACCTCTATGCGTGTGGGGTGGCTTGTTAAAGCACTTGCGTGGGAAACGCGGCTGCGATAGTCACGGCTTGTTGCAATGCACGTTCGCTTGCCCGCGCATTGCCTAAAAATGCGTCGTTCGGCGCTTCTTGCAGGCAGGGGTTGGATATCATGAGTGAACTTCTCGCTTCTTACATCCCGATCGCGATCTTTATCGGAATCTCCATGGTTATCGGCCTGGCGCTTTTGATCGCGCCGTTTGCCGTCGCCTATAAGGCTCCCGATTCCGAGAAGCTGTCGGCATATGAATGCGGCTTCAACGCATTCGATGACGCGCGCATGAAGTTCGATATTCGATTCTATCTCGTGTCGATTCTCTTCATCATCTTCGACCTTGAAGTGGCGTTCCTCTTCCCCTGGGCTGTGTCCTTCGGGGAAATTGGCTGGTTCGGCTTCTGGTCGATGATGGTCTTCCTTGCTGTTTTGACAGTCGGCTTTATCTACGAATGGAAAAAAGGAGCTCTGGAATGGGAGTAGTCGATAGCGGCAGCACCCTCGTTGCACCTCAGCCGAAAGGCATCATTGATCCCAATACCGGTAAGCCGATCGGCAGCGATGACGCATTTTTCGGCGAGATCAACAATGAGCTCGCCGACAAGGGGTTTCTCGTCACGTCGACGGACGAGCTGATCAATTGGGCCCGTACCGGTTCGCTGATGTGGATGACCTTCGGTCTTGCCTGTTGCGCCGTCGAGATGATGCAGCTTTCCATGCCGCGTTATGACGTAGAGCGCTTCGGTTTTGCACCGCGCGCCTCTCCGCGCCAGTCCGATGTGATGATCGTCGCCGGCACGCTGACCAACAAGATGGCGCCGGCGCTCCGCAAGGTCTATGATCAGATGCCGGAACCGCGTTACGTCATCTCGATGGGCTCCTGCGCCAATGGCGGCGGTTATTATCACTATTCCTATTCGGTGGTGCGCGGATGTGACCGCGTTGTGCCGGTCGACATCTATGTGCCAGGCTGTCCCCCCACGGCAGAGGCGCTGCTTTACGGCGTGCTTTTGCTGCAGAAAAAGATCCGCCGCACCGGCACGATCGAACGCTGAGGCTTCAAGGAGGATATCATGACTGAAGCCTTGAGCGAACTTTCCAACTATATCCGCGAAGCGCGCCCCACGCTGGTCGAGGACGCATTGATTGCCTATGGCGAACTGACGCTCCTCACAACCGGTGCAAATGTCGTCGATCTTCTGACTTTCCTGCGCGACGATCCCCGCTGTGCCTTCGTCAATTTCATCGATGCCTGTGGTGTAGACTATCCGGCGCGCGTCAAGCGCTTCGATGTCGTCTATCACTTGATGTCGCCGAAGCAGAACCAGCGCATCCGCGTGAAGCTTGCAACGGCTGAGGAAGAGCCCGTTCCGTCTGTCACTTCCGTTTATCCGGGTGCCGACTGGGCCGAGCGCGAAGCCTGGGACATGTACGGTATCCTGTTTACAGGCCATCCGGATCTTCGCCGCATCCTCACCGATTACGGCTTTGAAGGTCATCCGCTGCGCAAGGATTTCCCGACCACCGGTTTCGTCGAGGTTCGCTATGACGACAGCCTCAAGCGCGTCGTCTACGAACCGGTTGAGCTCCGCCAGGAATTTCGCAGCTTCGACTTCCTGAGTCCGTGGGAGGGACCGGAATACGTCCTTCCCGGGGACGAGAAGGCTAATACCTGACGCCGAAATCTGAAACTGGCGCATAAGCGCCGGTTTGACGCCAAGTTTTTCCCGCCCGGTACGCTTGAGTACTGGCATGGAGCCGCAGATGACCGAGCACAACGTTCGTAACTTCAACATCAATTTCGGGCCGCAGCATCCTGCAGCGCACGGCGTTCTGCGTCTTGTGCTGGAACTCGACGGCGAAATTGTGGAGCGCGTGGACCCGCATATCGGTCTTCTGCACCGCGGCACCGAAAAGCTCATCGAGACGAAGACTTATCTCCAGGCCGTTCCCTATTTCGACCGCCTCGATTACGTCGCGCCGATGAATCAGGAGCATGCCTTTGCTCTGGCCGTCGAAAAGATGCTCGGTCTGGAAATTCCGATCCGCGGCCAGCTCATCCGCGTCCTTTATTCCGAGATCGGCCGTATCCTGTCGCATCTCTTGAACGTCACCACCCAGGCCATGGACGTCGGCGCGCTCACCCCGCCGCTCTGGGGTTTCGAAGAGCGCGAAAAGCTGATGGTGTTTTACGAGCGTGCATGTGGCGCGCGCATGCACGCAGCCTATTTCCGTCCCGGCGGCGTCCATCAGGATCTGCCGCATGAGCTGGTCGAGGATATCGGCGCGTGGTGCGACCAGTTCCCGTCCAAGCTGGATGATATCGACGATCTTCTGACCGGCAACCGCATCTTCAAGCAGCGTAACGTCGATATCGGCGTCATCGATATCAACGATGCCTGGGCACGCGGCTTCTCCGGTGTCATGGTCCGCGGTTCGGGCGCTGCCTGGGACCTGCGCCGTGCGCAGCCATACGAATGTTATTCCGACCTCGAATTCGACATCCCGATCGGTAAGAACGGCGACTGTTACGATCGCTACCTCATCCGCATGATCGAGATGCGCGAGAGCTGCAAGATCATGAAGCAGTGCGTCAACCGCCTGCTCGGCGATGCCAAGGCCGGCCCGTTCTCGGCTACCGATGGCAAGGTTGTGCCACCCAAGCGCGGTGAGATGAAGCGCTCGATGGAAGCGCTCATCCACCACTTCAAGCTTTATACCGAAGGCTACCACGTGCCCGCCGGCGAAGTTTATGCCGCCGTCGAAGCTCCCAAGGGCGAGTTTGGCGTGTTTCTCGTGGCCGATGGCACCAACAAGCCCTACCGCTGCAAGATCCGTGCTCCGGGCTATGCGCACCTTCAGGCGATGGATTTCGCCTGTCGCGGGCACCAACTGGCGGACGTCTCGGCGGTGCTGGGCTCGTTCGATATCGTGTTCGGTGAGGTAGACCGCTGATGGTATCCGTCGCTGCGATCATCCCTGCCAAAGCCTGCGAAGCCGCTTTTGCGGTGGTCTCGCGGCGTGTGTCAATA
Organism: Rhizobium sp. ZW T2_16; assembly: GCF_044987325.1. Lineage (NCBI taxonomy): Bacteria > Pseudomonadati > Pseudomonadota > Alphaproteobacteria > Hyphomicrobiales > Rhizobiaceae > Rhizobium > Rhizobium sp. ZW T2_16. The sequence goes on from NZ_JBJDRG010000002.1 coordinate 829,421, forward strand.
AACTGATAAGGCGTGAGAAAGAATGTCCGTTCGTCGACTAGCCGAAGAACAGTTCCAGCCCGCTAACTTCGCCTTCAACGAAGAGAATGCGGCCTGGGCCGAGGCAACGATCAGGAAATACCCGGAAGGCCGGCAGCAGTCGGCCGTCATCCCGCTTCTGATGCGAGCGCAGGAGCAGGAAGGCTGGGTCACCCGCGCCACGATCGAGCATGTCGCGGCCCGTCTCGACATGCCCTATATCCGCGTCATGGAAGTGGCTACTTTCTACACCCAGTTCCAGCTGAAGCCGATCGGCACCCGCGCCCATATCCAGGTCTGCGGCACCACGCCCTGCATGCTGCGCGGCGCCGAAGAGCTGATCAAGGTCTGTCAGCACAAGATCCATCACGATCCGCTGCAGCCGAATGCCGACGGCACGCTGTCCTGGGAAGAAGTCGAGTGTCAGGGCGCCTGCGTCAACGCACCGATGGTCATCATCTTCAAGGATGCCTACGAAGACCTCACGCCCGCGCGTCTCGAAGAAATCATCGATGCGTTCGAAGCAGGCAAGGGTGACGAAATCAAGCCCGGCCCGCAGATCGAACGCCATCTCTCCGCGCCTGAAGGCGGCGCGGTCACGCTGAACGACGAGATCAAGCCGGTCCGCACCAATCTCGAGCCGCAGCCGGAGCCGGCTGTCGACGCAGCCCCGGTTCCTCCGGCAGAGGCTGCAAAGCCGAAGGATACGGCACCCGAAACCGATCCCAAGCTGAAAACGCCGGTTACTGCGCCGAAGGCCGCCGAAGCAAATGCCAAGGCAACGGTAGATAAGTCGGCTGCAGAGGTCCCAAAGGCTGAAGCCGTCAAGGCTGCTCCCGGCGCAAAGTCCGAAAAGCCGTCGCTGGAAGACAAGAACCGCCCTAAGGGCATCGAAAAGCCGGCTGAGGTTGATGACCTGAAGCTGATTTCCGGCGTCGGTCCGAAGATCGAAGCAACCCTTCACGAACTCGGTATATTCACCTTCGCGCAAGTCGCATCGTGGAAGAAGGCCGAGCGCGAATGGGTGGACGGCTACCTGAATTTCAAGGGCCGTATTGAACGTGACGACTGGCTCAACCAGGCCAAGGCGCTCGCCAAGGGTGGCGAAGCCGAATACATTAAAGTCTTCGGCAAGAAGCCACGGTAAGGGGTGAGATATGCTTAACGATCAGGATCGCATCTTCACCAATATCTACGGCCTCAAGGACAAGTCCTTGAAGGGAGCGATGAGCCGTGGCCACTGGGATGGTACTAAGATCATCATCGAAAAGGGCAGGGACTGGATCATCAACGAGATGAAGGCATCCGGCCTTCGTGGTCGTGGTGGTGCTGGCTTCCCGACCGGCCTCAAATGGTCCTTCATGCCGAAGGAATCTGACGGCCGTCCGCATTATCTTGTCGTCAACGCCGACGAATCTGAGCCCGGCACGTGCAAGGACCGCGAAATCCTCCGCAACGATCCGCATACCCTGATCGAAGGCTGTGTGATTGCCGGTTTCGCCATGGGCGCCCATACGGCCTTCATCTATGTTCGCGGCGAATACATGCGCGAGCGTGAAGCCCTGCAGGCAGCGATCGACGAATGTTACGAGGCAGGCCTACTCGGCAAGAACACGGTCCATGGCTGGGATTACGACATCGTCGTCCATCACGGCGCCGGTGCCTATATCTGCGGCGAAGAAACGGCATTGCTCGAAAGCCTCGAAGGCAAGAAGGGCCAGCCGCGCATGAAGCCGCCATTCCCGGCGAACATGGGTCTCTATGGCTGCCCGACCACGGTCAACAATGTCGAATCGATCTCAGTCGCCCCGACGATCCTGCGTCGCGGCGCGTCCTGGTTTTCCTCGATCGGCCGTGCCAACAATGTCGGCACCAAGCTGTTCATGGTTTCGGGCCACGTCAACAAGCCCTGCACCTTCGAAGAGGCAATGGGGCTCTCCTTCCGCGAGATCATCGAACATCACTGCGGCGGCATCCGCGGCGGCTGGGACAATCTGCTAGCTGTCATTCCTGGCGGCGCATCCTGCCCCATCGTGCGTGGCGAAGACATGGCCGACGCGATCATGGACTTTGACGGCATGCGCGAGGTCAAGTCTTCCTTCGGCACCGGCGGCATGATCGTCATGGACAAGTCGACGGATGTCATCAAGGCGATCTGGCGCATCGCGGCCTTCTTCAAGCATGAAAGCTGCGGCCAGTGCACGCCGTGCCGCGAAGGCACCGGCTGGATGATGCGCCTGATGGAACGCATGGTGCGCGGTAACGCCCAGAAGCGTGAGATCGACATGCTGTTCCAGGTTTCCAAACAGGTTGAAGGCCATACGATCTGCGCGCTCGGCGACGCAGCCGCTTGGCCGATCCAGGGTCTGATCCGCAATTTCCGCTCCGAGATCGAAGCTCGGATCGACCAGTATACATACAATGCGACGTCTGAAGGCGCCGTCATGGAGGCGGCCGAATAAGGCCTGCGACACGCAGGGTTTCGGTTGTTGAAATGAACTATTTCCGGGCCTTGGATGCTCGGGTTGAACACAGGACGTAAGTGATACGATGGCAAAGCTGAAGGTTGACGGCAACGAAATCGAAGTTCCTGACCATTTCACGCTGCTCCAGGCATGCGAGGAAGCGGGAGCCGAGATTCCGCGCTTTTGTTTCCATGAGCGTCTGTCTGTGGCAGGCAACTGCCGCATGTGTCTGATTGAGGTGAAGGGCGGCCCGCCAAAGCCGACGGCCTCCTGCGCCATGGGCGTGCGCGATATCCGCGGCGGCCCGAACGGCGAACTGCCGGAAATCTTCACCAATACGCCTATGGTCAAGAAGGCCCGCGAAGGCGTGATGGAATTCCTGCTGATCAACCATCCGCTGGATTGCCCGATCTGCGACCAGGGCGGCGAATGCGACCTGCAGGACCAGGCGATGGCCTTCGGTATCGACTCGTCTCGTTATGGTGAAAACAAGCGCGCTGTCGAAGACAAGTATATCGGCCCGCTGGTCAAGACCGTAATGAACCGCTGCATCCACTGCACGCGCTGCGTCCGCTTCACCACAGAAGTCGGCGGCATTTCCGAACTCGGCCTGATCGGCCGCGGCGAAGATGCCGAAATCACCACCTATCTCGAACAGGCCATGACCTCCGAGCTTCAGGGCAACGTCGTTGACCTCTGCCCGGTCGGCGCTCTAACCTCGAAACCTTTCGCCTTCACCGCCCGTCCGTGGGAACTCGGCAAGACGGAATCGATCGACGTCATGGATGCCGTCGGCTCCGCCATCCGCGTCGACACCCGTGGCCGCGAAGTCATGCGCATCATGCCGCGCGTCAACGAACAGGTGAACGAGGAGTGGATTTCTGACAAGACCCGCTTCATCTGGGATGGCCTGAAGACCCAGCGTCTCGACCGTCCTTACGTCCGCAAAGATGGCCGCCTGCAGCCCGCAAGCTGGGGTGAAGCCTTCGCGGCCGTCAAGGCTGCCGTTTCCGCAACCTCGGGCGACAAGATCGGCGCAATTGCCGGTGACCTCGCTTCCGTCGAGGAAATGTATGCGTTGAAGCAGATTCTGTCTTCGCTCGGATCGGAAAACCTCGACTGTCGCCAGGACGGGACGGCGCTTGATCCGTCGCTTGGCCGCGCAAGCTACCTCTTCAATCCGACCATCGAAGGCATCGAACAGGCCGGCGCTCTGCTCATCATCGGTGCCAACCCGCGCCTCGAAGCCGCCGTCCTCAACGCCCGCATCCGCAAGCGCTTCCGCCGCGGCAACTTCCCGATCGGCGTGATCGGCGAAGTCAACGAGCTGCGTTACCCTTACGACTATCTTGGTGCAGGTCCGGAAACGCTTTCCGATCTGGCCTCGGGTGTAAACAGCTTTGCCGAAAAGCTGCGTGGCGCAAAGAACCCGATGATTATCGTAGGGCAGGGGGCTCTCACCCGTCCGGATGGTCTGGCTGTTCTTCAGGCTGCAGCGCAGCTCGCAGGCTCGGTCGGTGCCCTGACGGAAGAGTGGAACGGTTTTGCCGTCCTCCACACCGCAGCCTCCCGCGTCGGCGGTCTCGACCTCGGTTTCGTTCCGGGTGCGAAGGGCGCAGATGCTGCGACCATGCTGCGCTCGATGGACGTTCTCTTCCTGCTCGGCGCTGACGAGATGAACTTCTCGGCCAAGTACGCCAAGACGACGATCTATATCGGCAGCCACGGCGATCATGGCGCAATGAACGCCGATATCATCCTGCCGGGTGCGGCCTATACCGAAAAGTCCGGTACCTGGGTCAATACCGAAGGCCGCGTCCAGATGGGCAACCGCGCCGGCTTCGCGCCGGGCGAAGCCCGCGAGGAATGGGCGATCCTGCGTGCGCTCTCCGATGTGCTCGGCAAGAAACTGCCCTTCGACAGTCTCCAGGCTCTACGCGCCAAGCTTTATCAGGACCACCCGCATTTTGCGCAGATCGATGAGATCGCTGCAGGCTCGGTCAACGATGTAGCAGCGCTCGGCCAAAAGGCCGGCGAAATGACCAAGGGCGGCTTCTCTTCGCCGATCAAGGATTTTTACCTGACCAACCCGATTGCCCGTTCCTCTGCCGTCATGGCTGAGTGCTCGGCATTGGCCCGCAACAACTTCCAGGCTGCGGCGGAGTGATATGAATATGGATTCGTTCTTCTGGACCTACGTTTGGCCGGCGCTCATCATGCTGGGGCAGTCGCTTCTGCTGCTGGTCTGCCTTCTGGTCTTCATTGCCTATATCCTTCTGGCCGACCGCAAGATCTGGGCCGCCGTACAGCTGCGCCGCGGCCCCAACATCGTTGGTCCGTTCGGCCTGTTCCAGTCCTTCGCCGACCTTTTGAAGTTCGTCTTCAAGGAGCCGATCATCCCGGCTGGTGCCAACAAGGCCGTCTTCCTTCTGGCGCCGCTCGTTTCCGTGACGCTGGCGCTCGCCACTTGGGCAGTCATTCCGCTCAATGAAGGCTGGGCCATCGCCGATATCAATGTCGGCATTCTCTACATCTTCGCGATCTCCTCGCTGGAGGTCTACGGGATCATCATGGCGGGTTGGGCATCCAACTCCAAATACCCGTTCCTCGGTGCGCTCCGTTCCGCGGCCCAGATGGTGTCCTACGAAGTCTCGATCGGTTTCGTCATCGTTGCCGTCCTTCTCTGCGTTGGCTCGCTGAACCTGACGGATATCGTCATGTCGCAGCAGGACGGCCTTGGCACCAAGCTCGGCCTGCCGAACTCCTTCCTCGACTGGCACTGGCTGTCGCTCTTCCCGATGTTCGTGATCTTCTTCATCTCGGGTCTTGCCGAAACCAACCGTCCGCCCTTCGATCTTCCGGAAGCGGAATCCGAACTGGTCGCCGGCTACATGGTCGAATACGGCTCGGCTCCGTACATGATGCTGATGCTGTCGGAATATGCCGCCATCCTGATGGTCTGCTCGCTGACGACCATTCTCTTCCTTGGCGGCTGGCTGCCCCCGGTCGATATCGCCATCCTCAACTGGGTGCCGGGCGTCATCTGGTTCGTGCTCAAGGGCACAATGGTCTTCTTCATGATCGCCATGGTGAAGGCATTCGTACCGCGCTACCGCTATGACCAGCTCATGCGCCTCGGCTGGAAAGTCTTCCTTCCGCTGTCGCTCATCATGTTGATCATCGTTGCATTCGTGCTGAAACTGACGGGATGGGCTTGATTATGACCGGTCCGTTCCTCGGCATCATTGGAGAATAAGATGGCTATTGCACAGGCTATCAACTCGCTGTTCCTGAAGGAGTTCGTCGGCGCCTTCTTCCTGTCGATGAAGTATTTCTTCAAGCAGAAGGCCACGATTAACTACCCGTTCGAAAAGGGGCCGGTTTCACCGCGCTTCCGTGGCGAGCATGCGCTGCGCCGTTATCCGAACGGGGAGGAGCGCTGCATCGCCTGCAAGCTGTGCGAGGCGATCTGTCCCGCTCAGGCGATCACCATCGAAGCCGGTCCGCGCCGCAATGACGGCACCCGTCGCACGGTGCGTTACGATATCGACATGGTGAAGTGCATCTATTGCGGCTTCTGCCAGGAGGCATGCCCGGTCGACGCGATCGTCGAAGGCCCGAATTTCGAGTTCTCGACGGAAACCCGCGAAGAGCTTTATTTCGATAAGGCACGGCTTCTGGAAAATGGCGATCGCTGGGAACGGGAGATCGCCCGCAATATCGCAATGGATGCGCCTTACCGGTAAGGCGCATTCGCCGGATGGCTTGATGCTTCCGGCTCATTCAAATTCATACCGGCGCTTAAATGGCACCGGTCGGGCGGGTAGGGCGGAAAGCCCGATCTCGACGAGGGACGAGAAGGCACCACGATGGGTCTGCAGGCACTATTCTTCTATCTGTTCGCGTTCATCGCCGTCGCGTCGGCGTTCATGGTCATTTCGTCCAGGAACCCGGTCCACTCGGTTCTCTTTCTCATCGTGGTCTTCTTCAATGCGGCCGGTCTCTTCCTTTTGACCGGCGCTGAATTCCTCGCGATGATCCTGCTGGTTGTCTATATCGGCGCGGTGGCGGTTCTCTTCCTCTTCGTCGTGATGATGCTCGACATCGATTTCGCCGAGCTGAAATCCGGCGTCCTGCAATATGCCCCGATCGGCATGCTGGTCGGTCTGGTGGTCGCGGCCGAGCTGATCCTCGTCATCGGCTCGAGCGTGCTGTCGCCGGAAGCCGCGCAGTCGATAACAATGCCTATCCCGAACCCGGCAGAGCGCACGAATACTGCCGCTCTCGGGGACGTGCTCTACACCCACTATGTCTATTTCTTCCAGATCGCCGGCATGGTTCTGCTGGTGGCGATGATCGGCGCGATCGTGCTGACCCTGCGCCACCGCCAGAACATCAAGCGTCAGGATGTTTCGCGCCAGGTCGCCCGCACGCCGGAAACCGCCGTCGAGGTGGTCAAGGTCAAGCCGGGCCAAGGGCTCTGAGGAAGCGGGAAAAAGGAACAGTAAAATGGAAATCGGTCTTTCCCACTATCTCACGGTCAGCGCCATCCTCTTCACGCTTGGCGTTTTCGGCATCTTCCTGAACCGCAAGAACGTCATCATCATCCTGATGTCGATCGAGCTCATCCTGCTCGCGGTCAATCTCAACATGGTCGCCTTCTCGTCGTTCCTGAACGACATCGTCGGCCAGGTCTTTGCTTTGTTCATTCTGACTGTCGCGGCTGCGGAGGCCGCCATCGGTCTTGCAATTCTTGTCGTCTTCTACCGCAACCGCGGCTCGATCGCCGTCGACGACGTCAATGTGATGAAGGGCTGATCGGGTCATGATCTACAAGCTTATCGTCTTCCTTCCTCTGGTCGGCTTCCTGATCGCGGGCCTGTTCGGTCGCCAGATCGGCACCAAGGCCTCGGAATTCGTCACCTGCGGCCTGATGGCCGTGGTCGCGGTTCTCTCCTGGGTCGTCTTCTTCCAGGTGGCGCTCGGTTCCCAGGAAACCATGAGCGTCGAGGTCTTGCGCTGGATCCAATCCGGCAATATCGACGTCTTCTGGGCGCTTCGCATCGACACGCTGACTTCGGTCATGTTCGTCGTCGTCAACACGGTGTCTTTCCTCGTGCATGTCTATTCCGTTGGTTACATGCACACCGATCCGCATCGTCCGCGCTTCTTCGCCTATCTGTCGCTCTTCACCTTCACGATGCTGATGCTCATCACGTCGGATAACCTGCTGCAGATGTTCTTCGGCTGGGAAGGCGTCGGTCTCGCATCCTATCTGCTGATCGGCTTCTGGTACGATCGCCCGTCGGCCAATGCGGCTGCCATGAAGGCCTTCATCGTCAACCGCGTCGGTGACTTCGGCTTCATGCTCGGCATCGCCGCCGTCTTCGTCATGTTCGGCTCGATCAACTTCGAGACCATCTTCGCCAATGCCGGCACTTATCTGCCGGCCGAAGGGTCTCCGGAAGCAGCTCGCGTCATCTTCGACGTCTTCGGCCTGACGCTGACCCGCGAAGGCGCGCTGACTGCCGCCTGCCTGCTGCTCTTCATGGGCGCGATGGGCAAGTCGGCGCAGTTCCTGCTGCACACCTGGCTGCCGGACGCCATGGAAGGCCCGACCCCGGTCTCGGCCCTCATCCATGCCGCAACCATGGTCACCGCCGGCGTCTTCCTCGTTGCCCGCATGTCGCCTTTGTTCGAACAGTCGCCGGATGCACTGACCGTTGTCACGATCATCGGCGCGATCACGGCTTTCTTCGCAGCGACCGTCGGTCTCGTGCAGAACGATATCAAGCGTGTCATCGCCTATTCGACCTGCTCGCAGCTCGGCTACATGTTCGTGGCTCTCGGCATCGGCGCTTATGGCGCGGCGATCTTCCACCTCTTCACCCACGCCTTCTTCAAGGCTCTGTTGTTCCTGTGCGCCGGCTCGGTCATCCATGCCGTTGATGGCGAGCAGGACATGCGCAAGATGGGTGGTCTGAGAAAGCACATCCCGGTCACCTTCTGGATGATGACGATCGGCACGCTGGCATTGACCGGCGTCGGCATCCCCTTCACGCCGATCGGTTTTGCGGGCTTCTTCTCCAAGGACGTCATCATCGAGGCATCCTATGCCTCGCATTCGGCGGTCTCGGGCTTTGCCTTCACGTTGCTCGTCATCGCAGCGCTGTTCACCAGCTTCTACTCCTGGCGTCTGGCATTCCTAACCTTCTTCGGCAAGGAGCGCGCCAGCCACGAGGTCATGCATCACGTGCATGAAAGCCCGAACGTCATGCTGATCCCGCTCTATGTACTGGCCATCGGCGCGGTGCTCGCCGGCGTGATCTTCCAGGGAATGTTCTACGGTGACGCCTACGAGGGCTTCTGGAAGGGCGCGCTCTTCACCTCCGAGCACAACGAACTGCTGCACGAATTCCATCACGTGCCGTTCCTCGTCGTCCTGTCGCCCTTCATCGCCATGCTGATCGGCTTCGTCACCGCCTGGTACTTCTACATCAAGTCGCCAGAGACACCGAAGAAACTAGCGGCCGCACAGCCGGGCCTCTACCAGTTCCTGCTCAACAAGTGGTATTTCGACGAACTCTACGACTTCCTGTTCGTCCGTTCCGCCAAGGCTCTCGGCCGCTTCTTCTGGCAGAAGGTCGATGTCGGTACGATCGACCACTTCGGACCCAACGGCGTTGCTGCTCGGGTGGTTGACACCGCCAACCGCGTCGTGCGCCTGCAGACCGGTTACCTCTATCACTATGCCTTCACGATGCTGCTTGGCGTCGCTGCCCTGATTACCTGGATGATGCTCGGGAGTTCTGTCTGATGACCGATTGGCCTATTCTTTCCACGGTCACCTTCCTCCCGATGGTGGGCGTGCTGTTGCTGGTGTTCACCCGCGACGACACCGACGACGGTCGCCAGAACGTCATGATCATCTCGTTGATCACGACGATCATCACATTCCTCCTGTCGCTGGTCGTCTGGTACGGCTTTGACGGCTCCAGCGCCGATTACCAGATGGTCGAGCAGTATTACTGGCTCGGCAAGGGCATCAGTTACCATATCGGCGTCGATGGCTTGTCCGTCATGTTCGTCGTGCTGGCGACCTTCCTCATGCCGTTCGGCGTGTTGACCAGCTGGAAGGCGATCACGCTGCATGCGCGTGAATACATGATCGCCTTCCTGGTTCTGGAAGTGCTGATCGTCGGCGTCTTCGTGTCGATGGACCTCGTGCTCTTCTACGTCTTCTTCGAAGCGAGCTTGATTCCGATGTTCCTCATCATCGGCGTCTGGGGCGGACCGCGTCGCATCTACGCGTCGATGAAGTTCTTCCTTTATACGCTGGCCGGTTCGGTCTTCATGCTGGTCGGCATCCTTGTCATGTATGCGGAAGTCGGCACCACCTCCATTCCAGTCCTGCTTGCCTACAAGTTCTCGCCGGAAATGCAGTTCTGGCTGTTCCTGGCCTTCTTCTTGTCGTTCGCCGTCAAGGTGCCGATGTGGCCGTTCCACACCTGGTTGCCGGATGCGCACGTAGAAGCCCCGACGGCCGGCTCGGTCGACCTTGCGGCTCTGCTGCTGAAGTTCGGCGGTTACGGCTTCCTGCGCTTCTCGCTGCCGATGTTCCCCTTGGCGTCCGACTATTTCACGCCGATGATCCTCACCCTGTCGGTCATCGCCATTATCTACGCCTCGCTCGTGGCTCTGATGCAGTCCGACATCAAGAAGATGATCGCCTATTCCTCCGTCGCCCACATGGGTTACGTGACGATGGCCATCTTCGCGGTCAACCAGCAGGGTCTGCACGGCGCTATCTTCCAGATGCTGTCGCACGGCGTCATCTCCGGCGCGCTCTTCCTCTGCGTCGGCATTGTCTACGAACGTACCCATACGCGTAACATCGGCGATTACGGTGGTCTCGTGCACCGCATGCCGAAATACGCGCTGGCCTTCCTGATCTTCACCATGGCCAATGTCGGCCTGCCGGGCACTTCCGCCTTCGTCGGCGAATTCCTGGCGACGGTCGGCGTCTTCCGTGTCAGCGTCTGGACGGCGTTCTTCGCCACCACGGGTGTCGTTCTTTCCGCCGCCTACATGCTGTGGCTCTACCGCCGCATGATCTTCGGTCAGGCAAAATCGCCGCTGATGCAGGGCCTTGTGGACATTTCTTTCCGCGAGCACTGCATCGTCTGGCCGCTGATCGTTGTGACCATCTTCTTCGGCATCTATCCTGCGCCGGTCTTCGATGCCTCCGCAGCGACAGTCGACAGAATCGTAACCAATTACCATGCGGCCATCCAGGCCGTGGCGACCGCCGCTCAGGCTGCGAATTGATGACGGGACAGATAAGACTATGACTCCTGAACTCTTCTCTCAAAGTCTGCAGTTTGCTCTGCCCGAAATCATTCTGGCGGTCGGCGCGCTCGTGCTGCTCATGATGGGTGTTTTCATCGGCGAAAAGGCGAACCAGCTGATTTCCGGGCTGGCAATCGCGCTTCTCGCCGTCGTCGGACTGCTGATCACGGTGTCTTCCGGCAATGGCGAAGCCTTCGGCGGTGCCTTCATCGTCGATCCGTTCGCCCGCTTCATGAAGGTCGCGGCAATCGCCGGCTCGATTTTCGCGCTAGCCATGTCAGCCGTTCAGGGCAAGGCCATGCAGCTCGACAAGATCGAATATCCGGTCCTGCTGGTTCTCTCGACGCTCGGCATGCTGCTCTTGATCTCGGCCAATGACCTGATCGCCTTCTATCTCGGCCTCGAGCTGATGTCGCTGGCGCTTTATGTCGTTGCCGCCTTCAACCGCGACAGCCTGCGCTCGACCGAAGCTGGCCTGAAATATTTCGTCCTCGGTGCGCTGTCTTCCGGGATGCTGCTCTACGGCATGTCGCTGGTCTACGGCTTCACCGGCAACACCGGATTCCAGGAAATCGCGTCCGTCCTTTCTTCGGAAACCCGTGGCCTCGGCCTGATTTTCGGCATGGTCTTCATCCTCGCCGGCGCCTGCTTCAAGATTTCCGCGGTTCCTTTCCACATGTGGACGCCGGACGTTTATGAAGGTGCACCGACCCCGGTTACCGCCTTCTTCGCAGCCGGCCCGAAGATCGCTGCCATGGCGATCCTCATCCGTCTGACCTCGGAGACCTTCCTGCCGCTCATCGGCGACTGGCGCCAGATCATCGTCTTCGTGGCGATTGCCTCCATGGCGCTCGGCTCCTTTGCCGCCGTCGGCCAGAAGAACATCAAGCGCCTGATGGCCTATTCCTCCATTGGCCACATGGGCTTCGCGCTTGTCGGCCTGTCGGCAGGCAGCGAAAGCGGCGTTTCCGGTGTCGCCCTCTACATGCTCATCTACATGATGATGTCCTTCGGCACCTTTGCCTGCATCATGTCGATGCGCCGCCCGGATGGCACCTATGTCGAGGAGATCGACGAGCTTGCTGGCCTCTTTGCCAGAAAGCCGTTCATGGCGGTGGTACTGACCGCGCAGATGTTCTCCATGGCAGGCATTCCGCCGCTCGCAGGCTTCTTCGCCAAATATTACGTATTCCTGGCGGCCGTCGAAGCAGGTCTCTTCACGCTTGCCGTCATCGGCTTCCTGATGTCTGTCGTCGCAGCCTACTACTACCTGCGCATCGTCAAGCTGATGTGGTTCGATGATCCGAAGGGCGAATTCGAGCGCACACCCGGAGAACTACGCTTCATCTTCGGCATTTCCGGCCTGCTGATCACCACCTACATCCTCTATGGCGGCCCGATCGGCTCCGCGGCGGATGCGGCTGCACGGTCGTTCTTCTGAGAATGGCGGGAGAGAAGAGCCGCTTCTCGCTCGAAGCTTTCCGTCATGTCGCCTTCGACGACATAGGATCCACCAATAGCGAATGTCTCGCCCGCGCTCGCGCGGGCGATCCCGGTTTGTTGTGGGTGACGTCTGCCCGTCAGACCGAAGGGCGTGGCCGACGCGGCCGCGCCTGGACCTCCGAGCCGGGCAATCTCTACGCCTCGCTGCTGCTGATCGATCCTGCCCCCATGGAGCGCGTGGCCTCCTTGCCGCTCGCGGTGGCGGTCGCTGTCCATGACGCCGTCAAGGCGATCCTGCCGCCCGGCGACGCCGCCCTGCAGGTCAAATGGCCGAATGACATCCTGATCAATCGCAGAAAGACCTGTGGTATCCTGCTTGAGGGCGAGCCGCTTGCCGGCGGAAAGCGGGCTCTGGTCATTGGCATTGGTGTCAATATCCGCCATATGCCCGACAGCGCGCCTTATGGCGTCACCCGTCTTTCCGATCACGGTGCGGCGATTTCGCCGGATGAACTTTTCGCCCATCTTTATCAGTCCATGGCTTTGGCGCTCGATTTGTGGGATGAGGGAAGGGGCACCGCCGAAATCGTGCGCCGCTGGCGGGAGGTCGCCTGCGGCGTCGGCGAGCGTATTACCGTCAATCTTCCCGACAGGTCGCTGGAGGGCAGATTTGCCGGAATCGACGACGGCGGCCTGCTGTTACTCGACATGGGGGGTGGACAAGTCCTGCCGATCGCGGCAGGTGATGTATTCTTTATGAAAACGGAATAAGAAGAAGAATGGCTAATCAAGACGAACTGGTGTTTCTGCCGCTGGGCGGCGTGGGCGAGATCGGCATGAACCTCGCTCTCTATGGCTACGGACCGCCACAGAAGCGTCAGTGGATCATGGTCGATGCGGGCGTGACCTTCCCGGGTCCCGATCTTCCGGGCGTAGATCTCGTTCTTCCCGACATCCGTTTCCTTGCCTCGCAGCGCAACAATCTCAAGGGCATGATCATCACCCATGCGCATGAGGACCATTACGGCGCGCTGAACGATCTTTGGCCGGGCCTCAACGTACCGGTCTATGCCTCGCCCTTTACCGCCGGCATGCTGGAAGCCAAGCGCAAATATGAAGGCGATCGCGCCGAGATCCCGATCACCATCTTCAAGGCCGGCGACCGCATCAATGTCGGACCATTCGAGATCGAGGCCGTCGGCGTCAACCACTCCATCCCCGAGCCGATGTCGCTGGTCATCCGCACCCCGCTCGGCAATGTCGTCCACACCGGCGACTGGAAGATCGATGCCAAGCCGACACTCGGTCCGCTCACAGACGAGGCGCGTTTCCGCGCCATAGGCGACGAGGGCGTGCTGGCGCTGATGTGCGACAGCACCAACGCACTGCGCGAAGGCGTTTCGCCATCTGAAGAAGAAGTCTCCGCCGGCCTGCAGAAGGTGATCGAGGAAGCCGAGGGCAGGGTAGCTGTCACCACCTTCTCGTCCAATGTCGGCCGTATCCGCTCGATCGCGGAAGCAGCAAACGCAGCTGGTCGCGAAGTCCTGTTGCTCGGTTCGTCGCTGAAACGCGTCGTCAATGTTGCGCAGGATATCGGCATCATGGAAGGCCTTAAACCCTTCCTCGCCGAAGACGAATACGGCTACATCCCGCGCGATAAGGTCGTCGTCATCCTGACCGGCAGCCAGGGCGAGTCCCGCGCGGCGCTGGCGAAGATTTCCCGCGATGAGATGCGCCATGTGGCGCTCACCAAGGGCGATACGGTCGTCTTTTCCTCACGCACCATCCCGGGCAATGAAAAGCCGATTATCGAGATCAAGAACGCGCTGATCGAACAGGGCATCAAGATCGTCACCGATTCCGATGCGCTCGTGCACGTTTCCGGCCACCCGCGCCGCAACGAACTTTTGAAAATGTACGAGTGGACAAGGCCTCAGATCCTCGTTCCCGTTCATGGCGAGGCGGCCCACCTGACGGCCCAGGCCGAACTTGGTGCATCCGCCGGCATTGGCGAGATCCCGCGCGTCCGCAACGGCAACATCCTGCGCCTTGCGCCCGGTCCGGCGGAAGTCATCGACGACGCTCCCTTCGGCCGCATCTACAAGGATGGCAAGCTGATCGGCGATCTGGACGAAATGGGCATCAGCGATCGCCGCAAGCTCTCCTTTGTCGGCCATGTCTCGGTCAATATCCTGCTCGACCAGCGCTATGAATTCCTCGCCGACCCCGATCTCGTCTCCTTCGGCCTGCCGGAATTCGACGACGAGGGCGAGGATATGGACGACGGTCTTTATGATGCTGTTCTTGGAGCCGTCGAAAGCATCCCGCGCGCCCGCCGCAAGGATCTCGATACCGTACGCGAATCCGTTCGCCGCGCCGTCCGCTCGGCCGCCAATATCGCCTGGGGCAAGAAGCCTGTGGTCACGGTGTTCGTAACAAGGGTTCAGTAGGGGAGCTTGCTTATGCGGAGTGTAGCGAGCTGCACTCCGCATCTCCCCCGGAGAGGTATGTCACGTCGCTAGCGATGACGCTTTCCCGGCGCGCTTAAATCGAGCCTGTTGCGCAAAAAATGTGCAGCAGTTTTGCGCAACAGACATGCTATAAAACAAAGTCTAAAACTCCGCGAGCGAATCCGCAGGATCGCGATATGCTTTAGCGCTTCACTCGGTCATGGGCGTCAGTCATAGTGGAACTCGGCAGACGTGCTTTGCCCCGTCAGCCTCCAAGGAGGAGATGAGCACGATGAGAAAAACGTTAATTTCCTTGGCCGTTGCAACGCTGACCGCGTGCAGTGCTACTGCCGATCCCGAATTGGTCGCGCGCGACTACGGATCCGACATTGCGCCAATCTCGGGTAGCATCACATACGGAGGCCAACCTAGAAGCCGTCTTACCAAGGCGCCCGTCGGCAGCAGCTTCGATCATGAATTTTACAATAGTTTCGGTAACCGGGTTGTTGAACGCTACCGGATACAGCCAGATCGAAGCCTGAAAATCGTCAGCCGTCAGATATTCAACCTGCCATCGGGCGATTGAGACGTTTGCGGGCATGGCGGCCAGAGTGCAGGTCCCGCCACTCAGCCCCGCACCGTCCCGACGTCAAGCCGGGCGTCGTGCTCTAAATTGTCTAAGGGGAGAAGGTGCCGGCAGGCGAATGAGGAGCGGCTGCCTGCCGAAAGCAGGCGCCCGAAAGAGGAGGAACACATGCTCGGCCGAGTAAACCACATCGCCATCGCCGTCCCGATCCTGGACGAAGCCGCCGCGATCTATCGCGATACACTCGGTGCAAAGGTCTCCGAACCGCAAACCCTTCCCGAACACGGCGTCACTGTTATTTTTGTCGAGCTTCCAAATACCAAGATCGAGCTGCTCGAACCGCTCGATGATACATCCCCGATCGCCGCTTTCCTCGAACGCAATCCCTCGGGCGGCATCCACCACATCTGCTACGAAACGCCTGATATCCTCTCTGCCGCCGAAAAGTTGAGTGCCGCCGGCGCGCGTATTCTCGGCGATGGAAAGTCGAAGATCGGCGCCCACGGAAAGCCGGTTCTCTTCCTCCACCCAAAGGATTTCAATGGCACGCTGATCGAGCTGGAGGAAGTCTGATGCGGCGTGCAATGGCGAATAAAATCAATGACTCTGCCGAAAGATCGGAATCATTTTATCAGCGGCTTCAACCGCCTGTTCCGATGATCAAACGCGAGGATGGAGTGTCCGCATGCCAATCCTGACAGTCGTCGCGATCTATTTCATCCTATGGTGGACTGTCCTCTTCTTGGTTCTGCCGCTCGGCTACCGTAGCCAACGTGACGAGGGCGAGGTGACGCTCGGAACTGTCGAGAGTGCGCCTGCGAAATTCCGTGGCGGGCGCGTCATTCTGCTCACCACCGTCATCTCGGCAGCGATCTATCTCGCCTATCATTTTGCATCGGTTTATTTCGGCTTCGGTATCGGCAGCATCCCGAACATCATGCCGAGCTTCAAATAATCCTGCGGTACCAAGTAAGGATCGATGCCGATGCGGGTGGGAGAGTTTCGGGATACCAGGGAGCGGCGGATCGTTCTGGGTATGGTCTACACTGTCGCGGCACTTGCCTTTGCGATGCTTTTTGGCATTCAGGCCTATCGCCGCCACACGCTTCCCCATTCGGTTGCGACGATCCTTGAAATAAGGGAGGAAGAACGAGATGGCGGGCGATCCGGGCATACATCGCGATCATCGGTCTTCTTGAATTTACCCGTGAGGCAAACGGCCAGATCGTCACATGCAGGACGGAAAAGGAGATCGATCGCGGGCGTCACCGCCATGAAATTGGCCAAAAGCTGGATGTGATACCTGCAACCGGCACCTGCGATCGCGTCGATATCATCGGAAAACTGTAATCTGAAAGGCGCTCTGGAAGCATTGTTGCCTGTCGAAAGGCAAAAAAAAACAAGGCATTGAAGCCTTGTTTTTCAGTTTCGCGTGATCCTAACCGTTTCCGGGGCAGCGTCTAGCGCGCCTAAGATCTGATCCTCCCAAGACTTTACCGCGATTGGCATGAATTTGAACTTCATGCCTGTTTTATGGGCTGAAACTAGCTCATAGGTTGGGCTTTGTCATCCTCTTTTTTTGTATTTTTGTGACAGGTGTGGAAAAAATTGCCTTTGGCGCATTTGTCGCACCCCTGCCTTCACGAAAATCACATCTTCCGCAAGTCCTTGCCGATTTTCGCTTCGGTCATCCACGGGCTTTTCGATAGGAGCCGGGTTTCCTTGGCGTCTGGGAACCGGTAATAAGCCACGCAAATGGTCTTCAAATCGGCCGATTCCTGCGAGATGCGGGAGGCCAGTCAAAAGTCGGAAATCACCATGCGCCTGTCCCGCTATTTTATGCCCATCCTGAAGGAAAATCCCAAGGAAGCGGAAATCGTCTCCCACCGTCTGATGCTGCGCGCGGGCATGGTCCGCCAGCAGAGCCAGGGCATCTATTCCTGGCTGCCGCTCGGCAAGAAGGTGCTGGACAAGGTCAACGCCATCATCCGCGAAGAGCAGAACCGTGCAGGCGCCATTGAGCTGCTGATGCCGACGCTGCAGTCTGCCGAACTCTGGCAGGAAAGCGGTCGTTACGAGGCTTACGGCAAGGAAATGCTGCGCATCAAGGATCGCCAGGAGCGTCCGATGCTCTACGGTCCGACCAACGAGGAAATGGTCACCGACATCTTCCGGTCCTACGTCAAGTCCTACAAGAACCTGCCGCTCAACCTCTACCATATCCAGCTGAAGTTCCGCGACGAAATCCGTCCGCGCTTCGGCACCATGCGCTCGCGCGAATTCCTGATGAAGGACGCCTATTCCTTCGACATGACCCGCGAAGATGCGATCCATTCCTATAACAAGATGTTCGTCGCCTACCTGCGCACCTTTGCGCGGCTCGGCATGCGCGCCATCCCGATGCGCGCCGATACCGGCCCGATCGGCGGCAACCACAGCCACGAATTCATCATCCTCGCCGACACCGGTGAATCGGAAGTCTTCAGCCACAAGGCATTTACCGATTTCGAGATCCCGGGAGAAAACACCGATTTCGATGATGTCGCAGGCCTGCAGTCGATCTTCGACAAGTGGACCTCGGTTTATGCCGCAACGTCGGAAATGCACGACGAGGCAGCGTTCAACGCCATTCCCGAAGGTGACCGGCTGTCTGCCCGCGGCATCGAGGTCGGCCACATCTTCTATTTCGGCACAAAATACTCCGAGCCGATGGGCGCAAAGGTGCAGGGACCGGATGGAAAGGAACATCCTGTCCACATGGGATCCTACGGTATCGGCCCGACACGCCTTGTTCCCGCCATCATCGAAGCATCGCATGACGAGAACGGCATCATCTGGCCCGAATCGGTCGCACCCTTCGATGTCGTGGTGATCAACATGAAGCCGGGCGATGCCGCCTGCGACGATATTTCGGAAAAGCTCTACGCCTCGCTCGGCAAAGCCGGCAAGGACGTGCTTTACGACGACAGCGACGATCGCGCCGGCACCAAGTTCGCCACCGCCGATCTGATCGGCGTGCCGGTCCAGATCATCGTCGGCCCGCGCTCTGCAGCCGCAGGTGAGGTCGAGGTCAAGGACCGTAAGACCGGTGCCCGCGAAGTGATGACGCTCGAGGCTGCACTGAACCGGGCAACCGGCTGATAATACTGCCGTTCGGGTTTCCGGCCGGATGACAGAATTGGGTGCTGGACAGGCCGGAATGGCCTGATCCGGCGCCGATCAAGACGAGGAAACGTGAATGGCAAGCGTCGCGGCGGGTCAAGAAAAGCAGAAAGTCGAAAAGGCTCCGAGTGCCGGCGCCTTTTCAGGCTTCGAGCGCATGGTTGCCTGGCGTTACCTGCGCTCGCGCCGCAAGGAAGCCTATATCTCGGTCATCGCCGGGTTTTCCTTCATCGGCATCATGCTGGGGGTTGCCACCCTCATCATCGTCATGGCGGTGATGAACGGTTTCCGCACCGAGCTGATTTCCCGCATCCTCGGCATCAACGGCCACATGATCGTCCAGCCGGTCGACACGCCGCTGAATGATTACGCCGAACTGACAAAGAAATTTTCAGCCGTGCCGGGCGTAAAGATGGCCCTGCCGCTGGTTGAAGGCCAGACGCTTGCCTCCGGTCGCGGTGGCGCAGGTTCCGGCGCGTTGGTCCGTGGTGTCCGCGCCGAGGATCTGGAAAAGCTCACCGAGGTCGCCGGCAATATCAAGCAGGGCGATATCGTCGGGTTTGCCTCGGGGCAGGGCGTTCTGGTCGGGTCCCGGCTTGCGGCACAACTCGGGCTGAATGCCGGCGACCAGATCACGCTGATCTCGCCTGAAGGCGATGTAACCCCGATGGGCGTCAATCCACGCGTCAAGTCCTACACGATCTCGGGCATCTTCGAGATCGGCATGTCGGAATATGACGCGACGATCATCTACATGCCGCTCGAAGAATCGCAGCTCTATTTCAATGCCGAAGGCATCGTTCAGTCGATCGAGCTGTTCATCAACGACCCGGAAGCCGTGGATGAGCTGCGCCCGAAGATAGAGGAGGCCGCCGGCCGTCAGATCTTCATCACCGACTGGCGCCAGCGCAACCAGACCTTCTTCTCCGCGCTGCAGGTCGAACGCAACGTCATGTTCATGATCCTGACGCTGATCGTGCTTGTCGCTGCCTTGAACATCATTTCCGGCCTGATCATGCTGGTAAAGGACAAAGGCTCCGACATCGCCATCCTGCGCACCATGGGAGCAAGTTCCGGCGCGATCATGCGCATCTTCTTCATGACGGGGGCAGCGATCGGTCTTGTCGGCACGCTTGCGGGCGTCGTCCTCGGGGTTGTCGTCTGTCTCAATATCGAAAGTATCCGGCAGTTCTTTTCCTGGCTTTCCGGCACAGTTCTGTTCAACCCGGAACTCTATTTCTTGAGCGAACTGCCCGCTGAAATGAGTGTCAGCGAGACCGTTTCCGTCGTCACCATGGCGCTGGTCCTATCCTTCATCGCCACCATTTTCCCGGCATGGCGAGCTTCCAGGCTCGATCCTGTCCAGGCGCTTCGCTACGAATAGGATCCCATCACCTCATGGCACCGCGTAAATCCGTATTGAAGCTTGCAAATGTCGAACGTCATTATGGCCAGGGAGAAACGACGCTTTCTATTCTGAAAGGCGCCGATTTCGAGCTGAGAACCGGCGAGATCGTCGCACTCGTAGCGCCTTCGGGTACAGGCAAGTCGACGCTCCTTCACCTGGCAGGCCTGCTCGAACATCCAGATAGTGGCGAAGTCTTTGTCGGTGGCCGCTCCTGCAACGATTTGCCGGACGACCAGCGCACCGCCATCCGTCGCTCGGAAATCGGCTTCGTCTACCAGTTCCACCATCTCCTGCCGGAATTCTCGGCGATCGAGAATATCATGATGCCGCAGCTGATCGGCGGCCTGTCCAAGGCCGAGGCGAAGGAGAGGGCAGCACAGCTTCTAGATTACATGCGCATCGGCCATCGCGCCGAACATCGCCCGGCGGAACTCTCCGGCGGCGAGCAGCAGCGTGTCGCGATCGCCCGCGCGGTCGCCAATGCGCCCCGCGTGCTTCTGGCCGACGAACCGACCGGCAATCTCGACCCGAAAACCGCATCTTACGTCTTCGACGCGCTGGAAGCCCTGGTGCGCCAGTCCGGCCTTGCTGCCCTGATCGCCACCCACAACCACGAACTCGCCGCCCGTATGGACCGTCGTGTGACGCTGGAAGCCGGCAAAGTGGTGGAGTTCTGAGGATTGCTTGGCTCCTGCTATCAACTGTGAGGTAGTAACGGCTCGGAGACCTTGCCTCTCCTTAAGAAGTTTAGCACTTAGCCTTTTGGCTAAGACGTTGATTTGTTTAGCGCCGCGATTGTTTCCCTCCCCTTGCGGGAGAGAAAGCAATGTCGAAATCTTAGCCAAAGACTAGGTTTCAGAAATTGCGAGAGAGGGGCTATTCACGCCCGGGGACGTTTCTCCCTCCCGCTCCAACAATCCCAACCATTTATCAATCTTCCATCCCGCACTCAAAGCCCGTGCCTACAATGCCCCGTGCCGCTTCGGCTACACCGGTCCGCATAACAGGCGAGGCGGAACCAGTGACCGGGTGACCCGCCCTTATGCATGCAGATCAGACGGGCTGCGCAGAAATGGCCGGCCCCTGAATAAGGCGTGCGTGTGTCGCACAATCCTGCCGGACGCCCAACCGCCGCTGACGGACCGGAGTTGCGCCGAAAAACACACCGAACGGGACACGCCGAGCGTCACATAGAAAAAAATTCAATTCGAGGCACCCGACGTGCCCCTACCGAAACAAAAAAGCCCAGGTACCGAGGGCGAAATCCGCCTTCAAGTCTGTCCGCTTTAGGAAAGTGTTTACTATCGGGGCGGGGATATGGCGCAAAATTCGTTTCCTTTTTGTTCTGTTATTGACTCCCGTACAAAAAGAGAACAAATTAAAAACATAACGAACACGGGAGACAACGATGACTGACCTTCTTCGTGATATTGCCGCTTTCGCGTCCATCGCAACCTTCGTCGCCACGCTGTCGATGTTGATGATTGCCATGTAACCTTGCTTCGGCGCCCGCACCGGGCGCCGCCGCCTCTGGAGTTCGCTGCCGAAAACCGTTGACCGGTGAATTCAAAACTGGACTTGAGCCGTCGTGCGCTTGAAAATAGAGCGATTGAATCACAGGTACGGCGATAGACATGGCGGAACAGGCAAAGACAGGATCGGCAGACGAAATCCTCGGGGAGACCCCGCAATTCGTCCATCTGCGCCTGCATTCGGCCTACTCGCTGCTCGAAGGTGCGCTTCCGCTCAAGAAGGTCCTCGGCAAGGCCGTCGCGGACAATCAACCCGCGATCGCCATCACCGATACCAACAATCTGTTTGTTGCACTTGAATTCGCCCAAAAGGCGACGGGAGACGGTCTGCAGCCGATCATTGGATGCCAGCTGTCGATCGACATGCAGGACCAGGAAGAGGATCGTCGCGGCAACCAGCTCGCCAAGCTGCCCGCCATCGTTCTCCTCGCCGCCAATGCCGAAGGCTATGAACGGCTGGTCGATCTCGTCAGCCGGGCCTATCTCGGCGGCGAAGGGGTAAGCGAAACCCATATTTGCGCCTCCTGGCTGGATGAGCTTGGCACTGCAGGTCTGATCGCATTGACCGGTGCCGCTTCCGGCCCGGTGGATCGGGCGCTCAAGGAAGGGCATGCGGGACTGGCTGTCGAAAGACTGTTGCGCCTCAAAACCCTGTTTGGCGACAGGCTCTATCTCGAACTGCAGCGACACGGCAATTATGATCGCCGCCATGAGCATCGCATGGTCGATCTCGCCTATGAGCACGATATCCCGTTGGTCGCGACCAACGAGGCCTTTTTTCCCTCCAAGGCTGATTACGATGCCCATGATGCGCTGATGGCGGTTGCCCATGGCGCGATCGTTTCCGACGACAGCCGCTTTCGCCTCACACCGGATCATTACCTGAAAAGCCGCGCCGAAATGGCGAAGCTTTTCGCTGACCTGCCCGAAGCGCTGGAAAACACCGTCGAGATCGCCCGCCGCTGCTCCTTCATCCTGAAGACACGCAATCCCATCCTGCCGCGTTTCACCGGCGTCAGTGATCATCCGGAGGAGGACGAACGCAAGGAAGCCGCCGAGCTTCGCCGCCAGGCGGTCGAGGGGCTGGATCATCGGCTTGAAGAACTTGGGCTGAGTGCCGGTTTCACCGAGAAGGATTATCGCGAACGTCTCGATTTCGAACTGTCGATCATCGAACGGATGAAGTTTCCGGGATACTTCCTTATCGTTGCCGACTTCATCAAATGGGCGAAGCAGCACAATATCCCGGTCGGTCCGGGCCGTGGTTCCGGTGCAGGATCGCTCGTCGCTTACGCGCTCACCATCACCGACGTTGATCCGCTGCGCTTCTCGCTTCTGTTCGAACGCTTCCTCAATCCGGAACGGGTCTCGATGCCCGACTTCGACATCGACTTCTGCCAGGATCGCCGCGAAGAGGTGATCCGCTACGTGCAGCAGAAATATGGCCGAGAGCAGGTGGCGCAGATCATTACCTTCGGTTCGCTGCAGGCGCGCGCGGCATTGCGCGACGTCGGCCGCGTGCTGGAAATGCCCTATGGCCAGGTCGACCGCATCTGCAAGCTGGTGCCGAACAATCCGGCCAACCCGACACCGCTCTCCAAGGCAATCGAGGAAGAGCCGAAATTCCAGGAAGAGGTGGACAAGGAGCCGGTCGTCGGCCGTCTTCTCGATATCGCCCAGAAGATCGAAGGCCTGTACCGTCACGCCTCGACCCACGCCGCCGGTATCGTCATCGGCGATCGCCCGCTGTCGAAACTGGTGCCGATGTATCGAGACCCGCGCTCGGACATGCCGGTCACCCAGTTCAACATGAAATGGGTCGAGCAGGCCGGTCTGGTCAAATTCGACTTCCTCGGCCTGAAGACGCTGACCGTGTTGAAGACGGCGGTCGATTTCTGCCGCAAGCGCGACATCCATGTCGATCTGGCCAAAATACCGCTCGACGACAAGCTGACCTATGAAATGCTGTCGCGCGGCGAAACCGTCGGCGTGTTCCAGGTGGAAAGTGCCGGCATGCGCAAAGCGCTGATCGGCATGAAGCCCGACTGTATCGAAGACATTATCGCGCTTGTGGCGCTCTATCGTCCGGGTCCGATGGAAAACATCCCGACCTACAATGCCCGCAAGCATGGCGAGGAGGAGGTCGAATCGGTTCATCCGTCGATCGACTACCTGCTGAAGGAGACCCAGGGCGTTATCGTCTACCAGGAACAGGTCATGCAGATCGCCCAGGTCCTGTCGGGTTATTCGCTCGGCGAGGCCGATCTTCTGCGCCGCGCCATGGGTAAGAAGATCAAGGAGGAGATGGACAAGCAGAGCGAGCGCTTTGTCGATGGCGCCGTCAAGAACGGCGTATCGAAGCCGCAGGCGAAGAACATTTTCGAACTGCTCGCCAAGTTCGCCAACTACGGCTTCAACAAGTCTCACGCCGCAGCCTACGCTATCGTCTCTTACCAAACGGCCTATATGAAGGCGCATTATCCGGTCGAGTTCCTCGCCGCGACCATGACCTACGATATGGCCAACTCCGAAAAGCTCAACGATTTTCGCGAGGATGCCGGCCGTCTCGGTATCAAGGTTTTCCCGCCGTCGGTTCAGACCTCGTTCCGCCATTTCGAGACGGGCGAGGCGAAGATTTATTATGCACTCGCCGCCATCAAAGGCGTCGGTGAATCGGCTGTCGAGCACATCACGGAAGTTCGCGGCGACAAGCCTTTCGCCGGCATCGAGGATTTCTGCATGCGGATCGACCCCAAGCAGATCAACCGCCGCGTTCTGGAAAGCCTGATTTCCGCTGGTGCTTTCGATTGCTTCGGCCATGACCGAGCCCAGTTGATCGCCGGTCTCGACCGGATCATCGGTTATGCGCAGCGCGCGCAGGAAGAGAAGGTCTCAGGCCAGTCCGATTTCTTCGGTTCCGGCTCCAGCAGTGGCCCCGAAAAACTGATCCTGCCGACATTCAATCCGTGGATGCCGTCGGAAATGCTGATGCGCGAATATCAGGTTCTCGGCTTCTATCTGTCGGCCCACCCGCTCGATACCTACAAGGACGTCCTGTCGAAACTAAGGGTGCAGACCTTTGCCGATTTTGCTGCCTCTGTCCGCCAAGGAGCGACCGCCGGGCGTCTGGCCGGTACGGTGACAGGTCGGCAGGAGCGCAAGACCAAGACCGGCAACAAGATGGGCATCATCACTTTTTCGGACTCATCCGGCCAGTTCGAAGCGGTGCTGTTTTCCGAGGCATTGGCGCAATACCGAGACCTGCTCGAACCCGGCAGGTCGCTGGTCATCACCGTCCAGGCCGACGAGCGGCCGGAAGGCATCGGCCTGCGCATCCAGACGGCTCAGTCGCTGGAAGAACAGTCGATCCGTATGCAGAAGGCACTGCGTGTCTTTGTTCGAGATGCAGGACCGCTGAAGACCGTCGCCAACCATCTGAACATGCGTGGCGAAGGCCTGGTTTATTTCATTGTCATCAAGGAAGACGGCCGCCGCGAGATCGAGGTGGAGCTTACGCAGAGATATCGGCTCTCGCCGGAAATGGCAGCCGCACTCAAGGCCGCGCCCGGTGTGCTGGATGTCGAACTCGTCCAGTAGCAGGCTCGGTTACTTTGGCTGACCGGAAAGAGCTGAGCGTTCGTGGAGGCCGATCCTAGAGACGGCTTTCTCCATGCTGTTCACTTGCCTCGGCCTCGTCGAGGCCCGTGAGCTTGACCTGATTACGCCCGGCATTCTTCGCCGCATAAAGCGCCTGGTCCGCCTGCCGGTAGGCCTCGGCCAGTCTGGCAGCCGAGGTCACGGGAGATACGCCGAAACTCGCGGTGACGATCAGGCCATCGGGCAGATCGGGCAATGTCATTGTTGCGGCCCGCAGCGCCTGAGCAAACAGCGCCGCGGCGCTGATATCGGTGTCGGGCAGGAATATCGCGAACTCTTCGCCGCCGATGCGGCCGAGTGCTGCCCTCTTGGGCGCGCTGTCGTTCATCAATTGCCCAAAACTCTGGATCACCATGTCTCCCACATGATGCCCATACGTGTCGTTGATGCGCTTGAAATGGTCGAGGTCGCAGAGAATGACGGCATGTTTGCCATGCGATGCTGCACTTAGGATGGATTGAACCTGCCGGTTGAACCCGCGCCTGTTGGCGATCGCCGACAGGGTGTCCCTTTCCGATTCACTCCGCTGGTCCGCCATGATCTCAAGCACAAGAGCTGCCAGCAGCGTCAGTCCCACGGCCACCACCAAGATGGCCGTGGCACTCTGTGAGATCAGCGCGTAGTTGGTGTGAATGTAGTCTTTGGCGGCAGAGCCTGCGCCGACCAGAACTGCCAGACCGGCCTTGGCAAAGAAATGCAGGCCGGTGAACAGCGTGAGCATTCCGAGAAAGCGATCGATCATCTGCCGCCCGCGGGAGGCGAGGATGACAAAGGCGCTGTCGAGAAGCACGATTGCGAACGGGCTCTGATAGGAGACGGCCTGTATCAGCGTTCCGCGGGGCATGTCATAGATCACATAACACAAGATGATGCTTGCGCTGACGAAAAACGCAGCGATACGCTTGTCGAGCCTGCGCCCATAGAGATGTCCAATTCCGATCCGCAGCAGCATCATGCCGATCAGAACCGTCGCGAATGCACCAATTGCCCATATCTTTGGGGTGTCCGTATAAGCGACCAGAAGCTCGCAGACCGCAGACAGTGATGCGACGCCGAACCCCGCCGCCAGCCAGAGCGCAGCCCGGCGCGAGCGGCTTCGGGTGGCAACAACGGCGAAGACCGCGCTGAAGCAAACCGCAACGACGAAATTCACGCCCAGGAAAAAAGCTACACCGTTCATCAATCCATCACGGCAGTCAGGATCGCGTTCTTGTACTTTGGAGCGCTGTTTCCTGAACAATAGGCAAGTGTTTTTTGCCGGTTATATCGATCGGCGATCAGCAATCAATTAGCAGATATGCCCTTTCCAAGATTGCTCTGCGGCGATCCGTCCGGTGAGTGCCCGTGGGCTCTCATGTCGAGGGATGTCTGATCGCGTCTCGCCGCTTGCCCGGCGCAGGGAATGCTACGATCATGCCGGACGGCTGAAACAGAGGGCGATCGCATGGAACTCCCGCCGACCCATGCTGAATATTTCGGACATGTGCGCACCATCATCGGCATGGTTCTGGCGCTGAGCCTTGCGCGTCTCGTCAATGGCCTGACGCGTTTCGTCCAGCACCCGGGAACGATCAAGGTCTATCCGGTTCATCTCGGCTGGGTCGTCTTTCTGCTCATCACCATCGTGCATTTCTGGTGGTACGAGTTTCACCTGATGTTCGTCCCCGTCTGGACATTTCCGCTCTACGGGTTCCTGATCTTCTACACGATGATTTTCGCCGCTTTGACAGCCTTGCTGTTTCCCGACCAGATGACCGACTACAGGGGCTTCGAGGATTATTTCGAACAAAGAAAACGCTGGTTTTTCGGGCTTCTTGCCTTTGCGGCCCTGCTTGATATCGGCGATACCATGGCCAAGGGTGAAGACTATTTCCACTCGCTTGGCATGGAATATCCCATTCGCCAGGCGGCGTTTGTCGCGATATCGATCATTGCGATGTTCATCAGGTCCAGACGAGGCCAGCTGGTTCTGGTCGTTGCCGCAATCGCCTATCAGGTAAGTTGGATTGTCAGGCTTTACGATATTCTGTGATGGATAGTTTGATGCCGTTCATCCACCCGGAGGACGGTCATGGAAGAAAAACAACACATAACCGTCCAACACTGATGGAAGCGTCACCCATGGGGGACACGGGTTTCGGGGGTACTTCCATGCCGCTCAGGTAGAAAGTGAACGTGGTCGCAATGTGGCGTAGTGCACGGTTTGACTTGCGACTTTCGTCTAGCCTGCCTCGGCTGAAAGCTTTGGTGTCGCCTTCCATGCTTCAAAGCGATACCATGTTTCAGACCGAGGCAAACAAGCTGGTCCGGATTTTGGCAATCAATACAGCCCGATACCGCCGATATATGATTCTTTTTTCGAACGGCGCGCGGGTTTCGGTTCGCTCTGGTTGAGACCTGCCTGAGCGATATTGGCCTGGGAGCGCGTAAGTGTTACGAAGTCGGTGCCTTTGCCGGTTTCCGGACCAAGACCCTGGTCCGTAATGGTCAGCGATGTGCCGTTTGCCATCAGTTCGCCGATACGCTCGCGCACGTCCTTGGGAATGTCTACCCGGTCGAGTGCCATCGCCGCAGCGTTGGGAATGCTTGAATCTGCCGGCTTGTCGATGCCGAACTCTTTCATTTCGTCAGCGGTCATCTCGTTCTTCAACGTGATCGCATGCCACTCGGCGGTCTCTGCATTCCGCTCAAGATGATCGGCTGTGAAGAAATACGTGCCGAGAGCCTGTTCCGGGTGCTTGATGCCAACAGGCGCCTCGAACAGCGGTTCGAAATTGCGGCGCACGAGGATCTGACCTGCCGGCGGCTCTTTTTCTCCGGCCGAATGATAGAGCGCAGCAAGAAAATCCTTGCTGATCATCGTGCCGCTGGCCGGAAGACCCTTCCACCGCTTATAGGCGGCGATCGCATCACGGGTCATCGGCCCTGCAATCCCGTCGGCAACACCAGCGTCGAAGCCGAGATCCGTCAGATGGGTTTGTATATCGAGCATGGTTTCGCGTGCGCCACGACGATGAATGAGTATGCGCAGCGGCGCTGGATCTTCCGGAACAACGGCCTGCAAGGAACCGGTCGACATAGGATCGGTGTCGGCCATTGCCACATCGTAGGATCCGTCGGCGGCCTTTTTCATCGCGGTCGGTCGCAGATCGGCATTCGGAAACAGCGGTTCCGATGGCAGACGCTTCAACGGCATGAAGAGGTTGGCGTTTTCGATTTTCACCGGCTTCACCGGTGCATCGGCGATCACCACATGCACGCCGCGTTCCGTCATGTCGTAGATCGCCTTGGCGGTCCCGGTCGGAATGCGAACGCAGCCATGCGATGCCGGATAGTTCGGCACATTGCCTTCGTGAAGTGCGATACCGGACCAAGTGAGGCGCTGCATGAAGGGCATGGGAGCGTTCGAATAGATATTCGATTCATGGTATTTGCGCTTCTCCAGAATCGAGAAGATTCCGCTCGGCGTCGTGTGTCCGGCTTTTCCGGTAGAGACCTTCGTGGTCGTTACGACCTTTTCGCCGTCATAGACCGTCATCGACTGCTGGTCTTTCGATACGATGATCTGGAGCGTTGCGGTGTCGGCAAAAGCAGACTGAGAAAGGATGGTCCCGGACAGGAGTCCGAGGCTGAACAAAACGCCACGCAACATGAAGACCTCTTACGCATTACAATGGTCGGCAATTTAGCGTGTTAAACTTAATCAAAATTTTCTGAAAAGTGGCAGGATCGTGTCAATTCATCACGTTCCTGCGATTTCGAAATGAATTCCCGACACGCTTCTTATGGCTCAACGACGCTTGTCGCCAAACGTGTAACCAGTCTCGACAGCCGCCTTGCCGAACTTGTCACGCAGCTTGTCCATTGCCGCTTCAGCCGCCGCCCGCCGCCCTGCCTGTTGATCGACGAGATCTGGCGGGTCCGCCAGTGCCGGACCGCAAAGATCGGTTACCCCGATCCCGAGCAGGCGGAATTTCGTGCCGTCCGTTTCCTTCTCCATCAGCGAAAGGCCGGTGCGGAAGATGCGGTCGGCAAGCTGTGTCGGGTCTTCCAGCCGCCTGTTGCGTGTCCGGCTCTTGAAGTCGGCCGTTTTCATCTTGAGCACAACCGTATGACCGGCGATCTCGTGCTTCTTCAAGCGTGCGGACACTTTTTCCGAAAGGCGTCGCAGGACAGGCACGAGGTCATCATGCCGGGAAATGTCTTCGAAGAATGTCGTTTCGGCCGAAACGCTCTTTGCCGCATCATTCAAATGCACTTCGCGCTCGTCCATCCCGCGGGAAAGCCTGTAGAGACGCTGGCCCATCGAGCCGTAGCGGCGCATCAGGTCGCCTTCCTCCATCTGCTGCAGCTGGCTGATCGTGCGGATGCCATCGGCCTCCAGCGTGGCGCTGAACGCCTTGCCGACCCCCCAGATGGTGGTGACAGGACGAGGAGCTAGGAAATCCTTCGCTTCTGCCTCGCCGATGACGGAAAAACCACGCGGTTTCTGCAGGTCGGAAGCGACCTTGGCGAGGAACTTGCAATAGGAAAGCCCGATTGAAATCGAAATTCCGAGTTCGCTCTCAATGCGCTTTGCGAATTTGGCAAGGATGCGTGCCGGCGGATCGCGATGCAGCCGTTCGGTTCCCGCAAGTTCGAGAAACGCCTCATCGATCGAAAGCGGTTGAACGAGGGGCGTAAGCTCCATCATCAGCTGCCGCACCTGACGGCCAACGCCTACATATTTTTCCATATCGGGGCGTATGACGACAGCGTTGGGGCAGAGTTCCAGCGCCTTGAACATCGGCATTGCCGATCTGACGCCGCTGATGCGGGCAATGTAGCAGGCGGTGGATACGACACCGCGCTTGCCGCCGCCGATAATCACCGGCTTGTCGGCAAGCTCCGGATTGTCGCGTTTTTCGATCGTCGCATAAAAAGCGTCGCAGTCGATATGCGCCAGCGTCAGATCGTAAAGCTCACGATGATAGACAAGCCGGGGCGATCCGCATTTGCGGCAACGGCGCGTCTCCGCCTTCTGCTCGGCAAGGCAGTCGCGACAGAAACCCAAAATTATGTCGGCCGAAGAGGTCATGTCAGGAACAAAGATTGAACATCGGCACGATAAGCCGCAATCGATTGGCACTCAAGAGGATGAGGCAAGTCTGCAATGGTTTGTTGCCGGTGGACGCCCGCTTTGCTCGGTTACGAATTAACGGCCTATATGCGCGCGAATGAGATCTCCGGCCTGCGCCCAATCAAGCGCCCTTGTAATGCCGTCATCCGGCTTCGGTGCCAGAAGATGCAGCGGGGAATCCGGCATCATGTGCAGGACAAGGCAGTTGTCGACATGGTCGCGCACCGAATGAAGATTGTGCGCCATGTCGTCGATGAAGACTGAGGGCAGGGCGCGTTCGCCATGGATGCGTCGCATTACCGGTCCCTTCGGTTCTTCCGTTGCGACAAGCGGAAAGTCGAAGCCGAGCCGGTCGAGCAGGCGTCGTCGTGGCTCGCTGTAGCGGGGCGGCATCGCGGTAAGGAACATCACGTCGGCATCGGCGCCAAGCGCATTCAGCGTATCGAGCGCGAGATCGAAAGGTGTCTGCCACTCTTCCTGTTGCTCGAAGAACGAACCGATCAACTGTTTGACCGCCATGTCCTCGACCGCGACATCCGTGCCGACAGTAACGATATTGCCGGTGAGCCTGAATGAACGCGGCAGCAGTTCCAGCCCATCCTTTTTCAGGTAGTGTTCAAACGGGGCAAAGAATTGCAGCACCACGTCATCCACGTCGCAGACGATCAGCGGCCTGTCTTTCAGGCTGATATGGGACAGGTCGAGGATTTCGCTCATCTCAGAAGTCTCCGGGACCAATATAGGGACCGGAATAATGATGATGCGCGGCAATGACAGTCTCTGGCTTGGTCCCTGTGGCTTCGCAGAATGCCAACAATGTCGGTTCATGGCCCATCACGAAGTCGATCATGCCGGCTAGGAAGCCGGGATCTGATATGGCTGACCGTATCTGATCAGGTGACACGCCGGACAGCGCAAGAAAACGCTGCATCATGTCCGGTTCGCCGGCCATCCAGCCAAGCACCGCGGCAGCCGTCTCTTCAGCGTTGACGCGTCTGGCGTCCTGTTCGGTCGTTTTCGGCGGCATTGTTCGGGAGTTACCTCTTCTCAACCAAATGGCCCTAGTCTTGGCGAAACTGAGCTCAGTGGAATCAACCATTTTGGAGCTTATATACCGAACATACGCTTTTGAAGGCGCGATTTGAGGAATGGATCGCAATGCCCAAACGGGTCATGATTGTTGAAGACAACGAGCTGAACATGAAGCTCTTCCGCGATCTGATTGAGGCGTCGGGCTATGAAACAATCCAGACCCGAAACGGCATGGAAGCGCTCGATCTCGCCCGCAAGCATCGTCCCGATCTTATCCTGATGGATATCCAGCTCCCCGAAGTTTCCGGTCTGGAAGTCACTAAGTGGCTAAAGGAAGACGACGAACTTCATGTCATCCCGGTCATCGCCGTAACTGCCTTCGCCATGAAGGGGGACGAGGAACGCATTCGCCAGGGTGGATGCGAAGCCTATGTTTCCAAGCCGATCTCGGTGCCGAAATTCATAGAAACAATCAAGACTTACCTCGGCGACGCATGATGCGGGGAGCACGGGCATGACAGCGCGGATACTGGTGGTCGATGACATTTCGGCCAATGTGAAGCTTCTCGAAGCGCGTCTGCTGGCTGAATATTTCGACGTGCTGACGGCCGATGACGGCTACAAGGCACTGGCGATCTGCGAAAGCACCCCACTGGATTTGATACTGCTCGACATCATGATGCCCGGCATCGATGGTTTCGAAGTATGCGAGCGTCTGAAGGCCAATCCCAAGACGGCTCATATTCCCGTCGTCATGGTGACTGCCCTCGACCAGCCCTCCGACCGTGTACGCGGGCTGAAAGCCGGTGCCGACGATTTCCTCACCAAGCCCGTCAATGACGTCCAGCTGATCTCCCGCGTTCGCAGCCTCGTGCGCCTGAAGGCTCTGAGCGACGAGTTACGAATTCGGGCCGACACGGCCCATAGCCTCGTTATCGAGGATATACTCAGGGGCGCAGACGGCCGCGACGATATCGGCCAGATTTTGCTTGTCGACGGTCGCGCAAGCTCGCAGGAGCGCATTACCAAGGCGCTGAAGCCGGTTTGCAACGTCGTCGCGATGTCTGATCCACAGGCCGCTATCTTCGAAGCCGCGGAAAACAGTTTCGATCTTGTCATCGTCAATGCCAATTTCGACGACTACGATCCCCTGCGCCTATGCTCTCAGCTACGTTCACTGGAACGGACGCGCTTCCTGCCGATTCTGCTGGCGGCCGAAGCCGGTGCCGAGGACATGATCGTTCGCGCGCTCGATCTCGGCGTCAACGACTACATCGTTCGTCCGATCGACCCGAATGAATTGCTGGCGCGTACGCTCACCCAAATCAAGCGGAAGCGTTACAACGATCGCCTGCGGATGAGCGTGAAGCACACGATCGAGCTCGCCGTCACGGATGCCCTGACGGGTTTGAATAATCGTCGATATCTCGACAATCATCTGAAGATACTCTTCAACCGAGCCGCGGCTCGTTCGCGCCCTCTGTCGATCTGCCTCATGGATATCGATCGGTTCAAATCAGTGAACGATACATACGGCCACGACGCTGGCGACGACGTGCTGCGCGAGTTCGCCTCCCGGATTCGCTCGACAGTTCGAGGAGCAGATCTTGCCTGCCGGTACGGGGGTGAAGAATTTGTTGTTGTCATGCCGGACACGGATGCAACAGCATCGGCTGCTGTCGCAGAGCGTCTGCGCGCCATCATCGAGAAGACGCCGTTCGTACTCAAAAATGCCGGAACCGCAATCGAGCTGACGGCATCTTTCGGCCTCTCCTGCAGCACCGGAGATGCCGACACGCCGGAGCAATTGCTGAAGCAGGCCGATCAGGCGCTTTATAAGGCCAAAGCTGACGGACGAAACCGCGTCGTTGCAAATGCAGCTTGATCACGAATCGGCGACAGAAATGACAGTCGTTTCGTAAGCGGTTGATCTCGTTCAATGGTTCCGTGCCGTGGTGGCGATTTACAGACGGAATAAATCACAGTTTTGTGGCGATCTGGAAATTCTTGAGCCTAGTGAGCCGGTGCAAAATGCCGCACGCAGTTTCACTGTTTCCAATGGGTTGAAATCCCCGGATGAAATTTGGTGAAAAGCATATCCGAGTTTAGTTGTTTGTAATTCGGTAGGCGGTTGGGCCAGAATGTCATTTTCCTTCGGAATTAATTCCGTGGCGGTTGTAGCCTCCAAGAAAACAACCCGCCTTCAGGTTGGTTTTACTTCACTGCTATTGACGAGCGTTAAGTGGTTGGACGCCGTGAGGCGCAAATTTTAACCAACAGCGAATCCATTTTTTCCTCCCAGTTAAGAATCTATTGATTTTCTTTTTCCTTTGCGCAATTTTGAACCTAACGACAAATATGTGCCATATGCGGCACTGCCATACCCCATGATGCTCAGGTCCGCCGCATCTCCTGGGTCGTGGGGTCGGTCGACCGGCAGGCATGCCAATGCGGTTCCTCGTGCCGTTATTGCAGGCTGGTCGACCCCCAAATTCAAAACGCCGCTTCCTGATGGGATGCGGCGTTTTTTCGTTTCGGCTTAAGTCGCGCTATTCGGCAGATCAGCAGGTAAAAGAAAAGGCGCCTGACCTTGCGGTCGGCGCCTTGTTCAAACCCTAAAGATCAAGTCTTACTTGATCTTGGTTTCCTTGAATTCAACGTGCTTCTTGGCAACCGGGTCGTACTTGGTCTTGGTCATCTTGTCCGTGAACGTACGGCTGTTCTTCGTCGTGACGTAGAAGAAACCGGTGTCAGCCGTCGACAGCAGCTTGATCTTGATGGTCGTAGCTTTCGCCATGGTTGTTCTGCCTCTAGAAAATAGGAAGTCGCGAGCGCAGCGTGCGCCCCGGCTAAATCTGGCGCGAAATTACAAATCGCGCGCCAAAAGTCAACTCTGTTTTGAATGGAAAAGCGTACGACACAGGGCAATCAGCACGTAAAAGCCGAAGAATGCGGCCAGTGCCCAGGCATAACCGTCGTTTCCGACGACATCCATGGCGGCCCCGATGCCCTGCGGACCGACCACGGTGCCGACCGCATAACAGAAAATGAAGGCTGCATTGGCCGCTGCAAGATCCGCTCCGCTGAGTCGCGCACCCAGATGCGCTAAGCCCACCGTATAGAGACCGGAGACGCAACCGCCCCAGAAAAACAGCACGACAGCCATGAGTAGCCAGTTGTGGATGAGCATGGGCAGGGCGAGCGAGCCCAATACACCGAGGACAGCCATTGCGGCGAGCAGCGGGCGGCGGTCTTTCAGTTTGTCGGAATAGAGACCGAGCGGGATCTGGAATGCCATGTTTCCGATGCCCATCACGGTCAGAAGCACGGCTGCCTGAGATTCCTGCAATTGTTCGCGTAGTGCATAGATAGGGAACAGCGAAAGCCCGCCGGCCGAAACCGCGCCGAAGGCGAACACGGCGGCGGTCGCCGTCGGCACGAGGAAGATGTAGTGGAAGAAATGGCGATCCGGCTTGGTGTCGAGGACCGGGCTCTCGTGCCGTGCAATAAAGATCGGGATCAGCGCCAGTAGGATGATGATGGCGCCCACCAGGAAGGGAAGGATGCCGTCGCTACCAAGCGCGGAGAAGAGCAGGGGGCCGACTGCAAAGCCGACGGCGAGCACGGTGGCATAGATGCCGAGCACAAGACCGCGGCGACGCGGCGGGGCCGCCTCGTTGATCCAGAATTCCGACAGGATGAATAGCGTGGTCGTCGCGCCGTGGAAGGCGAAACGCAGCGGGAACCACATCCAGAAGGATTGTGCGTAATAGAAGCCGAGCCCGCTTATCGAAGCGACGACAACGGCAAACATCATCGTACGCGCCACACCATAGTCATGCGCTAGCTTTGTCGTGACTGGAGCCGCAAGCATCGAGGCGACGCCGGCCATGGCCGCGTTGAGGCCGATCAGCGTCGAGGGGATGCCGCGTTTTTCAAGAATTATCGAAAGAAGTGGGAGTCCGAGCCCGATCGCAATGCCGACCGCGCTGATGGCCGCAATGGCAGCAACGAGGGACGGCCAGTGGATTTTCTCGACATGCCCGTTTTCGTCGGTCGCAGGCTGCGGCATTCATTCTTCCTTACAGTCGTGTCTGGACGAAGCGCCCGCGACGCATCGAATAGAAGGGGACGGGATTTCCAAAAGGGACGGAAGGATCGAGTTTCAACAGGTCCTTGACGTCCTCCAGTACCGTCTGAGTGATCCGCGCGAGTTTCAGACTGGAAACCGCTGCAATGTCAAGCCATTGCAAGTCTTCAAGTTCGTCCGTATCGCCGAAATGCGACATGTCGAAGACAGTCTCTTCGCAAAACCCAAGAAAGAAGCGGGTGTCATAGCGGCGAACAGCTCCCGGCGGGGTTATCGCCCGCGCGACATAACGTAACATGTCGAGATCGGGGCCATCGGCATTGACCGGCCGTATGCCGGTTTCCTCCTGCAACTCGCGAAGCGCTGCAAGCGCGAGCGCCCTGGCGCGTGCCGGTCCCATGCGGCTGGATGTGTGGGCCAGCAGCCTCTCCATCACCAGCGGGTGGAGATCATTGTTGAAGGGCAGCGCATGGTCGCCGCGGTCGCGCCGCCCGCCGGGAAACACATAGACGTCCGGCATGAACACGTGCTTGGACGCCCGACGGCCCATCAGGATCTTTGGTTGAGCGCCGGAGCGATCAACAAGGATCAGGCACGCCGCATCCTGCGTGCGGACGCGATTAGGTCCCTCGAAACGATCATCCGGCTCCGCGACATCTGCGCCTGTCGGCTTCATGCGGAAGGATCGCCGTGCTCCGGCTCCTTGCTGAACCCATGCATCCGGTAGGCCCATTGCAGGCCAATGACCCCGCCCTTGATAGGCTGAACCGTCGCGATTGCGGTCAGCACGGCAAGCGGTATCCAGATCGCCATGTGAACGAAGGGGGAGACGCGCCAGATCATGTCGGTCAGCAGGTAGCCCGTCATTAGCACATGGCCGACAACGACGATGACGAGATAGGCCGGCAAGTCGTCGGCGCGTTGAGGCGTATAATCCTCACCGCAGACGGCGCAGTGATCGACCGGCTTGAGGAAGGCGCGGAACAGTCGGCCGTCGCCGCAATTCGGGCAGCGGCAGAGAAGGCCGCGTTTGATCGAGCGGCCTAGCGGACGTTCGGGCGCGCCTTTGCCGCCATATTGGATGGTCGATCCGGCGCGCTCGTCCATTGTTATCTCCTGCGTCCGCGGGGAGGGCGTGTGCCCGGTTTTTTGGGTCCGCCGCCCGGCCTGTTGCGTCGACCCGCCTTGTGGAAGGATCTCATTGCCGTCGGAAGCTTCTTGCCTTCGCTCAGCATCTCGAACTGCAGCGCGCCGGCAAGCGGAATGGCATCCTTCAGACGCACGTCCACCGTATCGCCCAGCTGGTAGCCGAGCCCCGAGCGCTCGCCCGTTAGCGCCTGATGCGCCTCGTCATAGATGTAATAGTCGTTGCCGATTGTCGAGACAGGCACGAAACCGTCTGCGCCATAGGTGGGCAGCGAGACGAACAGGCCCGCCTTGGTGACGCCGGAAATGCGGCCTTCGAATTCCTCGCCTATACGGGTGGCAAGGTGATGTGCGATCAACCGGTTGATCGTGTCGCGCTCGGCGGCCATCGCCCGGCGCTCGAATGTCGAGATTTCGGCGGCGATATCGTCGAGCTGCGCTTCTTCCGCTGGCGTAATCCCGCCTTCGCCAAGCCCCAGCGAACCGACAAGTGCGCGGTGCACGATAAGGTCCGCGTAACGGCGGATCGGTGAAGTGAAATGCGCGTATTTCATCAGGTTGAGGCCGAAATGCCCGATATTGTCCGGGCTGTAGACGGCTTGGCTCTGGGAGCGCAGCACCATCTCGTTGACCATGACCTGATGCGGCGTGCCTTGCGCTTGCGAAAGGATGCCATTGAACGAGTTGGAGCGCATGTTGCCGCCCTTGGCCATGGAGATGCCAAGCGTAGTCAGAAACTCGCGCAGCGTCTCCTGCTTGGCGAGCGACGGGCCGTCATGGGCGCGGTAGATCAGCGCCTGGCGCTTCTTTTCCAGCGTTTCGGCGGCACAGACATTCGCCTGGATCATCATCTCTTCGATGAGCTTGTGCGCATCCAGGCGATCAGGCACGAAAACCCGGTCGACTGTACCGTCGGACTTCAGCAGGATCTTACGCTCCGGCATGTCGAGTTCGAGCGGCTGGCGGCGGTCGCGACCGATCTTCATGATCTTGTAGGCGGCCCAGAGCGGCTTCAGGATTGGCTCGAGCAGCGGCCCGGTCTTGTCGTCCGGCTTGCCGTCGATGGCCGCCTGTGCCTGCTGGTAGGAGAGTTTTGCAGCACTCTTCATCATTATGCGGTGGAAGGTGTGACCCGCCTTGCGGCCTTCTTTGGAGAACACCATGCGAACGGCCATGGCTGGCCGGTCCTCGCCCTCACGCAGCGAGCAGAGATCGTTGGAAATCCGCTCCGGTAGCATCGGCACGACGCGATCGGGGAAGTAGACTGAGTTGCCGCGCTTCAGTGCTTCGCGGTCGAGCGGCGAGCCAGTGCGCACATACCAGGAGACATCGGCGATCGCGACGGTGACGATCACGCCACCCGGATTGTCGTCAGATGTGTCCGGCTCGGCATAGACGGCGTCGTCATGGTCCTTGGCATCGGCCGGATCGATCGTGACGAGCGGCACATCGCGCCAGTCTTCACGCTTCGACATCGAGGCCGGTTTGGCCTCTTCCGCCTCATCCATGACCTGCTTCGGGAATATGTGGGGGATACCATGCGAATAGATGGCGATCATCGAGATCGCCTTTTCCGACGCGACGGATCCGACGACCGAGAGCACACGGGCGCGCGGCAGGCCGAAACGACCGGAACGTACGGTTTCGCTCTCGACCAGATCGCCATGCTTGGCATCGCCCAGACCATCGGGCTCGATCACCATTTCCTCGCCGCGCCGGTCTGTCGGCAGGAGGCGGATCTCGCCATCGGCAAGTTTGTGCACGACGCCGAGGGTGGCGCCGCGACGTTTGTCGATCACCTTGATGACGCGTGCCGTATAGGCGGGACCGGTGCGATCCTTGTTCGGGAAGATCTTTGCGAGAATTCGGTCGTTGAGGCCGGCGGCAGGGGCCTTACCCTTGCCGCGTTGTTCCGACGACTGACGGATCAGCACGGCCGGTGCCGCACCCTGGTCTTCCGGCCATTCCGCCGGACGGCCGATCAATTCTCCATCCTTGTCGCGGGTGGTGATGTCGAGAACCGTGACCGGGGGCAGGGCGCCGGGACGCGACAGGGATTTGCGGCTCTTGTTGACCAGACCCTCGTCTTCCAGCTGGCGAAGCAGGTCCTTCAACTCGACGCGCGTTTCTCCCTTCAGCCCGAAAGCCTTGGCAATCTCGCGCTTGGAGGCCTTGTCCGGATTGTCGGAGATGAATTCGAGCAGGACTTCGCGCGGCGGGATGGCGCCCTGAATGATCGCAGGTTTTCCCTTGGAACCGGTCGCCCCCGAACCAGAGGTCATGCCGCGTTCGGCTCTCTCCGCCCGCTTCCGCTGCCGGTGCGATCTGATGTCGTCGTCCTGCTCTTCGCTCACGTATCCGTCTTCTTTGTTTTCGCAGCAGTCTTCTTCGCCGGCGCCTTCTTGGCCGCCGCCTTCTTCGGTGCCGCCTTCTTGGTCTCGCCGTCAGCCTTGGCAGCAGCCTTCTTCGGCTTTGCCTTGGCCTTTCCGGAAGAGGCCTTGCCACCCTTTTCGATGATCAGCGCCATGGCCTGTTCCATCGTCACCGACTGCGGGTCCATGCCCTTGGGCAGTGTCGCGTTGACCTTGCCCCAGTTGACGTAAGGGCCGTATTTCCCGTCACGAACAGTGACTGCGCCGCCATCCGGATGGTCTCCGAGTTCCTTGAGCGCTGCCGGCGTGCCGCGGCCGCGCCCGCCCGGACCCTTGGCTGCCTTTTCGGCCAGCACGGTGACAGCGCGGTTCAGGCCGATCGAAAATACGTCCTCGATGCTTTCCAGGTTGGCATAGGTGCCATCATGCAGCAGGAACGGCCCGTAGCGGCCGAGGCCCGCCGAGATCATCTTTCCGGTTTCCGGGTTCTGACCCACGTCGCGCGGCAGGTTGATCAGCGCCAGCGCCTTTTCATGGTCGATGTCTTCCGGCCTCCAGCCCTTCGGCAGCGAGGAGCGCTTGGCTTCTTTGCCTTCGCCGCGCTGGATGTAAGGCCCGAAACGGCCCGAGCGCAGTGTCAGTTCTTCGCCGGTATGCGGATCTGCCCCGAGCGCCTTGGGTTCGTTGA
This sequence comes from Rhizobium sp. ZW T2_16, assembly GCF_044987325.1. Lineage (NCBI taxonomy): Bacteria > Pseudomonadati > Pseudomonadota > Alphaproteobacteria > Hyphomicrobiales > Rhizobiaceae > Rhizobium > Rhizobium sp. ZW T2_16. Next base: position 868,938 of record NZ_JBJDRG010000002.1, read on the forward strand.
GGCCGGATGCTTCAGCTTCATTGCCGTCAGACGAAAGCTGACGAGTGAAATTGCATTCGGGATAGTTTGAGCAGCCGACGAAAGCGCCGTATTTTCCGAGCTTGAGCGACAGGTTGCCGGTGCCGCAGACTTGGCAGATACGCGGGTCGGAGCCGTCCTCGCGCTTCGGGAAGACCAGCGGCGCAAGTGCTTCGTTCAGCGCGTCGAGCACGTTGGTGACGCGCAGCTCCTTGGTGTCTTCGATCTGGGCGAAGAAATCCTGCCAGAAATCGCGCAGGACCTGTTTCCAGTCGAGCTCGCCGGCGGAGATCCTGTCGAGCTTCTCTTCCAGATCGGCAGTGAAATCGTATTCCACATACTTGGTGAAGAAGTTCTCGAGGAAGGCTGTGACGAGACGACCCTTGGAATGCGGGATCAGCTTGCGCTTTTCGGTCACCACATATTCGCGGTCGGACAGCGTCTTAAGCGTCGCGGCATAGGTGGACGGGCGGCCGATGCCGAGCTCTTCCATCTTCTTGATCAGCGAAGCTTCCGAATAACGCGGCGGCGGCTCGGTGAAGTGCTGGCTGGAATTGATCTTCTGCTTGGCGAGATTTTCGCGTGCATTGATCTCCGGCAGGCGACCATCCTCGTCGTCATCCTCCGACTTTTCGTCTTCGTCGCGACGATCCATGTAGGCGCTCAAGAAACCATCGAAGCGAACGACGGTGCCGACAGCACGAAGGCCTGCCTTGTCCGCGCCATTCGAGGCAATGATTTCGACAGTCGTGCGTTCCATTTCAGCGGAGGCCATCTGGCTGGCGATACCGCGCTTCCAGATCAGTTCGTAAAGGCGTGCCTGATCGGCATCGAGGAATTTCCTCACCTGATCCGGCGTGCGATTGAAATCGGTCGGACGGATGGCTTCGTGCGCTTCCTGGGCGTTCTTTGCCTTGGTGGAGTAGAAACGCGGCTTTTCCGGCAGGTAGCGGTTGCCGAACTGATCGACGATGGCCGCGCGGGCTGCATCGATCGCTTCGGGCGCCATCTGCACGCCGTCGGTACGCATATAGGTAATGAGACCGACCGTCTCGCCGCCGATATCGATGCCTTCATAAAGCTTCTGCGCCACCTGCATGGTACGCGATGCGTTGAAGCCGATATTCGACGAAGCTGCCTGCTGCAGGCTCGAAGTGGTGAAAGGCGGGCCGGGATTGCGCTTTACGGGCTTCGCCTCGACACTGTCGACCACAAAGCTTGCGCCTTCGAGCAGGGTCTTCAGCCGGTTGGCATCATCGCCCGTCTTGACTGCGCGTGGTGCCAGGCGCTTGCCATCGGCAGACACAAGCTTGGCCTCGAACTCATCGCCGCGCGGTGTCTTCAGGAGAGCCGAGAGGTTCCAGTATTCTTCCGAAACGAAACGCTCGATCTCGTTTTCGCGATCGCAGACAAGGCGCAGCGCCACGGATTGCACACGGCCGGCGGACCGTGCGCCCGGCAGCTTGCGCCACAGGACCGGCGACAGGTTGAAGCCGACGAGATAGTCGAGTGCACGGCGGGCCAGATAGGCGTCGACCAGCGGCACGTCGATATCGCGCGGAGCGGCCATCGCGTCGAGCACGGCCTTTTTGGTGATGGCGTTGAAGACGACACGCTTTACCGGCTTGTCGCCGAGCACCTTCTTCTTCTTCAGGAGATCGAGAACGTGCCAGGAAATGGCTTCACCTTCGCGATCCGGGTCGGTCGCAAGAAACAGGCCGTCGGAGCCTTTTACGGCATCGGCGATGTCCTTCATGCGTTTCTGCGACGCGCTGTCGACCTCCCAGGACATTTCGAAATCCTGATCGGGAAGCACGGAGCCGTCTTTCGCGGGAAGATCGCGGACGTGGCCAAAGGATGCGAGAACCTTATAACCCGAGCCCAGATACTTATTGATCGTCTTGGCTTTGGCGGGAGATTCTACAACGACAACATTCATTTTCGGTTCTCTGTAATAGAGCAGGGCCCGGCACCGCATTCGGTCCAGGCGGAGATTTGCTTCCCGACATGGAGGGCGTTTGTCCCGCGGTCAAGGGCTTAAGTGAAATTAGCACATTTCGAAGGATGCAATCGGTGGATGCTTTAATCGGACTTGCAATCATGAATATCTCAAATAAAGTCCATAAAGTTTCTTATAGTGAATAAAAATTCACTGAAACTTCTGGTGGGGTGGGGCATGTCGATTCACATGGGTGGGCTCCGCGAGGGGCATTCTGTCGATAACGTTGCATATATATGCCAGATGCTTGGCGAGCTGCGGCAGGTCGCTTTCTCCGAAGGGGCAGACATGCTCTGCTATCTCATCGAGATGGCCTATGTCGAAGCCGGTGATATCAAGTCCGGCCGCCGGCCGCGCTCAGCCGGGAAGCGCGATGGAAACGGATCCTCCGGGATGGCGGTATAGACGTCCGGCCAGATCGAGTTCTAGCAGTACGAGATAGACGGACGACGCGGGAAGACCCGTGTGGCGGATGATGTCATCTATTTCAGCAGGTGTGGGGCCGAGAGCTGAGATGATCGCATACCGGTCATCGTCATCCGGCGGCACGATGGCGCCTGTCTGCGCATCCGGCTCCTCGATCATAGGCGGCTCGAAAAGATCGAGTTGCGATAACGGGGCGAGAGCTTCCAGCACATCTTCCGGTCCGGTGGTCACAACCGCACCCTGCTTCAGCAGGGCGTTGGTTCCGTGGCAGCGCGGATCGAGCGGGGAGCCTGGCACGGCAAATACGATCCGGCCGAAATCACCGGCCATCCGGGCGGTAATCAGCGAGCCGGATTTTTCCGCCGCCTCGACCACGACGACGCCAAGCGAAATGCCGGCGATCAGCCGGTTACGGCGAGGAAAATCCCGTGCTCTCGGCTCCCAGCCGAACGGCATTTCGCTGATCGCGAGACCTCCACCTTTGGTGATCTCATCGAGAAGCCCGAGATTTTCGGGCGGATAGGGGCGGTCAAGCCCGCCCGCAAGCACTGCGATCGTGCCGGTCTCGACGCTGGCCCGGTGTGCGGCGGTATCGATCCCGCGCGCCAGCCCCGAAGTGATAACATAACCGTTCTGGCCGCAGCGCCTGGCGATCATCGCCGCAAACTTGGCGCCGACGACCGAAGCGTTGCGCGAGCCGACGATGCCGACAGACGGACGTGTGGCGCTTGTCAGGTCGCCCTTGATGGCGACGAGCGGTGGAGCGCCATCTATATGCCTGAGCGCGGGCGGATAATCCGGCTCTCCGATGCCGACAAAGCAAGCCCCATGTCTGCTGGCGACTTCAAGCTCCCGCTCGGCATCCTCGATGCTGGAAATACGTAACGAGCGCGTGGCGCCGCCTCGCCGAGAAAGTTCCGGCAGCATGGCGAGTGCATTTTCTGCAGAGCCGCAATGGTTGATCAATTGCCGGAAAGTGGCCGGGCCGACATTGTCTGAGCGGATCAGCCTCAGCCAGGCGATCCTCTGCTTCTCGGTCAGCGCAATTCCCGATCTCCGTGCGCTGCCATCAGGCATGAATCGCCTCTTCGGGCAGATTGCCCGTTTGAGCCGATCTTGCTTTCGGTGCCGGCGATCAACCGCTCGATATTGGTGTTGTGCTTCACCCAGAAAATTACGGTCATGATTGTCGAATGGCTGCAATCTTGACGACACGTATGAACCACGACGCAACCGGAAAGGCAAGGGCGGAAAACGGTACCATGCGCTGTGAGCACGTGCCGGGCCCGGTGGCGGCGAGTGACGCAGTAGCGGCGAGCGCCGCCTGAAGTGACGCGGGCTTTTCCGCAGGCGCAATCGGCTTTCATGTCGTCGGACGGTCGGCTTTGATCCGCTTTTGTCGTTTTCTTTACAGGAAAGCCAAGCAGCCAGATTTGATGGCGGAAAATTTAAGGTACTGGCCGGGTCCAAAAATTAAAACAGAACGACAGGGAGCGTAAACTATCAGGAGGATAGGGAGGACAGTCTTTACATCACAGTTACGGCAGGCCGCGAAAGGCGTTTGAGACGCGCCGTATTTCGTGCCGCTGTCGCAAGCGATTTCGCGCAAGACTACGCGCGGCAATTCGGACGATGAAAGCGCTATCGGCTGCCCGTCATTTTTGACGGTAGCGCGCCATTCCGTCTTCACGCCCGGACAAAACCGGCTGCTCGCGCATACGGTTTGTTCTGATCCAGACGACCAGCTTTCGCTCTCCGCTGCCGAATGGCGGCGGCGTGATCTGCTGCGCCATTGCCTTCATCGAATAACGAATTCCCGACCGTATTGTGGTGAGAGACACAATGCGATGGGCTTCCTTTTTTCTCTGAAAACAGAAAAGACCCACGAAAATGAATGCAGCAAGGAAAATAACCTGGAAGAATTACTTTGGTGTGTCTTCCGTTAATATTTTTATTGCCACCACGCAGAATGTTTTATCTGCGTGGTTGATGTATTACTATACAACATATGCCGGCTTGTCGATAATGGCGGTGGGGACCCTGTTTGCGATCAGCAAACTGGCCGGGGCCTTTTTCTCTCTGTTTTTCGGTGAACTGTCGGACAAATTCGGCCAGACCCGCCTTGGCAAGAAATTCGGTCGTCGCCGCTTCTGGCTTCTCGCCATCATTCCGGTCCACACCATCCTCTTTCCGTTGGTGTGGCTCCCCGGCATGGGGGTGGCTTACTACTATTTCATCTACATTCTCTATAATTGCGTGCTGCGTGTTCCGCAGATCATCATCCCCACTTTGACAACCGAGATGACCACGGATTCGACCGTGCGCGCCAAGATCGAGGGTATGAAGCAGGCCGTTGGTGCGATCGCCACCACGGCGCTTTCGGCGCTGCCCGGCATCATGTTCCTCTATTTCGGCAAGGATCTGGCTGCCTTTACCTGGACCATGATTATTTGTGACGTTCTGGCCTGCGTGGCATTGTTCCTGCAATACAAGTGGAGCTTCGAACGGCCGGCGGAGGAACTGCATTTCACCCCGGGCCGAAGCGCCTGGCAGGACATGAAGTTGATGTTCCGCGATCTGGGTTCCACGCTACGGGTCCGTGCATTTCGTCAGTTGCTGGCCATGTTCGTTGCGCAGATCTCGGAGCGTACCATCTCCGGATACGTCAACACCTATTTCATCATTTTCGTCATGTTGATGAGCCCGACCGTCGTTGCCGGTGCCAACAGCGTCGCTTACCTTTTAGGCCTGCTGTTTCTGTCCTTTTTCCTCTGGTACACGATCAAGACTGACGGTGCGACCTCGTTCCGCCTCGGCGCATGGGTAACGCTGCTTGTCTTTGCCGCTTTCGCCTGGCTGGCACTGGTACGCCCACCCCACGCGGAGATCTGGCTGATCGGTCTGACGATCGTCCTGAATTTCGGCAAGACCGGCATTGCCAACGCGTCTTTCTACCTGATGTCATTCATTCCCGATGTCGACGAAATGGTCACCCGCGAACGGCGTGAAGCTCTGTTCTCCGGCGTGTTCAACTTTGTCGATACTGTCATTCAGGCATCGATCATGTTCACCCTCGGTCTGGTTTTGTCGGCCACCGGCTTTCAGCAGGGCGTGGACGTCCAGCCGGAATCCACCGTTACCAGCATCATTGCCATCTATACCTGCGTGCCATTCTGCTTCGGGCTATGGGGTATCATCGTTTCCAAGCGCTTCAAGCTCAACCGCGAGAACCACCTGATCGTGTTGCAGGAAATCGCACGCCTCAAAAATGGAGGTGACCGCAGTGCGGTTGATCCGCAGACCCGCGCGACCGTCGAATTGCTGACTGGTCTTCCCTATGAGCAATGCTGGCAGGAACCGGCTGCGGCGACGGAACACCATGTGGCGGCTGCCGCAGCACGCTGATCCCCGCACTGAAAGGAATGGACAAATGATGATGGTTGAACCAGACGACTTTCCGACAGCGAAGGACGGCATTCCTGTCGCATGGCGTGACGAGGTGACGGGAAAGAAGATTATCCGGCTGTCTGCGCAAGCGGGCACGTCCTCCCTCTATTTCCATCAGCATGCCTATAGCCATGATGGGGAACGCATGGTCGTCAGCCGACCTGACGGAATTGGCGTGATCGAACTGGGTAGTCGGCGCAACAGCCTCATCCTGGCCGACCCAGGCGCCGAAGTTCTGATGGTCGGCAGGCGAACTTCGCGGCTTTGGTACATTGATGGCAGTGGTCCTGACCGTGAAGTGCGCACTGTCGATCTTGAGGGCCAACAACGGCAAGGCCACTATCGGCTGTCGCCATCCGAGGCGATCTTCGCGGTCAATGCCGATGAAACCCTGCTGCTTGGAAGCGAGACCCATGAGGGCAAGGCGTTCAACGACGAGTTTACCTCCGGTTCGTCTGATGCGGCCGGAGGCAACGCCAATCCGCAAGGAGAGTGGATGGTCGATAGCGACATGTACCACCCCGTCACGGGCCGGCGGCTGACATTCGCGGAACAGAAGGAGGTGCATATCAATAGGAGACTGGAGAGACGTCTTCCGATGACCATCTTCGTCGTCGATCTAAAGACCGGTCTGCGTCGCGATGTCTATCATGCCACCGACTGGTTGAACCACCTGCAGTTTTCCCCCACCGACCCGCAGCAGATCATGTTCTGCCACGAGGGACCATGGCACAAGGTGGACCGCATCTGGACAATGCGCCTGGGCAATGATCCCTGCGCTCCGCTTCGTGTGCATACACGTAGCATGAACATGGAGATCGCCGGGCACGAATTCTTTGGCCATGACGGTCAAACCATCTGGTACGATCTCCAGACGCCGCGCGGCGAAGTCTTTTGGCTGGCGGGCTACGAGCTTGAGAGCGGAAGGCTGCGTTGGTACACCCTGGAGCGGGACTTCTGGTCGGTTCATTTCAACGTGTCACCCGATGGCACTTGTTTCGCCGGCGACGGGGGGGATGAAGAAATGGTCGCTCACGCCAAAGACGGCAAATGGATTTCGCTGTTCGTCCCTGAGTCGGTTCCGGACGTGGCGGGTATATCCGCGGCCAATGCCGGAGAACTCATCGATCCCGGAGTGCTGCGTGCGGTGCGTCTCGTCGATATGCAAAACCATAACTACCGGCTGGAGCCAAATCTCTCCTTCACGCCCGACGGGAAACAGTTGGTATTTCGCTCCAACATGCATGGCGATGTGCACACCTATGCCGTGGATATCGGCTAGTACATTGAGCCGAAAAAAAACGGGGCTGAACAATGTTGCTCAGTCCCGTTTGTCATAATCTCTATTGTCCGCGGATGAACGGAGGTCAGGTTGAAAGGGCTATCCCTTCGAGCCGATCTTGCTTTCGGTGCCGGCGATCAGTCGCTCGATATTGGTCTTGTGCTTGACCCACGAGATTACTGTCATGACCGCCATCACGGCTGCAATCTTGGGCTCCTGTATGAACCACAGCACAACAGGAACAATAAGCGTCGCGACCAGAGCGGAAAGCGACGAATATTTGCTGAGCTTGGCGATCGTCAGCCACACGGCGGCAAAGACGAGCACCATCCATGGTGCGACGCCGAGCAGGGTGCCGATATAGGTCGCTACACCCTTGCCGCCCTTGAAACCGAGCCAAACCGGGTAAAGGTGTCCGATGAAGGCAGCGAAGCCTGCAAGCAGCCCGGCTTCGGAGCCGAAGAAATGCCAGCCGATGATGGCTGCGACAGTCGCTTTCAGCGCATCGAGCAGGAGCGTCGCTGCGGCGAGTTTTTTGTTGCCGGTTCGGAGCACATTGGTCGCGCCGATGTTCCCCGACCCAATCGAGCGGATGTCGCCGAGCCCTGCAGCACGGGTGAGCAGAAGGCCGAACGGGATCGAGCCGAGCAGATAGCCCAGGATCAGGGCGCCGGCTGCGATCGGCAGTGTGATCTGCCAGTTGAAGAGTTCGCTCACGCTCGGCCCCCATCGATTGCATGGACGCATTTGCCGGCCACATAGGTGGCGACCGCGCGGCCGGAGAAGCGCGCTTCGTCGAACGGAGTGTTCTTCGAGCGCGAGAGGATTGCATCCTTGGAGACGATCCAGGGATCATCGAGATCGATCAGCGTGATGTCGGCCTTGGCGCCCACTTTCAGCGTGCCGGCGTCGAGGCCGAAGATCTGTGCAGGGCGGGTCGACATGGCGTCGATCAGCCTCATCAGTGGCACCCGCCCATCATGATGCAGGCGGAGCGCTGCGGACAGCATCGTCTCAAGCCCGATCGCGCCATCGGCGGCGTCGGCAAACGGCAAGCGCTTGGTATCGACGTCCTGCGGATCGTGCGACGAGACGATGATGTCGATATCGCCTGCAGCCAGGGCATCGGTCATGGAAACGCGATCGTCCTCGGTTCTGAGGGGCGGCGACAGCTTGAAGAATGTGCGGTATTCGCCGATGTCATTTTCGTTGAGTGACAGATGGTTGATCGAGATACCGCATGTCACGTTTGCACCGCGGCCGCGAGCAACCTTCATCGCCTCTACCGATTCAGGCACCGAAATCTTGGCTGCGTGGTATTTGGCTTTGGTGAGAGACGCAATCCTCAGATCACGTTCCAACGGAATGATTTCCGCTTCTTTGGGAACACCGGACAGGCCGAGCCAGCTGGCGAACAGTCCTTCGTTCATCACCCCGTTGCCGAGATATTTGTCGCGCAGTTCAAGCGAGATGACCGCATCGAACTCCCGTGCGTAGGTCATTGCGCGGCGAAGCAGCAGCGAGTCGGAAAGCGCATGCCGGCCATTGGTGAAGGCGATGGCGCCGGCTTCCTGCAGCAGACCGAATTCCGTCATTTCCTTGCCTTCGAGGCCACGGGTCAGGGCGGCTGCGGCATGAACGTTGACGAGCGCCTTGTCGCGGGCCGTCTTGTGGACGAATTCGACGAGCGCGATGTCGTCGATCACCGGATCGGTCTCGGGCATCATGATGAAGGAGGTGACGCCACCGGCCGCTGCCGCGCGACTGGCCGATTCGATCGTTTCAGTATGCTCTGCACCGGGTTCGCCTACATAGACGCGGGCGTCGACAAGGCCGGGAGTGGCAACGAGACCCTGGCATTCACGGACGCTGGAACCGTGCGGTACACCCTGGTTCAGGGCGTCTTTGCCGCAAGCAAGGATATGTCCGTCTTCGCCGATGATGATCGTGCCGGTTTCGTCAAGATTGCGCGACGGATCGAGGATGCGGACATTTTTGAGAACGGTTGATTTCATGCGCGTTCTCCCTGGTTGGAGGTGAGGAGCGTTTCCATCACGGCCATGCGCACGGCGACCCCCATTTCAACCTGCTGCTCGATCACGCTCTGCGGGCCGTCCGCCACTTCCGAGGCGATTTCAACGCCGCGGTTCATCGGGCCGGGATGCATGACGAGCGCGTCTTCCTTGGCCGCCTTCAGTTTTTCCGCATCAAGCCCGTAGAAATGGAAATATTCGCGAACCGACGGCACGAAGGAACCAGCCATGCGCTCGCGCTGCAGGCGCAGCATCATCACCACATCGGCGTTCTTCAGGCCTTCTGCCATGGAGTGGAAGACTTCCACGCTCATGTCACGAATGCCCGAAGGAAGAAGCGTGGAAGGAGCAACGACACGGACGCGGGCACCCATGGCGTTGAGAAGGATGATGTTCGAGCGGGCGACCCGCGAGTGCAGGACGTCGCCGCAGATCGCCACCGTGATACCGGTCAGCGTACCCTTGGCGCGGCGGATCGTCAGTGCGTCGAGCAGCGCCTGTGTCGGATGTTCATGCTGGCCATCGCCGGCATTGACCACCGAGCAGGCGACCTTCTGGGCAAGAAGCGCTGCCGCACCGGCGGAAGAATGGCGAAGCACCAGCACGTCGGGGCGCATGGCGTTCAGCGTCATCGCCGTATCAATCAGCGTTTCGCCCTTTTTGACCGACGAGTTGCCGACCGACATGTTCATCACGTCGGCGCCAAGCCGTTTTCCGGCAAGTTCGAAGGACGACTGCGTGCGCGTCGAGGCTTCGAAGAAAAGGTTGATCTGGGTAAGGCCGCGTAAGGTGGACGTCTTTTTCTCCCGCTGCCGGGAAATCTTCACGGCCTCGTCGGCCTTGTCGAGAAGATAGGTGATGTCCTGTTCTTTGAGACCCTTGATGCCGAGGAGGTGGCGATGAGGGAAGAAGACCATTGGGCGTGTCTCCGCTTGCGTTCGGCGGTCTATAAGGTTTGGGGGGGCAAGCTGCAAGCGGCATGGTGCAATATACCATCCCACTTTCTTCATTCTGCTTGTGTTTTGGCAGGCGGAAACGGCCATTTGTTGAGAAGCCCAATTTAGGGTCGTGCGCCCGTTCCCACTCCCGTTAACTTCCGCTAGAAGCGGAGCATGAACGAGTTAACCCGCGCCGAAGAAAAATTCGCCGAATTGAACCAGCCTGCGCCCTGGTCCGGCATCAATGCCTATCGCTCCGATCCGCTTCTGGTCGATCTGACGGGTGGGCTCAATCGCGTCATCCGCGAGGAATACGATCAGCTTGGCCGCTACGTGACGTCGCCCGAAGCGCAGGAGCTGGCGCGTATGGCGAATGAAAATCCGCCGAAGCTGAAGACCCACGGTCCGCGCGGCGAGCGTCTCGATGTAACCGAATTCCATCCCGCATGGCATGCGCTGATGCGCCGTTCGATGCAGACTGGCCTTCATTCTTCCATATGGGAGAATATCCCGGAAGCGAAGGGCAGCGAGCACAAGGCGCGCGCCACGCGCTTCTATCTGACGGCGCAGCTTGAAAGCGGCCATCTCTGCCCGTTGACCATGACCAGCGCTTCCGTTGCAGCCCTGATGGCGTCGCCACGGGTGCAAAAGGAATGGGCTCCCAAAATCCTGTCGCGCAAGTATGATTCAACCAATCGTCCGGCCATGCAGAAAAGCGCGATCACGCTCGGCATGGGCATGACGGAAAAGCAGGGCGGCACCGACGTGCGCGCCAACCGCTCCACTGCCGAGCGGGTAGGTGAGGGCATCTATCGCCTGAATGGCCACAAATGGTTCATGTCGGCACCGATGAGTGACGGTTTCGTCATGCTGGCAAAAACCAAGGATGATGTCAGCTGCTTCCTCGTCCCGCGTCTTTTGGAAGACGGTTCGGCCAACGGTCTGCAGTTCCAGCGACTGAAGGACAAGATCGGTAATCGCTCCAACGCGTCGGCCGAAGTCGAGTTCTCCGATGCATTCGGTTATCTGCTCGGTGAACCGGGTGCGGGTATTCGCACCATCCTCGATATGGTCACGCTGACGCGGCTTGATTGCGCGGTCGCTTCTGCTGGCATCATGCGCGCATCACTCGCCGAGGCCGTTCATTTTACGCGCGGCCGTAATGTATTCGGCCGCAAGCTCGTCGATCAGCCTTTGATGACGCGCGTGCTTGCCGATATGGCGCTGGATGTGGCAGCCGCAACCGCGCTCGGTTTCCGCCTTGCCGAAGCCTTCGATCGCGCCGCCGGCAATCCGGCGGACGCGGCCTTTGCCCGCGTCATGACCCCGGTCGTCAAATATTTCAACTGCAAGATTGCCCCGTCGCTGATCTACGAGGCAATGGAATGCCTTGGTGGCAACGGTTACGTGGAGGAACGCCCGATCGCGCGTCACTACCGGGAAGCGCCGGTCAACGCGATCTGGGAAGGCTCCGGCAACGTCATGGCGCTTGATGTCCTGCGTGTCCTCTCACGTGGTCGCGACCTGTTCGAGCTGGTACTTTCCGGTTTCGAGCGGGATCTTGGCGCATCCGGCCGCAAGACGATCGAGGTTCTGCGTGCCGCCATGGCGCTTTGCGAACGGGATGAGGGCGCGGCGCGCCTGCTGGTCGAACAACTGGCCCTGGCCGCCGGTGCCGCCGAATTGGCGCGTCTCGGCGCCGGCAAGATTGCCGATGCTTATCTCGAAACCCGCTTGGCCGGTGGCTGGCGCTCGACCTACGGCATGCTCGATGCCCGTTTCGACGCAAGCTATATCGTCGACCTTCTTTATCCGCCGGCAGCGTAGTTCGCGACGAACATCGCGACCGGAATGGAAAAGAAGGCGAGCGCCGTCTGCACGGTTGCGGCTGCAGCGTAAAAATCTGCGTCGCCGCCCATCTGCTTGGCAAGCACATAGCCATTCATCGCGGTCGGGACTGCGGCGCTCAGCGCCAGCAGCGCCAGATTGGTGCCGGTAAGTCCGACGGCAAGGCCGACTGCAATGGCGAGAGCCGGAAATACGACCAGTTTCATGACCACGGCCGACAGCACGCCGATGCTCGGCTTCAGCGCATCCGCAACCTTGAGGCCTGCTCCAACCGTGATCAGGCCAAGGCTGAGCGAGGCCTGAGACAACATCTCGACCGTTGCCATCACCGGCCGATAGAGCGGCAAGCCGATCAGGTTGATGCCGATGCCGAGAATGGTGGCGATGATCATCGGGTTGCTGATGATTTTGATCGCGATGGCGCGATAGTCGCGTTTCTGCCCGGAGAATACGGCAAGTACGGCGATGCTTCCGGCGTTGACCGGTACGATCACCGCCGCCATCACCATGCCAACGACGACAAGCCCATGTGCATCATAGGTCTTGGCGGCGATTGCAAGCGCCATGAAGCCGTTCCAGCGCGTCGATGTTTGATAAAGCGAGGTGAAGGTGGATGGTGTCATCTGGCCGCGTTTGAGAACCGGCCATGAGGCGAGCACGACGATGGACATCGTCGTGAAGGCAAGGATAGCGATCAGGCTGACGTGGATGCTGCTTGCATCCGAGAAATCGGCCTTTGCCATGGTCTGAAAGAGAAGGGCGGGAAACAGCACATAATAGCTGCACTGCTCCATCCCCTCCCAGAAATTACCGTTGATGACGGTCGTCCGCTTGAGGCCGATGCCGAGAAGGACGAGCAGGAAGACGGGTAAAATGCTTTCGAATATGGTCAGCATGAGCCGCGGGCGCGCTTATCAGTTTATGTGTTATTCCTCCCGTGCGTCACTCTGCATGTAATCGGTGGCAAGGCATTGGCCGCAATTCTGTGCATCATGTCGCAACACGCTTGCTGCCCGGCGGCCGGGGGATTATCGCCTATGCTGGAGTTTCTTGAAGAATAGGCCGAAGATGCTGCAGATCCCCGAGATGACCACGCAACAGAACCAGCCATTACGGCCGCGCAATCGGGCCAATACCGAGCGTGCGATTTTCCTGGCGGCGCGTGGTCTCCTGTCCGAACACGGTTTCCAGGGTTTCGGGATCAATGCGGTGGCGCGCCGTGCCGGCTGCGACAAGCAACTGATCTACCGTTATTACGGCGGTCTCGATGGTCTGCTCGATGCAATCGGCGAGGAACTCGGCAGCTGGGTGAGCGACAAGATCCCGCAGGATACCGGCGGCATGTTCGTCCTCACCTATGGCGACCTGATGGAAAAGCTTTCGATGTATTTCATGGAAGCGCTGAGGGACGACCCGCTCGTCTGCAGGATCGTCGCCTGGGAAGTCTCTCAAGATACGCCGCAGGTTCGCCGACTTTCCGAGTCGCGCATGAAGGCGCTCGGCAAATGGCTGGAGCGGATGCAGGGCAGCCTGAAGCCGCCGAAAGGCGTCGATACCGCCACGACCAATGCGCTGCTGTTTGCGTCCATCCAGCATCTGGTCATTTCCGCTTCCGTCAGCGGCCAGTTTGCCGGTGTTGCGCTGAAGACGGAAAAGGACTGGGAAAAGGTGGCTGCCGCGGTTCGCCGCCTCGTTCGCGCCATATACGGCTGATCCCAACCATCATTGTCCACAGTCACACCTCGGAAATTAACCATAACCATGGGTTTCCGTTGCACCGAATTGCTGTGTCTTTAGGCTGGTTAATGTATTGTTAACCGAGTTTCGTAAGACAAATGCCAGCTGTGGTAACATTCCTCAGAGAGCGCCTTTTGCTGATCGTCCTGACGGGGGCTTTCGCCGCATTGGCGCTTAACATCGCGGTCCCTGCGTTGGTGCTGAGTGTTATGGCGCTGTCGAGATGGGTTGTCTCGGCGGATTTGGGTCTGGCAGAGCTTGAAGGTAAGGCCGCATGAAGTGGTTCTTGATACTCTGGGCAGGCCCGGTCGCACTGCTGTCGAGCTGGTATGGCTTGTCCTATTATGACATGAGCTTCGGCTTTTTCATGCTGACGCGGCACACCCACGATCTCGTTTTCGAGGTCTATGGAAACATTCTCGGCATTCCGCCCGAAACCATCCCGCCACTCGTTGCAAGGGCGATTGCGTTCGATAGCCTGATCGTCTTTGCCATCATCGCCTTCAGAAAGCGCAAGGCGATCGCTGCCTGGTGGCGCAAGCGTCAGTCTTCGAAGGAAGACGTCATTGCCGTACGCAGAGACGAGAGCCTGTCGAGCGCCCCCTGAAGAATGAAGCTTGCCGCAGCCGAATCGATCCGTTCGGCCCGCTTGGCGCGAGAAACGTCCATTTCCAGCAATGCCCTTTCAGCCGCGACAGTCGAGAGCCGTTCGTCCCAGTAGACGAAGGGCAGGGCGGTCTTGTCCGACATGGAGCGGACGAAGGCGCGGGTCGCCTGAACGCGAGCGCCAGCCGAGCCATCCATGTTCATCGGCAGGCCGATGATGAAGGCAGCGACCTTCTCCTTTTCAGCAAATGCCAGCAGCACCTGGGCGTCCTGAGTGAATTTCACCCGCTTGATCACTGGCCGTGGGGATGAAAACCGCCGGCCGAGATCTGACATGGCAAGCCCGATCGTCTTGGTGCCGAGGTCCAGCCCGGCAATTGCCTGGTTCGGCTGAAGCGCTTCGGCCAGTTCTTCGATCGTCAATGTTGCCATGTCTAAAAATCCTGCACTCAGCTTTTTTTACGCACGAACTCTGTGCGCAGCACCAGACCCTTGATCGTATCGTGCCGGCAATCGATTTCTTCCGGGTTATCCGTCAGGCGGATGGAGCGGATCACCGTGCCCTGCTTCAGCGTCTGACCTGCGCCCTTGACCTTGAGGTCCTTGATCAGCGTGACGGCGTCGCCATCGGCAAGCACATTGCCGGCGCTGTCATGAACCGCTGAAGCCGCAGCTGCTTTTGCGGCCGCTTCAGATGCAGGCAGCCATTCGCCGCTTGCTTCGTCATAGATGTATTCGTCGTCATTGCCCGCCATGTCGTTTCCTTTGGTGATGAAATGTCGTCCGCTGCCAGTATTGCTCGCAGGAGCTGGGAGCGGCTGGAGGTCGCTTAGCCCACGGTCTACTGGCTGGCAACCGTTGTCGTCAGGACATGGCTATAGCACGATCAGGTATCGGTGGCGCTCATGATCACCATTCCCGCTCGAATCAACCATCGCGAAGTTTGAAATCGGCGAGTGACATGCTATCTTTGGGGCAGGAGGTGAGACGACCTTCATTCCGGTGGGAGCCGGGCTTTCGCTCGACCCCCGTGCTGTTAACGGCTTATCGTCATTGTCAGGCGCCAACCGAACAAACTGACGATCACCGTAACCCGGATTTCAATCGTCTCACCTCCTTTCGTCGCGCCGGAACGTCCGTTCCGACCTTTCCTTTTTATCAAATTTCGATTTGGTTTGTTCCCCCTGATTCCCCTGTATTGGAGGACGATTACCCATGAAGATCACCTGGCTCGGCCATGCCGCTTTCCGTATCGAGACAGCCAAGGCCAAAATCCTGATCGACCCATTTCTCAGCTATAACCAGCCTTTTGCCGATGCCGGTCTCGACATCAAGGATGTGTCTGAAGGTGTGACCCATATCCTGCTGACGCACGGCCACGCGGACCATGTCGGCGACACGGTTGCGATTGCCAAGGAAAAGGGCGCGGTCGTTTTAGCCAACGCCGATCTCGGTTCCTGGCTCGGCACCAAAGGCGTCGAAAAGATCGAGATGGGCAATACCGGCGGCACGGTCGCATTCGACGGCTTCACCGCCACTTTCACCCAGGCACTGCATTCCTCCGGCCAGGTCGATGAAATGGGCGTTGCCCATTCACTCGGCTCCGCCAACGGCTTGATGCTGCATTTCGACGATGAGCTTTCGGTTCTCCACATGGGCGATACCGACATCTTCACTGATATGGGCCTGATCAATGAACTGCACCAGCCGGATCTCGGCATCGTGCCTATCGGCGACCGTTTCACCATGGGCGGCGCGGTGGCGGCTTTGGCCTGCCAGCGCTTCTTTGATTTCAAGCACGCCATTCCCTGCCACTACGGCACTTTCCCGATCATCGACCAGACGCCGGAAAAGTTCGTCAAGGGCATGGAAGGCAGCCGCACCCGCGTTGAAACGCCAGCGCCGGGCACTGCGCTGAGCTATTAATTCCTTGAGCAAGTTTGGCGCGTCGCCACTGCGGCGCGCCGACTGCGGCCAAATCGTTGCGCATTGTTGCTATTCCGGTTGCGCTTGTTGTTGCGATCACAACACATGGCCATTATAGCGAAGTAGATTTTTATTGCCCGGAGTTGAGCCATGTCCGTCGATCTCGCCACCGTAAAGCGCGTTGCGCGCCTTGCCCGCATTGCCGTCACTGAAGACGACGCCAATCGCATGGTCGGCGAGCTGAATGGCATCATCAATTTCGTCGAGCAATTGGGCGAGGTCGATGTGACCGGCGTCGAGCCGATGACGTCTGTCACCCCGATGGACATGCGCAAGCGCGTTGATGCCGTGACCGATGGCGACAAGGCTGACGACATCGTTGCCAATGCGCCCGTGACCGACCGCAATTTCTTCCTGGTGCCGAAGGTCGTTGAATAAGCCGCTTTTCAAAGCGCTTCCGACCCTCTCCACGCATTCGAACATTTTGAAGAGCCCATGACCGAACTCACCAGCCTCACCATTGCCGAAGCCCGCGAAAAGCTCGCCTCGAAGGAAATCACCTCGGTCGAACTGACCAAGGCCTATGTCGACGCGATCGACGCATTCAACAGCACCTTCAATGCCTACATCACCACCACGCCGGAAAAGGCGATGGAAATGGCCAAGGCTTCCGACGAACGCCGCGCGAGCGGCAAGGTTGGCGCGCTGGAAGGCATTCCGCTCGGCATCAAGGACCTGTTCGCCACCGAAGGCATCCACACCCAGGCCTGCTCCCACATTCTTGACGGCTTCAAGCCGAAATACGAATCGACAGTTACCCAGAACCTCTGGGACGATGGCGCCGTCATGCTCGGCAAGCTGAACATGGACGAATTCGCCATGGGCTCGTCGAACGAGACCTCCTTCTACGGACCGGTCATTAACCCATGGAAGGCGGAAGGCTCCAACCAGCAGCTCGTTCCGGGCGGCTCGTCCGGCGGTTCGGCTGCAGCCGTTGCTGCCCATCTGTGCGCCGGCGCCACCGCAACCGACACAGGCGGCTCGATCCGCCAGCCCGCCGCCTTCACCGGAACCGTCGGCATCAAGCCGACCTATGGCCGCTGCTCGCGCTGGGGCACGGTTGCTTTTGCCTCCTCGCTCGACCAGGCTGGCCCGATTGCACGCGATGTGCGCGATGCCGCGATCATGCTGAAGTCGATGGCCTCCGTCGACAAGAAGGACACGACTTCCGTCGATCTTCCGATCCCGGATTACGAAGCAGCGCTCGGCCAGTCAGTCAAGGGCATGAAGATCGGCATTCCGAAGGAATATCGCGTCGACAACATGCCGGAAGAGATCGAGGCGCTCTGGCAGCAGGGTATCGCCTTCCTCAAGGATGCCGGTGCCGAGATCGTCGATATCACCCTGCCGCATACGAAATACGCCCTGCCGGCCTATTACATCGTCGCGCCTGCCGAAGCCTCGTCCAACCTTGCCCGTTATGACGGTGTTCGTTACGGCCTGCGCATCGACGGCAAGGACATTGCCGACATGTACGAAAAGACCCGCGCGGCCGGCTTCGGCACCGAGGTCAAGCGTCGTATCATGATCGGCACCTATGTTCTGTCGGCCGGTTATTACGATGCCTATTACCTGCAGGCGCAGAAGGTCCGCACGCTGATCAAGCGGGACTTCGAGACCGTCTTCCACGCAGGTGTAGATGCGATCCTGACGCCGGCCACCCCGTCGTCCGCCTTCGGTATCGCCGACGAAAACCTCGCAGCCGATCCGGTCGCCATGTACCTGAACGACATCTTCACGGTGACGGTCAACATGGCAGGCCTTCCGGGCATCGCCGTCCCGGCCGGCCTCGACAAGAAGGGCCTGCCGCTCGGCCTGCAGCTTATCGGCAAGCCGTTCGAGGAAGAAACGCTATTCCGCACCGCCTATGTCATAGAACAGGCCGCCGGCAAGTTCACGCCGGCCAAGTGGTGGTAAGCGGGCTTGAAATTCGAGAAATGACTATCGCCGATCACATTGTGGTCGGCGAAGTCGGTTTTGCGGCCTGGCAATCCAGCGATGCCTTCAAGGATGTCGAGCTCTCAGCCGACGTCCTGGAGCGGACCCGCAGGGCCTACGAGATTTTTGCCGGGGAAACCAAGGGCGACGTCTGGATTGCCGAACTGGACGGCAAGGTCGTTGGCTGGTGCGCGCGCGATGGCGCGCCGAATTATATCTCCGATCTCTGGATTCTGCCCGACCATCAGGGCAGGGGCATCGGCAATGCGCTGGTTTTGGATGCAATCGCTCGCATCAAGGCGGAAGGGCATAGGACGGCCACCATCCATACCCATGGCCGCAATGCCGGTGCGATCAGGCTTTATCAGCGTTGTGGCTTTGTCATCGTCTGGCGCGGCACCGAATATTCCAAGAGCATGGGCATCGACCTGGAAAAGGTTCATCTGCAACAGTCATTGACCTGACCAAAGCCGAGGAGATTAGGATGAGCGCTGAACTGGCGTCTCTGATCGCAGCTTTCAACCGTCTTGCCGCCGCCAATTTCAAGATCGGGCCGGACTGGGACAAAGTGCACAATCTCTGCCAGCAGCATGAAGGCGAACAGGCATTCGACTGGGGACACGCGCTTAGCCATCGTATCGAAGGCGACGACTGGAATGCCGGTTACTGGTACCGGCGGGCAGGAAAGCCTGTGGCAACAGGGTCGTTCGCCAATGAATGGGCCGCGATGAAAGCCGTCTTTCAGGGCTGATAGGAAGCCGGCCTTTCGGCGAAAGACCGGCTGCCATTCTCTATCGGTTATTCAATTCGGCTCTCACCAGCACCAATCCCCGTTCGGTAATCCGGTAGGGTCTGCCGCCTTGCGATCTGATCGCCTTCTTCTGCTTCAGCTTGCGAAATGTGATGAGGTCGAGGCCCGAGAAGATCCAGCCTTCACGGGTGAAGAGTTGCAGTTTTTCGATCTTGCGATCGTCGTCTCGGGTGATTTCGATCCTGCCGCCCTGAGCGAGCAGGTGGAGAATGCGCTGTTCGGCGCGGGAAATATCCATTGTTTCGATGTCCGGAGAGGCGCTCGCATTGGAGCGCACAAAAACGGTTCCGATACCCGGATTGGGTGTCGGGGCTTACGTTTTTGTCTGGGCCAGTCGCCTGACGGCTACCGGCCCCTCAACGGGTCTCTTGGGACGAGAACATCAAAACTCCATCAATGCTTTTTCGGGTTAAACGCCTTGCGGGCGGCGGTCAAGTTTCGCAACCGTCGCGGTTCTTGAAGTCAGACGCAAAAAAAACGCGCCGGTTGCCCGACGCGTTTCCTGTTTCGAATGGGCGTTATCCGCTCAGTCGAGCGTGTAGGCGATGACCGAATCGCCGGGCGTGGTGCCGAGCGAGCCGTGGCCACCCGCTGCAACCACGATATACTGCTTGCCGTCTTTGCCGCGATAGGTCATCGGCGTTGCCTGGCCACCGGCCGGAAGCGCCATCTTCCACAGCACTTCGCCTGTCTGCATGTCGTAACCACGGATCGAGTCGTCGAGGGCTGCGGCCGTAAAGGCAACGCCGCCGGCGGTCGTCAGCGTTCCACCATGGGCGAGCATGCCCATTTCGAACGGGATCGGGAACTTCACTCCGGCGAACTGCTGTCCGGCCACCGTGCCGTTGCGGTATTTCCAGGCGGTCTTGCCGGTCTTCAGGTCGACGCCGACGCGCACACCCCAGGCCGGGGCATTGCATGGAGCGTTGAGCGCCGAACGGAAGTGCTGGATCGATACGGCATAGGGGCCGCCGAGGTTTTCGTTGCCCGGCTTGGATTCGCCGCCCGAATTGTCCCCGCCGAACACGCGCTTGTTAAGGTCGCCTGCCTGACGCGGATAGAGCTTGTAGAGATAGGCGAGATATTGCGGTGTACCGATCAGCCACTTGTTGACCGGATCGATCGCAACAGAACCCCAGTTGAACACACCGATATTCCCCGGCCATACGAGCGAGCCAGTCGTTGTCGGTGGCGTCCATGGATTGCCGTCGTAACGATACTGGTTGTAGGTCGTGCGGCATGCCATCTGGTCGAACGGCGTTGCCCCCCACATGTCGGCTTCGCGCAGCGGCGCCGGCGTGAAGTTGAGCGAGGACATCGGTTGCGTCGGCGAAAGCTTCTCGCCGGCAATATCGGTATTGGTGCTTACCGGAACGTCGCTGATCGGCAGAATCGGCTTGCCGTTGGTACGGTCCAGAACCCACAGGTTGCCGATCTTCGTCGGGATGATGATCGCCGGCGTGTCGACGCCGTCCTTCGGCAGGTTCAGGAGAACCGGCTGGGAAGGGTTGTCGCGGTCCCACAGATCGTGATGCGAAGTCTGGAATTTCCACTTCAGCTGGCCGGTCTTCAGGTCGAGGGCGGCGAGCGCATCGACGAATGCCTCCTGCTCGGGCGTGCGCGAAATGCCGACCTGGTCAGGCGAGGCGTTACCGAACGGGATATAGGCGAGACCGAGAGTTTCGTCCGCGGCAAACTGCGTCCAGGCAACGACCGAATTCGGCTCATAATGCTCGCCGGGAGCAAGCGGAGCCGTGTCGTTCGGCTTGCTGGCGTCGAATTTCCAGACGACCTTGCCGGTACGAACGTCGAAGGCGCGGATAACGCCCGACGGATTGTTTTCGTAGTAGTTGTCGGCGATCGCGCTGCCGAGGATGATCAGATCCTTGGTCACAAGCGGAGCGGATGTCTGCTGGTAGGTGGCACGATTGGTATCTACCATGCCTTCCATCAGGTCGACATAACCGTCGGTGCCGAAGGTCTTGCACAGCTCGCCGTTATCGGCGTTGAGCGCAAACAGACGGGCATCGACCGTCGAGGCAAGAATACGGCGCGGGCATTCGGCAACGGCGGCTGTGGTCGCCGCCTGCTGTTCCGGCGTGCTGCTGGCGGGAGCGGCATAGGCCGTCGAATCATTCCAGGATACGCCGCGGCATGTCTGGTGCTGATAGAACGGATCGCGCTTCATCATCGGGTCGAAGGACCAGAGGACCTTGCCACTTTCCGGCTCGAGCGACTGGATGATGTTATGCGGCGTGCAGAAATAGAGCGCGCCATTCACTTTGATCGGCGTAGCTTCGAACGTGTATTCCTTGGAGTCCTGATCTTCCTTGCGCAGGTCGCCGGTGTGATGTTCCCAGGCGACCTTCAGGCCTTTGACGTTGTCAATATTGACGTCCTTCAGAGCCGAATAGCGCTGGCCGAGATTGGTGCCGCCATAGGCCGTCCAGTCGTCTGCGGGATATGCAATACCGCTCGGATCGATCGCAGCGTCTGCAGAAGCCGTCTTTTCAAGCTTCCCGGTAATCGAGAGCGGATCGTAGAACCAGGCGACGACGCCGAGAACGGCAATCACGGCGACGACGGCGCGCAGGGCAAAGACGCCATTCTTGAGGCTCGGTACCCAGGGCTTCTGCGGGCGGTCACTCAGGCTGCTGGTGACGAAGGAGAGGCTCAGCAGCAGGCCGAGGAAAATGACCAGCGCGCCGCGGGGGATCCACTGCCACTTGTCGAAGCCGACTTCGTAAAGCGTCCAGATGAAGGTGACTGCCAGCGTCAGCGCATAGATCCAGAGACCGGCCTGGCGCCGCGCAATCAGCAATGCGCCCGAGACGATGAGGCCGAGGGCCATGATAACATAAAATGGGGAACCACCCGCCAGCGCCAGCTTTGCTCCATACCAGAGAATAGCCAGGCCAAGCAGAGCGGTAATAACCCCTCCGATACGAGACATCATTTCGATGTGCTCCTTTATTGGGTTCAGGAATTGCGGTCGAAAAATTGAATTTGAGAGGGTCGAGAGCCCTTAATCGGTGCGGCGTAAGGCCGCGGCCCTACGATGAAGGAGGTAGGCCGCATAATTCTTGGACACAATGCTTTTAAAGTTGTGTTGTCGTGCGTTTTGTCAATTGCCAAGCAAGGTGCTGCAATTGAAAGTAGTTTTGTCGATGAAACGGCGGTGCGGGACCATCTCGCTGGCCGGATTTCGCGCATCATGTTCTCTCGCCCGGGGAAAAAGGCAGGTGACAGGGGAAAGAATGGCCACGACACGCAACGCACGGGAAGAGGATGTCGATGTCCTGGCCGAAATCGGTTTTCGCGCTTGGGAGAAGGCGATGGAAGCGATCGGCGAGATGGCTGATATGCGAGTGAGCGCACGCGAAGCCTTCGCCAATTTCACCCGTTCCTCCTGGCTCACAATCACGGTGGTGGAGGAGTTCTCAACTGTTGCCGGATGGGCTGCGCGCGAGCATCTGGACGAACTGATCTCCGATTTCTGGATCGATCCCCAATATCAGGGACAAGGTCTGGGCAGGGCGCTGCTTGAGGAAGTCGAGGCCGAAATCCTCCGCCAGGGGTTCAAGAAAGCGCGTATCGAGACACATGCGCAGAACAATGAGGCTATCGGCTTTTTCGAAAAGCACGGTTATGCCATCCATTGGCTGTCAGTTGCCTATTCTCCTAAGATCGATCGCGACGTCCAGTCCGTCGGGCTGTCCAAGATGCTTGTCGAAGTGCCGCCGACGGCGATGTACGGTCAGGAATTCTAGCCGAGGCCAAGCTTTTCCAGTAGCGCGATTGCTGCCTCCGGTGCTGTTACCGCCACGACAAGCCATGCCATTTGCAGGACGAAGAACAAGGGCAAGGCGAAGTTGAAAGGCGGCTTGCGGGTCTTGTGGCGCAGCAGTCGCTGTGCCGCGAGCGCGCCCGGGCCGCCGGCGGTAAACGCCATCAGCAGCAACGTCGATTCCCTGACGCGCCAGTTGCCGTTACGCGCCGCGCGCTTGTCCCACCAATAGACGCCGAATACGAGCGCGTTGTAGGCAACAGCCAGCGCCGCCAGAGGCAGGATCGGGTTGATCCCCATGAAATTCTTCCTTCTGCCCGCATGCCGCGGATGAACGGCGCGGCGAAGGCCCTCAAGTCTTGCGCCACCACGGCATTTGTTCTACCTCACGAATTCAAAGAATTCACGCATGAGACGAGCCCAAGATGACCATTGTCGACGTCCGTACCCCTGATCCCAAACGCTTCATCCCCGGCGCCACCGGCGACTGGGAAGTGATCATCGGCATGGAGGTTCACGCTCAGGTCCTCTCCAATTCAAAACTCTTCTCCGGCGCCTCGACCGAATTCGGCAAGCCGGCCAATGGTAATGTGTCGCTCGTCGATGCCGCCATGCCGGGCATGCTGCCGGTCATCAACGAGGAATGCATCAAGCAGGCAGTGCGCACCGGTCTTGGCCTGAAGGCGCAGATCAACAAGCGCTCGATCTTCGATCGCAAAAACTATTTCTATCCGGATCTGCCGCAGGGCTACCAGATTTCGCAGTTCAAGGACCCGATCGTCGGCGAAGGCAAGATCGTCATCTCGCTCGGCCCAGACCGTCAGGGTCAGTTCGAGGATATCGAGATCGGTATCGAGCGCCTGCACCTGGAACAGGATGCCGGCAAGTCGATGCATGACCAGCATCCGACCATGTCCTATGTCGACCTCAACCGTTCGGGCGTCGCCCTGATGGAAATCGTCTCGAAGCCTGACATGCGCTCCTCGGACGAAGCCAAGGCCTATATGACCAAGCTGCGCTCGATCGTGCGCTATCTCGGCACCTGCGACGGCAACATGGACGAAGGCTCGATGCGCGCCGACGTCAACGTCTCCGTCCGCCGCCCGGGTGCTGAATTCGGCACGCGCTGCGAGATCAAGAACGTCAACTCGATCCGCTTCATCGGCCAGGCGATCGAATACGAGGCACGCCGCCAGATCGGCATTCTGGAAGATGGCGGCTCCATCGACCAGGAAACCCGTCTCTTCGATCCCGGCAAGGGCGAAACCCGCTCGATGCGTTCCAAGGAAGATGCGCATGACTACCGTTATTTCCCCGATCCGGACCTGCTGCCGCTCGAATTCGACGACGCCTTCATTGATGCCCTGCGCGCTGATCTGATCGAACTGCCGGACGATAAGAAGGCTCGTTTCGTTGCCGAACTCGGCCTGTCGATCTATGACGCCTCGGTTCTTGTTTCGGAAAAGGCGATCGCAGATTATTTCGAAGCCGTTGCCGAAGGTCGTGACGGCAAGACTGCCGCAAACTGGGTTATCAACGACTTGCTGGGTGCCTTGAACAAACTCGGCAAAGACATTGAAGAGACTCCGGTTTCGCCTGCCCAGCTCGGCGGCATCATCGACCTCATCAAGGCCGAAACCATTTCCGGCAAGATCGCCAAGGACCTCTTCGAGATCGTCTTGAACGAAGGCGGCGATCCGGCCGAAATTGTCGAATCCCGCGGCATGAAGCAGGTCACGGATACCGGCGCCATCGAAAAAGCCGTCGACGAAATCATCGCCGCAAATCCGGATCAGGTCGAGAAGGTCAAGGCCAAGCCGACGCTCGCCGGCTGGTTCGTCGGCCAGGTGATGAAGTCGACCGGTGGCAAGGCCAACCCGCAAGCCGTCCAGGCGCTGGTCAAGGCCAAGCTCGGCATTGAGGAATAGGTCTTGTTCTTCGTACGCACCGCCGGCGACGAGGACGTGGAGAAGATCCGCGTCCTTTTAGGCGAAACGTTTCATGATGCTTATGATCCGTTCTATGGAGCGGATCAGGTTTCGCAGATGGTGAGCGGTTGGCATTCGACGAACGCGATCCGCTCGCGCATCGGCAAGCGTGACGGCGAGTTTCTCGTGGCCGATGATGGCCGCAAGCTCGGCGGCATCGCTTATGCGGCCATCTATCCCAAGATGGCCAGGACCGTGATGCTGCACCAACTCTACGTTCGCCCTTCCTGCCAGAACGAGGGTATCGGCCGCGATCTGTTTGCCGAGATGGAAACCTGCTTCCCGGACGCGGAAATCATGCGCGTCGAGGTTGCCCTTCCGAATGTCCGCGCCATGTCTTTTTACGAGCGCCTTGGTTTCTCCGAGGTCGACCGGATGGAAGAATGGGGCGCACCGAATTCGGGCCTGCCCGCCATCATCATGGAAAAACGTCTGCAGCAGCATTGAATGCGGGCGAGGGGGAAAGAGCTATGACCGACTTGATCATCCGACGCGCACATGAGGAGGATCTGAGCGCGATCGTTGCCATGTTTGCTGACGATCAAAAGGGCGGCCACGGCGACACGACCGATCCCGAAGCGTATGAGGATTATCTTCGCGCTTTCCACATGATCGATGCTTCCGCCAATGAGCAGCTGTTCGTGGCTGAGTTGGATGGCGAGGTCGTCGGCACGTTTCAGTTACTCTACACCCGCACGCTTACCTCGCGAGGATCCCTGGCGATGATCATCGAGGCGGTGCAGACGCGCTCGGATATGCGCAGCCGCGGTATTGGGGGTCGGATGATCGATTATGCTGTGCAAGAGGCAAGGCGCCACGATTGCCAGCTGGCGCAATTGACCTCCAATGCAGTTCGCACCGATGCCCATCGTTTCTACGAGCGGCAGGGCTTTGCCAGGAGCCATGCCGGTTTCAAGATGAAGCTCAAGTAGTCTTGAAGCCTAGAATCGCTGGACAGGACCGGCGGCAGGCGTCATAAGCAGGATAGCCATTTTTCGGCGTCCACAAGTCCAATTCGACGATTGTCAAAGCGACGGAATACCCCATGAAAGAACTTCTGCTGCAGATATTCACCTGGTGGAACGGTCAGACGATGGGGACGCGTTTCTTCACCTGGCGGCACGGCAAGAAGGTCGGCGAAGACGAAATGGGCAACGTCTATTACGAAGGTCCGATGACTTCCTGGGGCAAGCCCAAGCGCTGGGTCATCTACAAGGGCTACGCGGACGCTTCCGCCATCGCTCCCGGCTGGCACGGCTGGATGCATTATCGCACCGATGTCCCGCCGTCGCTGGAGACCTACGCCGCCCGCGAATGGCAGAAGCCGCACAAGCCGAACATGACCGGCACGCCGCTCGCCTATCACCCCAAGGGCTCCCTGGCTTCCACAGGCGAACGCCCCCGCGTCACCGGCGACTACGATGCCTGGACGCCCGGCAACTGAGACTGCTGGAGATCGGCTGAGACCTTGACGGTCATTTGGCCATAATCGCAATCTAGTCATCGACCGTTAACGCGGGCGAGACGGGATGAAAATGACACGGACTATGCCTTTTCCACGCAAACTCATTCTCGGTGCGCTGATCGCGGTGGCACCGCTGCTTGCCACGGAACAGGCCGTTGCTGCCCGGATTTCCAATCCGGTTGCCGTCTTTGCCGGCATCGACAAGATCACCGGCCGCATCACCACCTTCGACGTCTATGTCAACGAGACGGTGCAATACGGCGCGCTGCAGGTGACACCAAAGGTCTGCTATTCCCGCGACGACACCGAGGCACAGAAGATCGACGGCTTTATCGAAGTCGACGAGATCACCCTCGACCGCAAGATCCGCCGTATCTTCTCCGGCTGGATGTTTGCCGACAGCCCTGGCCTTAACGCCGTCGAGCACCCGATCTATGACGTCTGGCTGACTGGCTGCAAGCCGCAGTCCGATATTCCTGCGCCGGCAAAAGCCACCAATTGATCGATTAGAACTTTCCCTCAGAAGGGCAGGTGCGGCCGGTCGACGGCGTCGCGCAACAGAACCAGATATTCGTCCTTGGGGATATCGATCGCGCCGAATGTCTTCAGGTGGTCGGTGGTAAACTGCGTGTCGAGCAATCTGAAACCGTTCCGGTTCAACCTTTCGACCAGATGTACGAGGCAGATCTTCGAGGCATCCGTTTTCCTCGAAAACATGCTTTCGCCGAAGAAGGCGGCCCCCAGAGACACGCCATAGAGCCCGCCGACCAGAGCGCCCTCCTGCCAGGCTTCGACGCTGTGTGCGTGGCCCATGCGGTGAAGCTCGCCATAGAGTTGGCGGATGGTCGCATTGATCCAGGTGCTCGGGCGGTCGGCGGCTGATTCCGCACACATGCCGATCACCTCGTCGAAGGCCGTGTCGAACCGAATTTCGAATGGCTGCTTGCGGATGGTTTTAGCGAGGCTTTTCGAGATGTGGAAATCGTAGAGCGGGATGATGCCACGCATTTCGGGCTCGACCCAGAAGATCTCCGGGTCATCGGCGGACTCCGCCATCGGGAAAAGGCCTATGGAATACGCTCGCAACAGAACGTCCGGTGTAATTGCCGGGTAATATCTGCCGCGCCGCCCTGCCATTTCGCTCCCTAAAGAATGTGCCCGGAACTTTCTGCTCCGGGCACATCATATACCTAGTGTTGGTCGCCGCCAGCCAGATAGTTTTCCAGCCAGTGAATGTCGTAGTTACCCTTCTGGATATCCGGGTTGTCGACCAGATCCCGGAAGAGGGGCAGCGTCGTCTTGATACCGTCGACGACAAACTCGTCGAGCACGCGGCGCAGCCGCCTCATGCATTCCTCACGGGTACGGCCATGCACGATCAGCTTGCCGATCAGGCTGTCGTAGTAAGGCGGGATCTTGTAGCCGGCATATGCGCCTGAATCGACGCGAACACCGAGACCGCCAGGTACATGGAAATGCGTGATCGTGCCGGGTGACGGCACGAAGGTGCGCGCATCCTCGGCATTGATACGGCATTCAATCGCGTGGCCCTGGAACTGGATTTCTTCCTGGGAAACGGAAAGTCCCTCGCCGGAAGCGACCCTGATCTGCTCGTGAACGAGATCGATATTGGTGATCGCTTCGGTTATCGGATGTTCCACCTGCAGGCGGGTGTTCATTTCAATGAAATAGAACTCGCCGTTTTCGTAGAGGAATTCGATCGTACCGGCACCGCGATACTTCATCTTCTTCATTGCGTCGGCGCAGATCTGGCCGATGTTCATCCGCTGCTCGACCGTCAGGGCAGGGGAATTGGCTTCTTCCCAGACCTTCTGGTGACGACGCTGCAGCGAGCAGTCGCGCTCACCGAGATGGATCGCATTGCCTTCGCCGTCACCGACCACCTGGATTTCGATGTGCCGCGGCTTGCCGAGGTACTTTTCCATGTAGACTGCGCCATTGCCGAAAGCATTGAGCGCTTCGGTGCGGGCGGTGTCGAACGCTTCCTGCAAGTCGGCTTCGGTCTTGGCGACCTTCATGCCGCGTCCGCCGCCACCGGCGGTCGCCTTGATCAGGACCGGGAAGCCGATCTCCCTGGCGATGTCCATGACGTTTTCAGGCGTGACTTCGCCTTCGGAGCCCGGAACGACCGGGATGCCGAGTTCTACGGCCGTCTGCTTGGCGGTGATCTTGTCACCCATCAGGCGGATATGTTCGGCGGTCGGGCCGATGAAGGTGATGCCATGCGCTTCGAGGATTTCCGCGAACTTGGCATTCTCCGACAGGAAGCCGTAGCCCGGATGCACGGCGTCAGCGCCGGTGATCTCGCAGGCTGCAACGATCTGGTGGATGTTGAGATAGCTCTCGCGCGACGGCGGAGGGCCGATGCACACGCTCTCGTCGGCGAGGCGGACATGCATGGCGTCCGCATCGGCCGTGGAATGCACGGCGACGGTTGCGATGCCGAGTTCCTTGGCGGCTCTCAGGACACGCAGCGCGATCTCACCGCGATTGGCTATGAGGATCTTGGAAATCATAAAAAGCGCCTTACTCGACGATGACGAGCGGCTGACCGTATTCCACGGGCTGCGCGTCGTTGACCAGAATTTCAGTGACCTTGCCTGAGCGCGGCGCGGGGATCTGGTTCATGGTCTTCATCGCTTCGATGATGAGCAGCGTCTGGCCTTCCTTGACGGTCGCGCCGACTTCGATGAATGCCTTTGCGCCCGGAGCAGGCGACAGGTAAGCCGTGCCGACCATCGGTGCGGTAACCGCGTTCTTGTTGTCGGCAGCTGCGACAGGTGCTGCTACCGGAGCGGCGGCAACGGGTGCTGCGGCTGCAACCGGGGCGGCTGCCGCGATCGGCGCCTGTACGTACTGCATTGCCGAAGCGCGCGAAACGCGGATGCGCAGATCGTCCTGCTCGACTTCGATCTCGGTGAGATCGGTATCGTTGAGGATGTCAGCGAGGTCGCGGATCAGTCCCTTGTCGATCCCGTTCTTCTTCTCAGACATGGCAAACCCTATTGTTCTGTTCTATCTTGTCAGGCGATTGTGTATTTCAAGGCATGGAGCGCCAGAATGTAGCTCGCCGTGCCGAAGCCGCAGATGACGCCCTTGGCAGCCGGCGCGATCATCGAGTGATGGCGAAACTCTTCCCGTGCATGAACATTCGAGATGTGCAGCTCGATGACCGGTACCGACACCGCCTTGATCGCGTCGTGAAGCGCGATCGATGTGTGCGTATAGGCACCGGCATTGATGGCGACGCCGACGGCCTTGTCGCCGGCTTCGTGAACCCAGTCGATCAGCGTTCCCTCATGGTTGCTCTGCCGAAAATCGACATCGAAACCAAGCTCTTTGCCCGCTGCAATGCATTGCTGCTTAACGTCATCCAGCGTTTGCCCGCCGTAGATGCCCGGCTCTCTTTTGCCAAGCATATTGAGGTTTGGGCCGTTGAGGACGAAAATCGTCTTGCTCATACCGATCTTATGTTCCATCCGAATTCAGCGGCCACCTATAGACCGGTAGGCCGGCAAGGGAAAGCCCCTGCCGCGCCGAAACGCCGCTGGTCCACTAATCGATTCGCAATTCGTCAAAGATAGTCGGAAAGCAGGCCGGTCTCAGCAGCTTGCCTTGCCGCAAGAGCGGACATTGCCGACCTTTTCCTCGATCTGCTGCAGGCCGACGGCGCCGAACACCGCTTCATCGCCCACGACATAGCTCGGCGTGCCGGTGATTCCGATCGCGTTTGCCAGCTGATAGGCCTGCCGAACGATGTCGTCATTTGGCTTGTCGGTCATCGTCTTGCGAATCTTGGCCTCATCGACGCCGAGTTCGGTCGCAACGGAAATCGCCGTTGCTTCGGAGGCATGCTCCTGGCCGACGAGAAGTTCGCGGTGAAATTCCGGATACTTTTCAGGTGCGAGAATGCGCACCGCATCGGCCACCTTGTGCGCCGCCAAGGAATCCGGGCCAAGGATCGGAAATTCCTTCAGCACGAAACGGATATTCTTGTCCTTCGCAAGAATGTCGTCCATGTCGCTCATGGCCCGTTTGCAATAGCCGCAATTGTAATCGAAGAACTCGACCACCGTCACATCCCCCTTGGGGTTTCCAAGCACGATGTCATTGGGAGACGAGAAGATTTCGTCCTTGTTGGCGGCAACCGCCTTAGTCGACTGATCCGTCCGCTGCGCCTGCTGCTTCGCTTCCAATGCGTTCTGGACCTCGATCATGACCTCGGGGTTCTGGATCAGATATTCTCGGATGAACGCACCCATTTCCTTCTTCTGGCTGTCGTCGAGCGCAACGGCCGGTACTGCAGCGAGAGAAGCGGCAATCGCCGCTCCTGCGGCGAAGGTTTTGAACAGGCGCGTCATGAAATTCCTCTTGAAGCTTTGCGCCACGAATCTCGTGACGCCGGCGTAATTGTGCCGCAAGGCTAAGCCAGCCGGCGCATCCGGGAAATAGGAAATGTGCATCGCGGCACGATCAAGGCTTCAAATCTCCGTAAGGCAACTGGACCACGGAGATTCCGATAGGCAACCACATACAGGAGCTTGCGGCTGTTTCCTAAACCGATTCCCCAACGGTTGAGACCGGAAAGCCAAAAACAAAAATGGCCGCATAAGCGGCCATTTTTTTACATCAAGTCAGTTGCGGATCAGAAGAATCCGCGGCGTTGCCACCAGCCGGCCTTTTTCGGCTTGGCTTGGTCAGCGTCACCTTCCGGCGTTGAATTGCCTTCAGAGCTTTTCACCACAGCCTCGCTAGAGGACGAGATGTTAGAGGCACGGTTCGCGCGGGCAGGCTTGGCGTCTTCATCGGCTGCCGGCGTTGCTTCGACCGGTGCGGTCTCGGTTGCAGGCTCTTCGACCTTGATCTCGGCTGTCGGAGCGGCTTCCACAGTTTCGGCAACAACCTCTGCCGCCTCTGTGGCTGCAACTGCGGCAGCAGCTTCGGCTTCGATGGCCTTCTTGCTACGGCGTGCACGCTTCGGCTTTGCCGGAGCTTCTGCCTCTGCTGCAACTTCAGCCGGTGCAGCTTCCGCAATCGCTTCTGCCGGAGCAGGTTCTACGGCTTCAATCGTAGCCTCGACCACTTCGGCAACTTCGGCCACAGGGGTTTCTTCACCTTCGTTGTCCGAATCATCTTCCGCGCCGGCTTCTACACCGTCCTCGCCATTGCGGTTACGGCGACCACCACGCTTGCCGCGGCGACGGCGCTTGCGACGGCCGTTTTCGTCCGTCTCCGAATCTGCGGAAACCTCGGAGGTTGCGGAGACTTCGGCGGCATCGTCTTCGCTCTCGTCGTCACCATCCTCGGCGTCCTCGGAGATTTCGTCGATATTGCTGCCCTGTGTCTGGGCATCGCCATTCCGTTCGCCGTTACGGTTACGACGACGACGACGACGCTTGCGCTTGCGGCCGTTCTGGTCGTCGCCCTCGGCGCGTTCCGGCTTGCTGACAGCCTTGGCTGGCTCGATATCGTTTTCTTCCTCGTCCTCCTCCATGTCGATGACGACATCATCGTCTTCCTCGACAGGGATGGCGGCAAACTGCATCAGGCTTTCAATCTTGATCGGGTTCTCGACGGCTTCGCCGCGATCGATCGCAAAATGGGTCGAGCCGATGCTGACATCGGATTCGATGAAGATCGAGACCCCGAAGCGGTTTTCGTAATCCACCACGGTGCCGCGCTTGTGGTTCAGCAGGAAGAGCGCGATGTCCGGAGTGGTGCGCACGGTGATGTCGTGCGTGGTGTTCTTCAGCAGATATTCTTCGATGCCGCGCAGCACGTGCAGGGCAACGGAAGACTGCGAACGGACATGGCCGGTTCCGCCGCAATGCGAGCAGATCTGCGTTGTCGATTCAAGAACCGAAGCGCGGATACGCTGACGCGACATTTCCAGAAGACCGAAATGTGAGATTCGGCCGACCTGGATGCGGGCGCGGTCGTTCTTCAGGCAATCCTTCAGCTTCTTCTCGACGGCGCGGTTGTTGCGCTTTTCTTCCATGTCGATGAAGTCGATGACGATCAGGCCGGCAAGGTCACGCAGGCGAAGCTGGCGGGCAACTTCTTCGGCGGCCTCGAGGTTCGTCTGCAGTGCCGTGTCTTCGATCGAGTGCTCGCGGGTCGAGCGGCCGGAATTGACGTCGACAGCCACCAGCGCTTCCGTCTGGTTGATGATCAGGTATCCACCGGACTTGAGCGTCACCTGAGGTTGCAGCATGCGGTCAAGCTGCGCCTCGATGCCGGAGCGGGCAAAGATCGGATGCAGGTCGCGATAAGGCTGAACCACCTTGGCATGGCTCGGCATCAGCATCTTCATGAAGTCTTTCGCTTCACGATAGCCTTCTTCGCCGGAAACGACGATTTCGCTGATATCCTTGTTGTAGAGATCGCGGATAGAGCGCTTGATCAGCGAGCCTTCTTCATAAACGAGGCAAGGCGCGGTCGACTGCAGCGTCAGCGTGCGGACGTTTTCCCACAGGCGCATCAGGTATTCGAAGTCGCGCTTGACCTCGACGCGGGTGCGGTTGGCGCCGGCAGTACGCAGGATGACGCCCATGCCCTGCGGCACGTCGAGCTCCTTGGCTATTTCCTTCAGGCGCTTGCGGTCCTGCGGCTGGGTGATCTTGCGGGAAATACCGCCAC
This sequence comes from Rhizobium sp. ZW T2_16, assembly GCF_044987325.1. Classification (NCBI taxonomy): domain Bacteria; kingdom Pseudomonadati; phylum Pseudomonadota; class Alphaproteobacteria; order Hyphomicrobiales; family Rhizobiaceae; genus Rhizobium; species Rhizobium sp. ZW T2_16. Next base: position 901,907 of record NZ_JBJDRG010000002.1, read on the forward strand.
CACGCGCAGTGTTCGGCATCAGAACCGAATAACGGCCGGCAAGCGACAGATAGGTGGTGAGAGCCGCACCCTTGTTGCCGCGCTCTTCCTTGGCGACCTGCACGAGCAGAATCTGGCGGCGCTTGATGACTTCCTGGATACGGTACTGCTTGCGCGGCTTGCGCACGACGCGATCCGGAACCTCTTCCATGGCGTCTTCGGCGCCGACGGATTCGATCACTTCCTTTTCGTGGTTGTCGTCATCGTCGTCATCATCGTCGCTGTCACGACCACGGCGGGCATCGACATCTTCGGAAATCGAATCGGTATCGATCATCGCCGCCATGCTTTCTGGCGTCGAATCGTCGGCTTCGTCGGAAGGTGCGCTTTCAGCAGCTTCTGCGGTGGCCGCAGCTTCTTCCGGAGCGGCTTCCACCGCCTTCTTGCGCGAACGGGTGCGCTTCGGCTTGGCCTTCTTTTCAGGTTCGGCTTCAGCGGCAGCCTCGGCGACCGGAGCTTCCTTGGCCTCTACGGCTTCAGCAGCCACAGGGGCTTCAGCCGCCGGAATGCCGACATCTGGCTGTTCCTCGTTGGCTAGGTCCACCACCGGATCGGCGGCGTCTGCCTCGGCGATCTTGCGCTGGTCTTCCGCTTCCTGCTGCATCAGGGCCTGACGGTCCGCGAGCGGGATCTGGTAGTAGTCAGGGTGGATTTCCGCAAAGGCCAGGAAGCCGTGACGGTTACCGCCGTAATCGACGAAGGCCGCCTGAAGCGAGGGTTCGACGCGCGTTACCTTGGCGAGGTAAATATTGCCCCGGATCTGCTTCTTGTGCTGCGATTCGAAATCGAATTCTTCGATGCGGTTGCCGCGTACGACGACTACGCGCGTCTCCTCTTCGTGAGACGCGTCGATAAGCATTTTGTCTGCCATTGAAATTCTGCTCCTCGGCGCCGCCGTACAAATGCACGAAAGCCTGCCGCGAGGACAGGCTCGTTATGCACAACGGTCATGACGCCGGATAAGGGTGATCCCGCGGGGTCAAGGCGAGACGGCAAGCGGAGAGGCAGCGAAGCCGTGGGCTTCTTCCTTCTTTCCGAGACTTGAAAAATTTGCCGCAACATTAAGGACCAAGCGAGAATGACGATAACTGAACCCTTGCGGGTCCGATGGGGTGCTCCGTGCGAGCGGTGGGTGGCGTGCCACCCGGCATTTTTCCGGCCGTAGCCGGAGTGATCGGTTACGCAAGGTCAAGAGTTGCGACGGCGGATGTTTACCGGTACTTGGCGCCAGTCCTTTAAGGCTGGCAAGCCCATCGGCAGACTATCCCGTCAACCCTCTAACCTCACTGGCTTTGTATGGTTTATCTGTCACAATAGCAAGGGAAAAGCCGTATCCGCCATATTGTGGATGGATTTAGCGGCCTTATCGAAAGTGGTGTTGCAACGTCGATTCTGGGGCTTTGTAACAGAAATGCCTGAAATGCAGGCCTTTCATGTGCGGAAAGGCGCTGCATGGAGGATAAAGAGGCGGGATACGGCTTGAAATTGAATGAAGTGTTGATGATCGGCAAGGCGATCCTGATGCCTGTTGCGGCGAAAAAACTGCGAATCGCCAGCCGAATCGGTCTTCTGGCAATTCTGGCTCTGTTCCCCGTCTCGACCGCTTCTTATGCATCTCAGCAACCCATACTTGCATTTTCAGCAAGAGTCGCCGGCGATGATGCCCGTACCCGCGTCGTCATCGATTTCGAACAGAAACCTGAATTCGTCATTCACTATGTCGATAGCCCTGAGCGGATAATCGTCGATCTCTCCGCTTCCGCCTTCGGCTTTCCCGCCGCAGATCTTGCTCCACGCGGTCTGTTCAAGGATATTCGTTACGGCACGATGGGCAGCGACAGCGCCCGCATGGTGTTCACCGTCAATCGTCCGGTGAAGCTTGTCATGGCCGAGGTGCAGAAGAATGAGGAGAGGGGCTTTCGGCTGGTGCTCGATGCCGAGATGACCAGCAAGGAACAGTTTGCCGAAATTCTCAAGTTGCAGGACTGGAATACCTCTGCTGCCGTCCCGCCACAGGATGTCGGGCCGGTCATCGAGGATGGGGTCTTTACCGTTGCAGTCGACGCCGGGCATGGCGGGATCGATGCCGGTGCGAGCGGTGCGACGACGAAGACGCCGGAAAAGACGGTGACGCTGGATTTTGCTCGTTTGCTTGCCGAGCGTCTGAACAAGGTTGAGGGCGTCAAGGCTTTCCTGACCCGCGAGGACGACACCTTCCTGTCGCTGTCGCAGCGCGTCACGATTGCCCGGCAGAAACACGCCGATCTTTTCATATCTCTCCATGCCGACACCTTGGCGCAGAAGGACATTCGCGGCGCGACCATCTATACGCTTTCCGACAAGGCTTCTGACCGTATGGCTGAAAATCTGGCTGTCCGGGAAAACCTTTCCGACCAGTTGGCCGGTTTCAGTATCGAGAGCGGCCCGCCGGAAGTTGCCGATATCCTGCTCGACCTAACGCGTCGCGAAACCCAGGCATTCTCAGTCGCGCTCGCCGATAACGTTGTGAAATCATTCGAAGGTCAGGTCGGTCTGATCAACAATCCGCACCGGCAGGCCAATTTCCAGGTCCTGCGCGCGCCGGACATTCCGTCGGTCCTTCTGGAAATGGGTTTCCTCTCAAACCCTGAGGACGAGAAGCTTCTGCTCGATGAAGCCTGGAGAGCCAGGGTGGCGAGACTTGTTGCCGATGCCGTCGATCGTTACCGCCGCCGTTCCGTAGCCAATGGCGGGTGAGGGCAGGGCAATCGACGTGGCTACGATGCCACATCGGTCCAGCGATTACCTTGAAGCATCGCGAAGATACGGAATTACCTGTGAAAAGCCCTACTTTCCTCACATTCGAAGAGCAGGTCGCGGTAATAGATTTCGTACGGTCTCCGGTTTCGCGGAGTTGATCCGGTCTCCCTTGCACTGACGCAAACGTCGTGCAAAAGGCCTGTTGGCGTGCGATGGTGCTTTCCGCGCCGAGAGAAAGCTGAACGGTAGCTCAGATATGATCAGACTGATTGGATATTTCTTTGGAATGGCCTGCGTGCTCTTTTTGGGCGTTGCCGCGGCTGCTGCCATCTATTTGACTGGCATGACCAAGGATTTGCCCGACTACGAAGTGCTGGCCTCCTACGAGCCGCCGGTCGCGACGCGCATTCATGCCGGTAACGGCGCGCTGATGTCGGAATATGCGCGCGAACGCCGTCTGTTCCTGCCGATCCAGGCCATTCCCGATCGCGTCAAGGCGGCGTTCCTTTCCGCTGAAGACAAGAATTTCTACAACCATCCGGGCGTCGATCCCTTCGGCCTTGCCCGTGCGGTGTTGAACAACCTGCAGAACATCGGCTCGGGCCGTCGCCCCGAAGGCGCCTCGACGATCACCCAGCAGGTGGCAAAGAACTTCCTGCTTTCCGCCGACCAGACGATGGACCGTAAGATCAAGGAAGCGATCCTGTCCTTCCGCATTGAACAGGCCTATTCCAAGGACAAGATCCTCGAGCTTTATCTCAACGAAATTTTCTTCGGCCTGAACGCCTATGGCATCGCCGGCGCAGCGCTCACTTATTTCGACAAATCTGTGACCGAGCTGACGACGGCGGAAGCCGCCTATCTCGCAGCCCTGCCCAAGGGGCCGAACAACTATCATCCGTTCCGCCACGAACAGGCAGCACTCGAGCGCCGCAACTGGGTTATCGATCGCATGGCCGAGAACGGCTACATCACCCAGGTTGATGCCGATGAAGCTAAGACCCAGCCGCTCGGCGTCAAGCCGCGCCGCGGTTCAGGCAGCGTTATGGCGTCGGAATATTTCTCCGAAGCCGTCCGCCGCCAGCTCATCGAGCGCTATGGCGACAAGGCGCTTTACGAAGGCGGGCTTTCGGTACGCACCTCGCTCGATCCCGATCTACAGGTCATCGCCAGCCGCGTGATGCAGAACGCTCTCGTCGATTACGATGAGCGCCGCGGCTTCCACGGGGCGCTTGCCTCGATTGAAACCTCTCCGGACTGGGCCTTGTCGCTTGGCAAGCTTCTCTCCGAAAACAAGGTTCCGGAATTGCGCGACGTGCCCGATTGGACGATCGCCGTCGTGCTCAGTGCCTCCGCGCATGATGTGGAAATCGGTCTGGAATCCCAGAATGGCAACAAGACTGATCCGGAACGCAAGACCGGTACGATCGCCGCCGAAGACATGAAATGGGCCTATCGGGATGCTGCCAACGAGCGCAAGACCGCAAAAGGCCCCGATGGCGTGCTGAAGGCCGGCGATGTGATCTATGTCGAGCCGCTGAAAGCCGGCGGCAACGCCTATCGCCTGCGCCAGCCTCCGAAGGTTCAGGGCGGTTTTGTTGCCATGGACCCGAATACCGGCCGCGTTCTGGCCATGGTCGGTGGCTTCTCCTATTCGCAGTCGGAATTCAACCGCGCCACGCAGGCCATGCGTCAGCCCGGTTCCTCCTTCAAGCCATTTGTCTATGCAGCGGCACTCGACAACGGCTATACGCCGGCATCCGTCGTCCTCGATGCGCCGATTGAAATCGTTTCCGGCAACCAGGTCTGGCGTCCGTCCAACTACGGCGAAGAGGATGGCACCGGGCCGGCAACGCTGCGTACCGGTATCGAAAAATCCCGTAACCAGATGACCGTGCGCCTCGCGCAGGACATGGGCATGGATCTCGTGGCCGAATATGCCGAACGCTTCGGCATCTATGACAAGATGCAACCCTATCTGCCGATGGCGCTCGGTTCCGGTGAAACGACGGTCATGCGCATGGTCTCGGCCTATGCCGTCATCGCGAATGGCGGCAAGCAGATCAAGCCGACCGTCATCGACCGCATTCAGGATCGTTACGGCAAGACGATTTTCCGCCACGAGGAGCGTGGCTGCGAAGCCTGCAATGCCAAAGGATGGGCAAATCAGGAAGAGCCGGTCCTCGTAGACAATCGCGAGCAGGTTCTCGACCCGATGACCGCCTATCAAATCACCTCGATGATGGAAGGTGTCGTTCAGCGCGGCAGCGCCGCCGGCAAGATTCCGGTCAAGGATCGTTCAGTTGCCGGCAAGACGGGTACCACCAACGATGCGAAGGACACCTGGTTCGTCGGCTTCACGCCAAACATCGTTGCAGGTCTTTATCTCGGTTTCGACACGCCGGCTCCGCTTGGAGCCCGTGCGACCGGCGGTGGCCTGGCCGCGCCGATCTTCGGAACGTTCTTGGAGCAGGCGGCAAAGCTCATGCCAGCCGAAAAATTCCAGGTGCCGGATGGCATGAAGTTCATCGCGGTCAACCGCAAGACCGGCATGATGGCCTTTGACGGCGAGCCCGATACGATTGTCGAAGCCTTCAAGCCTGGCACCGGCCCGGCCGATGTCTTCCAGGTCATCGGCGAAGGCGAATACATGACCCAGGAGCAAATTCTGGACTCGTCGCCTCAGGCCCAGCAGGCCATCACCTCCGGTGCCTCGGGTCTCTACTGACCTGGTCTGAGCGCTCGGCGGCCGGGGCGGCCTTTACATCCGGCCCCGGCGCAACTATGTCCCACCGCATCTTAATCCCTCAGAGATCACAGAGAGAGAAGAATACGCCATGCGCGCGGAAATGCTGAATGTTGTCGACGAAATCAAGCAGGCCATAAGCCTGCTGAGGAGGCATCTTTGACTGGGACCAGGCTGTAAGAAGACTGGACTGGTTGAACAACAAGGCAGAGGATCCGACCCTCTGGAACGATGCGCAGGAAGCTCAGAAGCTGATGCGCGAGCGTCAACAGCTCGATGACAGCATCGGTGGTGTCAGGGCGATGGAGCAGCAGCTTGCCGACAACATCGAGCTTATCGAGCTTGGTGAAGAGGAAGGCGACGACGACATCGTCAAGGATGCCGAAGCTGCCTTGAAGGCGTTGAAGACCGAAGCTGCACGTCGTCAGGTGGAAGCCATGCTTTCCGGCGAGGCGGATGCCAACGACACCTATGTCGAAGTGCATTCCGGCGCTGGCGGCACCGAGAGCCAGGACTGGGCGAACATGCTGCTTCGCATGTATACGCGCTGGGCCGAACGCTCTGGCTATAAGGTCGAGCTTCTCGAAGTGCATGACGGTGAAGAAGCCGGCATCAAGTCCGCGACGATCCTCGTCAAGGGCCACAACGCTTTCGGCTGGATGAAGACAGAATCGGGCGTGCATCGCCTTGTCCGTATTTCTCCTTACGATTCGAATGCGCGGCGGCACACGTCCTTCTCGTCGATCTGGGTATATCCGGTCGTCGATGACTCGATCAATATCGAGATCAACGAAAGCGATTGCCGCATCGATACCTATCGTTCGTCGGGTGCTGGCGGCCAGCACGTCAACACGACCGACTCGGCCGTGCGTATCACCCATATCCCGACCGGCATCGTGGTCGCCTGCCAGCAGGAACGCTCACAGCACAAGAACCGCGCCAAGGCCTGGGAAATGCTGCGCGCCCGCATGTACGAAGCCGAATTGATGAAGCGTGAAGAGGCAGCCAATGCCGAAGCCGCGTCCAAGAGCGATATCGGCTGGGGTCACCAGATCCGTTCCTACGTTCTGCAGCCCTACCAGTTGGTCAAGGATTTGCGCACCGGCGTTTCCTCGACGGCGCCGGACGACGTGCTAGATGGCGACCTGAACGAATTCATGGAAGCGGCCCTCGCGCACCGCATCAGCGGCAAGCCGGATGTCGATGTCGCCGACGTCGATTGATCCGCTTTCACATAAACGAAAAAAGCCGGGCGAAAGTCCGGCTTTTTTGTTTGTCTTGTGGCGAGGTGGCCTCGTCGGCGAACGCCCAGACGAATCATGCCGTTTCAGTTGCTGAACTGCTCCGCCAGAATGCGGTCGGACCAGGAATGGTCCGGATCGGAGAGAATGCGTGCGGTCAGCTCTGTGGACTGGGCGATGCGCACATGCAGCACCGACTTGACCTCGGCGTTGTCGGCAACCGCGTTGACGGGCCGCTTCTCCGGCTCGAGAATGCTGATGTCGACGCAGACATGATTGGGCAGAAGCGCGCCGCGCCAGCGCCGCGGCCGATAGGGCGAAACCGGCGTCATCGCCAGAAGCGGCGCCTCGAGCGGCAGGATCGGCCCGTGGGCAGATAGATTATAGGCCGTCGACCCCGCAGGTGTGGCAACCATCACGCCGTCGCAGATCAGTTCGTCGAGCCTGACGCGGCTATCGACCTCGACCTTGAGCTTGGCTGCCTGATAGGACTGGCGGAACAGATAGACTTCGTTGATGGCAAGCGCAGTGGAGATCGCGCCGTCGGTATCCGTCGTCGTCATTTTCAGCGGATGAAACTCGTTCTCGACTGCAACTGAGATTCGCTCCGGAAGATTTTCCACGCGATAATCGTTCATCAGAAAGCCGACCGATCCGCGGTTCATACCATAAACGCGCGGCCCGGACGTGATCGTTTCATGCAGTGTCTGTAGCATGAAGCCGTCGCCACCGAGTGCCACGATGACATCGGCCTCGCCGACCGGCCGATTGCCGTAAAGCCGGGTGAGTTCCTCCAGCGCCGCTTGCGCCTCGGCTGCCGGGGACGCGATAAAGGATAACGTCTCGCAATGAATGGGCATGAAAAGGCGGACCTTTGAAACGTCGCCCTGAATGAAGCCCCTTGGGGCCGCCCTCAATGGCGTTGGCTGAATTTGTCGATCACCCGAGGATCAACAGCCTCTGGCGCAGCATTGGTACAGGAAAAGACAGCGGCCCGACAAGCGCTCTGGCCCCCGCCAACCGTCCTTCACGGTTGAAGATACTGGACAAATCTGTTCCGCTGCGACGTTTTCGCTTTACAGCAGAATAAAATATGGTAATTCCCGCACCCAGTGGATGCCCTTGTAGCTCAGTTGGTAGAGCACCTGATTTGTAATCAGGGGGTCACGAGTTCGAACCTTGTCGGGGGCACCACTTTTCTACTTAAATGCTGGTAGATCGCACAGCCCATACATTGGCTGTGAAGCCTAAGTGCCGCCGCCACATCGCGCCACGAAATCCGGGTTGGCGAAATCCGCGTATCCGTCGCGCCCCGTCTTGCCGTAAACCAGCGGCTGTCCCGCAAGATCGACCGTGATGCCGCCGGCGGCTCGCAGTACCGCATCGCCTGCTGCCGTGTCCCATTCCATGGTTCGGCCGAAGCGGGGATAAATATCGGCAACGCCCTCGGCGATCAGGCAGAATTTCAGCGATGAACCGACGGTTCTGATCTCCTTCGCGCCACAGCGATTGAGAAAATCGTCGGTCTGGGCGCAACGATGGGAGCGGCTCGCCACGGCTATGCTCGGAACGGGCGTTGTGCGGGCGCGCATTGGTTCGCGCCGGGAGATGCGAAACTCTTCATCGACCCAAAGCTTTTCGGCGCCTTCTGGGTGGCCCACATAGGCGATCTCGAGCGCCGGCGCATAGACGAAGCCGATAACCGGAATGCCATTCTCGATCAGGGCGATGTTGACGGTGAAGTCGGGATGCCTGTTGATGAATTCCTTCGTTCCGTCGAGCGGATCGACGAGGATGAAGGCCTTGCTCGCAATATCCGGAATGTGGCCCGCTGCAACCTGTTCTTCCGCAACGATCGGAATGCCGACGCAGCTTTTATGGAGTTCCGACAGAATGACGGCCTCAGCCTGCTCGTCCGCTTCGGTCACCGGCGAGGCGTCGGCCTTGTAGCGCGCGTGCGCTCCTGCCCGGTGGATGGCAAGAATCGGCCGGCCGGCTTCAAGCGCGGCCTTCTCAAAGACAGCGGCTATCGACTTCCACGATGAAGATATTGGTTGGCTGATCGTCATGATCACATCCCATGCCACGATTTTGCGTGCGAGGGGAGTCTTCAGGCAGGCTATTTGCCTGCGGCTGCTGACCGCGTCACTATCCCATCTGGTCAGCCGGAAGTCGCTGGTGGGTTTACTGCGGCTGCCGATTCGTGCGTCGTGCCATGCCAAACCCGAGTGGCATGAAGATCGATCGCCCGATTTCGATTCCAATTAGACCGAGCAGCTGAAGAAGCCGCGCCACGAGATCCCTGAGACGGAGACGTTGGCTTTCCTCCGCTGAAATTGACGGTTGTCTGGTGGCGACCGCGACGAGTTCCGGTTGATGAGTTTCGTTCGGTACCGCGTTGGCATGCCTGTCGACGGTGGCCGTTGCGCGCTTTCGTATCATCTCGGCCAGCCCGAGTGCGGGGCGAGTATTCGCCTCGGGCGGCGGAGTGAAATCCCATCGATCGCCCAGAAAGGTCTCCGGTTCGATCCGATAACCGGCTTCGAGCGCTGCTTCGATGAAGTTGACGCGGGCAAGCGCCGCATCAGCCTGGCCCACCAACACATCGCGGCAGCATAAGACCGCCGCGATGTGAGTTTCCGTCCGTTTTGTCGGCCAGGCGCCGATCAGCATCAGCGCCGCATCGAGCGTGCCGGTGACGATCACCGTTCCCGGTCGGCCATACATCTCGATCACGACGGGATTTTTCCATGCTCCTGTTTCCATGCGCATCTCCCCAACTTAATATTAGGAAGTGATCACGGAAGGCTTGCGCGAGGATGGATTTATCAGTGCTGCCTAATGTTTCAGTGCAGGCGGCTATGCCTTCGTCAGATGCAGACGCGTTGCATAAAGCGCGATTGCCGCAGCGTTGGAGACATTGAGCGATTTGATCGCGCCGGGCATGTCCAGGCGAGCAAGTGCAGAAACCGTTTCCCGCGTCTTCTGCCGAATGCCCTTGCCTTCGGATCCGAGCACCAGGGCGACCTTGTCGCCGGAAAGCGTTTCTTCCAGCGGTGCCGGTCCTTCCGAATCAAGGCCGATCGTCGAAAAACCGAGCTTGTGCAGCTCGTTCAGCGCGTCGGCGAGATTGGTGATCTGGATGTAGGGGATCAGTTCGAGCGCGCCTGATGCGGATTTGGCAAGCACACCGGATTCCGTCGGGCTATGTCTCTGGGTGGTGATGACTGCGCCGGCACCGAATGCCACGGCAGAGCGCATGATCGCGCCGACATTGTGCGGATCGGTCACCTGGTCGAGCACGAGAAGGAGAGGGCTCTCTTTAAGCGCATCGAGCCGGCGAACCGGCAGCGGCCGTGTCTCCAGCATCACGCCCTGATGGATCGCCTCGGGGCCGAGCACCTTGTCGATATCCTGAGGCGATACGAATTCCACAGGGAAGGGCTGGGCGGTAGAATCACCGATATCCAGACGGACGAAGGCGTTCTGGGTGACGGTAAGCTTGATCAGCTTGCGTTCGGGATTGTCGAGCGCTGCCCGCACCGTATGCAAGCCATAAAGGAAAACCTGATCCTGCTGCAGCTGCGGTGGTTTCCAGTCCTTGTTGGACTTCGGGCGTCTCTGTTGCTGCGGCGTCGGGATTTCGCCGCTCTCGCGCTTCTGGTCGCGCACTGCACGGCGCAGCGTCGCGTAATGGGTGTCGCGGGGGGATTTGTCTTTGGGGTCTTTTGTGCTCATGCCGCTTTATATAGGCGCGCATCTGTCCGGCAAAGCCTTTCCACAGGGGGCTCGGTGGACAACGTAATTTTTTCGTCATTTTTTCAATAAGGTCGTGTTGACAGACGGAAACGAGGCGGTCATATAGCCGCCACAGACGACGGGGCGACACGCTACCGGGTCTGACGAACTTGGTCTCATGATCCAGACGGAATACTGGAGGGATGCCCGAGTGGTTAAAGGGGACGGACTGTAAATCCGTTGGCTCAGCCTACGTTGGTTCAAATCCAACTCCCTCCACCATTCTGTCACCGGATCGGAACCAAACATACCGCGGGTATAGCTCAATGGTAGAGCAGCAGCCTTCCAAGCTGAATACGCGGGTTCGATTCCCGCTACCCGCTCCATTTCACGCTTGAAGACATTTTTGCATGAGTATCCGTAAATCGGGCATTTTGCTTTGATTTCTCGGCATTTCGGCAGCGATTCTGCGCCCGCGCCCTTGTACTCCGGCGCGCCGTAATTATGTCTTGCGCATTCTAGTGGAAAGCCTTAAACGGCTGCACCAAACCCGGTTCCGGGTCCACCTCTATGTTCACAGGAAGCATTCAATGGCAAAGAGCAAGTTTGAGCGCAATAAGCCTCACGTCAACATCGGCACGATCGGTCACGTTGACCACGGCAAGACGTCTTTGACGGCTGCGATCACGAAGTTTTTCGGTGAATTCAAGGCGTA